>NZ_JBEWYW010000012.1:0-89596 GCF_041366475.1 Pseudalkalibacillus sp. JSM 102089
ATATGTAGACTACTATAACCATGAACGCGTAAAAGCAAAATTGGCTGGTTTAAGTCCGATCCAATACCGAACTCAAACCAGCCAAACAGCTGCATAATAAAAACTCTAACTTTTAGGGGTCACTACCTTGGCTTCCTTTTTTTCTTAATAGTAATATGGCGGATAGCCGTAGGGATAATAGGGGCGATAGTAAGGAATGAGACTAAGAGCTGCAATTCCAGCTAAAGGAAAGAAAAAGCGCCCGAATCTGCGATAGCGATAGCGGCCATATTGTCTATCCGTATCTTGACCTTCGCTTTCTTCTACTTCTTGAGGGATCATCATACCTATGTGTTCATCATCTGAGTCCATAATAATTCCTTCATACTCCATTCCATCCTGCATTCTTACTTTAGCATGATAGGTGTTATACCTTTTGCATAACTGTTTCATATCACCCATAAGCTGTTTTTCTTCTCCAAACATTGCCCCTTGAACGGCGTTGTTTTGCATATTTGCATGGTGAGGCATTTGATTACCCTGCATGGCTCCTTGAACTGCCTGATTCGGAGAATGTCCCTGCATCGCACCTTGAACGTTCTGATTCATTTGGTTCCCGTACATGTTCATAAGCGATTCCTCCTTTACACAACACAGGATATTCACCTAGATATGAATCAGTTACTAACACAAGTGCAATTTTGAGCCCAAATATCTCATTTATGTGTACCCTTCTTGAAATTTCCATAAAGAAACTATACGATAAGTTCAAATGACCTTAAATGTAGAGGTGGAAGATGAGAGACTTTTATTTAACTAGAACTGAAATGGGACATATTCTTCAAACGATTCGCGCAGAGGAAAAGCCAGATGAAATTTTATTGAGAGCGATGAAAAGGTCCGGAAAAGGAAGAACAGAAATACCAGCTATTTTTGATAAGTTATTGAAAGTGACTGAAGGTGCTTTCGGCTTATCTATTAATGAAATTGTGACGCTTGGTAATCAGCTAGAGTATGCAAGTTTCCGATCCACTGCTGTTCAAAATTGGGTAAAAAGAGATATTAAAGAATGGATTGGTCCACCACAATTAGGTAAGAAATACGCAATAGAACAAGCGGCAATTTTATTTATTGTAGAAGACTTGAAGAATACGCACGATTTCGAAAGCATCCGCCTTCTATTGAAATTTGCTTTTAATAACCCGGCGGATCGAAATGATGACTTAATCGATCCATTAATCTTTTATACGACGTACTCACAGCTTTTTGAAGTGATTCATACGAAAATAAAACCTTCAAAGGAAGAGTTTAAAAAGAAGTCAATTGAGTTGTCTAATGTATTCCATGAAGTAACGGACAATCAAAAAAAAGATATTGAGAAACTACTTATTTCTGCCGCACTCTCTGTTCAAGCTGCTTACTATCAAACGTTGTCGAAGCAATACCTTGATGATGTTTGGAAATAAGAACTGATGAATGAGTAAGAAAGAACGAGCTGGCACCTCATAAAAGGCGCCAGCTCGTTTTGTTTTAATCGATTGTAAAATCAATGGATTGTTTGAATTCGCCTTCTCCATCTGTTGCTAGCCAAACTTCTAGTGTATAGGATCCTGGTGTAAGTTCATCTACAATAATGGAGTACTCGAGTGATTCAGCTTGTTTTAATGTAGTGTTCTCTTCTTCTTTCAAAAAACTTTTAGTAGCGGAATAGGTTTTAATTACTTCTCCTTGCTCATTCGAAAGTGTATAGTCATACTTTTGACTACTTGGAAAGTGGATAGATTGGACTCTCTCTGTTTGGTTTTGAATACGATATAAGAAAGTTGCCGCTCCGTTTTCCGTTGTTTCAAGCTGAAGGGTAGGTTCAAGAGATCCAGCTACTATACCCGAAGAACCGGATACTTCCTCACTTGTATCGTTATTTGTATTCATAGTTGCGTTCTCCTCTCCACATCCCGTCAAAGTAAGGAGTACCATTGTTCCTATCATTACATATTTAAGCATCCCATCACTCCTTTGTTTATTAGACGAGGTGACATCCTAGAAAGTTACAATTTAATGGAATGAACTTAGAACCTTATTTCAATCTTCAGAGACAAAGTGGAGGATATACCGTTATAAATGCCATATAATAGAGTGAGATAAGTTCTACAGAAGGAGTTCGATAGAATGAAGCCATCTTTAGTAGATATTCAAGCTAGGATAAATGGCAGAAGTGCAGAAGTCCTTGGAAATGAGCGCTTTTATAAATTTGCCGTTCTCTTGCCTTTAATAGAACGGAATGGAGAGCTACATGTATTATTTGAAGTACGAGCACGGTCGTTAAGAAGACAGCCGGGAGAGGTTTGTTTTCCGGGTGGTAAAGTAGATCAGCACGACAAAAACCCGAAAAATGCAGCAGTAAGAGAAACTTGTGAAGAGCTCGGGGTTTTAGAAAGAGAAGTTACTGTAATGGGGGAACTTGATTTCCTAGTTACATCATTCCAATCTATCGTATACCCGTTTGCGGGAATGATCCAATCAGACTCTGAATTATCACCTAATCCAGATGAAGTAGAGGAAGTGTTTACTGTTCCTTTATCTCATTTTATGAATTACCCACCAGAGCGACATGATATACGCGTACATGTACAGCCAGATGAAGGATTTCCGTTTCATCTTATTCCGAACGGTGAAGAATATAATTGGTCATCTTCAAGTATGCCGGAGTTCTTTTACTATTATCGTGACTATGTCATTTGGGGGATGACGGCAAGGATACTATATCATTTCATTCAATTGATGAATGAAAAATAAGTGAAATGGCGTTTTTCCATTAAAGGACTATTGTCAATTGAATCAAACATAGGTAAACTAGAAAAGGTCGATTTATGTCGGTTTTTTCTAGTTTTTTTGTGATTTTCTATTTCGGAATGATGGAACTTAGAATCACATCCGACAAAAACCTACAGATCGACGCGAAAGAATTTAGTTGGATGATAATAAGTGCAATACATAGAGAGAATGCCAAACATTTAATAGGGGGAAAAGCAATGTTAACGATTATTTTTGTTTTACTTGCCGCTTCACTTGGTTTCTTTATTTACTCGTATTTTGTTAAGGACTACGCTAAAGAAGTGAAAGGTCAAGTTGATGATGTTTATATCAACTTAATGAAAGAGTTGAAAACGGTTAAGAAACGTACTGAAATGCTAGAAAGTAAAACTAAGTCTGTAAGTGGTGGTCCTAATGAGTAAGCAAGAAGCAAAAGGAATTGGGGCTGGTCTTTTATTCGCTGCGATTTTGTTAACGGCATATTACTTTTTGTTTTCTCCAGCAAAAGCAGAGGAAGGCAATAAGCTAACTGAATCTGCCGTTGAACAGCATTTAGAAGAAAAGGGCATGGTTATGGTTAAAAAGAAAGAGTATGATTCTTTAAAAGAAAAAGAAGCGACTCAAAATCAACAAGCGAGTGAAAAGCAGGATCCAAAAGAAAAGATCGAGAAGGAAGAAGTCTCTCAACCTGAGAAAATCACCTTCACTATTAAGGAAGGAATGACTAGTCAGGAAGTTGCTCAAAGTCTAGAAGATAAGAAGCTAGTAAAGAAATCGGATGCTTTTATTAAATCGCTTCGAGATATGGACAAGGAAATGGCCGTTCAACCAGGTGAATATGAACTTCAAACGGATATGTCTTCTGCAGATATAGTGGAAGAGATTACTAGATAAATGAAACACCCGGCATAAATTGCCGGGTGTTTTTTCATTTCATCTTATCTCGAAATAGCGTTGGGAGAAGAAGGAATGGTCAGGGGTTGATCAAGTGAATATCCACCGATTTGATCAAATCCAGTATTTTCAAAACGAATCTTTTGATAGTTATATTGAGATGCAGTAAGCATTAAAGCTTCAATTGTTTGCATTGCTTCCTCTTCTGATTGAAATACACTATCTTCCGTAAAGGCAATTGTTGCTTCAGCCCCATCTCCGTCGAATGAATAGATGTCTACGTTAGAAGGGATCGCTGGCATATAATAGGGCACGTTAGAATCCCCATCTTTCATAAGGGAGAGAGCGACATCGAGTTCAGCGCCTTCTTCACCTGAAAGGACTGGTCCTTTTATGAGAAAACGTGATTCAGAACTTGATTCATATAGGTAATATGGAGAAGGTTTTTGATTCACTGTCGTGTCAGCCGAACCAAAATTTCCGAGAGTGTAGTCTTCCTCTCCATTCGTTTGCCAATTGATTTGATCGGCACCAAGACTTTTCGCTAACTGTTGAACACTATCGTTGATCATAATTGATTCCGTCGATGAAAGGCTATCACCAGGCTCTTTAAAGCTAACTGTAAGTGTTTTGGTTCCATCAGTATCAATCAATTCTATCGTTGCATCAGCCATTGGTGAACGCTCAAGGCCAAATTCCGAAGCATCAAAAGTAGATAAAATTTCTTCTAAGTTTTCTTGTATGCTTTTGTTTTCAACTAAAGTAAATGAAAGCGGAACGAGAAGTAAGCTTTCAGGATCTGGGAAAGAAACAACAAGGTTTGCTCCTTCAGACTGCTGAAATGCTGGCATGTAGCTGTCAAAAGCAGTTGGTTCTTTTGTGAGTGTTGGCGTCTCCTCCTTCACAGCATCACTCGTTTGATCAGATTTCTCGTCAGTAGGTGCTAATGTTGCGCTTTCAGATTTTGAATCATTTCCTGCGACTGAAGGATTCGCTGTATCTGAATTGTTAGAGTCTGATTGTGTAATGGCCATATTAGTAGAGTTATCATTTTGATTGAAGAGACCAGGCGTAATTAGAACGGCCAAGAATAGAACGGCAATAGCGGCAATACTGGGAATGACCCATGGCGTTTTCTTCTTTATTCGATGCCTTTGTGATTGTTCATTCTTTTTTTTCTCGATGTTGTGATAAATCGATTCTTTGCTTCTATGATCTTTGACTTCAGGTAGTTGAGAAAGAAGGGATTTTGTTCGATCACTCATCATAATACCCCCTTTAGTTGGTTTTTGGATGGATCATCTACTAGATTGCGTAGCGCTTTAATAGCCCGATGCTGAGTTGTTTTCACTTTACTAACACTCCAATTTAATATTTCGGCTGTTTCATTTATCGACAGCTCTTGAATGTAACGAAGAATTAGCACCTGTTGCTGATCAAGTGTGCATTCGCTTAAACATTTATAAATGGTTTGCACTTCTTCTTTTTGAAGTAGAATTTCTTCCGGAAGTGGAGATTCATCGGTTGGTTGCTGTTTGTTAAAATCGAATTTACTAAGCCATCTTGAGGTTCTTCGATTGTGTGTACGTAAATAATCAATGGCTATATTTCGTGCAATGGCAAACAACCATGTTTTCTCATTGCTCCGTTCTTCATACTTGTGATAAGACCGTAGGACGTTAATATAAACTTCTTGCACTAACTCTTCCGCAATTGCTCTATTTTTTACCATGTAGAATATAAATTGAAATAAGTTCGTGTGGTAGCGATCATATAAACATTCAAATGTCTTATCCATTCTTCAGCCCTCCTTCTTCTATTTATTAAAACGATGTATCTACTTAAAAGGTTACAGCAAGATTACAAAAAGAAATAGAATAATCTATTTAGAGGCGGTAGGAATGAATTAAAATAACGATATATGGATGACAAAGCAAAGTGTTTTAGTATTTAGCTTATCTTCGATAGAATGTTATTTAATGACAGCTTGAGAGGAGTTATTGGATGCAGTTATTTTCGAAGCAGCAAAACTCATCCTTTTTTTATGGATGTTATATTGTAATGGCAGCAGCCATTGGCGTCTTTTTTTCAGGACCAGGTCAAACTTACGCCGTATCTGTGTTCATTGACTATTACATTCAAGATTTTGGCTGGGGACGATCGCTTGTATCAGGCATATATTCTTCTGCTACGCTGGCGGCTGGACTTTTGTTATTTGTTGTAGGGAGATTAGTAGATAAACATGGACAGCGGCGAATGATGCTCATGATGGGGGGATTGCTGGCAGTTGCATGTTTTTGGAATAGCTTTGTTATTGGACCTGTCATGCTTTTTATTGGTTTTTTTATGCTTCGTTTATTCGGACAAGGTTCAATGACGTTAATTCCGAATACACTTGTGCCTCAGTGGTTTGTAGTAAAGCGTGGGCGAGCACTTAGCTTTATGGCTATTGGTGGTTTTTTAAGCTCAGCTTCTTTTCCTCCACTTAATACATGGCTAATTACAACGTTTGGATGGGAAAGTGCCTGGAGAATACTTGGACTCGCACTCATTGTTATTTTTCTACCTGTTGTCTTTTTTATTGTTAAAAATAAACCTGAAGACATCGGACTTCTTCCTGATAATGCCATATCGAAGAAAAGACTCGCACAACGTCGAGAAGAGAAAATGGAGGAAGAGGAGCAAGAAGAGGGCTTCGAAACGAATTGGACTGTGAAAGAAGCGATGAGAACGAGAGCATTTTGGTTTATTCTTTTTTGCGTTAGTATTCCTGCACTTGTCAATACCGGTTTAACTTTTCACTTATTTTCTATTCTAGGTGAGCAAGGTGTACCAGGAAGTACAGCTGCCATCATATTGAGTATTATGGCGATTGTTGGATTTCCTGTCACAATGGCTTCAGGATTTATTCTCGAGCGCGTGAACGTTCATATTGTTCTTGGTTTATCGTTTATTGGCCAAATGGTATTTATCTTATTGTTAACTCAAGTGCATACTTATTTACTTGCTATTGTGTTTGCCGTTCTTTGGGGAATGATTGGAGGGATTGAACGGATTACATTAAACATTATATGGCCGAATTATTTTGGTAGGGAGCATCTAGGGAGTATTAAAGGAATTGCGACAACGACGATGGTCATAGGCTCTGCTTTTGGGCCACTTCCATTTGGTATTGCTTTTGACGTTTTTGGAGGGTATACAGAAATCTTATTGATTATACTTATCTTTCCAATTCTCGGTACAATTGCCGCATTTATGTCTCCACCGCCTAGTAAACAAGTATAAAGAAACGCTTCTTCAGGTTTATCTGAAGAAGCGTTTTTTTTGCACATTTAAGGAGTGTGAGCGGAAGTAAGGAAATTATCTATTAAATCTTATTGGAACAGAGAATAAACGAGCACATGATAATACTGATTTCTTAAATAGACGTGATCTATAAAGCGTCCTTCTTTATGAAAACCAAGCTCATCTAAACGCTTAACAGCGGCACGGTTGTCTTCTATTGTTTGCGCATAAATTTTGTGAAGTTTCATTTGTTCAAAACCGTATTCTATAACGGCTTTTGCTGCTTCGGCTCCATAACCACCGTTCCAGTAATTTCGAGACAGAATGGCACCAATTTCTGCTTTAGCAGAGGTGCGATCCCAGTTTTGAAAACCTGCCGTACCAATTAATTTGTTTGAGGGCTTCAACCGTACACCCCAACGTATTGTATTGGTCAAAGATATCGATGTGGTATCTTTGAAAGCACGTATATAGTGAAGGGCCTGTGTAGAGGTTTTCATAACTTTTCCACCATCATAATAGGTGACAAGTGGATCTGCGAATATGGAAAAAAGTGAACTACGATCTTCTTCTTTAAGTGCTGTTAAAACAAGGCGTTCAGTTTGAATTTCAGGGAATTCTTTCAATGCGTTCACCACCCGTTACTCTACCATATGCATATGTGAAAACGGGGTGGAGGGCTTATGACCCGAGAGGTAGCCTGATTTTATTCAAGAACTATTTCCAATTCGGATCGTTATAAAGTTTTTTAGAAATTCTTCATGATTTTCTTCATATTCATCAATTGACATTGTTGATCGCTGTAAGGTGTCATCGAACAGCATAATAGGCGTTGTTCCTTCCTTTCTATTGGATGAGAATTGATACAAGTACGAAAAACCAGGTCTAGTAGCAGGAAGCATTAAATAAGGCATCCGCGTCGCGCCCGGCCGTCTTCTTAATGCAAGGGCTTCAATCATACCTTCAATGGTTCGAAAGCCTAAACCGTGTCCAAAAAAAGTACCATCCCCTAAATCTACAACATTCTCACCTTGCCATTCTGGCGTAAGAGGATTCACGTCAGGGTTTTTTACATATCGAATGTCCCCAGGAAGGTAGTCAGGAGGGATGTTGTGAACAATTTGCAAATCCTGGTCGTACTTCCATCCCCAAAGCCGTATGTTTGAAAATAGTCGATTAAACTGTGCTGGAGGGAGCATTTTGACTGCTGCGTGATAGAGAATAATAATCATAGCGGTGGCGCATTCAAACGCATATAGTCTCCCATTTCGGTAAATATCGAGTATTGCTTCAGATGCCGGAACGCCCATCTTTAATTGAAAGGCACCATCTGGGAGGAGGTTCCAGAAAACAGGGTTACATCGTGAACGATAAAAGTCTGCAAATTGAACACCGCTATAGTAAAGTTCACGTGAACTGTCAGTGATGGCTACTCTAAATCGAATTTCAAATAATAAGGCATCCATCGAGCGATAGGAATACGTATAGGGACTTGCATACATGACTTGAAGTATCGTTTGTTCAAGAGGTCTTACAATGCCAGCATTGAAAGCTTCCTCTTTACTTATACCATTACCTCCTATAGTAATCATGCTGAACCTCCTCAATGAGCGTCAGTTGGGCATCGAGAGGTCGATTGATCCACTCCTTCCATTTGTTTCGAGATCTTTTTCTCATTTGATAGGAGAAGTTGGCAAGATCTTCTTTTTCATTTTCGGTTAACGTATGAAATCCTTTATCTCGATGGTATTCCGATGAAGTGTTTGAATGATGTTCAAGGTATTTTGTGTAGTGATCGATAATATAAGGTGAAAGTTGAGCTGTTAATTCATAGCTATTTTCATTATGAAGAAGGTATGGGAGGTTCTCTTCATACCAACCCCTAAAATAGGCATACTGATCAGAGCTTTCTTCTAAACCGGAAATGAAATGAAGCAGTTCTCTTGCAAACTCAACTTCTTCTTCACGAGAAGATAATAACTTTTCACCAATAGGGAGGAGACTAGACATGTTTCGTGAAGAAAAATAAGACCATGTTAAGTAATGTGTAGAGTGGCCTTCGCTGTTTCTCTTGAATAATAGGTCTGAAACAAGGGAGAGGTCTTCCGGGTTTTGATAGATGGTTGTCAATAGCCCAGCAGCGCGGTCAATAACAAGTCGATAGCGAGCATTTAGTTTATCCTCTTTCCCAGTTTCGACCATCCATCTGAGTACAGAGTGAATGAACTGTGGAAGATCGCAGACTGAATATGGAAAAGGAGTTGCTGGTGTGCGTTCTGTAGCTAGAATATCTCTTTGGATGGACAAAGCTACTTTATTCCGATCTGATAAGTTCTTTGTGAGATTATGCTCGCGAATAACCTTTGATAAGACATAGAGAGTGGGATAAGTAAGGTCCTCGTCATTGAGGCGTGTAATGGCTAATTTTGTATCATGCTGAATCAACTCTCTTATATACAGATCAAGACGTTTAATGCCTTCTGTTTTCCGGATTATCTCAAGTGAGGTAGACATGTTTAAGGGAGGCCTCCTTTCGAAAGTGCGCTGTTAACAGCGTATTCGGGAGGGGGGAGTTTCATCACATGTAATAAAAAATGATTCTTTATAGTCTATTTGAAACTTTTACTTGTTTGCTCCGTCTTTAAAATAGACTATGTTAAATCAAGGTATCTACACGATCAGCTATTAAAGAAAATTGAATTCATAAGGGGGATAACGTATGGAGAATAAGGCTGTTCGAACTGGCCTTAAGTTTATTACTGCTTTTATTGGTGTGCTGTTACTAGGGGCGTTACCGGGGTTATTCAATGGTATGAAGCTTGATTTTTCTGGATATTTGAAGAGATTAGTTAAGACATTAGATGAGTTGATCCACTATCAAGATATAACGTTTCGCTCTGGGAATGCGAATTATCAATTGTTCCCAGAGGTCTTTGATTATGCGACATATTCCATAGTCATTTTATTCAGTGCCTTATGTCTTTCGTTTGTTGTAGGATTTGTTTTTACATACGTTACCTACAGATTTACGCCCCCTATGCGAAAATGGTTTAAACGATTTGCCGTTCTAACTGAATCTTTTCCAGATGTATTTATTCTCGTAATTGTTCAAATTGGAATCATCTGGTTTTATAAAAAAACCGATATTTTGTTAATGGATATTGCAGCATATGAACGAATTTATACGATGCCTATATTAGTGCTATCTATATTACCAGCTTTCCTATTCTACCGAATTATGATGCAAGTGTTCGAAGAGGAATATGAAAAGCCTTATGTTGAGCTTGCGCAAACGAAAGGTGTGCAATCAACTGCCATTTTTCTTGTCCATGTTTTTCGGAATGCGATCTTATCGATTTATTTCCATTCGCGCTCCATTGTCTGGTTTACGTTATCTAATTTATTTATTATGGAATTCGTCTTCAATTTGAACGGATTAATCCGCTTTATGTATGAACATCCTACGCCAGAAATTTTCACGGTAGGCGCTTTATGTCTTTTTATCCCTATCTTCTTGGCGCTGACACTTTACCAGTTTGTAGCTGAGCGAGTTTCAAAAGAAGAAGCGTTACTATAGTTCGGAAGTGAGGGAAGAAGGATGTTGAAAAATGCGTTGCGAAATCCAATGTTTATGTTCGGAATGATCATTATCGTTCTCTTACTAGGTAGCAGTATGTTTTATTCGCTCGTTTACAATGATGACATTCCTCAAACGTTTATGCTTTATGACGACGATGGGAATTTAATTGATCGATCGCCTCTTTCCCCTGTACAAGCTCTTCCATTTGGTACAGATAAGTTCGGCTATCATTTGTTTGAGCAAATTATCATTGGTGCAAAATATACAATTGGAATTGCCTTTCTTGTTGCTTCAATGAGAATGGCGTTATCATTTGTTGCAGGTGTAATTGGAGGGACTTATTTTCGACGAACGCTTAGAAGCACAGCTGGAGTGGTGGATGCGATGCAGTATATCCCTATTTCGTTATTATGTTACTTTATTCTTCATGGAGTATTAATGGAAAACGGGATGGAAGGAACGTTTTCATTCTCTTTCACTGAACGCATCGTTTTTGAAGTGATCATCTTGACAGCGGTCGCTATTCCTACAACGACGATTCTTATTTCAAATGAGACGAACGCCATTTGGCGTAGAGAATTTATTGAAGGAGCACGAACGTTAGGAGGCTCTAGAAGGCATATTCTTGCAAAGCATGTACTACCGCACTTAGGACCACGAATGATGATTATTTTTCTTCAGCAAATTGTTAACGTTCTGATTCTTTTGCTACATCTTGGATTGTTGAAGTTGTTTTTTGGTGGAACTTTCTTTAATCCAGACCCTATGTTAGGTGATGAATATCGCTCGGTTTCTGGAGAATGGTCAGGGTTAATTGGATCCACCTTTAGATTCCTTTCATATGAAACATGGATTCCGTTGATTCCCATCCTATTTTTTGTTCTTGTCATACTGGCTGTGAATTTTGTTTTAGAAGGCTTCAAGCAAGTGGTAGATAAGCAGTCGTATAGTAGAAGGATGAAGAATGTTGAACTTCCTGATACAAAGACAGAGATCGATTCAAGTTCCTTTTCTTTTGTACATAATCATGGTGAAATGATGGAGAGGAAAACGGCAAGTAGATAAGAAAAAGCACAATCCAAAATTGTGCTTTTTCTTTTATGTTTGTTTTACAACGTTACTATGATCTTCGGGTAGCGGATAAAAATTCATACAGGTTAGTTAATTAGATGGAGAGGACCAACTCATACTTGCTTCCTTTATCCTCTTAGAACCTTTAAGAAAAAAAGTATTATCTTCTTCATCCATAAAGGCTAAAGAAGGGTAATCGCTGTTTGGTTTAATCGTAATTTCTAAATGATAATAATCCCATATTTCCCCCAGCTGATCATTTTTCGATTGATATAAATGAGATAACACCTCCAAATATTGTATTGTTAATTCCTTCATTTTTTTATTTGAAAAACTGTCTGACACCATGATATCCAGATAAATCGTTTTATCCATTGAGAAATAGGTTACATCGAGAATATCTAGGTCACGTTGAGCAATTTCTGATGCCCGCTTCATATAAGCTGCACTTACGTATGGGGCCTCTTGTAACTGGTTAGAAGCTTCTTTTATAGGAGGATCCAAATCACTATCAATGACTGTGAGAGTAACTGTCATAAGTAGTGCCAAACAGACCGCAAATCCAACCATTTCTAGAAAGGTGCTTCGTTTCTTCTTATGGTCAGCGTAATGAGCAATAAGGATATTTTCCATGATTCTTTCTTTTTTTCTTTCCGTTAATTGCTCTTTAATGAATAAAGATTCTTTCACTTTTTCTTTTAATCTATTTTGGTTCATTTTTCATTCACTCACTTTCATTATTCAGTCTTGATTCAAGAAGGCGACGAGCTCGGTGCAATCTGGATTTTATAGTTGCCTCTTTTGTGTCAAGGAGTGAACTAATGTCTCTAATGGATAAATCTTCATAATAGTAGAGAATAAATGTTTCACGATATTTTAATGGGAGTTGTAAAATCGTTTGGCGTAACATATAAGATTCTTCTTTTGTTATCACAATAAGTTCTGGGGAAGGCTGATGATTCTTAATGAAATTTAAGATTATGTTACTTGGAATGATGTTTTTAAAAGACCAGCTTCGTACATAGTCATGACAACGGTTAATCGCAATGCGATAAAGCCAGTTCTTTAGAGAAGCTTCTCCTCGAAAAGTATTTATCTTTAAAAAGCAAGTCAGAAAAACCTCTTGTATGATATCTTCTGCTTTCCCCCAGTCCTTTACATAAGTATAAGCGAGTCTTAGCAGAGCTTCGCCGTATTGATCCATTAATTCTTCGACTAACTCTGTTTTTTGCAGTGTTGAATAGGTAGAGAAATCTGCATGAAGTTTAAGATGGGAATTATCGTTCATATCATCATCCTTCGAAGGTCATTTAGGATTGGCACTGAATAGCAATTGAAACTAAGACCTTTCCTATTAAGACGAGGGATCAAAAGAAAGGTTGCAGAATTTGTAAAAATCATCTGTTAATGCCCCTTTTATCTTTTCAAATTCGATATATAGCATAAGGAGGCAGCGATTGGTATCGAGAATAATCGATACGAAAAAGGAATAGAGGGGGAATGAAAGGTGATTATCATTGATGCAGGGCATGGCGGGAATGATCCAGGAGCGGTGGCAAATGGCGTGAAAGAGAAGGATTGGACTATGGAAGTAGCGCTTCATCAATATGAGTTTTTGAAAAGTCTTGGTATACCTTGTGCTATCACAAGAACAAATGATATTAATCTATCTTCTGAAAAGCGTTCTGCACTTGTTAAAGGGTCAGGTGCTTTGATTTGTTTGAGTAACCATTATAATGCGGGAGGAGGAAGTGGAGCTGAAGTTATTCATTCAATTTACGCAAAGAGTGATTTGGCAGGCAGTATAGCAGAAGCTTTGAAAAAAGCGGGGATGGGAGTGCGAAGAGTTTTCTCTAGAGAAGGAGCGGATAGAAAAGATTACTATTATATGCACCGCTTAACTGGGGATGTAGAGACAGTAATAATTGAATACGGCTTTTTGGATTCTTCATCGGATGTAAATAAATTAAAGGCTCGCTCCTATCGCCTGCAGCTTGCTGAGGAAGCTGTGCTTGCGGCCGTGCGGTATGTAAAAGGTGCGCTTCCACAGTCACTGTATTACGTCCAGGCCGGCGCTTATAAGGAGAAGGCTAGCGCTGATCAATTATGCCAGAAATTGAAAAAGAATGGGTACGACGCATTTGTGAAAAAGGTTTGAAGAAGTATAAATACTTGCATAAATAAGGAGCCATGCAATCAGCATGGCTCCTTAAAGTCATTATTTAAGTAGATCAGGATTTTCGCTCTTTGCCCTTTTCACTTTAGGCTTACGAATTCCACCTGCAATATCTGCTTTCTTAAATTCTTTCGCATAAGCTACTTCTTGAGCATCACTTAGTGAGAAACCACTTTCATGAATTGGTTGGTATTGAGAATTCTTAGCCATTTGTAATTCCTCCTTGTATCGTCTCTTATAATAAATGGTACCCGTGTGAAAAAATCATTAAACATCCTAATCTAACTTTGTTAAAATACTAATGTTTGTGGTAACTTAATACTAAACATGTTCAATACGGAGGCACTATGAATAGAAAGAGAGCATTAAATATATCGATTGCAAGTATCGTCGTACTTGTCAGCCTTTTTTTAATTGGAAAGTATACCTATGTTCATGAAAAGCATATTGAACATGGTGAAGTGATTAAAAAGGAAAGCACAGATCATCATTTCTATGTTTTTGTTCAGCCTGAAGGAGAAGGAGAAGCCATTGAACTTTTGGTTGAAGATGAAATGACCTGGAACCTTGTCGATGAAGGGGAATATTATGAAGTCGCCTATTCCTGGTATGGTGCAAAAGAACCGGCAATTGAAGAGATGAAGCAAATAGAAAGAGAGTAAGCGAGTGCGCTTACTCTCTTTCTATTTAATTATTCCTGTTTCAGCGATCTTTACATCTACGTTTGCCTGAAGATCTATATTTGGATAGTCATTGTCCCACTGTTTTCCATCCCATGCTTTGTGATGATAAGCATTTATATCACGACCAATTCCAAGGAAATCACAGTTTGCTTCTTGAAGCGTGTGAAGAATATCATTCGCTCTTTTTGTTAATCTAGTGGATAATTCATCTGCAATATCGTGTACCTGTTTTTCAGTAAAAAGATTATTTTGTGGGTATTCTTCTATATTTCCTCGTACTTCAAGATTGACAACCGCTTTGATTAATTTTTGATTCTCAAATGAATAGGTAGTATCTGACTTAGAATTACGAATATTAATTGTTACGGTTTCAGTAAGGAAGCCGTCTTCGTGTTTTTCTCCTATATTTTCAACAATATTTGCCTTTTTACTTTTTGAGTTATCCATAAGAAGCAACAAAGTTGCATCGAATGAAGGAATGGAAACACCGGTATAGTTTGAATGGTGAAATAAAGCCAGTCCATCAATTTCTGGTGCGCCTACTTCGTCATTGAAACTAATATAAGGAAGAGCATAATCCTGGCCTTGGTCATGTGAATAGCGAAACGTTTTTTCAATAGTCATTCGAGGTGTTTCTGTTTTATTCTCCGCTCCTTTAATTAAGTTGGAGATAAACTCAGTCACAAGAGTATCTCCCACGTGATCTAACTTAAACATGTCTTCTGCGCGGCCTTCAACTACACCCACTCGCGCATCAAGTGCACTTTTTGGATCACGGTATAGAATATCAAACATATAATCAATATTTTGAGTCGCCACCTCTTCGCCTAAAAGGAGAAGCTGATTTTTTGAGGAGGTAACTTGTTTAGAAATGATTCGATCCATTTCTATTCGCACTGCCCTAGGGGAGGTCCCTGCAATAGAAATAACTCGATTGGAATAAACACCTCCTTGGCTAACAGGAATGCCAAGATTCCGAACAGCAAAAGTTGATCGAATCTCATTTTCATTCTCATAATCAAATCCAGCTCCGTAGATAAGCTTAGATTCTTTCAATAGTTCTTGGTCCCAACAGGAAGTCATAAGTAAGAGAACACCTATTAAAACCATGCATTGGTAAAGTATTTTCTTCATTGGGATTCCTCTTTCTTCTTAAATAATAAGCTAATGAGTAAAAGCAGGAGAGGGAAACCAAGGGCAAAAAAATAGCTTGCTTTTGCGTGATAACTAGAAATCATTTCAACAGTATACCGATCATGTGAAAACATGGAGAAAAACAGTGCAATAAAAGCGGCAGTCAAAATAGGTCCAGTTGTTTTTTTTCTTTTTGTTAAATGTTGAATGCCTCTTCCTGCAATATATAAATACGATACATAAGAGGTCATAACAGAAACGATCCAAATTGAAAGAAAAAGTAGATCGACTCTATCGACAACTACAAAGGAAACGCCTTTTAACATATACACGAGAGGTTCTGGAATCATTTCAAGCTGAGCAGGGCTAAAAAAGACGTACGTCGTAAATGTTAAAAAGCTATATAACAGTGTCACTGCTACATTAGCCAGTGTTAAGCTCTTTAATGCTGCTTTCCCTTTTGATTGAACGTAAGGGTAAATGAATAATACGATCTCAAAACCGAGCATGGATACTATCCCTTGCTGTGTTGCTTTTAGGATTGTTTCTAAGCCATTTTGACCAATTGGTAAGATATAACGAATATCCGCATCCTTTAATGTATAGGCTGCCATAATGATCAGAGGAATAATTAGAACTGAAACAAACTGGTAAAATCTACCCATTACTTTAATTCTTCCAATAGCAAGGTAGGTGCCGCTAACCGTCAGCAACAAAAAGATGACAAACATAGGCGTTCGAAATAAGATCCACGTTTTGATTGTGGTTTCAAACAATTCCAGTACAATAACCGCTGTTGAAATAGCGAATAGCGTGTAAAGAAGTGAAACGACGAAAGCTACATATTTGCCAATGATTTTAGGGGCGTATTCAAACAAAGTTAAGGAGGGGAAACGATTGCTTAACATGTAGAGAATAAAAATAATGAGTTGGATAGCAAAACCAGTTATAAGAAGAGTAATCCAGCCATCAGTTCCGGCTCCTGCATATAAGGAGGAGGGAAGCGAGAGTACTCCTACGCCAACTTGTGTTTGGAAAATGATGAAAAAAAGCTGCGCCGAATTAATTTTGCTACTCGTCTTCATTTTGTTTCCACCTTCTTGAAATCCACTCCTGTGTTCCGTGCTGTGCACGAACATCCGTCGGTCGCCTACCGAGTAACCATCTTGGAAGGCGTATAATAGAATCTTTTAGCTCGTTGAAACGAAATGGTGCAAGCGGTGAGAAATAAGGTGTTCCGAAAGTTTCTAAACCACATAAATGGATTAAAATAATGGACAATCCGAAAACGAGCCCAATAAACCCAAATGTCGCTGAAAGAAGCATGAGTGGAAAACCAAGCAGCCTGATCGACATACTCATTTCATACGATGGAACGGCAAAAGAGGAAATAGCTGTTAGAGCTACGACAATAATCATCATATTCGATACAAGGTTAGCTTCTACAATGGCTGTTCCAATAACTAAACCTCCAACAATACCGATCGTTTGGGCTATAGGACCCGGTAGTCGTATAGCGGCTTCTCTCAATAGTTCAAGAACAATTTGCATAATTAAAGCTTCTAATAATGGTGGGAATGGAACGTTTTCAAGCGAGCTTTTAATATTTAAGATTAACTCCGCAGGTAGTACCTCTGGGTGAAAAGATACAGTGGCGATGTATAAGGAAGGCAACCCTAATGCAAAGATAAAACTGGCTACTCTTATGAGTCTTAAGATAGATCCGATATACCACCTGCTGTTGTAGTCTTCAGGCGATTGATAGAATGCAAAAAATGTAACTGGCATAATTAATGTTGATGGGCTACCTTCCATTAAAAGCCCAATTCGTCCTTCAATTATATGGGCGGTCATCCTGTCTGGACGCTCTGTACTTAGCATTTGTGGAAATGGAGAAAAAGGGGAATCCTCGATAAATTCTTCTACATATCCTGGTGTCTGGATGGAATCTGTTTGGATAGCTGTCACCCTTTTTTCTACTTCCGCAATAAGGTCAGGGTTCACCAAGTTCTGTAAGTAAATAACAGCTATTTTCGTGTCCGTTGTTTTACCAACTTTAAAGAACCTAATCACGAGGTTAGGATTTTCAATTCTTCTACGAAGCATTTGTAGGTTTTGCATAATGTTTTCGACAAATCCTTCATGTGAACCACGAACGACTTGCTCATTAATTGGCTCAGATATTGCTCTAGAATTTCCTGAGAAAGCTTCTAGTAAATAAAAATGTACTTGTCCATTTATTAGTAGAACAACAAATCCTTTTGTTAATCCTGTAATAGCTTCATTTAAATTTTTTGATCGTCGGTATTCTTTAGATGTGACTGTATCCTCGATGTTTAATTGATTTGTTTCAAACAATGGTTTCATAATCGTTCTTTGAAGTTTCTCTTCATCAACTAATGGGTCTAAATAAGCAAGTAGGCATTTCACATCCTGAACTGTAATATTTCTGAATTTGATATCTTCTGTATTATGGAATTTGGATTTTATATATTCCTTGTTTTCTTCAAGAGAATAGTATGCATCATGTGATTCAATAGCAGTTGGAATTTGATAAGACTCATTTCGAATTGATTTGCGTTTGCTTCGTCTCACAATGCACCCTCCTCAATAAAATTAGATAGGTATAGGTTGTTATAAAAATTGAGAAGTTATGTATACGAATTGAAATGAATCATACATGATAGGTTTCAAAGTGTTATACATTTCTTGTGATAGGTCTATAGTCTTTATTATCTCGTGATTGTTTTCGTCGTTTACTGGTCTTTTGTATGGTTTTAACCTAGTTTAGATCGAGTCTTGTCGAATGAGTGCAAATTCATTGTTAAGGTGTTGTATAATACGGGTAACTTATCCGGAAGGTGGTTCTAACGATGACGATTAAAAATGTTCAAAAGGAGAAATTGGCAGTGGATCGGTGTATGAAGCATTTAGAGGTCGTGAACGTTGAACCAAAAGTAAGACAGCTGATCTCTATGTACTTGACATCGATTTATCGAGAAGGTTATCAGGAAGGTTTTGAAGATGGTAGTAAATATCCTGAATCAGCAAACAGACTTATGAAATAATCGGTTGAATTTATACGGAAATCGTCTATAATAAGAATAATATTGTATCGTCAATGCGAAAGAGAGTAGTGTTTGTATACGGATAAAGCGATCCGGGGATGGTGAGAGCTCGGAACCTTAGCAGGCATGAACCGGACTTTCAAGACACTGTTTTGAATAAAGTAGAAGCAGTCGGGCTCCCCGTTATAGAGTGAAGTTGGCTCAAATCATTTATTGAGCAATCAGAGTGGTACCGCGGAATTCATCTCCGTCTCTTTTATAGAGACGGAGATTTTTTTATAGACAAATGGATATAAAAATAGGAGGAAACGTATGAATTACAAAGAATTATTTGCACAACAACTTTATGAAGCATGTGAAAAAGAAGTGAGCTTTCTTAATATAATGCAGCGAATTGAACTCCCTAAGCATGACTCTTTAGGTGACTATGCCTTCCCATGCTTCGATCTTGCCAAAGTGAAACGAATGCCTCCTCATCAAATTGCGAAGGAACTTGTTTCTGAAATTCATGAGAAAGTCTTTGAAAAAGTAGAAGCAGTCGGACCTTATATTAATGTGTTTCTTAATAAGAAAATGGTCAGTACTGAAGTAATAAGTCGCATTCTCCGTGAAGGAAGTGAGTACGGGGCTTCTAAGGTAGGAAAGGGTGGTGCAGTGACGATTGATCTTTCCTCTCCTAATATAGCGAAGCCCTTCTCAATGGGCCATTTACGCTCAACCGTTATTGGAAATTCACTAGCGCTAATTGTTGAAAAAGTCGGCTATCGCCCCATTCGCATTAATCATCTTGGGGACTGGGGAACTCAGTTCGGAAAATTGATAACGGCCTACCGAAAGTGGGGGGAGGAGCAAAAGGTTCGTGAGCAAACGATTAAAGAACTTCTTAAGCTCTATATTACATTCCATGAAAAAGCGGAATCAGATAATGGTCTTGAAGATGAGGGGCGTAAGGCATTTAAAGAATTAGAAGAAGGTAACCCAGAAGCCGTTTCATTATGGAAATGGTTCCGTGAAGAATCTCTTAAAGAGTTTGATCGAATTTATGAGCTTATGGGGATTACCTTTGATTCAACAAATGGAGAAGCGTTCTATAATGGTAAAATGCAAAACGTTATTGATCAACTTGAAGAAAAAAATCTCTTAGTTGAATCTCGTGGAGCCATGGTAGTAGAACTTGGAGAGAGCTTACCACCATGTCTAATTAAGAAGAAAGATGGCGCCACACTTTATGCAACCCGTGATCTCGCTGCAGCCATTTATCGCTATGAAACATATGGATTTAGTAAGGCTCTTTATGTCGTAGGAAATGAACAGAGTCTACATTTCAAACAATTATTTCAGGTATTAAAGAAAATGGGCTTCGATTGGGCGGATCAAATGCACCATATTAACTTCGGGATGATGTTGAAAGATGGAAAGAAAATGTCGACAAGAAAAGGGAAAGTGATATTGCTAGAAGAAGTGTTGACGGAAGCAATCGAGCTTGCAAAAGTAAATATTGAAACCAAAAATCCTAGTTTAGAAAATAAAAACGCGATTGCTGAACAAATTGGGGTAGGGGCCGTTTTGTTTCATGACTTAAAGAATGATCGTCGAAATGATATAGAGTTCTCACTTGAAGACATGCTACGTGTTGAAGGGGAAACTGGTCCATACGTGCAATATACTCATGCGCGTGCCTGTTCCATTCTACGCAAAGGGGATTTTCATTCTAATGATCATATAAAAGGCCTCGAAGATGAAGAAGCCTGGTCAGTTGTCACAAAACTACTTAGTTTTCCAAATGTAATCGAAAGATCAGCAGCTGAATACGACCCTTCTCAAATCGCAAAGTTTGTAATTGAACTTTCACGTTCTTTTAATAAATACTATGGACAGATTCGTATCTTAGATGATCCTTCATACAAACAAGCGAGACTGCAACTAGTGTCAGCCGTATCCATTGTTTTACAAGAAGGCTTGCGATTGTTAGGACTACAGGCACCAGAAGAAATGTAATAAGACAGCCCGTTTTTCGGGCTGTCTTATTTAGATGAGGTCACTATCTTCGATTGTACCCTGACTTGCCTTCTGGTCATGATCATCTAGTAAGTCTTCATAACGTTCATGACGTTGATTTGGAATAACTCCAGATGGTTTGCCATCTAGATCGGCTGATAAAAATGATTCGATTTCCTCGACATACCCGACAGGCTCATTGGAATCAATATACATTTTGTCATAGTTCATTTCCTGAGCGTTAAAGTCTGAAGGTGTTTCAGATGTTCCATACTTCGCAGCTCGTTGCCACGAATCTTCAGCGTCAAAAAAGGTAGCATCGTTAGAGTCGTTTACATGTTCCACGTAGGAATTGCCAAGTACACCTTCTTCTGCTGGTCTTTTGTCTGATGTCTTTTGTGATGGACTATGTTCTACACATGTTGAAGCTGTTGGAAGGACAGCGAGTCTTTCTGTTGAAATATCATTTCCACAAACTTCACATATGCCGTATTTTCCATTTCCAATTCGTTCAAGGGCCTTTGTCAGTTCTGCTAATTCTGTTTTTGCATGTTCATTTAGTGATAGATCTTTCTCGCGTTCATATAATTCTGTCGCCGTATCGCCAGGGTGATTATCGTAATTGGATAGTTCACCTGTAGAATGTTGAGCAAAAGATTGAGAAACACCAAATTCATCGTTTTCATCTAATTCATCACTAAGAGTCAGGATGCGTTCTTGAATCATTTTCTTATATGAACGAAGTTGGTTCGTTGTTAACATAGTCAATTCTCCCTTCTTTTTCTTATATCCGTAGTATGGATCAAAAAGAAGGGTGCTACTTCTGAAAATAATTCCATGAGAGTTGGATGAAATACCAGTAATATGGAAAAGGTAAAAATGTAGCTGAGACAATAAGAAGCTGGTGATGGGATGAACAGAAAAGTAAATCCAATTGAAGTTCTCTTGTGGAGTATTGCCTTTCCCGGGTTTGGACAAATCATTAATAAGAATTACATAAGAGGTGCTTTTTTTATTGGGCTTGAGTTTTTGATCAATGTGAATGCAAATCTTAATATGAATATTCTCTATAGTTTTCAAGGTAAGTCCGTCCAGGCAATTTCAGTTACAAATTATGAATGGGCTATGTTTTATCCTTGTGTTTACATGTTTGCGATTTATGAAAGCTATCTAGGCGCTATCGAAAAAGCAGGGAAACTACCAGGTGATTACCTGTCTTTACCCTTTGTATGTGGCGCGTATTTTTCTACGGTGGCTGTGATTGTATCGAATTTAAGAACAGAGCCTTTTGTTATTCCACCGACCTTTGTTGCTATTATAGGTATTGTTATTGGGGTAGTAATTGGGGGCGGATTACGTCAATTGTTAAGACGGAAGAGTATGCAATAACAAAAGCCATGAAGCAAAGTGCTTCATGGCTTTTTTGAACGGGTCGTTCTGGTTTTCGGTGTCTAGCTGCAGTGGGCAGACACTCGGTCACTTCACCTTTTCATCCGAACACAAAGACCGTGTTCAAATGAAAAGGCTCCAGTGCCTGCCGTGTCTAACCGCCCACTTCCGCTTTTCGGTGTCTAGCTGCAACTCGCAGAAACTGCGATATTTCACTCTTTCACCAGAACACAAAGAGCGTGTTCTAGTTCAAGAGCTCCAATATCTCCGTTTCTAAACGCTCGTCTCCGCTTTTCGGTGTCTAGCTGCAACTCGCAGAAACTGCGATATTTCACTCTTGAACTAGAACACAAAGAGCGTGTTCTAGTTCAAGAGCTCTAATATCTCCGTTTCTAAACGCTCGTCTCCGCTTTTCGGTGTCTAGCTGCAACTCGCAGAAACTGCGATATTTCACTCTTGAACTAGAACACAAAGAGCGTGTTCTAGTTCAAGAGCTCTAATATCTCCGTTTCTAAACGCTCGTCTCCGCTTTTCGGTGTCTAGCTGCGCGGGCCAAATCCTCCGGCTGTTTCGCCCAATCGAATGAGACAAAGAGCGTCTCAATCTCATGGGCTCCAACATCCTGCGGATTTAGGCGGGCCCGCTCCGCTTTTCGGTGTCTAGCTGCAGTGGGCAGGGTCTCGATCGCTTCAGCCCATAAAATGAACACAAAGACCGTGTTCTTTTTATGGGCTTCCAGCGCTTGTCGACCCTAACCGCCCACTTCCGCTTTTCGTATTAAATCTCACTGATTCGGAATTCTGGTGATTGTAGTTCTTCGGCGTCTTTTTCTCGTTCTCTTCTTGCCCATTGGAAGAAGATGTAGCCTAGTGCGGTGCCGTATGAGAGTTCTTGAATGATTTTCATGATGATGCCGCCTAGCTGTTGGTCTTCCATTATGCCAAGTGGCTTGAATTGGTCAAATAGTTCAGGTGAAACGGTCGTGCCGGTTGGTACGCAATATCCCATTGCGTTAGCCCATACCGTTGGATCGGTATAGGTAGCGTATAGTGGAGTCGTTGCGAAAATAATGAGAGCACATGCTGGGGTAAGCAGCACACCATCAGCAAAAATGTACCCAAGTTTCTTAACACCTGATAACGTATCGTATTCTGGTATTGGACAAACAAGTGGCCACCACATAGCAAAGGCTGTCAGGATTAGAGCGGCTTTATAGAAATTTTGAGCCGTATAGTGCACCATTAAGTAATCAAAGATTTCTGGGATATGATAGAAAGAAAATAACCCGTTAAATAAAAGCAATGAAATAATAGGGAATGTGAAAAATTTAAAAATTTTACGAATCACTTTGATATTTAGAAGTGGACGTAGTAACCATGCTGGGGTACCTACTATCATGAGTGGTGGAGCGACTAAATAAACGAGCGCCATCTCAGTCATATGGATGCTGAGTAATAAATGCCCCATAAGTGATAGTGGACCGCCAAGTCCGAGATAAAATAAGAAAACCCCGATTAAGAAAAAGATCTTTTTGTAAAGAGGAATCGGTGCTGAGTCTTTAAAGCTATTTTTCCAAGGTCCTGTTAGAAGTAAGTAGAATCCAGCAATAACGATTGCAGCTACCATAATTCCAGGACTCCATAAAGCACTAAACGAAAATGTGCTCGATAATTGTTCCCACATTAGGAACACCTCCATCTATGATCATAATGCCTGACAGTAAATGTTGACCGTTTTCATCATACCATATCATCTACTTGCATCCTATCTAACAATAAGAAAGCCTTTACTTTTTCTTCTTACTCTATTGTAAAAAGGATTTACCATTAACTCAAGGCGGGTTCTACATTTTGTGTGAAGGAATCGTGACAGGTACTCTAATTTAAGTTGACAATAGTGAAAGGTCTTTCATACAATGACAACAGAATCATATATGAATGTTTGTTCATGTAATGAGGGAGAGGGGATTGTTTTGGATAATCAAGGGCAGGATGTGGCAAAAGAACAATTGGATCTAGATGAAGAAACACTTTTTATTGTTTCG
Organism: Pseudalkalibacillus sp. JSM 102089; assembly: GCF_041366475.1. Lineage (NCBI taxonomy): Bacteria > Bacillati > Bacillota > Bacilli > Caryophanales > Fictibacillaceae > Pseudalkalibacillus > Pseudalkalibacillus sp. JSM 102089. The sequence goes on from NZ_JBEWYW010000012.1 coordinate 24,116, forward strand.
CAAACTTTTAAAGCTCTGGGAGATCCAACGAGGATTCGGATATTAAACTTGTTGGCAGATCGGGAATGTGCTGTAAGTGAAATAGCGGATGCTCTGCATCTTTCTCAATCGACTGTTTCTCATCAGCTTCGTTTTTTGAAGAACTTACGCTTAGTAAAGTTTAGAAGAGCCGGCACGAGTATTTTTTATTCTCCTGATGATCAGCATGTGATGGCACTGCTTCACCAGGCGATCCATCACGCCTGCCACGATTAATCGCTCTGTATGGTAGAATTGTACGGAAACGTTCAAGAAAAATGGACGGAAATGAAGTGAAGTTTCGTTATACTATTATTTGAGTGATTGATAAAGTGAAAGGAGAATGGCTTCTTGTTATCTAAAATTAAACAGCATAAAACAGAATCCGCTGTTATTTTCCTGGCCTTTGTTCTGCCTTTTGTAACAATGATGGTCATTGGAGTATTATCCATCTATTTATCATACAGCGGGTAGTACGGAATTAGAAAGGTGGACAAAATATGGATATAGGTTCGATTCTAGTTTATATGTCAACAGGGCTATTTTTTGTAGTGTTTGGTTTATTTGGGTTTTTCTTGTATATGTTAAAGAGAAAAGAAAAAACGGTTGAACATGAGGAGATGGACAGCCATGAGAAATAAAAATATTCGCCTTCTTATTATTTTATTAGTTCTTTGTGCTGTCTGGGGTGTAGCCTTCTGGGTTTGGGCGTTTGCCACCGCATAAAAAGCCTTTTCGAGAGATCGAGAGGCTTTTTGTTTGATTTCAATTCTTTAGGAGGTACTATGGACTATATTCAACAAATAAGAGCATTAGTTGGGAGTCGGCCATTAATTCTCCCTGGTGTTGCGATATTATTATTTGATCATACGAAAAGCAGACTACTGCTACAGAAGAGAACAGATAATAAGTTATGGGGATTAACAGGTGGATTTATGGAGCCGGGAGAATCTTTTGAAGAGACGGCTGTACGTGAAACATTTGAGGAATTAGGAGTAGGTATTAAAGAGTTAACGTTTGTTTCCCTCTTTTCTGGTGAAGAGTTATATTACCGATATCCAAATGGAGATGAGGTGTATAGTGTTATTGCTGTTTATAAGGGACAATGTGAGAGTGAAGCTTTTAAATTAGATAGAAATGAAGTATCAGAAGTGAAATATTTTCCACTAAACGAGTTACCAAAAGAATTGAACCCAAATCATAAGGTAGTCTTGGAAAAGTTAGGTTATTCATAACAATAACCGTTTATTGACAGGATAAAAAGGTTCCTATATGCTGAAATCAGGTTATATGTTTAAACTCTTAAACGAATAGGAGGCTTTCTGCGATGAATCAGAAAAATGACCATCAGGAAGCGATCCAACTTTTTCGCAAAAGCACACCGATCTTCCAGGCGCTAGGTGATCCCTATAGACAGGATATCATTATGCTACTTAGTGAACACGATCCATTAAGTGTGAATGAGATTACGGAGCGATCGACTTTATCACGTCCTGCTATTTCTCATCATCTGAAAATTTTGCGTGAAGTTGGACTTGTTTCTGTTGAGCAGAAAGGCACAACGAGATTCTACTCTCTACAATTAGAGGATGGTGTTACGACGTTGAAAACGCTGCTAGCAAAAGTAGAAGAGACCTGCTATTAGTCCTTCTACTCTTTTTAAATACTTATAGTTCAAAAGTTTAAACCTTTAGACTATAGAAAGAATGATGTTTTTTTGAGAGAAACAGCTTTTTGTTCATGAAATTCTCAAAACCGATATTTACGTCGTATAGCATCTTTCCTTATTTTGAGATAAGGTAAAGAGAGCGCTTAATTTTATTTTTATTGGAGGTAACCATTATGAAGAATCGACTGTTATTAGTAACAGTAATAACTCTTCTTGTCGTACTAGCTGCATGTGGGAAAGACGTTCCTGACGATCTCGATTGGGAAGTACAAGATTTTACATATACAGACCATACAAAAAGTGAGTATGGATTAAATGATTTAGAAGGAAAAGTGTGGATAGCTGATTTTATTTTTACAAATTGTGAGACAGTATGTCCCCCAATGACAGCGAATATGTCACAGCTACAGGATAAGCTAAGTGAAGCAGATGTAGAGGTAGAGCTCGTTTCATTTTCAGTAGATCCTGAACGGGATACTCCTGAACAGCTTGTGACGTTCTCTGAAAAATTTGATGCTGATCTATCTAACTGGCACTTCTTAACTGGATACACTGAAGAAGAAATAAAAGGTTTTGCGGAAAGTAGTTTTAAAACGGCGGTAGATGCTGACCCAAGTTCAGATCAATTCATTCATGGTACTAATTTCTACCTTATTAATAAAGAAGGTATTGCCGTTAAGAAGTATTCTGGCTATTCTAACGTTCCATTTGAAGAGATCGTGGACGACGTCAAAGCGCTTCAATAATGATCAACCAGTCCTCTTCCTTTAGGGGCTGGTTTTTTTTTAGCCACGATGACAGAAACTCTGTAAAATTGACAAAAAAGCACATGATTTCTATAATAACCTTGGAAAGCGATAACAAAATGTTGGTTTATTCCATGATTCAAGTCCTGAATTGGACGATCTTGAGAAATGGATATTTCACTGTATCTGAAAGATCCGGTGTTCTCTTATTGAGCCTACCGGGTTTTTCAATGTGTATTGATAGACCAGAGAGAAGGAGAGAAAATTATGGCAGAAAAGCGCCCAATTACGGTAGCAACAGGAGACGGCATTGGTCCAGAAATTATGGAAGCAACCTTGCATATCTTAGAACAAGCTGGGGCTGAAATTGAGCCTGAATTTATTGACGTTGGAGAGAAAGTATACCTTTCTGGAAATTCAACGGGAATCCCTCAGGAAGCATGGGATTCGTTGCGTAGAACTAAGGTACTTCTCAAAGCCCCTATTACAACACCACAGGGTGGAGGATACAAGAGCTTAAATGTAACCATTCGTACCGCTATGGGTCTATATGCAAACGTTCGCCCTTGCGTTTCTTATAACCCTGTTGTAGAAAATAAGCATCCTGACATGGATCTTGTCATTGTTCGAGAAAATGAAGAAGACCTCTATTCAGGAATTGAGCATCAGCAAACACCGGACGTTGTACAAAGCTTGAAGCTTATTTCACGACCGGGCTCTGAGCGTATCATTCGTCATGCATTTGAATATGCTCGTAAAAACAATCGCAAGAAAGTAACATGTCTCGTGAAAGATAACATCATGAAATTAAGTGATGGTCTTTTCCATCAGGTTTTTAAAGAGATTGCGGCTGAATATCCTGAAATTGAATCTAATAGTTATATTGTTGACATTGGTATGGCACGCTTAGCTGATTCGCCTGAAGAATTTGATGTAATCGTTACATTGAATTTATATGGTGATATCGCTTCTGATATTGCCGCTCAAATTGCTGGAAGTGTAGGTTTGGCGGGATCAGCCAATATCGGTGATCAAATTGCGATGTTTGAAGCTATTCACGGAAGCGCTCCTGATATCGCAGGTAAAGGTATTGCGAACCCATCAGGTCTTCTGCACGGTGCGATTATGATGCTTGTTCATATTGGACAGCCTGAAGCTGCAGAGAAAATTCACAATGCATGGTTGAAAACAATCGAGGATGGTGTGCTAACAGGCGATATTGCAAAAGGGAAAAATGCTGTTGGAACGAAAGAATTCGCTCATGCTGTAGTTGAACGTCTTGGTCAATCTCCTTCAGTTCTTGAACCGGTGGTATATCGTAAAGAAGTATTGGAAGAGAAAGAAGATTCGACTCGTCCCAATTATGTTCCTGAACGCGAGCTTGATGGAACGGATGTATTCTTGTTCAACAATACGTTAACGATTGATGAAATTGCAGAAAAGCTTACGCGTGCAGCGGCGCAAAGCAATCACGAATTTGTGATGATGACCAACCGTGGCGTGAAAGTATATCCAAATGGATTCTCTGAAACATTCTTATCTGATCACTGGCGCTGTAGGTTCCAACCAGTTGAAGGTAAAAAAGAAACTCAAGGAGCCATCCGTGAGCTACTAACTCAAATTGAATTAGAAGAATTAGATTGGATTAAGATCGAGAACTTATATTCCTTTGACGGTAAGATTGCATACTCACTTGCACAAGGGCAATAAAGGAAAAAGCGTGTCATAATGACACGCTTTTTTTATTTGGTTTGATTTCATTGATGAAGTCTGGAGGTGGATAAATTGATGTGACTTGTAGAAACTACAAGGAGAACATGAGAATGTGTGGTGACTGAAAGTGCTTCGATGGTTTAAAAAAAGTCGATCTCCCGATAACCTGAAAAACTTGCCTGAGCTAATTAAAAGCTTAAAAGACTCCGATGATTTTTTGCATTTTGAAAATAAACAGGATAACAGCTCTTTCTTTTTATATTATTTTAAAACGCTTATTCATGAGAATGAATTCAACGACCACATTTTACCCTATCTCGTGAGAGAACCATTGAAGTCACTTGATGAGGTGAAGAAAAGGGTACCCGTTCCAGGCGTCATCATTACAGAAGATCTTAAGATAATTTGTGAAAAAGTAATGATGGGTTTTATTATTATTCGCTTGAATGAATCTGCCACAAAATGCGCGATGATACCTTGTCAGGTAAAAAAAGCCAGAGCGATCACACAACCTGAAGTCGAATTTACAGTTGTGGGCTCAAAGGAAGCATTTGTAGAATCTTTAGATACCAATTTACATCTGATCCGTAAGAGGTTGCCGGTTCATGAATTAAAAGCATATGAGCTGACGATTGGCAAGCTGACAAATACGAAAGTAGTCATTCTTTATCTGGACGGAATTGCGAACGAAGAAAATGTAAACACTGTTAAACAACGTCTCAAAGATCTTAAAGTGGATCAGGTTGTCGATAGTTCCGTTCTTATGCAACTGATATCTGATAGTAAAAACTCTCCGTTTCCGCAACTTATTGATACAGAAAGACCTGATCGTGCGACATCTGTGTTATGCGAAGGGAAAGTAGTCATTCTATCAGATGGATCACCCCAGGCTTTAATAGGACCAACAACCCTTGTTGAATTCTTTTCCGCATTTGAAGACTATTTTGTGAATTGGATCGTCGCCTCAAGTGCCCGCATGATCCGCATTTTTGCGATTTTATTTTCAATACTTGTGACACCGGTTTATGTAGCAACATTAACCTATCATTACGAACTGATACCGAAAGATCTACTCGGCACCCTCGTTAGCTCCAGACAACGAATACCGCTACCCCCTATTCTAGAAGCTATATTTTTGGAGTTAGCCATTGAGTTGCTAAGAGAAGCAGGCGCAAGATTGCCGACAAAAGTTGGTCAAACGATTGGTATTGTAGGCGGTATTGTTATTGGGACTGCTTCAGTTGAAGCAGGATTAACAAGCAACGTCCTATTAATTATCGTGGCACTTTCTGCCCTTGCCTCCTTTACAACTCCTGTCTATCGAATGAGCAACACTATTCGTTTAACAAGGTTTCCTTTCCTATTTTTCGCTCATCTGTGGGGGCTCCTTGGTGTAACAATTTGCTTTAGTTTTTTAATAGCTCACCTTCTCAAATTAAAATCGTTAGGTAGACCATTCCTTGAGCCAATCTACCCATTACGTGTTCAGGATTTAAAGGATGCTCTTATTAGGCTTCCGTTGAAATTTCAAAATAAGCGACCTATTCAATTACAAACAGAAGATACAGTACGTTTTAATCCAGTAACGAAGAAAGAAAAAAATGATTTCCATGAGTAAACGCAGAAAGGAGATGCTTTTATATGGCTGGACCAGAAGTGAAAGATGAGTATAAAGTATCTCCATTTCTAGTGTTTTACCTTGTTCACTCCGTTCAAGTTGGGGTAGGAGTTATGGGGTTTCAAAGAATCAGCGCAAAGTATGCAGGAAATGATGCTTGGATTTCGGTACTAGTTGCTGGCCTTAGTTTAAATGTGATTATTTTTTTGATATATAAAATCATGCTAAAGGAAAAAGGGGATCTCATTTCGTTACATCAAAATCTTTTTGGGAAATGGTTAGGAGGATTATTAAGCTGGATTGCTATTGTTTATTTCATTGCAATGAGTGTGACTATTCTACGTACATATATCGAAGTAGTTCAAGTATGGATGTTTCCAGACTTAAATAAATGGATCTTCGGTTCTGTATTTCTCCTTTTAGTCTATTATTGTTTATCGGGTGGGTTTAGGGTAGTTGCCGGTATAGCTTTCTTTGGAGTCGTATTGCCATTTTATCTTATTCTAACGATGATTTTTCCGATGTTTTATGGACACTTCCGAGACCTTTTACCGGTATTTAATCACTCTTTGTTTGAACTGTATGAGGGAGTTAAGGGTGCTTCTCTATCTTATTTAGGATTCTCAACGCTTTTTATGTACCTACCGTTTATTAAAGATCCTGAGAAATCACATCGATGGGCGCAGGGGGGACATTTATTTACGGTCTTTATATACACTACAGTTATGATTACAACGATTGCTTTCTTTAGTACAGAACAGCTTCAGAAAACCATTTGGGCGACGCTAACAACATGGAAAATTGCTGAAATGCCTTTTGTTCAGCGTTTTGAGTACATTGGTATTGCTTCGTGGGCATTAGTCATCCTTCCAAACCTTTGCATTACGATATGGGCTGGGGGAAGAGCAATTAGGAGATTATCAAACATCAGTCAACGAAACGTAACGATCCCGCTCCTTTTTATTATTTTACTGGCTAGTAGCGCTTTCGCAAGACGAGAAAGCATTGACTTACTAAATCAGTATACGAGTCAAGTGGGATTTTATTTTGTTTATCTTTATGTACCATTCTTATTTGTAGCTCAGTATATCAAAAGTAAGGTGGGAAGGTCAGAATGAGGCTGATCCTAGTATTCTTATTATGTAGTGCTGTACTGACAGGGTGTGTTGAAAGCAGTATTCTTGATGATATTCAAATGGTAACGATTATTGGTTATGACCTTCCAGATGAAGAAAATGAAGAAAAGTTAATTAAAGGGATTGCAGTAGCTCCACAATATCAAGCTAATGGGAGAGTGGATAATAGTATCTTTATTCAAACAGCTGAACTGAGTAAAGAAATTCGCAGTCAATATAATTCAGAGTCATCAAAATCATTTGTAAGTGGAAAGTTGGAGGTTGCTCTCTTTAGTAGGGAAATGGCAGAATCGGAAGGCATAATTGAATTAGTTGATACGCTCCAAAGAGACCCTTCCATTGGTTCAAGAGTATTCTTAGGCATTTCAAACAGCGACTTGGAAACATTATTAACTACCAATTATGGAAACGTGGATACAGGCACATTCATACACGACACTCTAAGTCATAATAGTAAGCACGGTATGCTTCCCGAAACGAGTTTGCACAATTTTTTGTACCATTATTACTCAGAAGGGAATGACCCGATCTTACCGCTGGTTGAACAAGACGGCGATAAGGTGAAGATTATTGGTATTGCTTTATTTAATGGAGATAAGATGGTTACTACCCTTGACTCACAAAGTTTGTTTACATTCAAAATTCTGTATGAGAAGTTTTCTAGTAATGATTCATTTACTGTCAAACTCAATGAGGAAGATCATGCAGCTATTTATAATATTGCTTCGAAAAGGAACCTAAACTTAAAGAAGGTTGGAAGGAATGAGATTAAAATACACGGTAAGGTTTTGGGTGTAATCAAGGAGTATTCTGGAAAACAGTTAACCCCTTCGGCGCTCAAAGAAATTGAGAAAACGATGGAGACTGAAATTGAAACCAGAGGAAATGAGATGATACAAGAATTCCAACGGCTAAATATTGATCCCCTTGGTCTTGGCAATGCGATTCGTAGTGTGACTCGGGGAGATTTCAATCATGATGATTGGATGGACCGCTATCCTGATATGGATATCGAATTTCATATGGATGTAAAAGTAACAGAGTCGGGAGTCATAGAATAGACCAAAAAAGCCCGATAGCTTTTCGCTACCGGGCTCCTTTTTACTGTACTTCTATTTTGTTTTCTATGGTTTGGGATAGGGAAACAAGTTCATCTATAACGATTGTGAGACGTTCTTTCGCTTTTGTTTCCACCATGTAACCTTTCTCATCAAAGCATGTGGGATCTGCGCAGAATTGATCTGGGAGGACGAGAGCATATAACCCTCTCATAACTGTTCTCATATTGTTCAATGCGTTAATACCGCCTTTTCCACCACCGCCAACAGAAGCAAGAACAGTTGGCTTATGTTTGAAATGAGAACCCCCTAAAAAATCGAGTGCGTTTTTTAAGGCTCCGCTCATGCCATTGTGGTATTCAGGTGAGCAAATAACAAATGCATCAGCTTTTGTTGCGTGGTTTATGAGGCGCTGCACCTCTGGATGATCAAGATCTTCTTTTCTACCTTTAAACAAAGGGAGGTCATGGAATCCTGCGTCGAATGTGAGCACTTCAATTCCCTTTTCGTCTAATTGATCGGTAACTGTATTTGTTAAGTTCCTCGTCATAGATTTGTCTCTTGGACTACCGTTCATCACCATTACTTTCATAGGAAAGCTCCTTTCTCATACCTCTATATTCTTTTATTACCTCAATTGTGAGTATTTCAATCTAAGTGTATTTTAAATTCTTGTATCGGACATCGGAGGGAAGAAGGAATTCAGTCTCAGCCTTTAGTTGTAGATTTCATTTTCAAACCAGTTCTGCTTTGTCGCGAAGAGAGCAGCCTGAGTACGATCGTGAAAATTTAATTTGGAAAGAATACTACTTACATGAGTTTTTACTGTTTTCTCAGTAATATATAAAGAGGCAGCAACCTCTTTATTGCTCTTCCCAAGAGTTATTTCTCTTAATACCTCTTTCTCCCTTGGTGTAAGGGTTGTGATTCTGCGTTCATCCTCGACTTGATCTTTCTTAGTCATATGAGACATCAGCTGATTTGTAGCGAGTGGATGAAGGTGGCGTTTACCGCTAAATGCTGCGCGTATTGTGTAAACTAACTCATCAGGGTCAATATCTTTTAATTGATACCCTTCAGCACCAGCGCTAATGGCTGGAAGAACATGATCCTGATCTGAAAAACTTGTTAAGATAATAATTTTGATGTGTGGTGCGTTCTTTTTCAATTGCTTAGTTGCTTCAATTCCATCCATTTCAGGCATAACTAGATCCATTAAAATAACGTCAGGACTGAGCTCATAAGCAAGCTTCACGGCTTCAACTCCATTTCCTGCTTCCCCAACAATTTCAATATCCTCCTGTGTTTGTAAGAATAAGCGAAGTCCTTTTCGAACCATAAGATGGTCATCAGCAAGAAGTAATTTAATTTTCATCATATCCTCCTCTCATATCGGCAGTATAACTTGTACTGTTGTTCCAAAGTTTCTTGTACTTGTGATGGATAAATGGCCACCTAGTATGGCCGCACGTTCTTTCATTCCTCTAAGACCAAGGGTGCAATCCCCAACAGTCGTTTGATCAAAGCCAACACCGTGATCCACAATTGTTAAGCTAGCATCGGTTTCAGAAAATGCCAGCTGAAGTGATACTTCATTTACAGCAGCATGCTTATGTATATTGTTGAGCGCTTCTTGACCAATCCGGAAGAGCGCCTCTTCTATTGGTCTAGGGAGGAGTTTAAGACCTGAAACGTCACAAACGGCTTGAAGACCTAGTCCTAGTGCATAATTTTTAAGGGACGTCATCACGCCGGCTTCAATTCCCACAGGTCGAAGCTGCCAGATTAATGTTTTCATTTCTTGCATTGCTTTCTGTGATAGCTGTTGAATATCGACTAATGCCTCATTAAGAACTAGAGGATTGTCTTGGATACTCTGTGCACCACGTGCTGTCATTGATAATGAGAACAGTTTTTGGCTAACGGAATCATGCAAGTCTCTTGCAAGTCTGTTTCGTTCTTCAGAGAGGATGAGCTCCTGTCTCTTTTCATTTACCCGTGATTGCTCAATCGCAAGAGCCGTGTGATCAGCAACAGCTTGTAAAATTTCTTCATCTATTTTTGAGAGCCTTACATCGTTGTGACTAAGAGCAAATAGAATACCTATTTGATCATTTCGAATCGTGACCGCGCGGGCATGAATTTCAGTGATTTCCGCATCAATTGGAAGATGAAACGTTTGAGGTGTAACGGGACTTTCTTTAGCCACTGCTTCTATAACTTCTTTTAGTGTATCATCAGAATAAGGCATGTTTATTACGTTTAATTTGTTTTGATCGTACAAAGAGTGGAGAAGATGCTGGTGACCGGTATTATGGAAATAACCGACGATAGGCCAGTTAAAAGATTGAGCGGTTTGCCGTACAATCCCGTTAATGATCTCTTCAGTATGTTCGCACTTCCATAATTCTCTTGTAAGTGATTCAAGTTTCGAATAGTTTTCTGCACGTTTTTGCTCATCTTGATATAATCGTACTCGTTTAATAGCTGTTCCAATTTGAAAAGCAACCGATTCAAGTAGAGTAAGTTCTTCTTCAGTAAACTTTTCTTTACCAGGAGAGCCAACATTTAAAATACCAAATGATTCCCCGGCGGCAGTTAATGGAACGGTCGCATGATGAGTTAATCCTTCTGTATCACCGGTTTTGTGATGAATGGCATCTTCAATTCGTTTACATTCAATGATGTTAACTGCTTCGTTCAGTCGTCCATCCCAAAATTTATTTAAGCACCAGCAAGTTCCTTTACACATTGGTTCCTTTTCTTTCAATGCAAGAGCTTCAGGAAGTCTTGCATCGGCTGTACAAGTAAACTGCTTCTTATAGTTTGATAAGAAAATCCATCCTGTTTTGAGTCCGGTGACGTTCAAAAGCTCTTCAAGAACAGATTGAAGCATCGTCTTCAGGTCGGTTGAACGATTTAATGTTTCGGCAATGGTTTTCAAGGTGAGTAATTCACGCTCGTATCGTTGATCATCCACAGTAGTTCCCCCAATATTTAAACAATTGACATTTTTTATTATACTATTAACAGGGTTATTATCTAAACAGTGAGATTTACAAGAATACGATGTTCGTAATAATCCAGTCATAGATCAGAGAGGCTGAGGAGGAATAAGATGAAAATCAAAGAAAAAGCAACAGAACTTTCTTCCGTCCAGCTGATTGTTCTTTTCTATTTTGCGGCTGTAGTATTATCGACGGTTCTGTTAAGTCTTCCGATTGCCCATCAAGCTAATGTTGAATGGAACTTTATAGATGCTTTATTTACAGCTGTAAGTGCAATTAGTGTTACAGGACTAACTGTCGTTTCTACTGCAGATACGTTCAGTACAACCGGCACGTACATCCTAGCTTTTGTCCTTCAATTCGGTGGAATTGGGATTATGACTCTTGGCACTTTTATTTGGTTATTAATGGGGAAGAAAATAGGAATGAAAGAACGTCAACTTATTAGTACAGATCAAAATCGTGGTACATTAGCTGGCCTTGTAAGTTTAATGAGGCAAATCCTCGGGCTTATTCTCTTATTTGAAGCGATAGGGACAATTATTCTTGGGATCTATCTGCTAAAGTATTATGATACGTGGCAAGACGCCTTTTTGCAGGGATTCTTTGCTTCAGTAAGTGCTACGACAAATGCAGGGTTTGATATTACTGGGAGTTCACTTATTCCATATGCAAATGATTATTTTGTGCAATCCATTAACATGATTCTGCTTATATTAGGCGCAATAGGGTTCCCTGTTCTTATCGAACTGAAGGATTACTTATTTCAAAAGAAAGAAACGGTAGCGTACCGCTTTACGTTGTTTACAAAGGTTACGACGGTTACATTCTTTGCTCTAATTTTAATCGGTACCGCCCTTATATGGATTTTAGAAGCAGGAAATTTCTTGGCTGATAAGTCATGGGATCAATCGCTATTCTATTCATTGTTTCAGTCCGTTACGACGAGAAATGGTGGTCTCGCGACTATGGACGTGAGTGAATTCACTCTGTCTACGCAGTTAGTGTTAAGTTTACTTATGTTTATTGGCGCATCTCCAAGCAGTGTCGGCGGAGGGATTCGAACGACTACTTTTGCTGTTGCTGTATTAACAGTTGTTCATTTTGCAAGAGGTCGAAAAAGTGTCAAAGTTTTTGGGAGAGAACTTTTACATGATGATATTATCAAATCGTTTATCGTCATTTTTACAGCAACTGGTCTTTGTGGTTTGGCAGTCGTTATTCTTTCAGCAACAGAACCATTCTCATTAACTGCCATTGTATTTGAAGTGACTTCAGCCTTTGGTACAACGGGTTTATCCCTTGGCATCACTCCTGAACTAAGTACTGCGGGTAAATGGGTTATTATGTTTCTCATGTTTGTTGGCAGAATTGGAATTATATCGTTTCTACTGATGATGCGAGGAAATGCTCCTCTCGAACGTTACCATTATCCAAAAGAACCTATTATTACCGGATAATGAGGCTAATGTAACAAATATATCTATATGAATACGTTTTCGGTAATGGCGTTATTTTCCTCTCAGTAGGGGTATATCCATACTACTTCAAATACTGAGGAGGAAAGTATCATGTATACCAAAATTGTAGTAGCTTATGATCGTTCTGAGGATAGTGAAAAAGCGCTCCACCAGGCAGTTAAATTAGCAGAACTAAGCAAAGCTTCTATTCATTTAGTGCATGTTGCGAAAGAATCACATAAACTTTCAGCTCAACCAGCGACGAGAATTCCATATGGCACTGGAAGTATTGGTAATGAAGGACATGCTGGTGTCCCCACACCGATACCTGAAGAGCAAAGTGGCGTAACAGTCGAACGAAGTGATGGAGAAGCAATGCTTCGAGAAGTGAAAGAAACACTGCATCATATGGGTGTGAATGTTCATTCTGAGGTAAGAAGTGGCGATCCTGCGAAAGAAATCGTGGATCTAGCTGTTATGACAGAAGCAGATTTAATTGTTATCGGTAGTCGAGGATTGAGTGGAATTAAAAAATGGATGCTTGGAAGCGTAAGTGAGAAGGTTGCTCAACAATCGCCATGTCCCGTCCTAATTGTAAAATAGATAGCCTGGGAAACCAGGCTTTTTTCTTTGGTCAAAAAGTTAATTATCATTAACTTAAAGTTAGGTTTACTTAACATTTTGTTTGATGTAGAATACAGATAAAGGAAATGTGAGAGAGGGGTTCAGGTGACATTACAAAATCGAATTAGAGAACTAAGAGCTCGTTTTCAGTTAACGCAGCAGCAGCTCGCTTCAAAAGTAGGAGTAACGAGACAAACGATTGCAGCTGTTGAAAAGGGAGATTATGTTCCCTCATTATTATTAGCTATGAATATTTGTAGAGAATTTAACATGTCGGTGGAGGAAGTATTTCAACTACAGGGGGAATCAGAGTGAAATTATCTTTCGTTTATTTAATGAACTTGGTTATACTTGGTCTTTTTAGTTGGGCTATGGTTACTTATTTCAATGCAGCTTCGCAATTTAAAACTATAATAAGTGGAGACGGAAATGAAGTTACGATTAACCTACTCCCTATTCTTTTGACTATTTTGATCACGGGTATTATTGGCTTTATATTCACTCGTAGTAAGAGAAGAAAGAATAAGGGATGGAAAGAAGCACTTTTGCTTCCTTCCGAACTGTGTGAGGATGATGAACGTGAAAAAGCCTTAACCGCCCATGCGTGTCGCAATGCGTATATTGCGATGATGTTTGTCACGCCTTTTCTAATTGCTGGAATGACTTTCCAACCCGTTATATCTCATTATTTCTCAGCCTATCCGATTCTTATATTGCTACTACTGCCGTTCGTTCAGGTTAGTGTTTTTTATTTTTCTCTTCGGAGGAAGTTAAAGTAACGTTTACCAGCAGAGCTTTAGCGTTAATTCACTGCAATTATCTTGATTACCTGCTGTGAGATCGACGCGAATGGCGTCTGGCGTATAAGCTATGTGAAAGGGAGAAGTCACGCCAGCACGTTGAATCAGCATATGAACATGGGAATGATCATTTTTCTGAGCGGCGTCTTTTAATTCATGAGCAAATTGAGCGTCGTTTTCCACTTTATTAAGCAGTTTCTCTCCATCTTTCATTAGCTTCGAACACGTCTCAGCTGATTGTTGGAAACGAGTCACTTCAATTGGAGGGAAAGGGCGATAATAAGAGGGATAACAAGGTGAATACAGATTGGGCCATTCGTTGTATCGGTAATGTTTAAACGACATCATTGGCCTCCTGAATATGTGATGCTATTACCCTATGGGTTTATAAAAAAAGGTGTGCATCTTTCTTTAATTTGTGAAATTTGATTCCAACAGGTTACAATAATTCAGAAGACGTTTGGAGAAGGAGCATGGTGTTTTGAAGAAATACGTTATTTTTACGATCAGTCTTATTAGTTTCTATTTCATTTTGAATTTAATTATTGGTTCAATTGTTAATGCTATATTTCAACCAGATTGGCTGATGGCCTGGGCTAAGGGGCAACAGGTGACAGGCACCGTTACGTTTGGCCTTCTATATAATCCTATTGATCTTATAAGTTTGATTTTGTCGCTAGTGATTAGTGTGATCATTACATCTAAAGTCAAACCATCTTAAATCGTGCTGAGGCACGATTTTTTATTTTTATGATATTTGAAGGCATTGTTCATAAAAGGATAGAATGGTTAACTTGTGAAAAAGAACTAGTAAGGAGATTTTGTGATGAAGATAATGCAAATAAACAAGGGTTTTCCTTATGATCTTCTACTTGAAGCTGATCCATCTCTCGATCATATTGAACGTTATTTAAAAGTTGGAAGCTGTTATATTGCAGTCGAAGAGCAAGAAGTGATGGGAGTCTATGTGTTAGTAGAAAAAGAAGAGGAAATAATGGAGATCATGAATATAGCAGTAAGAGAGGATAGAAGGGGAAAGGGAATAGGAAAAAAGCTTATTCACGATGCTATCCAAAGATCAGAGGCGCTTGGAGCGACCAAGATTGAGATTGGCACGGGTAATTCAAGTCTGGATCAATTAGCTCTCTATCAAAAATGTCACTTTCGTATAATAGACATTATTGAGGGTTTTTTTGATAGCTATCCTGAGACGATTATAGAAAACGGTATTCCTTGTCGGGATATGATTCGGTTAAGCTATAGCAAAATATAAATCGATCTGTTCCATTTTCTAATGTGAGGAAATGGAACCTTTTTTGTAAAATTAGTAGTTATTGGGGAAAGGGAATTGCATTCAGGCGGGCAGGGAAGGCGAATTTTACATCTGTGTGAGAACGCTGAAGTGAAAGTGCTTCAATCAATTAAGCCAAGATTCAAGAATTAATAGTAAATACACAGCTTTTTATTTAACAAAACAGAGTTGTATGTTACGAGAATACCACTAATTACTTTATAAAAAATGCAGTTTTAGTTGAATGGTACAATGGTTAATAGAAAAGATAAAGGAGTGGCTAGAGTGAAACCCGGTGAGCTTACTAAGAAGTGCAGTATGTTAGAAACTATTATTGATAACGCTTACGAATGGCTTGTCGTTGTAAACAAAGAAGGTATGATTGATTTCATGAACAAAACGTATTGTGAATTTCTAGAAGTAGATAGCTCAGAAGTTATTGGGATGCACGTAACGGATGTCATTGAGAACACACGGATGCATATCGTTGCTAGAAGCGGAAAGGTAGAAATTGCAGATTTGCAATACATACGCGGAAACTACATGATTGCCAATCGCGTCCCTATTTATCACAACAAGGAATTAATCGGAGCTGTAGGCACAGTTATCTTTCGTGACACTGAACAATGGAAGCAAATGAATACGCATATTAAAGAGCTTTTATCTGAATTGGAATATTATCGAAGCGGATCTGCAAGGGAAAATGGTGCGAATTATTCCTTATATGACATCGTTGGTGTATCAGATTCGATTCAGAGTTTAAAAGAGAAGGTGAAGCAAGTAGCAAGCGGAAATGTTTCGGTTCTTATTCGTGGTGAAAGTGGCACAGGTAAAGAACTTTTTGCACATAGCATTCATCAACTGAGTGAGCGTAGCAATAGACCTTTTATTAAAGTGAATTGTGGTGCCATACCTGATCAACTACTTGAATCGGAACTTTTTGGATACGAGGAAGGGGCTTTTACAGGAGCGAAAAAAGGAGGGAAGCCAGGAAAATTTGAGCTGGCTAATACAGGTACAATTTTTCTTGATGAAATAGGAGACATGCCCCCTAACATGCAGGTGAAATTATTACGTGTCCTACAAGATAGAGAAGTAGAACGAGTTGGCGGAGTCTCATCGAAAAAAGTTGACGTAAGGGTAATCGCAGCTACAAACCGACCTTTAGAAGCGATGGTAGAGGAACGTCGCTTTCGTGAAGACTTATTCTATCGAATCAATGTAATGCAATTACAAATTCCCCCATTAAGAGAAAGAATTCAGGATGTAAAACCTCTTGCAGAATCTTTTGTAAAGAAAATTTCCATGAAAGCAGGAAAGCGCGTCATAGGAATTAACGAGCAAGCCTTTCAATTATTAAGGAAGCACAACTGGCCTGGTAACGCTCGTGAGCTTGAGAATGCGCTAGAAGCTGCTGTTCATTTAACACGTAGTGAAACAATAGAAGTCACCTCACTCCCCGATTACTTAAAAGATAAAGATGGGATCATAGCGGGAAACAGAAAATTAAGAGAAATTTTAGAAGAAGCTGAATCAGAAGCGATTCGTAAAACGCTTGCTCAATGTGAGAATGATAAATTTGCAGCATCCGAAATACTTGGTATAGGGAAAACGAGCTTATATGACAAAATTAAAAAGTATAATCTTTGATGAAATTCCAGAAAACCGGAATCTATTCCGGTTTTCTGGAATTTGTTTATATTATATCTCTAGAAACGTGTTTTTAGAGGTTGACGAATGAAAATTGATTATTTTTTCCGGAAAAACGGAACTTAAATAAAAAGAATAATCCGCCAAATGTTGAATGCGCTTACAATATTGTGAACTATTCTATTATGGCATGTTTCTTGCATTACAAAGATTGAGAAGAAAAAAGGAGTTGGAATGATGAAGGAACAGTATAGGGATGGTTATGATGCAGTAAGCGAAATTGTTGATGGATCAACGTTAATGGTCGGTGGATTTGGTCTAGTCGGTATTCCAGAACAAATGATACTCGGATTAGTGGAGTCGGGAGTCAAGAACCTTACAGTGATTTCAAATAACTGTGGTGTAGACGATTGGGGACTTGGTCTGCTACTTAAAAACCATCAAATTAAGAAGATGATCGGTTCGTATGTTGGTGAAAACAAAGAATTTGAACGACAGGTACTGTCGGGTGAGCTTGAAGTAGAGTTAATTCCGCAGGGAACACTTGCTGAAAGAATTCGTGCTGGTGGTGCTGGGATTCCAGCTTTTTATACCCCTGCAGGCGTTGGAACTAATGTAGCTGAAGGAAAGGAAACGCGAATGTTTGATGGGAAAGAATATGTTTTAGAGCATGCGTTATGCGCTGACTATAGTCTAATTAGAGCCTGCTATGGGGATGATTCAGGCAATCTTATTTATAACAAAACGGCTCGCAATTTTAATCCAATGATGGCAGCTTCTGGAAAAGTTACGATGGCTGAAGTGGAGAAAATCGTAGCTACAGGTGATTTAAATGCAGATCAGATTCATACGCCTGGAATTTATGTTCAGGGACTCCTAGAAGCTAAGCAGGAAAAACGAATCGAACGAAAAACTGTTCGAAATGGATCGGGGGAATAAGGATGAAGGCTACAAAAAGTAATGTACGGGAACGAATAGCGAGAAGAGCGGAACAAGAAATTATGAGCGGATATTATGTGAACCTTGGCATTGGGATCCCGACGCTTGTTGCCAATTACATATCAGAGGATAAAGTGATTGTCCTCCAATCTGAAAATGGCTTGCTTGGTATCGGAGAATATCCACAAGAGAATGAGTTGGATCCGGACCTCATTAATGCTGGAAAAGAGACCGTAACAGCAATTGAAGGAGCTTCTTATTTTGATAGTGCGGAATCATTCGGAATGATTCGAGGCGGTCACATTGATCTTGCGATACTCGGTGGAATGGAAGTATCTGAAGGCGGAGATCTTGCAAATTGGATGATCCCTGGAAAGATGATTAAAGGAATGGGTGGTGCGATGGATCTCGTTCATGGAGCAAAGAAAATCACGGTAATTATGGATCATGTTAACAAAGATGGGGCACCTAAAATTGTGAAGGAATGTTCGCTCCCACTTACTGGGAAAGGTGTAGTCAATCGAATTATTACCGATCGAGCGGTGTTAGACATTACCGATGAAGGATTAGTCGTGCAAGAAATAGCTTCAGGATACACGTTAGAAGAGATTAGGAATGCTACAGAACCTGAAATCAATGTGTCACTGACACTTCAGTATGATGCTTACTAAAAAGGGGGAACAGCCATGTTAAGTATGATTGGATTAATTGGTGGGTTACTATTGCTTATTTATCTCACAATGAAAGGGATGAATTTGCTCGTCGCAGGTCCACTCTGCGCTATTGTAGTAGCTGTTCTAAGTGGACTGCCACTTTTCCCACAACTCGTTGAAGAAGGTGCTCCGAACTTCATTGGTAACTATATGGGAGGATTCTCAGGATTTGTTGCCTCGTGGTTTCCTATGTTTTTACTTGGAGCGATTTTTGGGAAGGTCATGGAAGACAGCGGTGCGGCAGATAGCGTCTCCAAATGGGTTGTAGCAAAACTTGGATTGAAACAGGCGGTGCTTGCTATTGTTCTAGCCTGTGCGATCTTAACGTACGGAGGTGTTAGTCTTTTCGTTGTCGCATTCTCTGTCTATCCAATGGCTGTAAGTTTATTTAAACAAGCGGATTTACCACGTCGTTTTATACCAGCTACGCTTGCGTTTGGCTCGGTTACCTTTACAATGACGTCTGCAGGATCGCCAGAAATTCAAAACTGGATTCCGATCGAATATTTAAATACGAGTCCTTATGCCGGTTGGGAAGTAAGTTTAGTAGTGGCGTTGTTCATGGCGCTGTTTGGCTACTGGTGGTTGAAACGGATGATTTCAAAAGCTGTGGCCAAGGGAGAACGGTTTAAAGCGCGTAAGGAGGATCCTGAAGTGGAAAATCGTCCGCTTCCAAATCCATTACTCGGCCTTGTCCCACTTGTCATTGTATTAATTATCTCATTCATTTTCCATGATAGCTTGAAACAATCAGCGCTTATTATTGCTTTACTTGGAGGAATTGTAGCTACATATTTGTTAAATCGCAAATACTTTGAGAACTTTGGACGTGCGGTTTCTGATGGAACGCTTGGATCATTGATTGCCATCGGAAATACAGCAGCTGTAGTTGGTTTTGGTGGTGTAGCCAAGGTTGTGCCGGCATTTGAAACAGCCGTGGATTTCATGACTGGTATTCCTGGAAGTCCTCTTATTGGGGGAGCCATTGCAGTCAGTGTGATCGCTGGGTTAACAGGATCAGCATCTGGTGGTCAGGTTATCGCCTTGCCTCTTCTTGCACCTCACTATATTGATGCTGGTGTGAATCCAGAAGCACTCCACCGTACGGTTGCAATCTCTTCAGGAGCACTTGATTCACTTCCTCACAATGGTTACGTCGTAACAACGATTCGTGCTATTTGTGGTGAATCACACCAGGATGCCTACGGAGCTGTAGGGGCACTAACAGTCATCGTACCTCTTATTGGACTTGCCCTAGCAATTCTATTATTCAGTTTAGGATTCGGAATTTAGCTCGACGAAGGAGGGGTTTTTTTGTTAGTGGATAAGAAAGTAGTCGTTATTACAGGGGCAGCGAGCGGGATTGGGAAAGAGTTGGCACGAGTGTTTGCTGAAAATGGGGCAAAGGTTATTCTTAGTGATTTGGATGAGGATAAAGTAAAAAAGGCGGCGGCTGAATTAAAAGAAAGCGGTATGAATACGATTGGAATCCGCTGTGATGTAACGAAAGAAATGGAAGTTGAGTCGTTATTTAATCAAACGATTAACACCTTTGGTCGATTGGATGTACTGATTAACAATGCAGGACTTCAACACGTTTCAGCCATTGAAGCTTTTCAAACGGAGAAGTTTGAGCTGTTAACGAAAGTAATGCTTGTTGCACCGTTTATTGCAACTAAGCTCGCCTTTCCAATCATGAAGAAACAAAAGTATGGACGAATTATTAACATGTCTTCTATTAATGGACTTGTGGGCTTCTCTGGAAAAGCCGCTTATAATAGTGCAAAGCATGGAGTGATTGGACTTACGAAGGTAGCGGCACTTGAAGGAGCGGAAGATGGTATCACGGTTAATGCGGTTTGCCCAGGATATGTTGATACCCCGCTAGTAAGAGGTCAGCTTGAAGATTTAGCTAAAAGTAGAGAAGTGGCTTTAGAGAGAGTACTTGAAGAAGTGATCTATCCCCTCGTTCCACAAAAGCGTTTGTTAACAGTGCAGGAAATTGCGGATTACACGATGTTTCTAGCAAGCGACAAGGCAAAAGGAATTACAGGTCAGGCAGTGGTCATTGATGGAGGATACACAGCACAATAATGGATTCAATCAGTGAAAGAGAGTTAAATCTTTTCTCTCTAAAAAAACTTGTAAACGCTTTCCTTTTATTTGTAAAATAGAGAAGAATGGAGGGGAGAACATGAAAGATGTTTTTATTTTGGAGGGTGCCAGAACGCCATTTGGAACGTTTGGAGGTTCACTTAAAGATATTAGTCCAACTGACTTAGGAATTACGGCAAGCAAGGAAGCGCTAGTAAAAAGCGGGATAGAGGCAAGTGAAATTGATCTTTCTGTTATTGGGAATGTGATTCATTCAACATCAAATGCTTCTTATCTCGCACGTCATATTGCTCTTGGAACAGGAATACCGATCGAGAGCCCTGCACTAACAGTGAATCGTTTATGCGGTTCTGGAATGCAGGCCGTCATATCAGCTGCTCAATCTATTATGATGGGAGAGGGTCAAACGGCCCTTGCCGGCGGAGCGGAGAATATGAGTTTATCGCCTTATACGTTAAGAGGAAATCGTTTTGGAGCTAAAATGGGTGCTCCTAAAATGGATGATATGCTGTTGGCTACGTTAACAGATGAATACACTGGAACTGGAATGGGTATAACGGGAGAGAATCTTGCAGTAAAGTATGGGATTTCTAGAGAAGATCAAGATGAGTATGCAACCCAAAGCCAGCAAAAAGCAGCCGAAGCAAGAGAGAAAGGTATTTTTGCGGAAGAAATCGCCCCTGTTGAGATAAAAAGGAAGAAAGGGATGGAAAGCTTTGCGATTGATGAGCATATTCGAGAAGGTACTACAGAAGATAAGCTAGCTAGTTTAAAACCAGCTTTCAAAAAAGATGGAACTGTCACTGGTGGAAATGCAAGTGGAATTAATGATGGGGCAGCTTCGGTCGTATTAGCAGGAACAGATTACGTTACGTCAAAAAATCTCAAGCCTCTTGCTCGAATCGTTTCTTGGGGAATAGCGGGAGTAGATCCTTCAATCATGGGGATTGGTCCTGTTCCTGCCATTCGACAGGCACTAGATAAAGCAGGTATGACATTGCAAGATATGGACTTGATTGAAGTAAATGAAGCTTTCGCAGCTCAGTATCTGGCTGTTGAAAAGGAGCTAGAGCTTGATCGCTCACGAGTGAATGTTAACGGGGGCGCCATCGCGTTAGGACACCCAGTAGGAGCAAGTGGGACACGTGTTCTTTATACTCTCACAAAAGAATTAAAGCGCAGAAATGGGAAATATGGTGTTGCCTCCCTGTGTATTGGTGGAGGACAAGGTATTGCCGTAGTGATTGAAATCGATTGATTTGTCAGAAAAGATTGCTAATTCATGCGATGGTGCGTATAATAAAAGTACTAACTAACGGAAAGGGGTTGTGCATTATGGTAAATAACAAAAAGAATTCATTGTTAATTGCATATTGTGCACAGTCCAATTGGTAGGGTAGGAGCTTTTTCTTACTTCTGATTAATAAGATCAAAAACCATGGGCTGTGCGATTGTGTCTATGGTTTTTTATACTTTATCAGCTAATTACTTACGCTGATTGTATGATAAAAGCCGACATCATTGTACGGCTTTTTGTCATATTTACACTTATTAATCAGGAGGCTTTCAATTGAAACGAATAAAATTAGGATGGAATTCATACTTTGAAGAAAATTATCAAGCTATGGCAGAAGATGGACTTATCCCAGCTCGAATTAAAATGGAACATCGTGGAGGTTACAGCGTTTCAACAGGAGAAAATTCTTATGCAGCAGAACTTTCAGGTAAGTTCCGATTTGAAGTAACACAGCGTGATGCTTTGCCAGCGGTTGGTGACTGGGTACTGATTACTCCAAAATCAGAGAATAAGGCGATCATTCATCAATTGCTCCCAAGAAAAAGTAAGTTCTCTCGAAAAATTGCTGGCACGACGACAGAAGAGCAAATTATCGTAGCCAATGTCGATACGGTTTTTCTTGTAAACGCATTAAATCAGGATTTTAATCCAAGTCGAATTGAGCGATACCTTTTGATGGCGTGGGAAAGCGGGGCAAACCCCGTTATTGTTTTAAGCAAAGCAGATCTTTGCGATAACGTCATGGAGAAAGTGAATGCATTAACTGGTGTCGCAGTTGGAGTACCAATTCACGTGGTTAGTTCAGCCACTGAGATAGGGATTGATGACTTAACGCCTTATTTAATTGAGGGAACGACAACCGCTCTTCTTGGTTCGTCTGGAGCTGGAAAGTCCACGCTTATAAATAAGTTATACGGACAAGATATTCAAGTTGTTCAAGACATTCGTGAAGAAGACGGTAAGGGTAAACATACGACGACAAGTCGAGAACTGATTTCTCTTCCTACTGGAGGTGTACTGATTGATACGCCAGGTATGAGAGAACTTCAATTGTGGGAAACGAATAACCTGTCTCAGAGTTTTCCTGATATAGAAAGCCTTGCGGAACAATGTTATTTCAGGGATTGCAAGCACGAAGGTGAACCAAAATGTGCTGTAAGAAATGCTATTTCTGATGGACTGCTAGAAGAAAGAAGGTTTGAGAATTATAGAAAGTTCAATCGAGAGCTTGCTTTTCTTGAACGACAAACGAATAAGAAGGCTCAGCTTGAGGAGAGGAAAAAGTGGAAAAAAATCGCTGGAGATCGAACTAGAAAGCATCGCTAGGCTCTTTAATTTAGGAAGGAGTAGATGAGATGACAGATGAGCGTTCAATTCTAAATGAATATGCTTCATTAACGAACTGGTTAGAAACGACGGCGATGGAGATGAGTGAGGAAGTGTTTTTTAAGCCTATTAAATCAGGTAAATGGTCTCCAGCTGAAATTCTCTCTCACATCATGAAATGGGACGATTATCTATTAGAAGAGCGAATGCCATACATGAAGAGTGAAGCGATTTTGCCAAAGCTTGAAAATGTAGAAGCAGTGAACAACCGTGCAGCCCAATTTGCTAGATCTGGGATTATCCAAAAGGAATTAATTAAAGAAACGATAAAATCAAGGGAACGAGTAGTCAAGCGACTTCTAGAGTGGCGCCCAATCGAGTGGAAAAACACGTTTTATATCGATAAGTATCCTCTCTGTCTAACAAGTTATATTAAAGGATTAATTGAACACGACGAGCATCACAAACTTCAAATAGAAGTTTTTATGAATGAACAGGGAATACCTCACTCTCTTTTCTTAACATAGTTGTGAAAGGTATCGGATAATAAAAAGAGGCACGGGAGAGTCTAAAAGGTGGAGGTGAGAAAAATGGCAAAACATAAAGCAAACCCCACTACAAATGGACTTGCTTCATCTCAGCCAGAAGGACAAGGAACTGGTATTGAAGTTGGAACAGCCCGTGATTCTCAAAGAAAAAATAAAAAGAAGTAACAAAAAACGCTGTCTCGCACGAGATAGCGTTTTTTTGTGATTATTTGTCTTTATCTGTCCAACGAAGTATTGTTGCCCGGGATGATCGTTGTTTGAATGGAAATCATTATCGCCATCTATTAGTAAATTACTGCGAATTGTCTCACGTGTAATGTATTTAAGACACTGATTAGGCGACTTGTCCCTTCTAAAAGCTGATCTTTTGTTACATAAGAAAGCGGTAGTCTAATTCTTACAGCATGCTCTTGTTTATGTGGCACAAGTAGGACGTTTGAATCTAGTAGCGTATCAAATAATTCCTGGCGATTAAGCGATGGCTTGAAATCAAACCAAATTGAGGTAGGGTCTTCTATTTGAAGTATCGTTATGTGATCTTTAAGAGTATTAAGCTTATGCAGGACTTTCTGCTTTCTTACATACAATTGTTCTTGGATCGTATCAATATGATCATGAAGTTCATCAGAATTTAAGATGTTATCAACGATTTCGAGCAATACAGGAGGAGGAGTCATGCAAAGTTGCATTTGTACCTCTTGTATTCGGTTTACCACATGGTCAGGCCCAAGAACCCATCCTAAACTTAGTCCTGGGGCTATGCCTGTAAAGTGGCCAATCTGAACAACTAATTCACGATTCGATCCTAGTTCAAAAAAAGAAGGGAGCTCGTTTCCTACAGAATTAGTAAGTAATGATGTTTCAACAATTTCGAGAATAGGAATGCCTACTTTCTCACATTGAGAAAGTAGTTTTTTTCTTTGTTGTAAAATGGCTGAATGACTTAAGGAATGATCGTAAATGTTGTTTGAATTAGCAATTACAAGTTTGATGCTTTCTTTTTGAAACATGGTTTGTGTTAATGGCTTGTCTGTTGAATACTTAATAACTCGGATGCCTGAGACAATTAGGATATTTATGTGTGAGTAATTCACAGGTTCTTCCATAGCTATCGCATCCCCGGGGTTTAGAAAACATTTAACTGATAAGAGCATCGCTTGTTCAAGGCTTGATGTTAAGACCATATGTTCACTTAGACATGATTGTTTCATAAACCGACAGATTGAGTGAGTGACGCGCTCTTTCGTTGGTGGAGCATTATCAAGCTTAGTTGTAAAAGGTGTTAATTCATGAGCAGATTTTGCTAGGCATAAATCTTCCGCTATTGATCCTGATATTAGATTTATTAGTGAAGGGTCTTTTAAATAATCGTAATGTTTTCCATACAAAGAAGAGTCATCAGCTAAATGCTGATTTCGTAGTTTGTTCCATGTCATTGAATGATCAGGAATTAAATCTGCAGCCTCAGGACTTACGCGTGTGCCACTCCCTTGTCTGGATGTTATATAGCCATTTGCACGTAATTCGGCGTATGCTGTCGTAACGGTGCTCCGATTCACACCTAGTTGGACAGCCAGGTCACGCTCAGCTGGAAGGGCATTACCTGTTTGAAGAGATCCATTTATAATCGAATTTTCAAAGTAATCAACGATTTGTTTGTACAACGGTTTGCTGCTCTCTGGATTGAGTATAAATCTCGCCATTGTCCACCACCTCACTCCTATTATAGAGAATTTTAGATAAAATTGTATAAAATTTTCAAAAAAATTAACATTTAAATATTCTCTATAAACACAGGTTTTAAGCCATTTGACGGATATTTTTGTAGGAAAAGACAAATTGGATGGTATACTTTTGGCTAAATTGGATGGTTACAGAAAGTTTTTTGAAATTTAAAATAAATTTAATCATTCAGTTAATTGTTAATATTCAAACGAATAGTCGGCATTGGTTTACATAGGTTGAGTGATATGACCTCCCTGTTATAGATCTCACAACGTTTTCCGTCGAATGTATTCGTTTGAATAATTAACTGTGAAGAGTCTACATTGTGCTAGATCTTCAACTGAATGGTACAAACAAATAGGGGGTAACACAATGAAGAAAAAGTTTTCGCTTCTGCTTTCGGTCATCTTGTTGTTAAGCCTTTTCCTTGCAGCGTGTTCTGGTAACTCAAACACGTCTAGTAACTCGAACAGTGAGGGAGAAGCAACCAGCGGAGATAGCGATAGCTCTGAGGGATCAGCTGAACAGGTGCTAAATTTAACGGATACACAGGATATACCGACTATGGATTCAACACAGGCTACAGATACAGTAGCATTTAACGCAATGAACCAGGTATTTGAAGGGCTGTATCGTCTAGATAAAGACAACAAGCCAGTTCTAGGTATGGCAGCTGAAGAGCCACAAGTTGAAGAAAAAGACGGAGAAACTGTTTATACTTTCAAGATTCGTGATGATGCGAATTGGTCTGATGGTACTCCAGTTAAAGCAGATGATTTCGTATATGCTTGGCACAAAATTATTCACCCAGATACTATGGGCGGATATGCATCAATGATGGGTGCTGCAGGAATTAAGAATGGTAACGAAATTATCACTGAAGGCGATCCTTTATACGGTAAGGTAGAAGAGCTTGGTGTTAAAGCAGTAGATGAGAAAACACTTGAAGTAGTAGTGACTCAAGAGGTTCCTTACTTCTTCGACCTTTTAACATTTGCATCTTTCTATCCACAGCCAAAAGACTTTGCTGAAGAGCAAGGCGAAAACTATTCTCTTGAATCTGATACAATGCTTTACAACGGTCCATTTACACTAGCTGAATGGAATCATGGCGACGGTTGGAAGCTTGCTAAAAATGATGGGTACTGGGATGCAGATACAGTACAACTTAAAGAAGCGAATTACAAAATCGTAAAAGATGAAGCAACTCGAGTTAACCTTTATGAAACTGGAAAAATTGATCGTGCTGGTCTTAGTGCAGATTTCGTTGATCAGTTCAAAGATCGCGAAGATTTCACAACAATTCTTGATACAACTATTTACTTCCTTCGTATGAACCAGAAGAACGAAGCTCTTGCGAACAATGACATTCGTAAAGCGCTATACCTTTCTTATGATCGCGACGGTCTAGTAAATGTTTTGCTTAACAATGGTTCAGTAGCAGCTCGCTATCTTGTACCAAAAGAATTCTTATTCTTTAACGATGAAGATTTCCGTGCACCAGCTACAGACGGCTATCTTGCAGATCAAACAGCAGACGATGCTGCTGAGTACTGGAAGAAGGGTCTAGAAGCTCTTGGTACAGATAAAGTTGAACTTGAATTCCTTACAACTGATAGTGACCTTGCATCCAAAATTGCAGAGTATGCGAAAGATCAGTTTGAGTCTAAGCTAGACGGTCTTACAATTACAATTAACAAACAGCCTTGGAAGCAATTCCTTGATCTTGAAGATGCAGGAGACTTTGATATCTCAACTGGTGGTTGGGGACCAGACTATCCAGATCCAATGACTTACATC
The DNA here is from genome assembly GCF_041366475.1 of Pseudalkalibacillus sp. JSM 102089. Taxonomy (NCBI): domain Bacteria; kingdom Bacillati; phylum Bacillota; class Bacilli; order Caryophanales; family Fictibacillaceae; genus Pseudalkalibacillus; species Pseudalkalibacillus sp. JSM 102089. The sequence goes on from NZ_JBEWYW010000012.1 coordinate 51,370, forward strand.
TACATGTTTGAAACAGACGGCGCTTATAACCGCATGGATTATTCTAACGAAGAGTATGACAAGCTAGTTTCAGGTGCAAAAACTGAAACGGACGAGCAGAAGCGCTGGGAAATGATGCAAGAAGCTGAGCGTATTCTAATCGAAGAAGATACAGCGATCTTACCAACTTATCAAGGTGGTTCCGCTATTATCATGAAAGACTACGTGAAAAACTACCACATCCACAAGTTTGGTGCCGATTCTTCTCTTAAATGGGTAACAATCGAGAAGTAATCTTAAAAAGCGCGAGCCGAGAGGCACGCGCTTTTTATTTGGTGTGAAAAGGAAAAGTTTGATCATGGTTCTTTAATAAATGATAGTCATCTTGTCTCATGTGTCGTCTGGTTATTGATAAACAAATACGGCAACCTTCGATGATGTGTATGTTGTTCGAAGACGTAAGCAAGTTTAATAAGCTGTGGTTCACTAAATGCTTTACCAGTCAGAGTAATGCCAAAAGGTTTGTTATTAGAAGTGAAACCAGCTGGTACGGTTATAGAAGGGTAGCCTGCTTTTGCGGGAAGTGTTGAACCGTAAGAGCCTGCGAATAGTAATAAATCTAGCTCTTCTCTTTCCATAAGTTGATCAATACCTTCATCCTTTGCGTATTTCAAATCTTGAAGTCGACTTTTGAGATAGGATGGATCAGATAATGTTCCTTGCGTATGATTTGATTCGATAAGAAGCGATTGACCAAATGGCAGAGAAGTCGCCTGATTTTGGTTATAGTAATCAATAATTGTTGATAGATCTAGTGGAACAGAAGAGGTTGTTTCCTTAGCAAGGTAGCTGTTCACTCCTGATTTGAATTCGTGGAGAAGGACCTGGTAGTCACTCTCTAACGCTTCCTGATATAGACTTATCTCTTTCACTTCTACAATAGAGCAACCTATCGTTTTAAGATCTTCCATGGCTTTAGTCAATTGTTCTTGTTCTTCCTGATGCATCGCATCATAATAGCCTTTTTGTACGACACCTATTCTTAAATTCTCAAGTAATGTAGGGAAGAGATATGGAGTATAATCATGGTACTCAGGTACAAAATGCGTCGCTTGATCTTGTGACTCCTTTCCTGATAACACACCGAGAAGGATAGCAGCATCAGTGACATTGCGTGTCATTGGGCCAGCCGTATCCTGTGAATAAGAAATAGGAATAATTCCAGTTCGGCTAATAGATCCCACGGTTGGTTTTAGACCAACACCAGCATTGGAGCTTGATGGGCTAAGAATAGAGCCATTTGTTTCTGTTCCTATAGCAGCCGTAGCGAAATGACAGGCAACAGCTACAGCAGAACCAGAGCTCGATCCTCCGACGTCAAGTGTTCCAGGCCCATAGGGGTTAAAGACTTGACCGCCTCTTGAACTAAATCCATTAGGCATTGTTTCACTCATGAAATTAGCCCATTCGGTCATATTGGTTTTCCCGAGAATCACAGCACCAGCCTGACGAAGATTTTTTACTAGAAAAGCGTCATTTTTACCATAAGAAGAAGCTAATGCCATAGAACCTGCACTTGTATGCATGTGGTCATCGGTGTTGATGTTATCTTTGAGCAGGATTGGGATTCCGTGTAATGAACTTCTAGGTCCATTTTGTATGCGTTCACGATCAAGGGAGTCTGCAATGAAAAGGGCGTCAGGATTGATTTCTAGTATAGCGTTTACTCGTGGATTATAATTTGCGATTTGTTCAAGATAGAACTGTACGAGCTGCAGAGAAGTAAGCTTGTCTTCTAACATTGCATGCTGAAGATCAAGGATTGTTGATTTTTCTAACCATTCTAATGACAGCATATAGTATCCCCCCATAAAAAACCTTTTTGTAACTGTTTCAACAAAAATTGGTAAAATCCTTTTACAATAGTCAGTTCTTAAGCGTTCGTTTTCTATTCATATAAAAAACCCGAATCTTATTGTAAGATTCGGGTTTTGATATTTAAGCAACTCTCGTTTGACGAGCAAACCAAGGTTTTAATTTTATAAAAAAGGCAACGAATATACTTGCTATAATAGCGCCTTTTACAAGGTTGAATGGTGTAATTCCTGTTAATACGAGAGCCTGACGAGCTGATGAAGACATTTCTTCAAAGCCCATAAACCACGTATATGCTGGAAGAATAATTAAATAGTTCAACAGTCCCATCACTGCCGACATTAAGATCGTTCCGAGCGTCAATCCCAGTGCTAATCCCTTCTGAGTTTGATTAAATTTACGGAAGATTAAAGAAGTTGGTACGATCAAGAAAACTCCTGCAATGAAGTTTGATATTTGACCAATTGGTACTCCGGTGAAGCTTCCTTGAATTCCAAAATGAATGAAATTCTTAATCGCTTCTACAAGTATCCCTGCAACTGGACCATACAGAATGGCAACAAATAGTGCTGGAATTTCACTGAAGTCTATTTGTAGAAAAACAGGAAATCCAGGCAGTGGAAAATCTAAAAGCATTAACAAGTAAGAAATACTGCTGAACATCGCAACGACAATCATACGTTGCGTTTTTGAAACACTTTTCATTGTGATATTGCTCCCTTTTTTTCGAACCACCGAAAAAGGAGATGTGGCCCCAGTGCACACAAAAAACCATGAGTATGGGGCTCATGGTTACGGCATGGGGAAATAAGCAAGCTTCTGTTATAATTCAAAGAAAGCTTACTACTCCACCATCTTCTCCCATCCAGACTATACTGTCGGCTCTGGAATCACACCAGATCCTGCCCAAATTACAGGCTCGCGGGCTTGAGGAATTACTTATCCTTCACCGCCGGTCGGGAATTACACCCTGCCCCGAAGATAGTTCGTTATAATATTTACAAGTTCATTATACAGGGAAAGTAGCGATAGCTCAATGAAAACATCTTGAACATATGCTATTTCATGATAACGCTTTCTTTTTTGAGGGGAACTAGCACAGTCAAAAACTTAAAAGCTCTCCTTCTTTGAAGAGGGAGAGCTTAAAATAAAGCGCTATTATTTTTTCTCAGAGAGCCACGTTGCTACTTTTTCAGCGTCTTCACCTTGAATGACACCAGCGGGCATACCGCCGCCTTTACCATTCTTGATTATTTCTAGAATTTCATCTTTTGAATACTTGCCACCTACTGCTTCAAGAGCAGGACCAGCACCGCCTCCAAGGTTTTCCCCATGACATGACGCACAGTTTTGAGAGAAGATTTTCTCGGCTTCTCCTCCAGCTGAATCTCCACCGCCTTCTTCAGACTGTTCACTATGGCCGGCTTCATTTCCACCAGCATGTTCTTCGGTTGTGGAAAGCCAGTATGTAAAGCCTACAACCATAACTAGGAACAAAATTATTGCAGTAATATATGCGGATGATTTTCCCATTCTGTTCACCTCCTGTATCCTCATCTTTATCATACTTTTCAAACATTCAATTATCAAATATATTTTGCTTATTTCTTCCTGAATTATGTATGCGTTTCTATGATCACTAGTGAAAAAATCTTCTATTTTGGGGTGCGAATTCATAGACATAGAGTATGACGTTTAAGGAGTGGGAGGGAAAAAAATGAAAAGTAGCTCACAAAGTCTTTTTAGTAGTACAAGCAATAATAAAATTAGGTTGGTTTCATTTTTTACTATTGTTGGTCTTATTTTATTATTTATTGTGGCAGGTATGATTTCCTCATCAGAAACGAAGTATCAACTCTCCTCTTCTGTGTTACATGATTGGATTACAAGTTTCTCGACTGAAGCTCTCGTTTATGGAATGGGGACGGAAAACCATTACTTGACACAAGTACTACCAGAGGAAAGTGAGCCGCCGGCGCTGTCCTTAGTTGCCTTTCAGTTTATTACGAGTGTGAAACCCGGGGATATACGTAGTCTTTTGGGTGGGGAGCTACCAGGGTTTGCTTTATATGATGCTAAAATCCACGTAGCTGGTGAAGGGACGAATTTCACCAATCTCCCTATTGAATCAACTCCTGCATTAGATGAATTGTTAAAAGAACGTGAAGTTCCAACTGAAAAATTACAGATAAATGATTCCAAGGATCAAGTAACACCTCCTCTTCAAACAACAAATGGTCGAAAAGTAGCTTTTATTTATCACTCTCATAGTTATGAATCATACCTGCCGTTACTAGGACTTGAAGGCAACAAAAATGCTAATCTTGCAAATGATGGAAAAACGAACATTACGTTAGTTGGTAAGCTACTTGGAGAAGAGCTGGCTGAGAGAGGGATTGGAGCAAAAGTAGATGACTCAAATATAGGCGTGCTTTTAAATGAAAAAGGTTGGGAACACGGTAAAGCATATGATGTGTCTAGAACAATCGTACAATCGGCTGTGGCAGGAAATGATGATTTTAATTTGTTTATTGATATTCATCGAGACTCTTTAAGAGAAAAAGATACGACAGTGACAATTAACAATGAGGAATATGCTCGTACGGTCTTTGTTATTGGAGAAGAGAATCCAAATTACGAGAAAAACTTAGCACTTGCAAAAGAGTTACATGAAAAATTGAAGACCAAGTATCCTGGGCTCAGCAGGGGAGTTATTGGGAAAAAAGGTCAAGGGGTAGACGGTATCTACAACCAGGACATATCTCCTAATGCTATGTTAATTGAAATAGGAGGCGTAGATAATAACCTCGAACAGCTGAGTCGAACAGTTAAAGCGATTGCGGATGTCATTAGTGAACACTACTGGAATACCCAAAAAGTAAATAACTAACAAAGCGCTGTGCATATGCACAGCGCTTTTAAGCAGTTTCTTTATTTAATGTTAGTAAGCTAGTCGCAATTCCAACTGCAAAAATAGTTATGGCAGAGTATAATGTAGCATTCAATCCAATCGTCTTTGAACCGATAATAATAACAACCCCATCGATGAGAAAGATAATGATACCAATATTCAATGACAGGACACGGGAGATGAACTGAGCAAGCAGATCTGTTCCGCCGGTGCTTGTATCATATCTCAACATAATACCAATGCCTGATCCAACAAAAAAGCCGCCAAGGACAGCGCTAGTAAGGGTCGGAAATGAAAATATATATCGAAGGGGAGAGAGAATATCAATAAAAAATGAAGAAAGTAATAAACCATGAAGGCTATTGTAGAAGTAAGGCCGAAAATATAAAAACGCAATAATATAAAGAGGTACACTTAAGCAAATAATGGTAAATCCTGTTTGGTAGCCCCAAATGTATTTGATAATGAGGCCAATTCCGATCATTCCCCCATCGATGAGATGGTTCGGTACAAGAAAAGCGTTAATGCCAGCACCAACTAAGATGCTTCCAGATATTACTGCGGCGATTTTTTGATACATATCATACTCACCTGCTTGGATGTGGTTGTACCATATTTATGTATGAATGAATGACTTCATAACGGATTTCTCTAATATCTGTTCAATAGCAATGGATTATCCCAAAATACTATGTAAACGTCTGTCTTCGGAGAGACATAGAATAAAGTCGGAGGATATTAATGAAGTCAATTATCTCGTTATATCAATTAGAATATATATTTGTTATTTTGGGTTTTTTTGTCTCTTTTCTTACCTTCTATGGCGGGCTCTCATTCATCCGTCATTTCTTAAAGAAAAAGCGTGAACAACCAAAATGGAAGATTGGTATAGTTTCATTCGTATTAGGAGTTTTCTTTTATTCTATTAATATAATGGTGAATCTATCTGTATTGGAAATAAAAGATAGAGAAGTATTGGTGTTTCATGGACTGATTATGGTTTTATTAAGCAGTGTGATTAGTTATATTGTTATAAGAATTATTTTGAATAAGAATTGGAGAGGGCGATTTTTACTCAGGGGTGGATTCCTAGTAGCGGGAGGTATCTTTTTAACTTTTTTTATAGGGAACCTTGTGTATTTCAATAAAGTTATCGCATTCAATTTCGTTCAATTGATATTAGCTTTGTTGCTTATTATAGGGTTTTCTCTATGTATTGTTAGGTTTCTTCATCTTATGAATAGTGATGAAAACTTATTAATTAGTTTGGGCTGGAATGTGTTAGGTAGCCTTGCTTCAGGAACGGTCTTTTTATTTTTACCGTACCTTGTGTTTTATGGAATGATCGAGGAAAAGTTGATTATTAATCTCGATCAGCAAGGTGATCCCTATCTTATTGCACTTGCATTCAATCTGTTGTGCATCGGTCTACTTATTTATATTCCTGATCGGTATGGAGTTTTGAAACAAATGGAGCAGTCCGAACAGTTAGTCAAGCACGAGCAACAGTTTCAAACCTTGTTTCATCATAACCCCGATGCTGTATTTTCAGTTGATCCGAATGGAAAGTTTATAAGTGTAAATTTCATTGCTTCGGAATATACCGGCTACTCCATTTCAGATCTTAAGAGAATGACATTTGAAGACGTGGTTGCTCCGGAGAATGCAAATCTTGCTAAAGGCATGTTTAAGCGTTCTTTACAAGGAGAGGTTCATCAATTTGAGGTTCTAATAAAGACTAAAATAGGAGACTATAAAGAGCTATATATTTCCACAGTACCAATTATGATCAGTGGGCGTATTGTTGGCGTTTATGGGATTGCAAAGGATGTTACTGAGAACAACCGAGCAGAGAAAATGATTCATTATTTAGCTTATCATGATGAGTTGACGGGCATGGCAAATCGAAGATATTTTAATGAAGAGCTAGAACGCTTATTAATGCATGAAAATCCGGTTTCATTTGCGATTATGTTGCTCGATTTTGATCGATTTAAACGAATTAACGATTTATTCGGTCATGAATTTGGAGATCGAGTCATTCAAGCAATCGGAAAGCGTCTTTCTGAAGTATTAGATGATCGTTTTGTTGTGGCACGACTTGGCGGAGATGAATTCACCATTATAGTGACAGGTAATTTGGGAGAAAAAGGTGTGTCACTACTTGCACAGCATGTGCTTGAATCATTTCAATATCCACTCTTAATCGATCATCAGGAATGTTTGTTGACGGCAAGTATTGGTATTTCGCTTTATCCTCAGCACGGGGAGGATGCAGCTGAGCTGATAAAGTATGCGGATATGGCGATGTATGATGTGAAAGACAAGAGCACCAATAACTACGCTTTCTATAAAGATGAGATGAGTAATCAAACCTTACATAAGATCGTATTAGAAAACGATTTGCGTCGTGCCATTGATGAAGACGAGCTGATCCTACACTACCAACCTAAGATCAATACGAGGTCGAACAATGTGATTGGATTTGAAGCGCTTGTTAGGTGGCAACACCCGTCTATCGGATTGATTTCTCCGGATGAATTTATCTCCGCTGCTGAAGAAACAGGATTAATCATACCGATTGAGAAGTGGGTAATGAGTCAGGCTTGTCAGCAATTGAAAAAGTGGCAGGATTATTTTGGAAGGAACCTAACGATGGCGGTTAATCTATCACAGCGCCATTTTTATCAAGAGGATATCGTTTGTACTATCTCATCTATACTGCAAAATGTGGGGCTTGCGTCTTCTTCACTTGAATTGGAAATTACAGAAAGCATGGCTATGTTTAATGAAAAGGAAACGATCGAGAAATTGAACAGGCTAAGAGAGTTAGGACTAGAAATAAGTATGGATGACTTCGGAACGGGATATAGCTCGTTAAGTTATATGAACAAGCTTCCGATTAATCGCTTGAAAATCGATCGGTTATTTATTCGTGATATTACGAGTAACTCAGGAGACCTAGCCATCGTGACAACAATTATTTCAATGGCTCATCACCTTGGACTTGAGATTATTGCAGAAGGGGTAGAAACGGAAGAGCAGCTACGGATTTTGCATGAGTTAGGTTGTTATGAAGTTCAGGGATATTTTTATAGTAAACCTCTCTCGGTTGAAGGAGTAGAAGAGTATATGCATAGTTATATGAAGTGAATTTTTAATTTTGGACATTCAGAAAGGTGGAAACATATTCGAATCATGTACTAGTTAAGAGATTACGATCAAAAAAGTAGGGTAGAAATGCTAACATGCGAGAATTGTTACTTTTATCAAATATAGTACCATTGGTAGATAAATAATAAATCATCACTTTCTAGACAGGCCATTGGTCTGTCTTATTTTCATTTAACCACCTATTTATGTAATAAATTTACATTTTATGATAAGCACAAGAAAATTATAACACGTAGATTACAAAGTTGTTATTGGGAAATTCAAAGTGAAATAACGACTTATAAACTCATGTTTTCCTCTATATTTCCCAATACAAACATTAAGAATTCTGTGATAATCTACAAATGTACCAAAAATTCTCACTATTCTGAAACGGAGGAAATGAAATGAAAAAAGGAATTGCCGTTGTACTTGCAACAGGTCTTGCGTTTGGTTCAGCTCTCCCGTCTGCTTCTGCTGCTTCTTCTAACAACTTAAATGCGGAGCAGAAACAAGCCCTGGAAAAAATGGAAATTGTAAAGCAGGATTGGGAAAGTGAACGTAAGGTCCCTTCGTTCCTTTCTGGTAAACTATCAGAAAAGAATGTGAAAACAGAGAAAGCCGTGAAATCATATCTTAAGTCAAACGAATCTCTCTTTAAAGTGAAAACGAAAGATTTGAAACTAGTAAATGAAACGACAGATGAGCTCGGAATGACACACTATGAATATGTTCAAACAGTAAAGGGTGTTCAGATCGACGGAGCAAAATTCATCGTACATACGGATGAAAAAGGCGAAGTTACAGCTGTAAATGGAGACCTTCATCCAGAAGCATCTAAGAATTATAAAGGAAGTTCAGATGTAAAGCTTTCTGATAAAGAGGCACTTGAGAAAGCATGGGATCACATTGATGTAAAACCACAGAACGTTGTGAGTGATGAACCAAGCTTTGTAAGAAAATCTGATGCTTTTGATATGGTAGAAAAAAGTGAGAAAGTTGTTTATGAGAAAGATAACAAGTACTACTTAACTTATAAAGTACAGCTTCAATTCATCGACCCTTATCCAGCAAACTGGCAAGTTTATGTGGATGCTCGCGATGGATCGATCGTAGACGCATATAATGCAGTGGCTGATGGAGCAGAAACAGGATACGGGTATGGCATCCTTGGCAACTATAAGTCCCTCAACACGTATTATTCAAATGGCACATACTACCTTTATGACACGACGAAGGCAATGAGCGGTGTGATTGAAACAAGAACAGCTAATAACGGAACATCCCTTCCAGGAAGCTATGCGGTAGATAGCAACAATGCGTTTACGTCTAGTTCTCAAGGTGCAGAAGTGGATGCTCATTACAATGCTGGTGTTGTGTATGACTATTACAAGAATACACATAATCGCAATAGCTTTAATAACAATGGAGCCACGATTCGTTCAACTGTACATTATGGATCGAATTACAACAATGCGTTCTGGAATGGCTCACAAATGGTTTACGGTGATGGAGATGGATCAGTATTCGCTCCGCTATCAGGTGCACTTGATGTAGTGGCTCATGAAATTACCCACGCCGTTACGGAAAGAACAGCTGGACTTCAATATCAGAACCAATCAGGGGCTCTTAATGAATCGATGTCGGACGTATTTGGCTACTTTGTTGAGCCAGAAGACTTCCTAATGGGCGAAGATGTCTATACACCTAACAAGTCAGGAGATGCATTAAGAAGTCTATCTAACCCTGAAGCGTATGGACAACCATCTCATATGGATGATTATTATTATACGTCATCTGATAATGGCGGAGTTCATACGAACAGTGGAATTCCTAACAAAGCTGCATACTTAACAATTCAAAGCATTGGCAAAGCCAAGGCAGAGAAGGTTTACTATCGCGCACTAAGTGTCTATTTAACACCTACAAGCAACTTTAGTTCAGCCCGTTCAGCACTACTTCAAGCGACATCAGATCTATATGGTACAGGTACAACGTACAATGCTGTTGCAAGCGCCTGGAGTCAAGTTGGAGTAAATTAAAGTTAGAGAAGGAAGAGTTCAAACATTGAACTCTTCCTTTTTTTGTTTCGTTCAAGCCAACGATCATGAACACTTTAGACAACAGTGAATTTTCGAGCATGATTCATAAAGTGCAGGAGATAGTAAAGAAGGTAAGAGATCAGGTATGCTTTTGCATTGTTTTGATCACCGCATGTTTATGAAACAGAAGTGAAAGGAATTTTCCAATACTGTGGAATATTGGTTATAATGAGAAGATACTTACGATCGGAGGCTCTATATGGAACATTTAGATATGCATCATATTTTTGAACTTGGACTTATCCTTACTATGATTGCAGCGGGTATTACAGCGATAGCTAAGAAACTGAAGCAGCCTTATCCGATTGCCCTTGTGATTATTGGCACTTTAATCGGATTGTTTAACATTCCCGTACTTGAACCGCTTAAAATGTTCATTACGGAGGGTGACGTTTTTAATTTTGTTATTTTAACGATTTTCCTTCCTGCACTTCTAGGGGAAGCTGCGCTAAAATTGCCTTTCTCCCATTTAAATCAAAACAAAAAGCCGATCATTGCGCTGGCTTTTGGTGGGACCTTCCTTTCCTTTCTAGTGATCGGATTCTCAACACACTTTCTTCTTGGATTATCAATTCCAGTTTCGTTCGTCTTTGCTGCATTGATGAGTGCAACAGATCCCGTTAGTGTATTATCGATTTTTAAAAGTATGGGAGTAAATCACAAACTTTCTACAGTCATTGAGGGAGAGAGCTTATTTAATGATGGGCTTGCAGTTGTTTTATTTAAAATATCAGCTTTCTCTCTTTTAGCTTATCTTGATATGGGCTGGGGAGGCTTAACGAGCGGTGCTTTTGAATTCATAAAAGTTGTTGCTGGTGGATTGCTTGTCGGTGGAGGATTAGGATATGCAATTTCAATCCTTACAAAGTACTTTGATGATTATCCACTTGAAATTATTTTTAGTATTCTCCTTTTCTATGGTTCCTATTTAACTGCAGAAAGTATACATGTTTCCGGGGTTATTGCAGTAGTTGTAGCAGCTTTAACGTTTGGTAATTTTGGTTCGAAAGTTGGAATGAGTCCAACAACAAGATTAAATATTAACAACTTTTGGGATGTTGCCGCTTTATTAGCAAATTCTATTGTTTTCTTAATGGTTGGTCTTGAAATTACTCGAATTAATTTCGCTGATCAGTGGGGCACGATAGGATTAGCTCTCTTAATTGTTTTAATAGGAAGAAGTATTGCAGTCTACGGAAGTACGTTATTTGTTAAAGGGCTTCCGTGGTCATGGAGGCATGTCCTTAATTGGGGCGGTTTAAAAGGGTCGTTATCCATAGCGCTAGTCCTTAGTCTTCCGGGAGATTTCGCAGGACGAGACACCGTTTTAATTCTTACATTTAGTATTGTTTTATTTTCATTAGTCGTTCAAGGTCTAACGATTAAACCACTAATTAGCTACTTCGGTTTAAGAGCGAAGCATAGCGGATCGAAAGAGTATGAAGACATTGTTGCGAACCTGCATCGTCATGAAGCTGGAGTTGCAGAAATTAAAAAACTGAAGACACAGCTATTCGTTCCCGAACCAGTTTTTTCTGAATTGTTGACAAGTTACCAGAATGAAATTGACAGCAGTCATCGTGAACTTGATGCTTTATTAGATCAATATCCTGATCTTAAAAAAAGTCAGTTAATTACGTTACGAAAGCACTCACTTTATGCCCAGTACGATAAAATTAACGAGCTAGAACAAGAAGAAATCATTTCAGGTGAAATAGCTGGAAAGTATAAAGAACTATTAAATAATGGCCTGGCGGATTTTGAAGAAGAAGAAGTTGTGAAAGATTCGAAAAGAAAACATTAAGTTGCTACATTTGTAGCAGCTTTTTCCTTTGGCTTGCATATCCTAGTAAAGAAAGGGACAAAGCACGTGCAATGATGGGAATATTCCGTTTATTATTAAATGATCGGGGTATTGTTTACAGTAAGTAAAGCAATAAGGTATAGTGTAAAAAGTCATTTTCAACCACAAGAAAATAACTCACAAGGAGGACTTTTGAGAGAAAATGCCTTATCTTCAGACCGATCGTCTGACCATTATTCCTTTCTCATTTGATTTAATTAAAGCTATGACTGATAAAAAAGAATTAGAGAAGCTGTTACATGTTGAAGTACCTGAAGAGTTTAAAAATGTGCAGTTCGAAGAATTTCTACCTTTTCATCTAAATGACTCTGCTATTTCAAGAGTGAGTCACAAGTGGGAAGGCATATTGATTCATACTTCTGATGAAAAAGTAATCGGCACGATGGGATATAAAAATATGGAAGCGTCAAGTAATCTTGAAGTTGGGTATCACCTGATACCTGAGTATCGTAACAAGGGTTACGCCATTGAAATGGCCAGCGCCCTCGTTAACTGGGCATTTCCAGACGAAAAAGTGAACAGTAAAGTGTCTTCAGAAGAAGTAAACAACGTCATGGAACGAATTGGATTATCAAAACTAACGGTTGAACCACCTGTTGTTAAAAACAAAATAGATGAAGAAAAATTCATGAAGGAAAATGAATATATGTAAAACCCTACAAAAAAACTGTAGGGTTTTTTTATGAGAATTTCGCGTGACAATCATTAGAATCCATACCTTCAGTGTTGCTTACAAAAATAGAGGAATTTGGAGATTTTTGTCGAATATTTTATGGTATAATCATCATTGCTTTGAAAAATATGTAACTGCATGAGCGGGGTAAGGAGCTAATATGCGTTCACCTATACGTAATGAAATCAAGATTGAGGAAGAAAGACGGGCAAATAAGTTATTTATCTTTCTGTTTTTTGTATCCGTTATTTTATATGATGTGTATCGGTTTATTATTAGTCCTTTAATCGATCCCGATACGACTATGATCTTGCTAAATGAATCGAAAGCACTCATTCCCATAATGATCATATATGCCATCGAGTTTTCATTAATCCCTATTTCCAGGTGGTATTCAAAGAGGCAGCAGCCCTTTGCTACAAAATATCTCTTTTTTGTCGTATTTATGACGACAGCTCTCGTCACAGAGATTTTTCGCTACATTGGAACAGACGAGATGTATGCTAGCGGAAGCCCAGTTGAATTATTCTTTGTTTTGTTCTCTCCTTTGTTCGTGAACAAACGGTTTTATATCACTGTTGTGGCTGGAATAACTGGAAAGTATGCCATAATGGGCTTTCTTACGATGTCGCCAATCGTTGTATTTCCGATTCTTATACTTCTTTTATTTTCGGGAATTACGTTTATTATTTTAAATCGCTTCCAATCCTATTTAAACACAATTGTGAAATCGTATGAGCAAGCTGCACATAATGAGAAGTTAGCTTTTATTGGAAGGATTGCGACTGGAGTCACTCACGAAATTAAGAACCCTTTAACTTCTCTTAAAGGGTTTGTACAGCTGCAAGAATTGGAGCAAACCTACAACCCGAAATATTCTAAAATCATGCTACAGGAGTTAGAACGATTAACGATAATCGTTAATGATTTAATGGTGATTGGCAAGCCACAATCAATTAATTTGAAGCCGATTAGCTTAACGAATTGCCTCGAATACGTTGTCAGTTTATTGCAGCAGGAAGCAGAAAATAAGCAAATCACGATTTATACTAACTTTCCTGAAGAGCAAGTTCAAATCATGGGGGAAGACGTTAGGTTGAAACAAGTTTTCCTCAATTTGGTGAAAAATGCGATGGAAGCGATGCCAGATGGAGGAGAAATTCGCTTGAAAGTTGTTAATGATGGTGATTGGACAACTATTCATATTATGGATAGAGGAGTTGGAATTGCCGAAGAAGACATTCCGCATTTAGATCAAGCTTTTTATACAACAAAAGAAAATGGGACTGGGCTTGGTTTAATGGTCAGCTATAAAATTGTAGAGGATCACCATGGTAAAATTGACGTACATAGTGAAGTGAATCACGGGACAACTTTTTCAATTAGCTTTCCCATACTGTCACATTCCTTAGACAACACAGTAGTTAATTTGGCGTCATACCAGGGAAATAAAGAACATACCCTGTAGAAAAAAATGAAATGACGTTAAATATCAAACAATATCAAAAATATCACATATTTAGGCAACGACCGTCATCTCTCGTTACAATAGAACTATAAACAAATCAAAAGGGAGAAAGGGTGACCGGGGAATGGGTTACTATGACGATAATCAATCAAGAGCGAAACAGACAAAAAGAGGTATAAGTTGGTTTTTACCTAGTACGTTCGGCGCAATTGTCGGAGCATCCGTTATGCTTGTTGCGGCGCCGCTCGTCTCGAATGTAGAACAGTCTTCAACAAATCAAGCGGCGGTAACCACTACTGCAAGTGGGGATGTTGAAACTTCCAATGTAGCATACAATGTCTCATCTGATATAACAACGGCTGTTCAAAAAGCACAGGATGCTGTCGTAAGTATTACAAGCTATCAAAACCAGGGTAGTGGATTTTCTTTAGAAGATCCATCTGGCCAATCGGGACAGGCTGCAGCATCAGGGTCTGGTGTTATCTACAAGAATGAGGGCGGAAAAGCATATGTTGTGACTAATAATCACGTAGTTGAAGGGGCATCTTCAGTAGATGTAACGTTAAGCAATGAGAAAAAAGCAGAGGCGAAGGTACTAGGCACGGATGCGTTAATGGACTTAGCTGTGTTAGAAATTGATGCGAAGAATGTCGAAGCAGTTGCGGAACTTGGTTCTTCTTCTAGCCTACAAACAGGGGAACCTGCTATTGCGGTTGGGAACCCATTAGGTTTCCTACAAGGATCTGTAACGCAGGGAATTATTAGTAACCCAAGTCGTACGATTCCTGTCGATCTTGACCAGAACGGACAACCTGATTATGAGGCGGATGTTATTCAAACAGATGCATCGATTAATCCAGGGAACAGTGGTGGTGCATTAATTAATATTAAAGGTCAATTAATTGGGATTAATTCATCTAAAATTGCAGAAGAAACAGTTGAAGGCATTGGATTTGCGATTCCGATTGACGATGCGCAACCGATCATTGAGCAGCTTGAAATGACAGGTGAAGTGAAGCGTCCAGTAATGGGGGTTACACCTGCCTCGTTAGCTGAAGTACCAACACAGTATTGGACTGGTACGCTTAATCTACCTGAAGGTGTAGAGAGTGGAGTTGTTCTTATGGGCATTGCTCCTAATTCACCAGCTTCAGACGCCGGATTGCAAGAAAGGGACGTCGTCGTTAAGCTTGATGATACGGAAGTAAAGGATTCAGCCGCCCTTCGTAAGTACTTGTATTCCAATAAAAAAGTTGGAGATAAAATGGATGTCACGTTCTATCGTGACGGAAAACAACAGACTGTTACAATGACTCTAGCTAATCAGAATGGACTGTAAATATCAAAAAAACCTCTGGATCATGCATCCAGAGGTTTTTCGTTATGAATGGGCTTTTTAGCACCATTGATTTTTGTGAAAAAATAGAAGATGGGCGTATCTAAAAGAGCAAGCGCCATTTTAATCACAAATTGTGAAAGAATCATGATCCATATGTTTGGGACAGTTCCGATAAACGCAATTGTGATAAAAATGGTTGTATCAAGTAGCTGAGAAGTCAATGTACTCACGTTATTCCGAAGCCATTTATGACGATCAGCTGTACGCTTCTTAATCGCAGAGAAAATATAAACGTCTACGTGTTGCGAAACGAGATAGGCTGCAAGGCTGGCAAGAACAAATCGATAATTCTGACCTAGTAGAATTTCATAGGCTGCCTGCGTATCAGTTGCAAAAGGTGCTACAGGTAGAAGCATACCAAGATAAATCATAATACTAGCAAAAATTTGCGCAATAAATCCATACTGAACGGTTCGTTTTGCTTCTTCTTTTCCGTAGTTCTCGTGAATGATATCTGTGAATAGAAACGAAAAGGCGTACATCACAACGGCCGCGGGAATCACGAAACTTCCGATCATCACCACTTTTCCTGCTAGTACGTTTGCGATCACAATGGAAGTCGCAAATAACACGTTAAACAGGACAAGTTGACGGTCGATGTATTGGTTCGTCATATTATGATGCTGCTTTCTCACGAACAGCTGTTGTTTTTAACTCGATACCGCCTCGTGCTGATTGATAAACAGTAATTGTAACTTTCAAAGGGTCGATTGCGTAGACAACATCATCTGCGATGCGGGCAGCTAGTGTCTCGCAGAAGCTTCCTTCGTCACGGTAAGACCAGAGGTAAAATTTCAGTGATTTTGACTCAATGCATTTTTCATCGGGTACATATGAAATTTCAACTCGTCCAAAATCAGGCTGTCCTGTTTTGGGACAAACTGCTGTGAATTCGAGTGCATTAAACGTGATTTCCTGAACGTTTGGTGCATCAAATGCTTCGTTTTTTATTACTTCTCGTGCTTGTTCTACGCTTTCCGGACGAGGCATTGGTCCGGAAGAAGGTAGCCATGCTTTATCCATGCTATTCATTCTAATTCCTCCTTTAGTTTTGATGAAGCAGGAAGGTTACGAACTGCTGTCATACAACGTTGTCTATTATAACAGAGCAGCATTCTGATGCGAAGAAGGAAGTTCATGTCAAATTTTTTAGTTTAGCTTTTAATAGAAAGGGAAAGAAAAAACTAGCTAAGTAAACTAAGAAAGACAATAGGAGGAATCGTCATGCAAACGACAACGACAGTAAACGAAGAAAAGAACGGAAAGCTTGTTAAAGGTATTTTGGTAGGCGCGATCGTAGGTGGCGCTGTAGCTATGCTTGATTCTACAACTCGAAATAAAGTACGCTCAACAGCAGGAAACGTAAAGGATTCTTCTAGAGGTTTCTATACACGTGTGAAAGAAAATCCAGGTGAAGTAAAGGACGACTGGATGGATCGTATTCAATCAGCATCTTCCGTATTAAAGGAAGCTATGAACGATGCACAATCACTTTATGAAAAAGTAAATGATGAAGTGGTTGATCAGGTGAATCAGGTAAAAGAAGATTCAACAGAAGTGATTTCAACAGCGAAAGAAGCTGGAGAAGACTTGCATGAAATTGGAAGTAAAGTAAAAGAAGCAGGTCAGGAAGTATCTGATTCTAGTGAAAATCAATCTGAGCCAACAAATATTCCAGGAAGCGAAACGCGTACACCTGGAAATACATCTACCAATCCGAATACGAGCTTGTAATTGACCGAACATCACCATATAAAAGATTAATGAAGGATTAACAAAGAAGGCTTCCGCTTATAAAGAGCGGAAGCCTTCTTTTTAATTTAGTTACGAAATGTAAGATGCACCAATGATTATTAAAAGAATAAACAAAACAACGATTAACGCAAAACCTTGACCGTAACCACTCATGATTGTTCCTCCCGTCAATATGTGTCGCTTCTTTACTAACGTATGTTGGGAGGTGGAAATGTGGACGTAGGCATTAGCCCTTTTTGGGTGGGCAGGCTATATCGTTTGGATAGCAGAAGCAGGGTAGTCCGTAAATATCGCTGAACAACCGAGTTTCTGGAGGTTGGATACTTGTAGAGGATCATTTACTGTGAAAGCTCGCACGGGAATTCCGCGCTTCTGGGTGTTTTTCATTAAATGTTCATCCACTGCCTGCCATTCTATGTGAAGACTTTGAGCTCCAACGCGTTGAAGGTAGTCCCATGGATCAATGATTTTTTCCATTAAAAGAACTGCTGTTTCAATTTTATCGTTTTTTTGTGCGAGTTTCTGAATACTATAATGATTGAAGGATGACAGAATGGTTCGGTCGCAAAGCTTATAGTAAGTAAGAAGATCCAGGACGCGATCTTCTAGACTATTATACGGAAAGACGCCATTCTTTAGTTCAATGTTTAGGAGTAAAGAAGTGGAAGAAACCCATTCCAACACGTCTTTTAATGAAGGAATCGACGAGCCCTGAAAGCGGTT
Organism: Pseudalkalibacillus sp. JSM 102089; assembly: GCF_041366475.1. Classification (NCBI taxonomy): domain Bacteria; kingdom Bacillati; phylum Bacillota; class Bacilli; order Caryophanales; family Fictibacillaceae; genus Pseudalkalibacillus; species Pseudalkalibacillus sp. JSM 102089. Next base: position 69,272 of record NZ_JBEWYW010000012.1, read on the forward strand.
GGAGAATGTTAGGCCAGCGTCTAATCGGATAAGATCTTCGTAAAGAAAGTCTTTTACAAAACCTATGCCATTCGTCGTTCGCTCAACTCGTTCATCATGAATAACAACAGGAACAAGATCCTTAGTTAATTGAACGTCGAGTTCGATTCCGTGAGCACCAGCTCTATGAGCAGCCTGGAAGGAAAGAAGTGTATTCTCAGGATGCGTACCTGATGAACCGCGGTGTCCATAAATTTGAAATGAAGAAGCCATAGGTCACCTCTCTCTGGTTGGATTTAAAAATCCGTCTTTGTAATGTATTCGATCATGGATTCATTTTTCCTTTGATTTCATGCATCAACTTCAAGCTAAATAAGGGTTTTAATCGATTTGAATTAATGAAGGAAGAAATCTGGGCTACAGATACGCGGAGTCATGTATGTAGAAGGGGAGGAGGGAGTATGTGTCTAAAGGAGTTGCTTTACCTGAAGCTCACTCTCATTATTTTCGTGGGAGCATCGAAAAGAGATACAATCATCACCATTTAAGTATGATAGGTTTTAGTTTGCCCGTAAATGGGACTTCGTTTGATCAACATGTTCACCGTATTGAAGGGATTACGGTAATTGATCAGGGTCACCAGCATCGTTATAGCGTTCAATCTAGTCCGCCGATTACATTGCCTGGTGGTGGTCATTATCATACGTTTAGCGGTGAAACGATATCAAAAGAAAAACATGAGCATTATTTCTCTGGTCAAACGAGTCCTCCTATAGGAAATCCTCCGTTGAATTGGTAGGCTAGTTAAATGGTGCGTCTACCTCCAATGAGTCGAAATCTAAGCCTCATGAGCGGCGGTTAGTGAAAAAAGGCGATGCGCATGGCATCGCCTTTTTTACATTTTAATTTCTCGCTTGTTTTGATAAAACGTGAATGCAAGGGCTCCAATCAGAATCGTACCTTTAATAATATCTTGAGCATAATAAGGAACATTCAACATTGTTAGACCATTTAAGAGAATTCCGATTAAGACAGCTCCAATGAACGTACCGAATGCATTTGGTTTTCCAGAACCAAGTACTGAATAACCAATCAACGCTGCGGCAACGCCGTCCATAAGTAAAGGTGCACCAGCAGAAACCTGACCAGTTCCAATTCTTGAGGCAAGAACAATTCCAGCAATTCCGGCAAACAGTCCGCTAAGTACATAGGCGAGCGTACGATATCGTTGAACCGCCACACCTGACAACCTTGCTGCTTCACGATTACTGCCTGTCATATAAAGTAATCGTCCCGCTCGTGTATAAGTGAGAAAAAGGTGAACGAGAATGACGCAAACAATCATAAAAATCGCTGGAAAAGGAACACCCGCGATTTCACCCTGGCCAATAAAAAGAAAAGATGGAATGAATTTGCCTGGGGCTGTTGTCCCGTCACTCATAGGCATATTGTTGTAAATGGAAAAACCTTTCGTATAAGTTAGTTGAATCCCATTCACGATATACATAACGGCTAGCGTTGCAAGAAGATCAGGGATTCTGATTTTAATTGTTATGAAGGCATTTATTAAGCCAATCAATACCCCGATCAGAATAGGAATGAGTAGAGCGACGAGAAGTTCTTGCCTATACCAGACTAAGGCAGATGCGCTCGCAACAGTAGCGAGACTAACGGTTGAGCCAACAGATAAGTCAAAACCTCCAACAATTAATGTAAAGGTAACACCGAGTGCAACGAGTGTCACAATTGAAATGGAGCGAAGGATATCTGCAAAGTTACTGTAAGTAAGAAAGCGATCGTTAAGAATAGTGAAGATGAGAATAAGTCCAACGATGACGAGTAACGTACCATATTTGACGAAAAAGCTGATCACTTTATCCTTGAATGGTGAGGCGAGCCCTCTTTGATTTTGTGTTTCTACGAGTTCAGCTGCTGATTTCAATCTTCCTACCTCCTGTAGCTGCTTGCATAATGGCTTCCTCTGTCATCTCTTCACCTGTGAGCGTGGCGGTAATCTCGCCATCGTACATAACAAGGATTCTATCTGATAGATCAAGAAGCTCTTCGATTTCGCTGGAAAAATATAAAACCCCTTTTCCTTGGTCGGCAAGCTCTTTTATTAGAGCTAACACTTCGGCTTTGGCGTTCACATCAATGCCTTTTGTTGGCTCATCAAAGAGAAATACTTTCTGATCATCGTATAACCATTTTCCGATAGCCGCTTTCTGTTGATTTCCGCCACTTAGATGATGGATCGGTTCTTTAGGTGAAGCTGCTTTAATGCCGAGCTGAGTTATTTGCCTGGATGAATAATCTTCCTCTTTTTTTCGATTAAGGAATCCTCTAAGCGAATGACGCCGTAGAGAAGGGAGCGTTAGGTTTTCTGATAAAGAGAAATCGAGTAGAATACCAGATTTCCTTCGTTCTTCTGGTACAAGACAAATGCCGGCTTTAATCGCATCAGCTGGAGAGCGAAAGCGGTATGTTTGGTTGTTAATGTGAACACATCCTCTTGTATGCTTTGTTGCTCCAAAGAGGGTTAATGCTGTTTCCGATTTTCCTGCACCTACAAGTCCTGCGACACCAATGATTTCACCATGATTCAATAAGAAATTCACTGTTTTTCCAGTTTCGGGTATAAAGAGATTCTCAGCCCGCATTAAAGCATGACTCGTGCTCTTTGTTTGACGGGGTTCTTTTTTTCTAAGACTTGACCCAACCATACTGGTAATGATCTCATCAGCTGAAACGGTTTTTGTTTCAGCTGAAAGATGAACTTTGCCGTCTCGTAAAATCGTAAAACGATCGCTTATTTCTTCTATTTCTGGCATGCGGTGAGAAATGTAAATCATCCCCACGCCTTTCTTCTTCAGTTTGTTAATAAGATGAAATAATAGCTTTGTCTCTTCTACACTAAGTGGAGCAGTTGGTTCATCCAGTATCAAATATTGCGTCTCCTGTGCCATTGCTCGAGCAATTAAGATCATTTGTTTTTCTGACAGCGAACATTCGGAAGCCAGTTTATCAGGAGTTAAGGTTATACCAAGAGAGTTAAGTAAATCTCTTGTTCTTTGCCGTTCTTTGCTAGAAGAATAACACTTAAAAGGTGATTTATTCATTGAGTCAGCCCAAATGTTTTCAGAAACGGATAGGGTAGGAAACAAAGCCGAATCAACTTCTTGCACCACCATTCCGATGCCTGCTTTTTTTGCATCGGAAGGTGTATGAATCGCTAGAGGTTCTCCGTTAAGTAAAATAGAGCCGCTGTCTCGTTCATAGTCTCCACAAACCATTTTCATAAGCGTGCTTTTACCAGCTCCATTCGTACCGAGCAGAGCGTGCACTTCGCCTGAACGAATCGTCAGGGAGACGTTTTTTAATACAGGGATATTTCCGAATGATTTAGAAATATTTTGGATGGATAACTCACTCATTTGCTATCATCCTGTTGCGTTAATTTTTCCATCCACGGAGAAATAGCTGCGTCAGAAGAGCCCCAGTCATCGACGTAATTGCCTAATTCACTCATTGAAATGGTTTTGTCTGGTAAATCAGATTGTTTTACAAGATGAGGATCAAGTGAGAAAATCTCAGGCGTTTCTTCTCCAGCAATTTTTTGATAAGCAAAACGTACTTGAACACGTCCTACTTCCGCCGGATCAGTAGCAGCAGATGAGAGCCATGGGCTATTATCTTTTTGCATCATTTGGAGATCTTCGTCACTCATATCGATGCCGTAAACTTTGATTTCTTCTCGACCAGCTTGTTCAATGGCACGAGTAGCGCCTTTCGCAAATTCATCCCATGGAGCAAATACAGCATCAATATCACCTTTGTTTGGATATTGTTTTAGAATAGTTTCCATTTGGGTTTGGGTATCAAGAGCTGTATTAGCACTCGCGGTCCCGAACTTAGCGATTTCATTGATTTCTGGATAGCGTTCCTGAAACGCCTCATAAATCGCATTTCGTCGCTCCATAGGTGCGAATCCTCCCACCCATACATAGACAATATTTCCTTCACCATTTAAATCCTGAGCAAGCGTTTTTAATGTATTCCATGCAAGACTATAATCATCTTGATCAATAACTGTTACACCTGGCACGTTAATATCGCTATCAAACACAACGACAGGTATGCCTTTATCAACAGCTTTTTTCACTCCAGCTTCGAGTGCATCTGCTCGGCCATGATCAATTAAGATCGCATCGACTTTTTGGTTGATGGCTGTATCAAGGAGTGTAGCCATTTTGGAAAGGTCATTATCAGCATTATAAACTTGAACGCTTCCGCCAAATTTTTCTACCTGATCTTCAACTCCTTTTACGTACTGGGAAGAAAATGTACCGAGGGATGCTTGCATAATCGCTGCTATTTTGATAGGTTTTTGAACTTCTTTTGGAATGTCTGAAGAAGTTTTAGACGCTTCTTCACCTGTGTTTGAAGTTGTCTCACTAGATTCCGTTGTGCTTGCTTCTGGTGTACTTACGGCATCTTGCTCATTAGTACAAGCAGCAAGTACGATGAGAAGAAGAATGGATAAAATAAGTCCTAAGCGTTTCATGAATGTACCTCCGTGTTTTTAGCGTGTGGCAAAGCAAGATGAGCAAGGTTTTCAGCGTACGGTGTTCGAACGATACCGTGCTCCGTAATGATTCCGCTGAGTAATTCATTTGGCGTCACATCAAAAGCAGGATTAAATACATCAATGTTCTCAGCTGCAACACGTTCACCTTTATAATGCGTAATTTCTTTCGGATCTCGCTCCTCAATCGGAATCGCTTCTCCGTTAGGGATCGAGTAGTCAATTGTTGAGATGGGTGCAGCAACATAAAAAGGAACGTTATATGCTTTTGCGATATGGGCAAGGCCAAGCGTACCAATCTTGTTAGCTGTATCACCATTTGCAGCAATCCGATCAGCACCGACTATAACTGCAGCGATTTTCTTCGTTTTTAAAACGTGAGCTACCATACTGTCTGTAATAAGCGTAACGTCAATACCAGCACGCTCAAGCTCCCATGCGGTTAATCGAGCACCTTGTAGAACTGGTCTGGTTTCCGTCGCAATTGCGGAGATGGAGAGACCGTTTTCCTTTGCCAGATGGAGAGGCGCAAGAGCCGTCCCGTATTTTGCTGTTGCGATCCCACCTGCATTGCAATGTGTGAGGATGGTATCCCCATCATTTAATAGCTTCAGACCATGTTCTCCAATCCGCTGACAGACAAGCTCATCCTCTTTATGGATGGTAAGTGCTTCGTGCAGAATCGCTTCTTTCATTTTTTTCACTGTCGGTAAGGAAAAGCTAGCTCGGATGATGCGATCAATCGCCCAAGAGAGATTTACTGCAGTGGGACGAGAGGAGGCAAGATATTTCCCTTGGTTGACTAGCGCTGTCTTAAACGCTGTTGCTTCGTTTGTTTGGACATGCTGACTCCAAAGAACAAGACCATACGCTGCGGCGATTCCAATGGCTGGTGCTCCGCGGACAACAAGGGCAGAAATGCTATTCCAGACATCCTCGATTGCCGTTTGCTTAAGGTAGATCTCTTGTTGTGGAAGCTGCCGTTGATCGAGCAGTAAGAGATGATCACCTTTCCATTGGAGTGATGAGATGACAGTCATTTAAATGACCTCCTTGATGGCTTTAATGTATTGTTCAATCGAAGTGATGCTTTTTCGGTCTAAAATAAGTTTTTTTCCAAGGGTAAGCGCCTTTTTTTCCACAGCGAGTTTTACTTTTGGATCAGTGATCGTCTCGATCTCTTCTACATGAGCAAGTCCAATCGTTCTTCGGATGATCTTACAGCCGGAAAATCCAATGCTATCGACAAAAATAGATTGTAGAAGAGCGTCTAGGTATCCTCTTGAATAACGATTATCTTCTGAGAGATGGTCGGCCCATAATGATCGGAAAGTAGATTCGAATACGTTCCAAACCTCAGTAGTGACGCCAAATAAATAAGCGAGGTATCCTTCTTTCTCTTCTTCTGACCTATGTGCCTCCTGCGACAGGATACTAAGCGCAATATTGGCGATAAAAGCACCGACATCAAAACCAGCTGGGCCATAGAAAGCAAATTCTGGGTCGATTATTTTAGTTGAACTTTCCGTAACAAACAGGCTACCTGTATGTAAGTCCCCGTGTATCAAAGCTTCTCCTTTTGTTAAAAAAGAGTGTTTGAGGGAGGCAACTTCAGTGAGGAAATCGTCATCTTCCCACAGCGATTCAACATCTGCTCGAAGCTCTTCTGTAAAGGCATTGCTTTCGGCATTGTAGAAAGGATCTGAAAATACGAGGCTTTCTGTTATGCCACATAAGTCTGGATTACTAAACCGTTTGGCAAGCTCTTTCTTATTTGCTGAACCAAGACCGTAATCAGAAGTGAAAAAGAGTGTATGAGCGAGATAGGTACCGACGTTTCTTGCAAGCTCAGGATATATACGACCTTCAATAAGTCCTTTTCTTAAAATAGTGTAAGTTGATAAATCTTCCATAACCGTTGCGGCTTTTTCCGAGTCATGCAAATAAACGATCGGAGAAAAGTCAGGAACGAGCGCGTGAGCTTGCTTGAGTGCCTCGCTTTCAATTCTGGATCGATCAAGTGTAAGCGGCCAGGATTCGCCAACGACTTTGGCATAAGGCAAGGCTTGTTTGACGATCCAGGATTGTCCTGTTTTCTTGTGTTGAACATGAAAGACATAATTTAAGTTGCCATCGCCAATTTCCTTTACATGAACGGGAGCGGTGCGATCCAAAAGCTTGTGATACTCTAAAAATTGCACTACGGTTTCTGTTGTAAACGGTGTGTACCCTGAAGTGATCTGAATACCCATGTAAAATTCCCCTTTCAACTATTTATGGTTGATGTATTGCATGAACATCGGAATTTCGGCATAAAAAAAGCCTCTTTCCGAAGAAAGAGGCTTGAAGATAGAGATACTTCACACCTCTTATCTTCCAGAATGAATATCATCCTGTTGGAAGTAGCACCGTGCCATTTAAGCCATCTTAATCTGGACTTAAAAATAGGTCGGTTGCTGGGCGTCATAGGGCCAAATCCCTCAGCCTGCTCTTGATAAGAGAAAGTTTATGAAATTATTTTACAATTTTTTCGCTTGAAATGTATGTTACAGAGAAAGGAACGTGTTTGTCAATAATATTTTGAATATTATTTATAAATATCTGGACGTCGATCTTCAAAGATAGGAATGCGATTCCGGATCGATGACATTTCCTCTTCGTCAATAGAACCTGTTAAAATAACTTCTTCTTCTCCTGCTTCTGCGATAATTGTTCCCCACGGATCAATGATCAATGAGTGTCCTCCAAACGCATTATCAGGATCTGCCCCGACACGATTACAGGCAATCACGTAGCACTGATTTTCAATCGCGCGACTGATAAGTAATGCTCGCCAATGATCGGTGCGTTGCTTTGGCCATTCTGCTGGTACGAACAAAACTTGGGCACCTTCAACTGCATGAAGGCGAAGCCACTCAGGAAAGCGAATATCATAACAAATGAACCCAGCGCATGGGAGTTCTTCAAGTGTAAAATGACTTTTTTCATTTCCAGAAACGAGGAACTTCTCTTCATTCATCAAACGAAACAGGTGCGCTTTGCTATACTCATGAACGAGCTGCCCATCTCGATTGAACACAAGCATGGTGTTCGTTACTTCGCCGTTATGATGCTTAGCGATGGAGCCCCCAACAATATTTACGTCGTTCTTTTTGGCGAGGCGAGATAGAAAAGCAATCGACTTTTCTGCATCAGTATCTCCAATTTCATCAAGGCGAGATAAATCATAACCTGTGGACCACAATTCTGGTAAAACGATGATATCTGGTTTGTCACTCACCGCCTTAGAAACAAGCTCTTCAACTTTAGAGAAATTCTTTTCTGGATTGCCGAAAGCAATATCAAATTGCAACAGGGCAAGGTTTTTCATTGAGTTGTCCTCCTTACATGTTTAGAAGTTGACCTTTACATGGTTGTGTATCCAAGATAACATAACTTATTAGAATTTCTCGAAAATTTTAACAGGATGTGATTCCATTTGAAACAATTTCAAACTTCAGATGCACTTAAACGTTTACCAGAACAATTCTTTGCGAAGCTTGCTGGAAAAGTGAACCGTTATGTAGAGGCGGGATATGACATTATTAACCTTGGACAAGGAAACCCTGATCAGCCGACGCCTGCTCATATTATCGAGTCTTTGCAGCAGGCAGCTGAAAACCCTGCATACCACAAGTATCCGCCATTTAGGGGACAGCCCTTTCTGAAACAAGCCGCGGCTGATTTCTATAAGCGAGAGTTTGGTGTTGAGCTTGATCCAGAGAAGGAGGTGGCCGTCCTATTTGGTGGAAAAGCGGGCCTTGTAGAAGTGAGTCAATGTTTGTTAAATAAAAGTGATGTGGCACTTGTTCCGGATCCTGGATACCCTGATTACTGGTCTGGAGTAGCAATGGCTGAAGCGGATATGCAAATGATGCCGTTACTTGAAGAAAATGATTTTCTGCCAGATTATAGCGCGATCCCTGAGGGTGCTCTTGCAAAAGCGAAGCTCATGTTCTTAAATTATCCAAACAATCCTACCGCTGCTGTAGCAACGAAAAGTTTTTTTGATGAAACGGTTAGGTTTGCGGATGTCAATGACATCTGTGTCGTTCATGATTTTGCTTATGGAGCAATCGGATTCGATGGAGAGCGTCCTCAAAGCTTTTTAGAAACAGAAGGTGCTAAAGATGTGGGGATTGAGATTTATACTCTTTCCAAAACGTATAATATGGCAGGATGGCGTGTTGGGTTCGCTGTCGGAAACCCATCTGTAGTGGAAAGCATCAACCTGCTTCAGGATCATTTCTACGTTAGTTTGTTTAGTGCAGTGCAAGAAGCAGCTGCAGAAGCTTTACTAGGTTCACAGAAATGTGTTGAGGATCTTCGCCAAACGTATGAATCTAGACGGAATGTTTTGATACAGGGACTTCATGATATTGGCTGGGATGTAACCTCTCCTGCGGGATCATTTTTTGCCTGGTTAAAAGTACCTGAATCATTTACTTCAGAGGGGTTTGCGGACTACTTGCTTGAAAATGTTCAAATTGTTGTTGCACCTGGGAACGGCTTTGGAGAGTATGGGGAAGGCTATGTGAGAGTAGGCTTATTAACTTCCGAAGAAAAACTCAGGGAGGCAGTTGAACGGATTAAATCCCTTCATCTCTTTTGATTCAGAAAAGTGAAAAAATAGATTGACAGGATTTACTACGTCTGGCATAATTCGAATCAATTACTTAAACGAATAGTTGCATACTCTTATCCAGAGAGGTGGAGGGACGAGCCCTTTGAAGCCCGGCAACCGATTTTCAAGGTTACTTGAAGACACGGTGCTAATTCTCGCAGCAAAAGCTGGAAGATAAGAGGAAGAGCATGGTGATAAAGACCTCTTCCTCGTGAAGGGGTCTTTTTTGTATGATCAAAGATTGAGAACTAGCGCGATGGAAAGGAATGAGCATGATGAGTCGTCTTGTGGCAACTTACCTTGTTAAGAATGATCAACAATTATCTAAGCGTGCTGAAGCGATTGCCCTTGGATTAACGATTGGGACTTGGACCAATCTACCGTTATTAGAAAAAGAGCAGTTAAAGAAGCATAAGGGTGAAGTCGTTCACGTAGAGGAAAAAGGGGAACTGGGCATCATCGCGATTGCTTACCCGACCATCAATTTCAGTGCGGATCTACCTGCGATTTTAACAACAGTCATTGGTAAGCTTTCACTTGATGGTGAAATTAAGCTGATTGATTTAGAGTTCTCTGAAGGATTACTAAATCAGTTCCCAGGTCCAGCATATGGAATAGACGGCATTCGGAATCTTACAGAAGTATACGATCGACCGCTCGTTATGAGTATTTTCAAAGGAGTTATTGGAAAACCGTTAGGCGAATTGCAAGAACAAATGAAACAGCAGGCGCTTGGTCGAGTCGATTTTGTGAAGGATGATGAAATTCTTTTTGAAAATGAGTTAACCCCTCTTGAAAAGCGAGTACCCGCCTTACGAGATGTTCTTGATGAAACGGCTGAATTGACAGGAAAACGAACGCGTTACGCTGTGAATTTAACAGGAAGAACGGCAAACCTCAGTGATCGAGCAAAGCTTGCTGTGGAATTAGGTGCAGATGCGCTTCTGTTTAATGTTTTTACATATGGACTAGATGCATTGCAATCACTTGCAGAGGACCCGAATATTCCGGTTCCAATCATGGCACATCCCGCTTTCGCAGGTGCAATGGCAGCCTCAAGCTCACATGGGGTAAGTTACTCCCTATTACTTGGAAAGTTGCTTCGAACTGCTGGGGCAGATTTTTCCCTTTTCCCTTCGCCTTACGGGAGTGTAGCGCTTGATCGAGGAGAGGCGCTCGCAACAGTAGAATCCTTAACGAGAAAAAGTCAGCTTAATAGGACTTTTCCAGTTCCTTCAGCGGGCATTCACCCTGGACTAGTATCGTACCTTATAAAAGATTTCGGTATAGACAGTGTGATTAATGCGGGAGGCGGGGTGCACGGGCATCCCGGTGGAGCAGCTGCAGGCGGAAAAGCTTTCCGAGATGCCATTCAAGCTGTTTTAACAGAGCAACCTCTTGAACAGGCCTCTCAAAATAGTGAGGAACTTCATCAGGCTCTTACAAAGTGGGGAAGCGGGGAGGTAGTGCGATGAAGCAGCCGATTATTTTTTGCGATTTTGATGGCACCATTACGAAAAGTGATAATATCGTTTCTCTGATGAAACGATTTGCTCCAAAAGAGTGGGAGCAAATAAAAGATGATGTTCTCGCCCAAAATATTTCCATTCGTGAAGGAGTCGGAAGGATGTTTCACTTGATTCCTTCCAAATTGAAAAGGGAATTACTCGATTATTTAGTAGCTACAACTGAAATCAGACATGGTTTTAGCGAATTCGTAGACTATACGAGGCGAGAAGGGATCGAGCTTTATATCGTCAGTGGAGGGATCGATTTCTTTGTTTACCCCCTTCTTATCCCATTTGGTATTCCAGAAGAAAACATCTTCTGTAATGGTAGTGATTTTACTACTGATACCATCTCAATAACTTGGCCGTATGCCTGTGAAGACGATTGTACGAAAGATTGCGGTTGTTGCAAGCCAGGTATATTAAATCGTTTTGATAAAAAGACTAACCGAAAAATTGTGATTGGAGATTCTATTACCGATTTAGAAGCTTCAAAGCAAGCAGATTTTGTGTTTGCTAGAGACTATTTAGCAGAGAAGTGTCAGGAACTTGGCATTCCAGCCACTTTGTTTGAAACGTTTGATGATATCGTCGAAAAGTTAGCTGAAGAAAGGGGGGAGAATCATGTGCCAAGTAGAGAATCGATGGAACGAACTTGCTGATATTAAAGATGAATTAGCAGCAAGAGATTGGTTCCGTGGAACAAGTGGAAATCTTTCAATTAAAGTAAGTGATTCGCCGCTTCAATTTTTAGTAACGGCTAGTGGAAAGGATAAAAGGAAACGAACAAAAGAAGATTTCATTCTAGTCGATAGACAAGGGCAGCCAATTGAAGAGACTCTATTGAAACCATCTGCAGAGACCATTATTCATCAGGCGATCTATTCCAAGACAGATGCAGGCTGTTGCTTGCACGTGCATACGGTTGAAAACAATGTTATATCTGAACTTTTTGCCGGAGAAGGAGAAGTAACGTTTCAAGGACTGGAGTTAGTTAAAGCTTTTGGTTTATGGGGACAGAATGACAAAGTGAGAGTACCAATTATCGAGAATTCAGCTGATCTTTCTCTACTAGCTCAAGATGTGGTGCACGTGCTTAAGAGTGATACGAAAGCCATTTTGATGCGAAACCATGGGATTACGGTATGGGGACGTAATGGTTTTGAAGCAAAGAAGTACCTGGAAGCATTTGAATTCCTTTTTGAATATCATCTTAAGTTACGAAGTTTTCAAGCAATTGTAAGTTGATCAGTATTCAACAAAATTTCATTAGCTTAACAAAAAGAGGAGGAAGCATTAATGGCAGTAATTAAAATACGAAATACAAATGAAGTTATTGATGGTCAAGATCGAGTAGGGGCATTCCTTCAGAATGAAGGAGTGTTATATGAACACTGGGATGTTGAGAAGTTACCGACGTCTCTTAAGGGAAATTGTCATGTTACAGAGGGACAGAAAAATGAAATTCTGAGTGTATTTGATGATGACATTCGTTCTCTAGCTCAGCGAAATGGATATGGAAGCTGGGATGTGGTGGCACTATCTGAACAAACGCCTGATCTCGATAAGATTCTGAAAAAATTTGAACAGGTTCATGTGCATACTGAGGACGAAGTAAGAGCGATAACGGCGGGACATGGGATTTTTATCATTAAAGGTAGCGTGGGGTATTTTGACGTTGAGCTCGATCCGGGTGACGTGATTTCTGTACCGGTTGATACACCACACTTCTTTACATTAATGGATGATCGGCAAGTTGTAGCCGTACGCCTTTTCATCGATCCATCAGGCTGGGTAGCCCATCCATATGAAGAAAAAGAAAGTGTGAAGTGAAAAAGGGCCGTGAGCAATCACGGACCTCATTTTGATGTTTCTTCAATACCTTTAGCTACAATATCCAATTAATTCATTCAGGTCTTTCCAACCATAGCCGGTTTCTTTAAATGTTTTACCTGCAATTTCTGTTTCTTCCACGGCAATTTGAAGTGGATGAAAACTTTCGTAGAATTGAGAAGCGGGATTTCCATTCAGTACCCAGACAAGCATAGACTGATAAGATTCGCTTCTAAGATGTTTAGCTACCGAGCACAGGAGTTGTTTGCCAACTCCCTTTCCCTGTGCTTCTTCAAGAAGGTATATCGCATAAAGCTCTCCGTCGAATTTGTAAGCAGACGATCTATTTTTTCCGCCATTCGCAAATCCTATTATTTCCCCTTCTTCGACTGCTACAAAGATAATATTTCCATCTTCAATTCCTTTCCGCCAACGAGCCTCCCGTATTTGAACGTCTAATGAATTCAAATAGTCTTCTGAGATAAGCGTACGGTAAGTCGTTCTCCAGCTGTTTACATGAACACTTGCTATCGCTAAAGCATCATCTACGACCGCTTTTCTGATCTCCATTGATTACCTCCAGGTCAATTTGATTTTCCTATGAGACTCATTTCGAGAGAGAGGGAATGAATCCTGCTAGTCGAATATATGAAGTAAGTCATAGTTTAAAGGAAAAGTGAAATGAAAAAAATCATAATAGAAATAGATGGCAGTCATGTTCATGGTTTTGAATGGGGAGATAGGAGTCAGCCAACTGTCATTCTTCTTCACGGTTTAACGAACAATGCACTTGGTTTTAGTGAAATGGCAGAAGGTCTTAAGGATTACTTTCATCTAATTTCGATTGATTTACCGGGGCATGGTGAGACGCCTCCATTTAATGAAGATAAAAGTTATTCGTTTGAATTTCTAACAGAGTGGCTTCATAAGGTTTGTACATCATTAAGTGAAGTACCAGTCTGGCTCATTGGGCATTCGTGGGGAGCAGCTCTGGCACTTCATTATAGTAGTCATTTCTCTAAAATGGTAAAAGGTATCGTGATGATTGACGGTGGTTATCTTCATTCTTCTGATGATCCGTCACTAACGCTTGAAGAACTTCTTGAACAAATGTCTCAATGGGTGGCAGAAAATCATTACAGAAAATTGGAAGAATATGAACAAAAGAAGAAAAGGGAAATCGGAAGGTGGAGCAAGAATTTAGAGGAAATGGTACATAGGGATATGGAGGAAAGGAAAAATGGCGTCGCCTTAAGGGCTAGTGGTAGTACAGTAAGAGCGATTATGAAGTCACTCTATCAAGAGCCTTGCAAAGAAATTTTTCATATGGTAAATGTTCCTATCTATCTCCTAAGGGCAACACTTCCTGTAGCAGATGAAACTAATAGAATGCATGCAGCAAACGTGATGCGGAATGAAGTGAAAGGAGAATGTAGGATTGATTCTATTCCAAAGACAGGTCATGCTCTACATTGGCAAAAATCTGAAGAAGCTTTATATATGGTAGAGAGATGGTTAAAGGAGCATACAAACCAAAAGGGCCATATGCAAGGCCCTGAATAACAGGGGGGTTATTGGGCAACCCCCTTTGGAAAAGTGAGCGTAATGATCGTACCTTTCCCCTTATTACTTTCGATAGTTAAGTTCCCTTTATGTTTTTTTACTATACGTTTGCATATCGTAAGGCCAAGTCCTGTCCCGTGCTTTTTGGTAGTGAAAAACGGAGAGCCGAGTTTTTCAAGCTCTTCTTCTGTGATTCCGCTACCATTATCAATGATTCTAATTTGTAATTTATCATTTAATTCTTGGGCTGAGATCATAATTTCTCCCTGTTCACCGATAGCGTCCATCGCATTTTTTATCAAATTAATAAAAACTTGTTTTAATTGATTACTTTCACAATAAATCTCTGGGAGAGAAGAGTGGTACTCTTTTGTTAGGATGATCGCTTTCATATTAGCTTGGCCATTGAGTAATTCAATGACTTCATCTAATATGAGATCAATTCGATTATAGTTAAAATTTATTTTTGTTGGTTTAGCAAGAATAAGAAATTCATCGATGATCTGTTCGATCCTATCAAATTCTGAATCCATTACCTGGGCATAGCGATCAATATCTTTGTCAGTGTTTTTGAATTGGATTAATTTCAAAAAACCTTTTAAGGAAGTGAGCGGGTTTCGAAGCTCGTGGGCGACCCCAGCTGCTAGTTGTCCCACAATCGATAGCTTTTCGGATTGAGCAAGGTGCTCTTCATTCATTCTTTTCTCGGTAATATCTTTCGCAATGCCAATGATCCTCGAAACAGTACCCTCTTCTACAAGTGGCACTAATGTAATATCAAATAGCTTGTAGCCCTGTTTTGGGAAAGAATAACCTTCTTCAAATTGAATGGTTTTCTTACGAATAATGGCTTCTTGGAATCTTTTAATCGCTTGTATTCCTTGATCAACCCCTAGAAAGTCTTCGATTCTCCGCCCAGCAATGGCTTCTTTGGAAGTCTCATAACTTGCTAGATAAGCTTCATTTACAGCTTCGATTTCATAATGGTGAACATCAATCACACGAATTTGGAAAATAAGATCTGAAATATAGTGAAAAATAATATCTAAATTCGCATCTTTTAGCTCGCTTCCATTTTTCATAGAAATCCCCCATAATCAGCATTTTAACTTATCACTAATTGGATATTTCTACAAGATATGCGTATCCCCTTCAAATTATGATCGATAATCGTAATTGTTTGGCATTTTTTGGCGGAAGAAGTGGTTGATAAGGTAGCAAAAACAGTAATAATAATGGAACCAATCCCAATGAAAGCGCATTGCAATTCAATTGTACTTAATATAGAGTTAGAAGAAGTATTTTGAGCGCAGTACATTTAGCAAGGGAGGACGGCTTAAAAGATGACCAAAAGAGACTCTGTCTTTTTCCTTAGTCTGTTCTTGTTCTTTTTTCACGGAGCAAATACAATCATCATTAGCTATATGCCAGTATATTTCCAACAAAGTGGTATGTCAGAGAGTAAAATTGGCTCTATCCTAGCGATCGGACCACTGGCAGCCATAATGGCTCAACCGTTTTGGGGTTACATAAGCGATAAATTCGGAACAATTAAAAAGGTTCTACTCGTAACGTTGGTTGGTGTTGCGGTTATTAGCGTTTTTCTTCTAACGAATCATACCTATGTGTTTATTCTCATCTCTGCTGCGGCGTTCTATGTTTTCATGTCCCCAACAGGGGCTCTTGGTGATAGTCTAGCTGTTAAAACAGCAGCTAGCGTGAATAAAAGCTTTGGAAGTATTCGAACCTGGGGCTCAATTGGTTTTGCAGTTTCAACTTTAGTGGTTGGTCAGTTTTTTGCTTTTTTTGGTATATCTTTTATTTTGCTACCTTTTATGCTCATGATTTTGCTTGCTTTTTTTACAGCTATGAGAGTATCAGATGTCAAAACACATAATAAACCTGTGACTGTATGGGAGGCCGTACGGATTGGAAAGAATCCTCGCTTCCTACTCTTTTTGATTACAATCATGTTTTTAACCATTCCGCATCGAGCAAATGACAGTTTTATAGGGATTTATATCACGGATCTTGGTGGAAATGAATCTCAAATAGGACTTGCCTGGTTCGTTGCGGTTGCTAGTGAAGCTCTAATATTTGCGACAAGTCATCTCTGGTTTAAGCGTTTTAATGAAGTGGTCTTTATCTTAATAGCAGGTTTGATCTACGCTATTAGATGGTTAGGATTAGCTTACGTTGGAGGACCTCAAGCAGCGATCATTCTTCAAGTTTTCCACGGCGTGACGTTTGGGGTATTTTACGTTGCGGCTTTTCAATACGTAACAAAATTAGTACCAGAGCATTTACAGGCGACAGGTCATTTGTTATTTATTTCTGTGTTTTTTGGTTTGTCTGGCATATTAGGTTCATTGCTTGGAGGAATGGTTTTTGAAGAAACTTCTGGAGCTACTTTGTACAGTGTGATGGGGTACGTGACCTTAATTGGCTGTCTTGCATTGCTTTTCTACCGCGCAGTCGATAAGAGAAAATCAAAAAGAGACGAAAGTTATGCATAGGACAGAAGAGATTCTGTCCTATTTGAATTATCCAGTTATTTCATACCCGAATCGTAACGATATAAAACAGTTAGATTAATAGTGATGCAATTCACATAATGTTTTTAGAAGCTCCCTTACAATAAAGGTGTGTTAAGAATAAATAGTGGGGAGTGAGAGAGATGTTTGTTCATTTTCTAAGAGAAAATAAAGCAGCAGCTGGTATACTCTTTTTTATTCGAATATATCTTGGTTATCAATGGGTGACATCTGGTTGGACAAAAATCACTAATGGTTTTGATGCAAATGGCTTCTTACAGGGGGCGGTAGCCAACGCTAGTGGTGAGCATCCTGCAGTGCAAGGGTGGTGGGCTACATTCTTAGAAGCGACAGCAATTCCAAATGTGGATTTCTTTAATGTTTTAATTCCTTGGGGCGAATTCTTTGTTGGCCTAGGATTACTACTTGGAACATTTACAACACTTGCCGCTCTTATGGGAGTGATCATGAATTTTGCCTTCCTGTTTAGTGGCACAACAAGTACAAATCCAATGATGGTTATTCTTGGAACGTTATTACTCATTGCTGGTTACAATGCAGCTAAAATCGGGCTTGATCGTTGGATTGTTCCTTATTTAAAGAAGAATATTAAAACACACCAGAGTAAGCCTATTTTCCATCACTAAAGCGAAAGGTTCCGCATAAGAGCGGAGCCTTTTAAATTTCTATTAGTACGAATCAAACTATTATACGAATGTTAGATGAAAAACTGATACTCACCTCACTCTTTGTATGTCGAATATTACATTCTTTATTTATAATCCGATTAGTAAAAAGCCTCCTTCGGAAAATAAATTACATTTAGTTAAAAAAAGACTGACATCTGTAATAAATTGTAAAGAGGGGGAGCGAGTGTAACGACGAAAATGGTCTAGTGATAAATAAGTGGGAGGCTAGACTATGATCGGTATTTTCAAAGAAAATGAAGAACGGTATATAAACTGGTATCGTGCTAATCCAGAAGGATATGTATTTAATCATTTTAAAGGGAGCGATCCTGATTACAATAAAATCCATATCGCTACATGTCGAACGTTATGGCGACAAAAAGACGCGGGTGTGCGAACGAAAGTCGAAAAGATTTGTTCAAGTAATCTTGATGAACTTATACAGATGACAGCGAATGTCAGAGACAAAAAAGGTTTTTCTTTTTGCAAAATTTGTATGACCGACCATGTGAATAAAAATGATCTATCAGTTAATAAATCATTTTTCTAGACAATGGAAGATAATGATAGAATGATACTTAATAGAAAGATGGAACTAGAGAGGGATATAAAATGGGATCTGAGGAAATTGTTATAAAAGGTAAAGTTGTAGATGATGAAACTAGATGCCAACATTATTATAGTAAACGGGACATTATTGCGATTAAATTCAAATGTTGTGGTACATATTATCCATGTATCTATTGTCATGAAGAAACAACGGATCATGCTGTTATAAAGTGGCCCAAACACGAATTTGATGAAAAAGCTGTGCTTTGTGGGAATTGCAAGTCAGAACTAACGATACAAGAGTACATTTCTTCAAAATCAATATGTCCATACTGCCAGTCTCTCTTTAATGACGGATGTAAGCTTCACCAACATCTTTACTTTGAGCAGATCGACGCTAAATGATTTTCTTTACTTGTGGGTAGTCTGGATGTATTATTATTTCAATCATATTGAGAAATCCTTTATTGTGTCGATAGCATAGGGATAAAAATAACATCTGGATGTGGTATAAAAAGAACTTTAATGACCTATATCTTCGTTTCAAACACAGATGTCCTGTGTTTTTTCTTTTTGTTTACTTCTATATAAATGAAGCGTTTTAACGCTTTTGATGTAAAAAGTATATTTCAACGGTTTGCGGAGCTGTTCTTAAAGAAGAAAGAGGGGTATGTCTTGAAATACAAAAAGGTTTTACTTCATCCGCCTAGAGCTTTGTTGCTTCTATTTCTATTTGTTAGTACGATCGGAACGTTTCTTCTAAAGCTACCACAGGCAACGACAACGTCAGTTAGCTGGCTAGATGCCTGGTTCACGGCTATATCTGCTATCACTGTAACTGGTCTAGTAGTAGTGGATACGGGTAGTGTTTTTACTATTTTTGGTCAGCTTGTTATCATGTTACTCATTCAAATTGGCGGGCTTGGCATTATGTCATTTGCAGTTGTGATCTTTCTATTAATAGGGAAAAAAATAGGGGTTTCTCAAAGACTCTTAATTACTCAGGCATTAAATCAAAAAGGAATGGGAGGCATTGTTAAGCTCGTTCGAAGTCTACTTTTATTTTCGATCATAATAGAAATGATAGGAGCCATTATTCTTTCGGCGAGGTGGATACCTGAATACGGAGTAGGAAGCGGAATTTACGCCGCAATTTTCCACTCTATTTCAGCTTATAATAATGCTGGCTTCTCGATTTGGTCAGACAGTCTTTCTTCATATGTTGGAGATCCCGTTATCAATATTGTTATTACTCTCTTGTTTATCTTAGGTGGAATTGGCTTCACGGTTTTAATCGATCTGAAGAATAAGAAACATTTTCGTGAATGGACCCTTCATACGAAGTTGATGGTAATCGGGAGTATCATCATAAATGCACTTGCTTTTATCGTAATTATCACGCTCGAGTGGAATAACACTTCTACAATTGGGCAACTAAATGGTCCAGGAAAAGGGTGGGGTGCATTATTTCAGGCTGTGACTCCTCGAACAGCAGGTTTTAATACGGTAGATATCGGTAGTATGGAAGAAGCTTCTCTCTTCTTTATTATATGTCTTATGTTCATAGGGGCTGGAAGTGCTTCTACTGGAGGTGGAATCAAGCTTACTACCTTCATCGCTATGCTCCTTTCAGTTAATACCTTTTTAAAAGGCAAATACGAAGTAACGATTTTTCATAAAACGCTCGCTTTTTCTATCATTATTAAAGCCCTAGCAATAACTGTGATTTCAACAGGGGTTGTTTTACTCGGAGTTTTTATTCTTGAACTAACGCAGGAATCTCCTTTTTTAGTTAATTTATTTGAAGTTGTATCCGCATTTGGAACAGTAGGCCTTTCAATGGGATTAACAGGCAGCCTAGATGGAATAGGGAAAGTAACAATTATTGTAATCATGATGGTTGGTAAACTTGGTCCCCTGACGCTTGCCTTCATCTTTGCTTCTAAGAAAACTTCTAAAATAAGATACCCTGAAGAAGAAGTACTTACAGGATAATACTGCCCCCTTCCATCGATGAGGAAGGGGGGTGAAAATTAATTCCCATAAGTGGTTGACGCCATTGTTATCACATGGTAAGATGTTTCTTGTCACTTCGAAAAACAAACAACATCTTACATACAAATTACATACAAAAATGTTTTTAAAAAAGACATTGACTTATATGAACGTTGCTGGTAAGATAGAAGTTGTCACTCGGGAGAAAAACACCGAGATTAGTAGAATTAAATCGATCTTTGAAAACTGAACGAAACGCCATGTAAGTAGTTGTTTCTACGGAAACAAAACATTGTTTTAAAAGCTAGATTAAGCTTTCTATCGGAGAGTTTGATCCTGGCTCAGGACGAACGCTGGCGGCGTGCCTAATACATGCAAGTCGAGCGAAGAGATGGGAGCTTGCTCCCTGATCTTAGCGGCGGACGGG
>NZ_JBEWYW010000013.1:0-68625 GCF_041366475.1 Pseudalkalibacillus sp. JSM 102089
GAAAAAATTAGAATTAGTAAGGCAAATAGAATTGTTTTTCTACGTTTTTTAGTCATTGTTTCCTCCTGCTGTTATTAAACTCTACCCGTTACAATAAGCGATAACCACTGTGCAGCTATCGCTCCGAATATATTGAAAAAAGTTTGAACTACTATTTGCCTGGATTGGGTGAAAGATTGCCTTAAAACCAGCTATAAGAGCAGAACAATAGACCTTTATTTGATCTCTTTTTTATCTTCGCTTAAGACTTTTACGTCATATTCATCGTTTCGAATCGTTTCAGTATCCTCATCATTTTGAATATACAAATCAATTTCAGCTCGAATGTTTTCAGCGACTTGAGAGGATTCAGAGTCATCTCTACTTAGAGACGTTTTCACAATAATTTCAAGAGGGTACGGATGAAACGAGTAGGCAAAACCAGTCACAGGGAATTCAGTGGATTCGGTTAAGGCACCACCTATATCACCAATAGCGCCCGTTTTCTCCCAACGTTTTTCTTGCTCGCGAGCGATTTTCTCCACTTGTCGCACATCTAGTTCATAGTTATTACCAAAGTCTTTCGCTTCATCTTTTAGAATTTCCTTTAACTGATCTATACGTTCTTCCGTTTTAGGTACAATTACATTCATATAAACGCTTCCTTGATTGATACGTACAGATACTGGAAACATTAGTTCATATTCTTCAAATTGCAGCCGCTCAGTTAAAGCTTCTTCTAGCTTTTGGTTATTTTGCATTGCTAATCCAATTTCTTCTTGACTTTGCTCTGTTTTGATCTCTTCTTCTTCGTAGACAACCACACTCACTTCATACCCGTTGAGACCCGCATCGTTAAATTGGGTTTGAATTTGTTCAATAATTTTTTCTTCGTTTTCAGGTAATTTATTCAAAAAAATCTTTACTGACATTTCTCTGTCAAAGATATTAATATTTCTCATTTCTAAATCATTTTTCTCAACTATCGTGGTAACTTGGTTCAAGATTGTATCCCACTTCTCCATCTTCTGTTCCTCATCCTCAACAAATTGACTAATGTAAGGAATCTTCGCTAATACGTTTTCCATTACTGGTGCAAATATTATGCTTAGCGCCAGCATGGCAAAAAGCGCAACAGCTGTTACTCCACTTATGATACGTTTTCGAGAGTTCTTTCTCCGTTTTGTTGTCCCTAGGTTTCTTAACACTTGCTCCTGATGCCTCTTGTTAAACGCCATTTTCCGAACCTTTTCTGAATAGCTCCAGTTATTATTCTTCAAGAAAAATCCCTCCCCCGATTTGTTCCTTTAAGCTGATCCGTGCTCTACGTAGCCTGCTTTTGATGGTATTGGGTTTGACCTTGATGACGTCTGAAATCTCCTCTATCGACAAGTCTTCGTAGTAATAAAAAATGATTACTTCTCGTAATTTCACCGATAGATTCAGCACCTTTTCAAAAAGTTCATTATTCTCTTCTTTCTGCTCCATTTGAGAAGAAGGCGAGTTCATTTTCCTTTCATTTTCTGTCTCTATTATCGATTTGGGGAAGAGATTTCGAAACGACCAACTCTTCACGTAATCCTTGCAGTTATTAACTGTAATGCGATATATCCACGTCTTATAAGAGGAGCGATTCTCAAAACTTTGTAGGGACTGATAACAACGAATAAACACTTCTTGTGAAATGTCTTCGGCTAGTTGTCGCTCTTTCACATACGTATACGCTACGCGAAGAACCATATCTCCATACTCTTCCATTAAATCCACTAATAGCTCCTTTTTCGATTGATTTTCATGCTTATCTTGATCCTCTTGCATATTCTTCCCCCCTATTTGCTACCCAGTTAGACGAAGCAAACCTGATTGAGGTTCCCTAATAATTGAGATAATTGATCATTAGTAACACAAAAAATAAATGCCTAGAGCTTTGTGCTCTAAGCATTTCAAAAAGGTTTGCCAATAAAACTTCTTACTTTTTAAACTATACTTACTTGGTATTTTACCATTCACTAATATTTGAGCATTAAAAGAGAACATTCACGCTATAAATTACATATTATCTCGAATTCAAGTCTTCAATTATACTGCCCGATTGTCGAACATCACTGAATTACTATCTAACGCTAACATTAACATATTTTGGATGTTTTTTCTTTGCCATACTCAGTAATTTTCTATCTTATTCATTTTATTCAAACCAAAGATTTAATTCGTATCATACACACTGATCCGAAATCATCAACAGTAATAGTAATGTAACAAAGGGGTCCAATTATTTAGGTTTATACATAAACTTATTATTTTGATTTGGTTCGTGATCAGTTCAAACAAACCTCTATTACCTATCTTTTGTCTATCACCTTAATACCCTTCCACGCCAAAAGAAAGCGTTATCATTAAAGGTAATTATGGTAATATATAGTTAAAATGAAATGGGGGACGTTATGAGCACGGTTGTTACACCTGAAAAGCACGTTAAGATCCAAAGAAGGAAATGGCCGTATTATCTACTTGGGGGTTTTTCACTTTTACTGGTCATTGCTATCGCTGTAAGCTTCTGGTTTGTTCAAAACACAGCTCCTAAGACAAAGGGGGAAATGATCCTATCAGGCTTGGAGGAATCTGTTTCCATATATCGAGATGAGTCGGGTATTCCTCATATTGAAGCCTCCTCTACTAAAGATCTCTTTATGGCTCAGGGATTTGTCACGGCACAGGATCGCATGTTTCAAATGGACTTGAGTCGTCGGCAAGCTTCTGGAACGCTTAGTGAAGTCATTGGTGAATCAACAATTGATAAGGACAAATTCTTTCGAACGCTTGGTTTAAGAAGAGCTGCAGAAGATTCATTTGATGCCTACTCTCAGGAAGCGAAACAAATTCTTCAATGGTATGCTGATGGTGTGAATGCCTATATGGCTCAAGCAAAAGAAGAAAACTCATTACCACTTGAATTTACACTTGCGGGTTATGAGCCTAATGAGTGGGATCCAATCGATTCTCTTACAATCGGTAAATATATGGCTTTTGATCTTGGAGGACATTGGGAAGGTCAAGCCTTTCGTTATTATCTTCTGCAGAATTTCTCAGAAGAAGAAGCCGTGGACTTGTTCCCAAGTTACCCTGAAGAAGGCTCAACTGTGATTCAAGAAATTAAGGAAAGTAACCTTGATATGTCAAAAAGCTTTGCGAAATCAGTAATCCCAGATCAATATAATGGGAGTAACAATTGGGTCGTTTCTGGAGATAAAACCGCTTCGGGACAACCGCTTCTAGCCAATGATCCTCACCTGGGTCTTGGTACTCCACCGATATGGTATGAAACTCACTTAAATTCACCTGAATATAATGTAAGTGGCGTTATCTTTGCTGGTGTGCCAGGTATTATCGTTGGACGAAATGACTCCATTGCCTGGGGCGTTACCAATGTGGGTCCTGATGTTCAAGATCTTTATATTGAGAAAAGAAATCCTGATAATCCGACTGAATTTCAATATAATGATGAATGGGAGAAAGCAGAAGTTATAGATGAAAGCATTCCTGTAAAAGATAGTGAACCAATTCCATATAAAGTCGTTATTACGCGCCACGGGCCTATTCTCTCTGAATTTGCTTATGACGACCAACCTGATACCGCATTGTCTTTAAGGTGGACAGCCCTTGATCCATCTAGCGAGCTTGAGGCCGTTCTAATGATGGATACAGCATCTAACTGGGAAGAATTCAAAAGTGCCTTAACCTCTTTTCATACACCCGCTCAGAATTTCGTTTTTGCTTCTACTGACGGCACGATTGCCTACCGGGCGAACGGATTAATTCCTATTCGCAAAAATGGTGACAGCATGGTGCCAGTCCCTGGATGGAACGATGAATACGAATGGGAAGGTTATATCCCATGGGAAGAGCTTCCCACAATTGTTAATCCTGACGAAGGCTTCATTTCAACAGCAAATAATAAAATCACAACGGAAGACTACCCCTATCACATCACACATACATGGGCGCAACGTTATCGTCAAGATCGCATTCGAGAAGTTTTGCTTGAAAGCGATGAACTTGAACCAAAAGACATGATGGCGCTACAAAATGATTTCGTGAATTTGCAGGGAAAAGAATTTACTCCTCTTCTCATAGAGGAACTTAACAGTGAAAACTTAACATCTGTTGAAAAAGAGGCGCTATCTGTCCTTAATGAATGGAATTATATTGATGGTAGAGATGAAGCTGCTCCCCTACTCTTTCACCTCTGGTTAGTAGAAATGGAGAAAGTTCTTTTTGATGGAAAAATTGAAAAAGAGATGATGCCGCTTTTTGATGGTAAAAGTCAGGTGGTTGACCAGCTCATAAGACGAGCTGCAAGCGGGGATGAAGGACCATGGATAAAGAAGTCTGGAGGGTTTACATCCGTAGTCACTGAATCTTATCAGGCTGCAGTTGCTAGAGCAGTTGATTTACAAGGGCGTACACCAGAAAAATGGTCATGGGGTACGTTCCATGCGGTACCATTTGAACATCCGCTAGGTGCGATTAAACCGTTAAACCTCCTGTTTAACCCGGATGTAAATGCGATGGATGGCAGCCGCGTTACGGTAGGTGCTGCTGGATGGAACACGACAACTGGACTTGTAACCCATGGTGCACCATGGAGAGGCGTTACTGATTTATCAAACATTCAAACAAGCTACAATGTCATTTCACCAGGTCAGTCCGGCTTCGTTTTTAGTAAATGGTATGATAATCAAATTACGGATTGGGTTGAAGGAGAATATCATGAAACAAAGATGAATAATTACGAAGAAAATGCTCAGCACCTCATTCTAAAACCATAACAAAAGGCTCTCTCAGTCAATGAGGGAGCCTTTTAACATTCTTATTTTACAGAAACGGTCCAATTCTGCGTATCTTCTAATTTTCCAGTTTGAATTCCTGTGATTGTATCATAAAGCTTTTGAGACAGTTCCCCAATTTCATGATCATTGATGACCATTTTCTTACCAGCCCAGTTTAATTCACCTACAGGGGAGATAACAGCGGCCGTTCCTGTTCCAAATGCTTCTTCAAGCTGCCCTTTTTGAGATAGCTCGTAAAGCTCTTCAATGGAAACTTTTCTTTCCGTAACAGGGATATCCCATTTCTTTAACAATTCAATAACCGACATTCGCGTAATGCCGTGGAGAATGCTACCGTTTAATTCAGGTGTCACAACTTCCCCATTGATTTTAAAGAAGATGTTCATGCTTCCCACTTCTTCGATGTAACGCTTCTCTACCCCGTCCAACCAAAGAACATCAGCATTTCCATCTTTATATGCTTTCGCTTGCGCTTGATATGCAGATGAGTAGTTACCAGCCGTTTTGGCCATACCCGTTCCACCTTTAACAGCTCTTGTAAATTTATCCTCTACGCTAATTTTCACTGGAGTTAACCCTCCTGAGAAATACGACCCTACTGGTGAGAGAATAATCATCAATTTGTATGTGTGGGAAGGGGCAACAGATAGATTAGGTTCCGTTGCAATAATATAAGGACGTACATATAGAGACGTTCCAGGTGTTGAAGGCACCCAATCTTGCTCCAAGCTAATTAATTCCTTAAGATAGCCCATTACACGCTCTTCATCAATATGTGGAATGCTTAAACGTTCACTTGAAAGGTTCAGTCTCTGTAAATTTTTCTCAGGTCTAAACAATAAAATTCGATTATCAGAACGATAGGCTTTTAACCCTTCAAAAACGGTTTGACCGTAATGAAAAATCATTGCAGCAGGATCAAGAGTGATTGGCTCATATGGAATGATACGAGGTTCAAACCACCCTTTTTCAGTTTCATAATCCATTACAAACATGTGATCTGTGAATGTTCTTCCAAAAGGAATTTGATCCTTCTCAGGCTTCGCTTTCAAATTAGTGCTTTTCACAATTTCTAAATCTGTACTCATGGCCAGGACTCCTTACTCTCTTGAAAGTGGTTATGATAATGAATTCATACTCCTTCCACATGAAGGCAGTAGATTAACTATTCATCTATTGTACTGCCAAACTCTACTGAATTAAAGCTTTATAGTGCAGAAAGGTAAAAAAATTCAGTTTTTAACACCTAGCTCTATCATTTCATACAAATTCTAGCTTTCCGGTCCTGCTGGTCAGCATTTGAATCACACTTTTTTCACCTTTTACTGTAAGCGATTTCGAGTGAACAATAGCAATGTTTTTAACCAGAATAACAACCAGTTCAGATAATGCCTTTTAATATTTGCTATTGCAAGAGAGGCGATTTTTATGTAAATTAGTCAAGTATGTTTATTAGGAGGTCTCATCATGAATCAAACACAAAATACTCAACGCGTGCAAATGGTTACAGCTGATCCATCCGCTATTGGATTATTCGGGCTTGCTATGGTAACGCTTGTTGCATCATCAGCCAAGCTTGGTTGGACAGATGGCGTCTCATTTGTACTCCCTTGGGCGATTTTTCTAGGGGGCATTGCACAGCTGATCGCTAGTTTTCTAGATGCAAAGCACAATAATACATTTGGTACGACAGCCTTCGCAGCTTTTGGACTGTTTTGGCTTGGAGTAGGAACGTCATGGTTAATTGAATTCGGTGTCTTTGGAGACGCTGCGGCTGCCGCTGTGGATCCAAAGCAATTAGGCATTGCATACATCGGCTATTTGATCTTCAGTGTCTTCATGACAGTTGGAGCTATGGAAACACATAAAGTACTTTTCTTTATTTTTGTCTTTATTGATTTCTTATTTATCGGACTCACATTCTCCACTTTAGGTATTTTCCCTGAAGGCATGCACTTCTTAGCCGCCATTGCTGAGTTCTGCATTGCTATTTTAAGCTTCTATGGCTCAGCTGCGAGTGTTTTGAATACTCACTTTGGCAAAGTCACACTCCCGATTGGCAAACCATTCGGTATTTTCAAACAAGCTTAGTATCACGTAAAGAGACAGATGAATCTAGATTCATCTGTCTCTTTTATAATTTTTAAAGATATATGAAGATCATGGAGCCTTTGAATTGCCTTAATGCGAATCAAGTTCTAATAAAATGATTTGTACCGCCTATCTCCTTCACTGCGAACTTCCCCCTTATCACACTTCTATATCAACCATAATATCATTATGTAAACTTCATTAGTGATTAACTATCAAAAAACTCTATTATCTTATTCCATCTTAGCCAGGATAAGTGAATTGATTCCCTCCAAATCATTTTAACGCATTATGTAGATTATATATTTTCAATTAATTTTGAAATGTTAAAAAGAGATACAAGGCTAACCTCGTATCTCCAATTTATATTCAACATCCTTATTCACTCAACTTATTAATCTGATCGATAATATTATTTATCTCAGCTAACGTTTGAAAAGCTTCTGTTTTTTCAACAATCGAAAAATCTAAATTCCTATTTTTTATGTTCGTTAGACTCGATCACCTTTGAAGATTAGTTCATATACAATTCAGAAAAATTCAGTTTTATTAACCCTCTTATCATCAAGTAAGGACGCCTTTTGATTATGCCGAATGATTTTGTGTTAATTCATCACTTAGTTTTGTTCTCATAGCCATTCGCCCGCGATGTAGACGAGACTTCACTGCCCCCGGTGATAGCTGCAGTTTATATGCTATTTCACTTTCCTTTAAATGATCATAGTAGTGAAGCTTCATAACCACTCTTAATCTCGGGGATAACAAATAGATCTTTCTTTTCACAGATTCTTCAAAAAGAAGAATCTCACAGTCTTCTTCTACGTTACAATTGTGATCCGCTTGATTCATGAAAGTATCTTCCGTATGGAACAGAGTCACTTTTTTTTGCTTTCTTAATTGATCAATCGATTTTCGAGCGGCAATGGTTGAAAGCCAAGATCCTAGCTTCCTTTCACTTTGCACTTCGTCTAATCGATCATACGCTCTTAAAAAGGTTTCTTGAAGCACATCTTCGGCAAGTCCGTGATCTTTCAAGACTCTTAATGCAGTATAGTAAACGCGGTTGTAGTGTTTTGTAAAGATATCCTTAAAACATACTGTTCTCGAGTCTTTCATTGTTGTTGATCCTTAAAATAATCTTGCACAGAGCCTGGAGCATTTGAAGAGTCAAAGGTTAACACTTCATAATACCCTCCTTTTAAATCCTCATAATGAATGCCAACTAAATAATCCCCTTTCTCTCCTTCTTGGCTGCTTAATAATATCGTTTGGATTTGCTTCTTATCCTTTATCTCAAAAGGTTCAACGGATTCATTCTCTACAATTTGATCATAAGCTTCTCTCGGATATTGATTTTGTGCTTCATCCCATGGATAAATGCTTACATGATCAATTTCACCTTCGTCAATAAAAGCATCCTCATAGAAGCCTTCTTCTTTCAACCAATTAACAGTATTTTCATAGGAATTATAGATCGAATTGTCTTGCGGATAATAGTATTCTTCTGTCCAATCGGAACCTTCTCTTACTTCAGATACATGAGATCGAATCCCTTTTGGATGAATCAATTGATCATAGGATAAATTGTAAATATCCTCTCTTACATGTTGATAGAATTCTTGAATTTGCATTGGATCAAGTATAGATATTTCTTTATTAACGGGTCCTCCAGGTTGAAGAGTGACTTTTTGAACTTTTGAGGGGTCACTATTTAAGACAGGGTAAGTTAACTCTTTGTATTCCTTTGTTTCCATTACACGCTTAAGAGCTGCCTGGACGTTCTTTCGATCGACTTGATACGTACGTTGCACGCGATCCCCGTTTTTTAATTCATAAGAGATGAAATACATCATTCCTGTAGAATTAAACTCATCGTTCTGGTTAATCATCTCTTTTTGTAATTGTATAACTGCATTAATTGCACCTTCTGATTCAATTAAATCAGGTGAAGTATTTTCAATAAGTTCTTCTAACTGATAGATATTGTCACCTATATAAACATTTTTAACTTCACTCGTTTCTGGAACGTAACTTTCATAGTTTAACCAGAACAATGGCAAAATCCCTATAATTAAACCAGCTGTTGCTCCGTATACGAACAAGCCTTTAAAGTGCTGCCAGTGAAACACACGCCAGCTTTTATCTAACACCATTGAAGAAAGGAAATATCCGCAGATCCCACCTATAACGTACCCAAAAATCAACCACGATAACATTAGTTGAGTTTCTCCAAAATAGGTACCACCGACTAGAGCAAAGCAGAAGGTCATTCCAAACTGAAAGACTGGCTTTAACACGTTAATGGCAATCGTCTGTGTAGCTACTTCTAATGGACGTTTCTTATAGATGACTTTTCCACTAAAGTAGAATACTATTGAAGCGATAAAATAGATACCCAACAATATATACTGAACGGGGTGAAACCCCTCCTGTGGGTCATTAGGGTAATATTGAAAAACGTTGACAAGGGGTGAATAGTTACCTACCGTATGATTGATTACCACCAAGTCTGAAAACCCAGCAATAAAGAAGCTAAGATGTACCGCTACAAGAACATAGATCCCTGCCGGAAGAAGCATAAGGATATAAGTTAAAACAGCTTGAACGGTTGATAATCCAGTTAATGTACCAGCAAAGACACAAATCATAAACGTTAGAATGCTTACAATGATCATCATCAGCGTCCAATAACCAAGCTGGCTAATTGAATAAAAAGCTGACACGTCAGTAAACAAAAAGAACATGAATAGAATAAGACTAGTCAACAAAACAGGCGCAATGAGCAAAATCATTCCTGATAAAGCGTGATGGCGAAATAGATGCTCTCTGCTAATTGGTAAACTGTGAATAAAGTCTGAAGCACCTTTCACGTGAATGTAACGAAAAAGAAATACAGCCATTAAAACGGGCATTAGAAATAACAGCATAAATTGTACTTCAAACATAAATATCGGATCAAAAAGCCCAGCTCCGCTTGCTTCTATCCTATATTCATCGTTAAACGCCATGAATAATTGGAGCGGCAAAGTAAAGGCAAGACCACAAAAAAACAAAATACTAATCCAACCAACATTTCTAAAATCTCTTTTGAACATTTCTCTTCTAAACAAGGACGTTTTCGATAGCATATCCAACACCCTCCATTTCATAGATGAATATTTCTTCTAATGTAAGTGGTAATCGATCCATTAAGACTGGACCAATTTTCTCGATTTCGGTCATCACTTTCTTTTCTTCTCCTTTTACGATCAAGAGAATAACACTTCCCCGTTTTTCTTTATAGAGAATATCAAGATCGCTAGAAGTCAAATCGTGTTCTCCTGAATCTTTGAATGCGACTTGAACTTTATGTACGTCTTCCTTTAATGCATCTAAATCACGTTCAAGAAGAATTTCACCATGGTGAAGAATCCCGACATGATCACAAATCTCCTCAACTTCTCTTAAATTATGTGACGAGAGCAACACAGACATTTCTCTTTCAGCCACATCCTGAATGATCATGCTTCTTACTTTTTTTCTCATAACGGCATCCAAACCATCAAAAGGCTCATCTAAAATAAGCACATCCGGCTTAACTGACATAGATAAGATGAAAGCCACTTGTCTTTGAAGACCTTTAGAAAACTGGCTTACTTTCTTGTTCTCATCGAGCTTAAACAAATTCGTTAGATTTGTGTAGCGCTCCTCATCCCACTGTTCATATAAACTAGCATAATAATTGGCTAGCTGCCTCATTGTATATTGTGGTAAAAAATAAAGGGCATCTGGAATAAACACCACTCGTTGCTTCGTAGAGACATTTTCATAAATGGGATGGTCCATTACGAGAATTTCTCCTGAATCTTGTCTCAGAATACCGGAAATCATTCGCATAAGTGTTGTTTTTCCGGCGCCATTTGAACCAAGCAAACCATATATTGATCCAGGCTGCACAGTAAAACTAACTTGATGGATGATTTTGTTAGTCCCAAAAGACTTTTCAACACCGTTTACTTCAATCATCCTTTTTCCCCCCTTCAATTTCAGTTAATAGTGACTCAATTTCCTCTACTGTCATTCCAAGATAAATGGCTTCAGCTAGTAGCTTCTTTAACTGATCTCGCACGTTTTTTAGCTCCTCACTCTCAAGCTTTTTTGAAGGATTAACAAAACTCCCCTTCCCTTTCACTGAATAAATGTATCCTTGAGACTCAAGCTCTCTATATGCCTTTTGGATGGTATTCGGATTAATTGTCAGCTGATGCGCAAGTTCACGGACAGAAGGAAGTTTCTCATCGTCTTTCATAACATCTTTAATGATCAGCTGCTTCAAACAATCAACTAACTGTTCATAGATCGGCTTTCGACTTCTAAAGTCCAATTCAAACATCAATTCACCTCCACTCTCACTAGCTATAACTGTATTAACTGTATTAATATATGTAGTACAGTTAAAGTATATCGAAAGCCGATTGATTTGAGAAGTCTTTTTTTGTAATTTTTTCTATTAATGATCAAAAATGACTTTATCAAAATAAAAATAAGCCGTAACTCAATTCCATACTTGGGATTGAGTTACGGCTATTAGTTAGTTTTCAATAGACTTCCTTGTCTAAAGGTTTATGTAAATTCGCAAATAAATCAGATCATTTTCTTTCCAATATATTATTTACGCAAAATCTTTTCCATCGCTTTTCCTTTTGCTAACTCATCGATCATCTTATCCAAATAGCGAATTTCCTGCATAGTTGGTTCTTCAATGTTTTCTACTCGTACACCACAGACCACTCCTTTGATCATCTTGCGTGAAGGATTCATTTGGGGAGCTTCCATAAAGAAGGTCTCAAAGTCTGTCTTTTTTTCTAATTGAGTTTCAAGCTCATTTTGGCTATACCCTGTCAACCAACGAATGATTTCATCCACTTCTGCTTTTATTCGCCCCTTTTTTTCCGCTTTCGTCACATAATGGGGATAGACGCTTGCGAAGCTCATTGTATAAATTTTATGTTTTGTCATAAAAAAAGCCTCCTTTGATTACTAAAGTAAAGATTTGCAACAGCTTACATATTCGTCTTCACATCATACTGTCCCTCAACCTTTAATGTTATACAATTTCATCAGTCAACGTTCCCTGATGAAAAATCATCTCCCACTTTCCATTATTGTTTCTCCATATGGAACTTCTTAAGGTCTTTTGTGATCTTGTTTTATCATGGATGCGATATGTTGCAAGAACGGCAGCCTCTGATATTGGGTGTATTTCGAATTCACTTAGAATCATTTCTCTATTGGAAAGACCATTAATGTAATTCCCCTCTTTATGCCACACTTTCCCGGAACTGCCAAACTCAAAGAAATCATCTGCAAGTAGCTGATTTAATCTATCTGGATGAGAACGTATTTCAGGCTTTAATAGTTCTTCTTCTAATTTCAATAAATGATTTTTTAACTCTATTTCCTCGATGATAATCACCCCCACTTTTTACTTATTCATCCATATTGTACTCTTTTAAAACGACAGAACGTGATATTCTTCACGAAATTATTGATGTAAGCGGTTAAGTATGAGGCTATGCATTGAAATTCGCTCAAGGATAATTTAACCTATTAGAGTAGGTATAAAAGATGACTGGATGATGGACACTTTATAGGGAAAAATAAACAGAGTGAAGTCCAACTTTTCTTCTATCTCTTGATTAGTAACTTCGTTTCTAATCGGGTATAAAAATACCTTAACATGGTTTTGCCTTACTATATAACAAATAAGCGTAACTGCTTAAAAGAAGGAGAAGTGACTATGTCAGAATCAATCACAACCGAAACAGGCGAAAAACGCGTCCCTACTCAAGACGAACGCGAACTGCTTGATCAGCTTTTGGATCCTAAAGTTCAAGAGTCACTAAGCGTGCTTGTAAAGGAACTTCCTAAAGTAACGGAACTTGTTAATATGATGTCTAAATCATATGATACGGTCCAAGCTCTTGCAACAGATGATGTATTGAAGAATGATACAGTAGAATTTATGTCTGAAATTCTTCATCCTGTTACAAACTCCGTGAAAGACGTTGCAGCAAATGCAATTGAAGCAAAAGATGAAGCTGAAAAGAGCTCAGAAGTTATTGGGGTATTCGGTCTTTTGAAAATGTTAAAAGACCCTCAAGCTCAGAAGCTTTTCAGATTCGTGAATGCTTATCTTAAAGTTTCAGGAGAAAAAAGTAACCAAAAATAATACTGATCTGCTAGAAATGGAGGAACAATCATGTCAAAACAAATAGTCATTTTGGGCGCAGGTTATGGTGGGCTTCTTTCTGCTTTATCCGTACGTCAATACTTAAATGAATCAGAAGCTACTGTTACATTAATTAATAAAACACCTACTCATCAAATCATTACAGAGTTGCACCGTCTAGCTGCTGGTAACATCTCTACAGAAGCAGCGGCACTTCCACTGGACAAGTTATTAAAAGGAAATGACATTAACCTTAAAGTTGCATCGGTTGATTCATTTTCTGTTGATAATAAAGAAGTTAAGTTATCTGATGGTTCTACACTTTCTTACGACGCATTAGTTGTAGCACTAGGTAGTAAAACAGCGTACTTCGGTATTCCAGGACTTGAAGAAAACAGCATGGTACTGAAATCTGCTGAAGATGCAAACCGTATCCACGCTCATGTTGAAGAACGCATCAAGAGCTTTGCAGCATCAGGTGACGAAGCGGATGCTACAATCCTTATCGGCGGTGGCGGTCTTACAGGGACTGAACTCGTAGGAGAACTAGCTGATGAAACACCAAAGCTTGCTCGTAAATATGGCGTAGATCCTGCCAAGATCAAATTGAAGCTTGTTGAAGCAATGCCTAAAATTCTTCCAATGCTTCCTGATGAATTAATTAACCGAGCGATGACTAGCCTTGAAAAACGCGGTGTTGAATTCCTTACAAACCTTCCTGTAACGAATGTAGAAGGAAATGTTGTTGAATTGAAAGATGGCCAAAAGATTGTTACAAACACATTTGTTTGGACAGGCGGCGTTCAAGGGAATCCACTTGTTGGCGAATGCGGTATCGAAGTAAATCGCGGCCGTGCAACAGTGAACAATTACCTACAATCCACTTCTCATGAGGATGTATTCGTTGCCGGTGACAGTGCCGTTTACTTCAAACCAGGTGACGAGCGTCCACAACCACCAACTGCTCAAATCGCTTGGCAAATGGGTGACCTTATTGGTTACAACTTGTATGCTTACCTTTATGACAAAGACTACAAAGAATTTGAACCAGTTAACTCTGGAACATTAGCAAGTCTTGGTCGAAAGGATGCCGTTGCTCAAATAGGTGGCAACGCAACATCCCTTAAAGGCCTTCCTGCATCTGTGATGAAAGAAGCAAGTAACGTTCGTTACCTTTCACACATCAAAGGATTGTTTGCATTAGCATACTAGGATATTGAATATGATTAAGGGTACTGTGTTAGCTACACAGTACCCTTTTTTAGTGCCTTATTATTTAATAAGGCACTCTATTAAAAAACCACAAACAAAGCATTCATAAAAGCAGAGAACGATTACCTTCTAAAATCGCTCTTACTTCTTCATTAACTTCTAACTTTTGCTATAGCGCTAATCTCCTAAACGTACCTTCACCATACGATCATCCTCTTTAACCGGGTCTCCCCGACCATCTTTATTGTTTGTTATCGCAAATAATATGTCCTCGTCCAATAATAAGGAGCGAACTCGTCCAATATCTTCTGTCTCCACAGTAGTACCCTGGCCCTTCAGTTCAAACGACCGAATTTCCTCGCCTCTTAAGCAAGCAACGTAAAGATTGTCATCTTGAATAATTATTCCTGACGGAGCCCATGTATCATCTCCAGAGTGATAGATCGGCTGCACCATGCCATCAGCAATTTCATCTCCTTCAATCACTGGCCACCCATAATTGTTTCCTGCTTCAATTTGATTGATTTCATCATGAGCAGACTGCCCATGCTCTGAACTAAAAAGCTGTCCTTCTTCATTCCACGCGAGTCCCTGAGGGTTTCGATGACCATAAGAATAAACATAGGAATCATTAAATGGATTATCTTCTGGTACGTTTCCTTCCAGATCCATACGCAAAATTTTGCCCGCTAAACTATCTTTATCCTGTGCAAGCTCCGGTTCTCCAGCATCACCTGTTGTAATATAGAGCATACCGTCTAGTCCGATTTTCAGTCTTCCTCCGTTATGAAACTGTGAGCCAGGAATATTCGCAAGAAGCTCATCCGTTTCTTCCCAGGTGTCCTCTGTAAGTTTAACCTTCACCACCCTATTAAATGTGTTTCCACCTTCTAAATAAGTATGGTAGAGATAGGCTACTTTAGACTGAGAAAAATCTTCAGCTATTGCCATCCCCAAAAGTCCGCCTTCACCTTCACTATGCACAGGTTTTGTAAGTTGGATCGTTTGCCTCTCCAGGGAATTATCGAATTTCGCTATCTTACCCGAACGTTCTGTGAGATAAAACGTTTCTCCTGTTTGGACGATCTCCCATGGAACATTTAAATTTTCAATATAGGCTGACTCTATTTTAGTCTCCTCATCCGCACCATCGCTAGAACTTGAGTTTGGATCATTACTTGAGCAGGCTGTTACGAGGAGTAACGCACAAAGCACGCCCCCTATTTTCACCACGTCTTCCTCCATTTCTTCCAGATCTTATTTTAAACATTGCTACTCACAAATCATGAGTACATTCCCATCAGGATCTTTAAAATTAAACCAATGGCCATTCTCAATATCAGTGACAAGCTCGATTCTTTTTTCTTTCATAAAAGAAAAAGCGGCTTCAATGTCTTTCGTATTGAAATGAAGAGGTGGAGTTTTGTAAAGGTTATCCTCAGAATAAATTTTGCTATCTAATACAAGGCCGTTATCTTTCATTGGCAAGACATACAAATGTCCTGCTACTATGTCGCCAGAGGCAGGAATCCCAAGTAAATCACAATACCAATTTTTTGCATCTTCAATATCTTTTACGGGAATAAAAACAGCACCAATTTCATTTAAAATCGGATTCATTTGAATGACCTCCCTTCTCAAATCATTTTTCAGTACTTACTCCTTCTTTCTTATTTGATCCGATCCTTCTAAAACTCACTAAAAATATGTACACCACATTATTGAGGAAGAAATGATGAACATGTATGATATGCTTGATTTAACAAATATCCCCACAATAAATCACTCTACAAAAAGGAGGGGACTAGTCTGAGTACAATTAAGAATATTTTCTTAATCTTTTTTTCAAGTGACCATTCTCAAAACGACCTTGCAGAGCTTCTGGTAATGCCTATAGGACTATTTTTAATACTATCGATTCATCATTTTTTTCATGTTGTTCCGCTAAACTGGAACTCGTTACGGTCAGCTGTCATTTTCATAGCTATTTTTACACTCTTCTATTCTTTCATGAAACTAATTAGAAAAAAACTAGGAACCAAAAACAAAAAGCTCTCACCTTATGTCATTTACATGGCCTATTTTGTTGCCATACTCGGCGGATCAGTGATCATGGCCTCATGAACTAAACCGCACTTTCCCTTTAGTAATCTCCCCAAAAAGCTCGAAGCAGCAATGCTCCGGGCTTTCAAATCAGGCATGAAGAATACACTCATCCACAGTCACTGAAGCTACCTGCGGCTGGTTAGGAATTATTATTATCTCTAATCATTTAATCCTTTTCCCTGTAGAATTTGCTGCATATATTTCTCGATCCTCGCTTCTCGTGTTTTGGATTGTTTAGCTTTAGAAAAGTAAAGGACATATGCTCTTTGCCTTCCTGGTGTTAAAGCTTCAAATGCAGATTGTAACTCTGGTACTTCATTGAATTTATTTTGAAGTTCTTCAGGGATTTCTATATTCTTCTCAATATTCACTTCTATACCAGCTTTTTCAACGGCAATGGCGTTATAAATATATTCTTTCAATATGTTTTCCCTATCCACTATTTCTTCTATATCGGTGAATCTTATCTGACGGCTAGACTGTACATTTTCCGTTTGTTGAATGAGCATGTTATGCGTATCTTGTAATAAGACTCCTTTAAAAAATAATAGAGCACAATATTCTTTAAATCCATGTATTAAAACGATATTTTTCCCTTGGAATGTGTAACATGGAACCCCCCACTTCAATTCTTCAGTCAGCTCACAGTCAAGAATGATCATTCTCAATTTCTTGAATTCTTCCTGCCACTTTTGGGACTTACTGATAAAGCCATCAACTTTAGGATTCATTCTACTATTTGTCATTAAAGCACTTCCTTTCGCAGTTTTTGGATCAGCCGAAAGTTTTAAATCACTATTTACAATTGCCCCATTCATTTTCATTTACAATACTTTCATATTTACTTCTAAATAATACCACAAACCTATCCATTATCTTGAGCAGGCTTAGTCTCATTTTCGATGACCTTCCTTATTAAATTTATCGTGCAAATACAAAAAGCAGTTCAATGTAGGTGACTAATCTATCCTTGCACGCTACACTGAACTGCTTCATTTTCATGTTATCTTAAGTTTCTTGTTTAGTTATGGCTACTTCAATGTCATAATCTTCCGGGTCAAGTTCTGTTTCCGTTCCGAGCGCAAGTCTAGCGAGCTCAAGTCCTAGATACGGGCCAACTGTGAGTCCAGAAGCCCCAAGACCATTAGCAGCAAGTAGATTCTTGCTACCTGGCACATAACCAAACACTGGTAAAAACCCTGGTGTGAAAGGACGGAACCCTACTTTCGCTCCTAGAAACGTACTATTCGCTAATCCTGGGGCGACGGATAGGGCTTTAGTGAAGATTTCCTGCAGTCCTCCAGCAGTCACACGCTGATCCATACCAGCTTCATT
This sequence comes from Pseudalkalibacillus sp. JSM 102089, assembly GCF_041366475.1. Taxonomy (NCBI): domain Bacteria; kingdom Bacillati; phylum Bacillota; class Bacilli; order Caryophanales; family Fictibacillaceae; genus Pseudalkalibacillus; species Pseudalkalibacillus sp. JSM 102089. Next base: position 17,785 of record NZ_JBEWYW010000013.1, read on the forward strand.
TTCATGAGTTGCCCCAACAACAACGCGTCCATCATCAAAGCTTAATAAGTACTGATCGTTAGGCGGCATCACGACTGGCCACTCATTCGTTACCGAGTTGTTCATTTCAAGGTGGACGATCTGAGCTTTCTGAGAAGTAACATTAAATTGAAAGCCCATTGGAGATAAAAGCTCTTCCGCCCAGGCTCCAGCCGTCAATATTACTTTGTCCGCTATAAAGATCTCGTTACCTAACGTAACACCATTCACTTCGTCTTCTGATAAATAAAGCTTAGCATCACCATACAGGATGGTAGCACCATATTTTTCAGCTGAGCGAAGTAGCGCATTACGAAGAGCTGAACCGTTCACTCTTGCCGCTCCACTAACAAATACAGACTGGTAATCTTCAGATATAGGGGGGAATCTCTCTCTTGTTTCCTCAGAAGATAGCTTCTTGATGTCCCCGATTTCAGGGGCGTCTTCTCGTCGCTTTTTAGCACGTTCGATCATTTTATCTAATTTTGTCTCATCAGTGTGGAGGCTGATTGCTCCTACTTTCTTATAACCCGTTTCTGTTTCTCCATCCTCTATTAATTGTTGAATTAAGTCTGGATAATATTTTGCTCCCCCTTTAGCAAGTCGATACCAGACTTTATTTCGACGTTGGGAAAGCCATGGACAAACAATACCAGCTGCCGCTTCTGTCGCTTGTCCAGGTTCATTACGATCAATAATCGTAACGTCTATTCCTTCTTTTGCAAGATGATAGGCCGTTGAAGCTCCAAGGATGCCGGAGCCGACAATAATTGTTGATTTCATATGTAACACCTTTTTCATTGATTTCGATTCTTTGTTCATTTTACATAAATTCAGTTAAGCACACAAACCGACTGTATTGACTAAAACTCTTTAAATGAAAACCTACCTTTTTTCAACCTATTTCTTCAGGTGAAGCCTTTCATTATGCTAAAATAACACCATTACATGAAGAAGGAGTCTCACTATGAAAAAAACATTAGACCACATTGGAATTGCAGTCAGACGTTTAGATGAAGGAGTTCAGTTTTATACAGAAGTATTAGGTGGCGAGCTTTTCGACCGTTACCGTAGTGAAGCAACAGGTGTAGAAAGCGAAATTGCCGTTATAGATCTTGATGGCAGTCGTATCGAACTGCTGATGCCTACGAATAATTCCACTTCGCCAATCGCACGTTTTATGAAACAAAAAGGGAAAGGCGTCCACCATGTTGCCTATGTTGTCGATAACCTTGATGAGGCAATAAAGGAATTAGCCGTACAGAATATTCGCGTAATGGAAGATACGCGACGAGTGAACAAACACGGCAGAAGATTAATTTATTTAAATCCAGCTGACACAGAAGGAACAATCATTGAATACTGTGATTATCCTGAATCAGCTAAAACTACAATTGAATAACTGCCAGTCGAATGACAAGAATCATAAACAACAAGAATGTAAGTACAAGTAGTACATTCAATCTTGTCGGTAGGTCATTATTCCGATTATTTTTATCGCTCATATGATTTCTCCTTCCTTATATGTTAACTACGATCAAAAAGGCGGTGCTTATGAAGCATATCTATAATCTTTTTTACTTCGGTTACTTGCAAGCCATTTCTTGTCTGTTTCCATTAATTATTTTTGTAACGCTAGCATTAAGCGAAAGAATGACGCCATTTTTTCTACCAAGGTATGATTTTATTCTTATCGTTTGCATTTTAGCACAAATCTCCTTATTAATAACCAAATTTGAGACAATTGATGAAATGAAAGTGATTCTTGTTTTTCACATTATTGGTTTGGCACTCGAGATATATAAAGTTCATATGGGTTCATGGTCTTATCCAGAGGAAGCTATTTTCAAAATAGCTGGCGTTCCACTATATAGCGGATTCATGTATGCAAGCGTGGCTAGTTACATGTGCCAGGCATGGCGACGACTGAATTTACAATTAGTGAATTGGCCTACATCTTGGATGACGATCGGTTTAGGAATTGCCATCTATGGAAACTTTTTCACCCATCATTTTCTATATGATTTTCGCTGGGTGTTGAAGATCCTTGTTGTGGTTCTCTTCTTTCGAACGATGGTGTACTTTACTGTCCATCAGACAATTTACAGGATGTCTCTCCCTATATCTTTCGTACTCATTGGTTTTTTCATATGGATTGCTGAAAATATTGCGACGTTTTTCGGAGCATGGGCGTATCCAAATCAACAAAGTGATTGGGAAATCGTACATATTGGTAAAATTAGCTCGTGGCTTTTATTAGTTATTGTGAGCTTTATGATCGTAGCTCAGTTAAAGCATACAAAATACGAAAAATTAGCTCATAACAAAAATGCAGCTCTTTAAGAGAGCTGCAATTTATATTCCACTTATTTCTAAGGCGATGTTCATCTCCTGACGAACATTACCTTTTCCTACGAACTATGAATGCTACGATATGGCAATTTCCATCCATAACGGAGGGAGAGCATTCTGAGAAAGACGATGGCACCAAATAAGAACATGAGCTGAGGCAGTTCTTGTGGATAACCAAGACCAATTAACAACCCTGCCATCATGGCCCACACAGCATAAACCTCTTTTTGTAAAACGGTCGGTTTCCTTCTCGCTAATAGATCACGAATAATTCCACCACCAGTTCCCGTCATGGCTGCAGCAACCATGGCAGCAATAAAAGGGTGACCCATTTCTTCTGCGAATAGCGCGCCCTGAATCGCAAATGCAGCAAGCCCAATTGCATCAAAGAAGCTCCCCCACTTCTCCCAATAGTAGTTAATCCAGCTTGCAGGAAAAACAAAAATGATCAGGATTGTACCGATCGCAATCATAATAAGCACATCCTGTTCCCAAATCGAAGCAACCGGCACCCCTATTAATAAATTCCGTATAATTCCACCACCAAATGCTGTAGCAAGTCCAAGAACAATCACACCGAGAAAATCAAACTCCTCCTCTAATGCAACGAGTGCTCCACTTGCAGCAAAGGCAATTGTACCAATGATATTTAGTATTTCCCAAGTCACATCATTACGCCCTTTCACGATCTATTGAAAGTTAAAGTGTACGTCAGCTTTCAACTGTTATCAACCCTTATTTTTGGATAGCAGAATTAAAAAAACCTCCTAATGGAGGTTTAAGACGAAAGATGATAATACATTTCGATGATGTCCTCATCTGAATGAGGAATTTCATTTCCTTTCACAATTTGAGCACCGTTGATACATCCACTTGTTAGAAGGATAATATCCTGTTCGCTGCCAAGTTGTAAAGACTTTAAGACGCCCTCTCTTCTTGTATTCGTTCGATAAATATTAGGGTCATTGGGATTCGAAAATCCTGACATAACCTTGTCGACAATGAGAGATGGCTCATGGTAGCCGGGATGATCAACTGTGACGATAATTTCATCTGCTCTACCTTCAATTGCTTTCGCCATTTTAGGCATCTTCTCAAAATCCCTGATCCCAATTCCTGCAATCATTACAATAAGCTTGCGATGATCCATCTTTTTCACTTCATCTACAAGACGTGTTAAAGCTACTGGAGTATGCGCGTAGTCCAGGATGATTGTTTCCCGGTTAGGCCCACTAATTACTTGGAAACGACCTTCAGGGCTTTCTAATTGCGGAAGCACATTAATAATCGTTTGCAATCGGTATCCAAGTAACAAAGCTGTTCCGACAGCAGAAAGCACGTTTGCAACATTATAATCAGCAAACACTGGTACAAAAACATCGTACGTTTCACCATGTGAGAGCAATTTGAATGAGGTACCATCTAGTGTATATTCCAACTCAGTGGCTACAAGATCCGCTTCTTCATGTGGATTTAAGCTATAAGTCACTATGCGATGTTCATAAGCTCGGCTAAGCTCAACACCCATTTCATCGTCTACATTGACCACAGCCGCTTTTGCTTGATTGAAGAGTTTTTCTTTACAAGCTTTGTAGTGTTCAAAAGTATGGTGATATTCCAGGTGTTCTGGAGAAATGTTAGTGTGAATAGCGACATCAAATTCAATTCCTTCTACGCGCTTTTGATCAAGGGCAATAGAAGAAACCTCCATCGCTACTCCCCCATCTCCTTCGCTTATCAAATCCTTGAAGATGCGATGAAGGTCAAGTGACTCAGGAGTCGTTGGCGTGCTTTTCTTATAGGGAATTTTCTTTTTGGAGGACCAAATACCAGTTGTTCCAATAGATCCTGTTGGCAATCCAAGCAGTGTAAGTAACGAGCGTACATAAGCTGCAACGGTTGTTTTACCATTTGTACCTGTAACGCCAACCGTCTTTAATTTCTCATCTGAAGAGCCATAATATTGTTTCGAAAAGGATGCCATTGCTTTTCTAACATCATCGACAAGAATAAAAGTACAATGAGGATAACTGTGAGCAAGACTTGTAATGAGATCATCTTGATCTGCTACTACGGCTACTGATCCATTCTTAATCGCATCTTCTATGTATTTATGTCCATCGTGATTCTCCCCTTTAATTGCAAAAAAAACAGAAGAAGACCCTGACATTTTTGAATGAAATGTAAGGCACTTAATCGTTTGAATGTCTGGTCCATATATATGGATGATCGGAGTATATTGAAGTTGGTTAAAATTAATCTTCATGGTGAATTCCTCGCTTCAGTAGTATCATTTACTTTTATTGGAAAATTTTTATATCGAAAGTAAATAATATATTTTTACTTAAATTCCCCATTTTTCCTTACTTAAAACAACATCGTTACATTTAGCATACTCAATTAGTACCATGCTTCATTCATGCAAAATCAACAGACAGCTAATGAGCTGTCTGTTAGGTTAATTATTCTGCCGCGTTGTAATGATTGCGAACTAGGTCTGTTAAACTCAGTTCATCCAATAAGTGTACAGGTACTAATAATGTAATCGTGACAACACCAGGATGCCTTCCTATTTCAATCGATCCAGTGATCGTCGCTCTATTCATAACTTCTGGAACTGATATTCCGAGAGTTTCTGCTGCACGATTAAGGCCGTTATCTGTTGCCTCATTAAGGTTTGCTCCTGTGCCTATAAAAGAAAGAGGCAAAGATTCTTCTATTTTTGCTACCCCATACATATCTGCTACTTGTTTAGCTGATGCTTTTTCCTTATCGGTGAAAGGTTTAGCTAAATGAGGTAGATCTTCTAGCACCGGGAGTAAAATAGGGCCTTCAATGTTAAGATTCTTAATTACCTTTGCTTGAAGGTTAACGATACCGGATACGTCAGCAGTATGCCCAGCGATTTCTCCATTCCCCTGCATAGCATGCATATCCCCAATATAAACGCCTCCACCTGGGACCTTTACAGGACAAATGAGAACCGCACCTTCTCTAACGCGATTAATATCCATATGCCCATCTGTACGATCTTCTAATTCCTCTTTCGTTACGCCATAATCATGCGGAGCATCAATGAGAAATTGACCGAAGTCTCCTGCATTATGAGAATCGGGCAATGGACGTGAAGGAGTTGTTCCGAGCTGCCCTAAAAATGGACGGAGCCTAGCCATTGTTCCAACGAGGTCACTTGGCGCAAAAGTAACGACTGGATTTTGTACAGAGTTCTCAGGAGTAGCCATAAATGATTTCCCATGTTCTGCTATGTACTTCGCAGCTGCCTCATCCACTGTCACACCTATTGTTCGATTCGAATCAAATGCCATTGTATATCCATTCGTAAACACAAATGGCGTCACATCTTCTCCACAATTTGAACACCGAATAGCTTCTGGTCCTGTACCTTCAATCTTAGTCTCTGGATATAGTTCCCCACAGCCAGGACACTTGACAGCAACGAAAGGATCACCGACAAACCTACCATCAACGGGTCGATCATTTCCTGAAGAAGTAGCCATAGATGTAACTTGAACGGATTTAATACGAATCGCTATGGCGTCACCAACTTCAGCTCCTTCCACAAAAACAGGTTTTGTTACTTCATGGCCACCTCTTAAACATGGGGTGATCATGGGTCCCCAACAGCCAGGTGCAGTATTTGCAATAATATGACCACCGTCTTTCAACGGTCCTAACATCTCTTCCTTTGGATCCAAAATACCATTCGTAAACTCATTTACAAAAACGGTTTGCTTCGCTTCCATTGCCTCTCCCCTTTTCATCATTATTCCTACCTACATTATAAGAGTAATGTCGATTCATGTAAAAAATTAATTGGCTAAATACAAAAAAACTTTGAATTCAAAGAAATATCCCTTCTCGAATTCACTTCTTATCAGTGATTGACGAAATGCAAAACCTTCCCTATACTGAATAAACGCAAACGTAAAGACAGGTGATGAAATGGAATTTAAAATGCAGTATCTTTCCTTTTATTTAATACAAGTAGAAGGAAGCGGAGAAAGTGAAGAACGACGTTACAAGCATTATCAAACTCTTGACGCAGATGCTTATGAGGAAAGCTCGTTAAAAGACTTTCTAAACGGTGAGTTAACGAAAATCATGAAACGTAAAGTCGATCGGCATGCGAAGTCAGAAGGAGCACCTACGAAAATTGGGCGCTTTATTGTTGAGCAAGGTCATGATTTAACATCTAATCCAAATTATAATTTATTCGATCGGACACGTTATGCTGAATCAGCAGATGATTTCGAAACTTCATCCGATCAAATTGTTCAAATGTATTTGGATACTAGCGCAATCAGAGGTGGTGTGTTAATTGTGGCCACATCAAAGCTTACAAAACTCTTTGATGACCCTTTTCTCTTCATCTTAAAGTGCGATTTTGAACCGAAAGTAGCAACAATTACTGATGAAGATACGCTAATTCAGAATGTGGAAATGGCGATCACAACAAAAAGTGTGAAATCCGTCCAATACCCCTACATGCCAGAAGAAGGCATGATCGACAGTGCTGAAATCAAAGTCCACCAGTCTTCTCATGCACGCTACTTCGAAGACTTCTTGAAATGGGTCGAATATGAAAAGTCGATGCCTGAAATTGTGAAAACGCAAACGATGGGCATGGTTCAGGAGCACATACAGGAAACCTACCAGGAAGAAAGTGAAGAGAAAGAAGAGTTCGAACAAGCGATAGAGGAATGGTCTCAGAGTCCAAAGCGAGAGCTACAAGAGCGGTTTACGACCGAACAGGTCGTTGAAGCTACTTCACAAATCGTGGAGCACTCCCCTGACGTTGAGTGGAAGCTAAAGCTTGACCATGTGTCCGTCAAAGCGATGCTGTCTGACTTCGGGGAATCGATTCATCTTGCGAAGGTGAACGGCAAGTACGTGCTTGCGATTGAAGCTGATTCGATAACGTTTGAGAAGGGTTTTTCTCCTGTCGAGTTTCATAAGCCTGATACGCTTCAGGAAGTGGTGGAGCGGATTTATAAGAAGAATGAGAATGAATCATAATTAAAGCATTTTGGTCTCATGAAAGTCCTGATAAAGGAATATCCATTTAATTTCTTAAATAAGGTGCCTCGCAAATGGAAAGAACATTTTGCGAGGTATTTTCATTTTCGTATTGCTCAGTGAAACGAACAAGTTAGAAAAAAGAAGCTTAGAAAGCAAAACCGATTTCCTATCCTCACCAAATGCCGTTATCGATTTCTTACTACTTAAGACGGAATAACTCCTTAATGGATGATAAAACTAGTAATCTATTTTGATATAGTGACTGCATATTCTCTTGCCATTTCTTATTCTATCGCGTTTATTTTTCCCTTTTTCTGGGTAGAAAATTATATCATTTAATTAAAGGTGGAATTGAACTTATGACATCCTTCGAAAATGCATTAAAACACCAAGTAGGATTAGGCACTGCTCCTTTAGGTAATATGTTCAGGGAAGTTCCAGAAGAAGAAGCACGCAAAACGATTCAAACCGCGTGGGATCAAGGAGTACGTTATTTTGATACTGCCCCTTTCTACGGTGCAGGTTTGGCAGAGATGCGCCTTGGTAACGTACTATCACAATATAACCGTGATGACTACTTATTAAGTACAAAAGTCGGTCGTTATATCACTGAAGATACAGAAAATAAGGAAGGTTTATTCCAATATGCCCGGAATAATAAAGTGATTACGGACTACACGGAAGATGCAACGAAACGATCTATTGAACAAAGCCTGGAACGATTAAAAACTGATCGATTAGACTTTGTCTTTGTGCATGATGTTTCCCCTGATTTTCACGGGGATGAGTGGCTAGCCAAATTTGATGAAGCTCGTGAAGGAGCTTTTCGTGTGTTGACACGCCTGCGCGAAGAAGGAGTAATCAAGTCGTGGGGCCTTGGTGTTAATACGACAGAACCGATTGAAAAAGCAATGGAACTTGAAGAAACTCAACCGGATGTATGCTTGTCGGCTACCCAATATACATTGCTACAGCATGAACAGGCTTTACAAAAAATGATGAAAAAAGCTGTAGAAAAAAATGTAGACATCGTCGTTGGATCACCTTATAACTCCGGTGTATTGCTAGGCGGGGATCATTACAATTATGAGAAGGCGGATGCTGATATTATTGCCAGAGTTAATCAGCTAAACGAAATAGGTCAGAAATATGATGTCCCATTAAAAGCAGCAGCTCTTCAATTTTCAACTTCTCATCCTGCCGTAAAATCAGTCATTCCGGGATCAACACGTCCAGATCGAATTAAGGAAGATCTCGATATGATTCAACTCGATATACCGAAAGAGTTCTGGGATGAATTGCTCAGCAAAGGGTTCATTTCATCAAATGCCCCTTTGCCTAGCAATGGTAGCTAAATTATTTTTCTCGGTAAGTTGCGCTTAACTAAAAGAGCAATAATTAAAGCTCAATTAAAGAATGGACTTCTCTTCTTGAGAAGTCCATTCTTTATTTTATATTTTCAAATGGCACTTTAATCCTAAACAGATATTTTATCGAGTTCAACTCCATAGCCAAACTGTAACAATTACTTTCTAAATATCTTTCGCTTATGCCACTTGAAATACACTTTATTTTCCTTATGAATGCTGATTTTTGCTCGCTCCACTAATCCGTATATTTCGTAGTCTTTTTCTTGCATGATCGAAGAAATATGCAAGCGACCCTGACCATCAAACGCAATTAGTCCTTCCTCATATAAACCAGCGTGGTTGCGACAAAGTAACAATCCGTTATAAGGATCCAATCGCTCATCATTTGAACAATCCTTCCACGGTTTAGAGTGACTAGCCTTCAATAATTCCGGCAAGTTAATCGCACATAATGCACATTGTTCTTCCCATAACGGGGCTACTTCATTTCTAAATTTAAGCTTGCCCCACCTCATTTTCGTTTTTGCTTCTGATTCCGTTTCTGTAATCACCGGAACGAGCGTATTCCGATCCGTTCGTCTTACTTCATCGACTGTAAGCTCTAATTGCTCTTCATTTACTCGATAAAAATTCGACTCACTAATAAGCTCAAGCATTTTAATCGTTAATGCTTCATTACAAGGATATAAGTATCCAGGATTCCCACTAGCATCAGTTTGAAACGGCGAATATTTAAGAGGTAATAAAGGAGAAATCTCTTGAAACTTCTCTTTCACATTCACCGGAACATCTAATTCTTGATATTCCAACTTCACTAAATATCCCTGTTTGGATTCAGTTTGATTCCAAAACGTTGACGGTTGCATTTCTTCGCTACAGTCAACCTTTGCAATACTAACGGCAACAATATCTCCTTTAACATAGTGGAAAATAGGATCTCCTTGCCTCACTTCTTTCAGCCTTTTCCAAGAATGTGGTACCTGACCTCCCCTGTCTTCTTTAGGAGACCAGATCACTCCCGCTTCTTTTTCCTCATGGTATGTATCTCCTTGCATGACAATAAAACTATTCATCTTTCTTCCCCCACCTGACGAGCATATTCCTCTAGTTGTTATTCTACATGAAACATAAGGTTATTTTCCTTCTAAAACGTTATTCCTTGTCTTAGTATGAGTATATGGTGGATGAAAGAATCATTCAAGTAAAGTCTACGCAATTTTTTTTACAAAAAAAACCCAATAAGATAGTTTCTATTGCATCATTTGCATGACCACACACAAATAATCGCACCACCACACGAGCAATATCATCTGCGTATAAAGCTTTCACTGAAGAAGTATGAACGAAGTCAGAAAGCCTTTCTTGTAGTTGCCCAATAATCATGCGTTAAATTCATACGCGAACTCAAAAGAGACCAACAGATTTTCCTTTGTTGGTCTCTTACTTGGTATATCCATGTCGTTTGAACTCTATAAATTGAGAGCTTCTCTTAATTCGTTCTTCAATAATTCTAGCTGATCGAGATCTGGAATAAAGTAAGAAGGACCACTTACCTCAGGCGTCGTTCCCTTTATTTCTTTCGTTTCAATCGCAGTTGAACTAAGTGATGGGAACTCTCTCTGAAGAGCGAGGATCTCTCCAGGTGTAATATTTGTCTCAACATTATTTTTCAATACATTTGAAATTTTATTAATCTCAAAGATCGTGTCTCCAGACTTCATTTCGTCGACCGTTGCTTTAATAAACTGCCTTTGACGCTCTTCTCTTGAATACACCGTATTTATATCACGTTTCCTCATTCTTACAAAGGCTAGTGCGTCTTCACCATTCATTTCGGTTAGGCCTTCATCGAAATAGATGCGATCATTTGAGTAGTAGTTTTTTTCCCAGAATGGGTATTTAACATCAACTTCCACTCCGCCGATTGCGTCAACAATATCATGAAAACCATCAAAATCCACGGCTACATACCGATCTATCGGAATATTCAATAGATCTTCCACTGTTTCTACGGCTAATTTCTTCGCCCCGTAATCACTAAGATATCCGTATGTATAAGCAGCGTTTATTTTATGACTACCATCATATTCCTCTCCTACTTTCTCTATAGGAACTTCTACCTTTGTATCTCTTGGGATACTTGTCATAGTAACATTCTTTGACACAGGATCAAGTGTGAGAACAATTTGGGTATCAGCTCTTCCACCCTTTCCATCTGAAGAGTAGTTTTCAATTCCAAGAAGTAGAATCGAGATCGGCTCTTCTCCAATGTCCACTTTTGTCTCTCTCAATTCTGAAATATCATTATCCCGATCAAGCTCACTATAAGATTGCTTTGCCGTGTTATAAACCTGGAAGCCTAGATAGCCACCAATACCAACGATCACTAGTAATAGAATTGAGACACTAAACAGGATTTTCTTTTTACGCTTCTTTTTCCTTCTATGAGCTAATCTATTTTTCATATCTTTCACTGCTAATTATTCCTTTCTTTCACTTGTTCTGTGTTAATGACTATCGATACTTTTGGCTCATTTACGCTCTATGTTGAAAAAGGATTGAAGTAAATGTTTCACTCGAATATAGCAAAAATCATACTATCAACAATATAAGTTCATATCGTTAATTGCACAAAAAAAATTATCTAAAACAAACTCATCTACAACATGAGCCACTCTCTAAAGCTATCATCAGAATACCACTATTTATCGTAACATTAATTTACCAATTATTTCATGATTTTTTAATAGGTTATATTCACTTTTTATTTCGTTGATCTGAAAAACAGATGAAAATCTTTGTGAATCTAGTATTAATTAATATGTATATTCAACTTTAAACTATACATTTCAAACTATTAAGAGGGGGTTATCTTTTCCTTGATTTGGTATATTTTAAACGATAACCTTTCTAGATGTTTTACTGAAAATAAAAAATGAAATGGTGAAAAGATGAGAAAAATTGTTGCATCTCTTATTATAGCTCTGATCAGCGTCCTGCTTATATCCGTTTTTTTGTGGTACGAAGGAATCATTATCCCTAACGCTTCTAATATAAAACCTTTTCCTGTGAAAGGTGTCGACGTTTCATCTTATCAGAGGGAGATTGAGTGGACCAAAATACAGGACCAAAGTATGTCCTTCGCTTATATTAAAGCGACAGAAGGAAGCTCATTTATCGATCCATATTATCAAACGAATTGGAAAAATGCTCAAAAGACTAACTTACGAATCGGCGCCTATCATTTCTTCAGTTTTGATAGTAAAGGAGCGACTCAAGCCAAGCATTTTATCGAAACCGTACCGATTGATAAGTATGGATTACCACCTGTTATTGATGTTGAATTTTATGCTGATAAAGAAAAGAATCCTCCTGATAGAAGCGAAGTAGAGTCAGAGCTTCAGACAATGATAACGATGCTGGAAGAACACTATGAAAAAAGGTCATTCTTTATACCACTCACGAGGCATATGAGCTCCATATCAAAGATTCAATCAGTGTGATCTTTGGATAAGAGATGTTTTAACTAAACCAACCTTACCTGATAATCAATCTTGGACTTTTTGGCAATATACTGACAGAGAACAGTTTAATGGGTATAACGGAGAAGAAAAGTTCATAGATGTTAACGTATTTCATGGTAACAAGAAGGAGTTTGAAAAATATGGTTATTAATTCCGAACCTTTTAAAAACTCAAATGAGCTAGAGTTGTTATTTACAGAATATCCCTTATAAAAACAACCCACATTTCTGTGGGCTGTTTTTATAGTAAATCGCAATTGTAAATTCGTTTATACCCTGGCATGTGATTCCTTTAATTTACATAACGATATTCCATTAAACTATTTAAGAAATAGACTTCCTGTAACAATTCTTCTCCAACATTCGTTTCGCGAACCTTTTTCCTCTCTAACTCCTTATCTACCAACCTTTTTACCGATAAAACATCTGCTCCATTTAGTAAAACCTCATCTTTGGAATTAAAATGTTTATGTGCGACAAGTTGCATGCCGTACGAATTAAACAGTAACGTGTATCCTGCAATACCTGTGGTTGATTGATAAGCCTTAGAGAAGCCACCATCTATCACTATCATTTTACCATTTGCCTTAATTGGGTTCTCTCCGTCTATTTCTTTTACTGGTGTATGCCCGTTAATAATATGACCTTGATCTGGATTAAGATCAAATTCTTCAAGAATATCTCGGCAGGTATTCTCGTTTTCACGTAAATAGTAATATGGGTTCTTTCTTTCTTTATGAGTTGCTTTATCCTTAATAAAATAACGTTCAAAAGTGGTCATTTCTCTTTTACCAAAAAGTGATGAATATTGGCCGGTCCACAAATACCAAACCATATCCGTTGCAAGATCGTCTGTTTCATCAGGATGTGCAAACGCATGTCGAAGATAATTTTCAAAAACGTCAAGCAGTTCACGACCTCCATAGGATTTGTTTTCGATCATCATTTCTTCCATATTACCTTTTTCATCTAAAGGAATACATCCATGTATTAATAAATTCCCGTTGTACTTCAAATATAGAGAACCTTTTTTCATCAAGAAATTCATATGCCTTGCCAACTTTTCAGAGTGTTGGAGAGAAAAAAGCAGCTTATCGATTACTTCCTCCTCTTCTTCTAATAACTGATCCGGTCGCTCTGGATTAACGGTCGCAAAACAAGTGTTTTCAAGCGGATACGTTTTACCATGAAGCGTAATGTTATTCTCATCAAAGTCTATTTTCTCAAGCAACAGCCTTTCCGACATATTAAAATACGAGCGCCTCTTTATAATCGGACTTTCAAGTTTGAACTGTATCATAGTTATCGCCTGATGAATTTTGGTAATTTGACATTTTTCATGATTCGATTGCTTCTCATCTGGATCTATTTTAGGTGTAAACGCTGGATTGTCATGATAGTATTTCTCTGCAAGATTTAGAAGCGGTCTAAGATTGATTCCATACACATCTTCAATAATCTCCAGATTGTTATACCTTGCGCATATACGAATGATATTAGCGAGACAAACCTTAGAACCAGCAAACGCACCTATCCATAGAACATCATGGTTTCCCCACTGGATATCAACTGAGTGATAATTAATGAGTGTTTCCATAATTTTGTCAGGTTCTGGACCTCGATCATAGATATCCCCTACTACGTGAAGATGGTCAACAACTAATCTCTGAGTCGTATATGCAAGACCAATGATGAGTTTATCAGCTTGTCCGAGGGAAATAATTTGCTGGAGAATTTTCTGGTAATACGTCTCCTTATTTGTAAGATCGTCCGTTTTGTATAGCAGTTCTTCAATCACATAAACAAACTGAGCAGGTAAAGCTTTTCGTAATTTGGAACGTGTATATTTGGAGGACGCATAAGAGATGAGCTTAAGCATCCGCTCTATGATTTCAGCGTACCATTGGAATAATTCTTTTTCATTGTCAAAAGCATTCTTAATTAACTTTATTTTTTCTTCAGGATAATAAACTAACGTGGCAAATTCATTAATCTCATTCTCTGGTAATACCTCTTCAAAAAGATCAGTTATTTTCTCCTTCACTTTCCCAGAACCGTTTCTTAAAACATGTTGAAAGGCTTGATATTCTCCATGTAAATCACTCACAAAATGCTCCGTACCCTTTGGTAAGTTAAGAATGGATTTAAGGTTGATTATTTCAGTGACTACCTTTTCTTCACTATCATATTTTTGAGCTAATAAATCTAAGTATTTCGTGTTCATGATTATGTATCCCCTTTCAAAATTAATGACTATGTAAGTTGGATTACCGTCTTTTATAATCTGTTCTAGTAGGTGATCGCATGTTTCTTTATTTCCGGGCTCATTCATTACTGCTGAAAGGAAAAGGCACTCACTGATCATCACTTCTGTGTGAAGCGATGAATAAACAATTCATTATCTATGATAGTATCACATTTTTATCTACTGAAATAAGAGACTATTATAAAAACTATGTTCGTTCGTATAATTGATCTCCTTACTTGATTCCATTATGTTCATAACCAAGATGGAATGATTGAATTAAAAAAGCAGCTTAACTTGAAGGACAAATTAAGTATTTGTCCTCCTACATTAAACTGCTTTTCATATCTTATATTATTTTAACGAACTGTTTTCTCAGCTGCAATAACTGTATGCTTTAGTAGCATAGCAATTGTGACAGGTCCAACTCCACCTGGGACAGGTGTGATATAGGAAGACTTTCTAGCAGCAGCCTCATATTCAACATCCCCGATATTGCCTTTGTTGTACCCGGCATCGAGCACAACCGCTCCTTCTTTGACCCAGTCGCCTTTAATAAATTCTGGTTTCCCTACAGCAGCTATCACAATATCTGCTTGACGAACATGAGAAGCAAGATCTGCGGTTCTTGAATGACATGTTGTAACTGTAGCATTCTGATTTAATAAGAGAGCGGATACTGGTTTTCCTAGAATTGGACTACGACCTACAACAACAGCGTGCTTTCCTTCAGCTTGAATATCATATTCTTCCATGATTTTCATAATAGCTGCAGGAGTACAAGACGGGAAAGTTCCAAACCCAAGAGCTGTTTGGCCATATCCAGCACTTGTTACGCCATCAACGTCCTTCTCAATAGCAATGGTTTCAAAAGCAAGACGCTCATCAACTTGCGATGGCACTGGATGTTGAAGTAAGATACCGTGAACGGATGTATCATTGTTTAATTCTTCGATAGTTTGTACTAACGTTTCTGTTGTCGTGTCTTCAGGGAGATGAATTTTTTTAGACGTAATACCTACCCGTTCACAAGCGTTTCCCTTCATTCTCACATACGTTTCAGAAGAAGGATCATCTCCAACTAGAATCGTTACAAGACTTGGTGTAACTTCTTTTTCTTTAAGAGAGTCTACTCTTGTTTTCAGATCTTCCTTTATGCGATTTGCAACTGCTTTACCGTCTAAAATTTTAGTTTCAATTGTCATTTCTATTCCTCCTGAAAAATGGTAAAGAATGAGGTCACTCAGTTCTTCGCCCAGACGACCGGCATTATACACCGCAGCTCCCTCGTGGTTATTTCCACATTTGTCGTCAGTTACTGCAATGAATCTTTTCTACGGATATAGTAGCATAATTCATTAAAAAACAAAAGAATCACACCTAAAAAAGTCTTTAAAAGTGAATAAACACTATTATATTATAAGTATCGTTCGGTTTTCCTAATTTTCAGCCATGTTCGCTCATACTATTGCATTTTGATTTTGGCCCATTCGAGTGAAATCTTCGTTTCACTCGCCTTTCATTCCGATAAGTGATGATCTACCGAAAGACGAGGTAGCTTCATTTCAAATGTAGACCCTTTCCCTTCTTCACTCTCAATTAATAACTCTCCTCCGTGTTGTTCTATAATCTTCAAACACACTGATAACCCTAGCCCAGTACCACTCTCTTTTGTTGTAAAAAATGGTTCCCCTAGTCGATCAATATCTTCTTTAGAAATGCCTGCTCCATTGTCGGTAATCCTCACAGATATAAACATCTCTTGAACATCCATACTCAAATGAAGATATTTCGATTGTTCCATATGACTCATTGCTTCAATAGCGTTTTTCATGAGATTAATGCATACTTGCTTCATTTCGTTAGGGTTAGCAAAAACAACCGCTTCTTCATCCCCAAAACTCGTTTGTAATGTCACATCGTTCAATAGAGCATTAGACTCAATCAAGGCCGAGACCTGCTTTAATAAACTTTTCATTTCAACATTCGTAAATAACGTACTATGCGGCTTTGCTAGTGTTAGAAGTTCACTTAGCACTAATTCGATACGTGATATTTCTGAAAAGATTATTTCAAAATACGGCATAGTGGATTCCTTCTTCTCAAGCAGTTGAAGAAATCCTTTTACTGATGTTAGAGGATTCCGAACTTCATGAGCAATGCCAGCGGCAAGCTGTGCAGCTGATGCTAACTTTTCAGATTTAACCGCAAGGGCTTCATTTGTTTTAAGCAATCGCTCTTCTGATTGCTTTCTAAAGGTTTTATCCTTAATCGTTCCGGTCATTCCTTCAAATCTTCCTTTAGAGCTATATTCGTATTTAATAAAGACCTCACACCAGACGAATCCCCCGCCTTTTTTCTGAACCCTGAATTCAAATACTTTAGAATTACTGGCGCCATCCTGGAATCGAAATAATTCTTTATGTAAATTCAGCCGATCATCTGGATGTATATAAGATAAGCTGTATGTGCCTAATGAATCCTGAACGTCGTAACCAGTTAACTCTCCCCACGCTTGATTCAACCAGATCCAACTACCATCTATTCCAGTTTGAAAAACAACTTCGTTTAAGCTGTTTATGACACTATTATAATTTTCTGATAGTTTACGATATTTTTCCTCACTATCTTTTAATTTGGACAGAAGTATGACAGAGCGATCATAATATGACGAGTACCACCAAACAATTACCATAACTGAGATCGTAAAGAATATGTCCATTAACCAATTGATTTTAATTTCATTAACAGAATAAAGCCAATAATCCCATAATAAAATCGCTATAAAAAACGTTACAACAGATATAATTCTTCCTTTATATCGCTTCATTTCGTCACCATTTCCTAAGTGATTTATTAATTACTAGTTTATTGGAAATGGAGCGTATGTGCAAACACACATGTGCCATTAATAGGATAAAAAAACTCCTTGAATAAGTCATCTTATTCAAGGAGTTATAAGTATGCGCCTTAGAGGATTCGAACCTCTGACCCACAGCTTAGAAGGCTGTTGCTCTATCCTACTGAGCTAAAGGCGCACGATATGAATGGTATTTCATCTCAACAAAAGTATACCATGATTAAAATCAGGTTGTGAAGTAGCTTTTAAAACTCTTCTACAATATGTAATGGAGCGGGTGATGGGGATCGAACCCACGACATCAGCTTGGAAGGCTGAGGTTTTACCACTAAACTACACCCGCAAAATGGCTGGGCTAGCTGGATTCGAACCAACGCATGACGGAATCAAAATCCGTTGCCTTACCGCTTGGCTATAGCCCAATCATGGTGGAGGGGGACGGATTCGAACCGCCGAACCCTGAGGGAGCGGATTTACAGTCCGCCGCGTTTAGCCACTTCGCTACCCCTCCATGATGAAATTGTAATATGGTAGCGGCGGAGGGGATCGAACCCCCGACCTCACGGGTATGAACCGTACGCTCTAGCCAGCTGAGCTACACCGCCACTTAAATTATGTATGGTGCGCCCGAGAGAAGTCGAATCCCTAACCTTCTGATCCGTAGTCAGACGCTCTATCCAATTGAGCTACGGGCGCAAAATATATGGTGCGGGTGAAGGGACTTGAACCCCCACGTCGTAAGACACTAGATCCTAAGTCTAGCGCGTCTGCCAATTCCGCCACACCCGCATATGTTGTGTATCAGCGACGTTTAATAATATACCATTGAACCATTTGAAATGTCAATCATTATTCTAAAAAAATGTAGAAAGTTTCTTTTGAAGAGAGTGAAAGCGTTGACATGCTCTTCTCCCTCTCATACGATAAGTTGTAGAAAAGGAGCTGTTACATATGAGTTTATCACAGTCCATTACAGGCGCAAAAGAATTCGACAAGAAAGACCCTTTAGCCCATTTTCGTGATAAGTTTTACTTAAATCCAAATACGCTATATTTCGATGGTAATTCACTTGGTCTACTATCAAAGAATGCAGAAGCCTCCCTTCTTCGATCTCTTGATGACTGGAAGCAACACGGAATTGATGGCTGGTCTGATGGTAAGCAGCCCTGGTTTTATATGGCAGAAAACATCGGTGAGATGACATCAACGCTAATCGGTTCACATGCTTCTGAAACAATTACTACCGGTTCAATTACAACTAACCTTCATCAAATGCTCGCTACTTTTTTTAAACCTTCAGGAAACAAAACAAAAATACTAGCCGATTCTTTAACATTTCCATCTGACATTTACGCTATTCAAAGTCAGCTTGAACTCCATGGATTATTCCCAGAAACTAATTTAATACAAGTTCAGAGCCGTGACGGAAGAACAATCCTAGAAGAGGATATCATTGAGGCCATCGATGATACTGTAGCCCTTATTCTCCTCCCTTCCGTACTTTATCGGAGTGGACAATTACTAAATATAGAAAAAATCACACAAGCAGCCCATTCTAAAGGGGTAATCATTGGCTTTGACCTGGCTCATTCAATCGGAGCCATTCCTCATAAACTTCACGACTGGAACGTTGACTTCGCGGTTTGGTGTACATACAAGTACTTAAATAGCGGCCCTGGTGGTGTAGGTGGACTTTTTGTGCACGAAAATCACCTAGGCAGACGACCCGGCCTTGCTGGATGGTTCAGTTCCAAGAAAGAAATGCAATTCGATATGAGTCATACGCTTACTCATGCTGAAACCGCCGGCGCATTTCAAATAGGCACTCCCCACATTTTTAGTATGGCTCCTTTAATAGGAGCTCTGGAATTGATGAACGAAGCTGGCATAGATGCGATTCGAGAAAAATCATTGTCTCTTACCAACTATTTAATGTGTCTTATTAAAGAAAATCTTGCTGAAGATGGTTTTACGATCACTAATCCATCAGAAGATGATCGACGGGGTGGGCATATTTGCCTCGAGCACGATGAAGCTGCTCGAATTTGCAAAGCGCTAAAACAAAAAGGCGTCATTCCAGATTTCCGCTCACCAAACGTCATTCGCCTAGCACCAATTGCTCTCTATACATCATTTGAAGATGTCTATCATGTTGTCCAAATTCTAAAGAGTATTATGATTGAAAAAACGTATCAGCAGTTTTCTAACGAGCGAAACGTTATCGCTTAAGTGAGTATAATTTGGTTTTTCTCCATTCATACTATGTGAAATGAAGGAGGGAAACAGGATGACTCAGCTGAACGAACTTGAACTTCAAAATCTGCGTCACATGATCGGCGGGCATGAAACACTCGCAAACAAACTTGATTCCTATGCCCAATCTTGTACTTGTCCGCAGCTTAAGCAAATGCTTCAAAAGGATGCACAAGAAGCACGCAACACACAACAACAATTAATCGGCTTCTTAAGTTAAGGAGGGATTTTATGAATGAGAAAGATATGGTAAATGATTATTTATCCGTATTGAACAGCAGCTTAAGTAATTACGGGAGCGTCATTTCTCAAGCTGACAATCCACAACTTCGTCAGGCTCTTCAACAAATTAGAAATACCGATGAGCAGCGACAATATAACCTTTATCAATACGCTAAACAAAAAGGGTATTATCAGCCAGCCGCCCCAGCACAAACCAATGAAATTCAACAAGTTAAAAACCAACTAACAGCTCCGCAGCAACAACAGAATAATCAGCCGCCCCAGGTCCATTAATCCAGAGCCGGTGAAAACCGGCTCTGTGTCTTTATGCTCATTTTTTCATAATTTTGTAAATAGCGTTTCACCCTCCCTTTATATGGATAATTAAATGAGTATTACCTATAGGGAGAGATTGATATGGACTATATTCTTAATGCAATAACTGAATTTTCCGCGTTCATCTGGGGTTATCCTATGATGATCTTACTCTTAGGCGGTGGATTATTTTTAACGATCCGCCTCGGTTTCTTTCAAATAATCTTTTTTCCCCATGCTTTAAAACATACCATCGGTAAAATTTTCAAAAAAGAGAAAGGTGATGGCACAATTTCTCCATTTCAAGCCTTTGCCTCCGCTCTCGCATCTACTGCAGGTGCTACAAACATTGTTGGGGTTCCTGTGGCAATCGCTTTTGGAGGACCTGGCGCTATTTTCTGGATGTGGATTGTCGCTATTATTGGAATGTCAACAAAATTCTCAGAAATTGTTCTCGGGATCAAATACCGAGAGGAAGACAAAAACGGCGTTTATGTTGGCGGCCCAATGTATTACATAAAAAAAGGCTTGGGATGGAAGTTCGCTTCATCTCTATTCGCTTTTGGACTGATGATTGAAATCATTCCAAGTGTCATGGTCCAAACTAACTCCATTTCAACACTCTCAGAGAGTTCTTTTGGATTACCGACCTGGGTAACAGGTGTCTTATTAATTATCCTTATATCAATTGTTGTATTCGGTGGAATACGTAGAATTGGTTCTGTAGCTGAGAAGATTGTTCCATTCATGGTACTTACATATATTGCAGGCGCTATCGGTGTTATGGTGATTAATATAGAAGAGTTTCCAGCTGTTATGAAACTTATTTTCGTACATGCTTTTCAACCGATCTCAGCAGCTGGAGGTTTTGCCGGAGCTGGTTTTGCTGCAGCTGTTAGATGGGGCCTTGCTAGAGGGCTTTATTCAAACGAAGCCGGTATGGGTACGGCGTCTATTGCCCATTCTGCTGCACATACGCCTCATCCATGTAGACAGGGATTATGGGGCATTTTCAGCGTCTTTATCGATACAATCGTTCTCTGCACAGTAACAGCTTTTACAGTGCTTCTTTCAGGAGCTTGGAAAGACGTTAAACCATCAAATGCAGCTGATATGGTTTCAGATGCTTTCTCTGGACTAATGGGAGCAACATGGGGGCCCATCTTTGTTTCTTCCCTCTTATTAATTTTTGTTATCAGTACGATAGGTGTCCTTGTCTTTTATGGTGAGAAACAAGCTGAATACTTATTTGGCACACCCTTTTCTAGAGTAATGCGATTTGTTTATATTCTTTCTATTTTTGTTGGGGCTATTGGAGGACTTCAATTTGTTTGGGAGCTAGTCGACATTACACTCGCCTTGTTTGTTATTCCAAACGTTATTGCGATCTTATTCCTAAGTAAGGAAGTGAAAGAATTAACAGATGACTACAAATTAAATTTCTTAAAGCAAGCTCAAACGAAAGACAAAGGCATTAGTTCATAAGAAATTCACATGGGATATTCACCTAATTTAGGTTCCTCTCCGCTCCTGCCTATATCTTTTCTAGACGGAAACATACAGTGGTAAAGAAAGAGAATTTAAAGGGGGACCTAATATGTATCATGCAAACAATGCACCATACGGAAATGAGCCTTATCAACCAGTAGCTGGAGCTTCTTACGGCATGCCTTGTCACAGGCCAGCTGGAAACGGCTTTGCGCTAATTGTTGTACTATTTATCTTGCTTATTATAGTAGGAACAGCTTTTATTAAATGTTAGTTTTTACAAGCAAGAGCCACTTGGTTCTTGCTTGTTTTATTTACGCTATGTTAGCTTAATTTTCGATTTATAATTCATTCATTTTTTGATAAGTCAAAAATCAAAAACATTCATTCCATATCCTTTCCTGAACAATTGTTCCAATTAACATTGCCTGTTATAGTGATAAAGAATGTATGATGAAAGAAGTGAGACAATGAAAACCTTATTAATCGATATGGATTCGGTTATATGTGACCTTATGTCTGAGTGGCACCGGAGATACAATTATGATTACAATGACGACTTGTCTGTTGAGAAGCTTGAATGCTGGCGATCTGAAGACTATGTAAAAAATGAGTGTGGTGATAAAATTTATGAATACCTTGATCAGCCAGGTCTATTTCTTAAACTCAAGCCTCTACCAGATGCTATTGAAGTATTGGAACGTCTTTCATCCGTGTATGACGTTATGATTGTCACGAGTAGCCGTACATATGCTTACACTGAAAAAGAACAATGGGTAGAAAAACACCTTCCCTTTATCGGCAAAAGAAATTTGATTTTCTCGCATAGAAAAGAAATGATTCGAGGAGATTTATTATTTGATGATGCTCCACACAACCTCATCGCATTTAAAAATTCAGGCAGAATGGCCATTGCGATGAACTATCGTTATAATCAATATGTCGACGTCCCTCGCGTGAATAACTGGTTGGAATTTGAAGAATGGCTTTCAACATGGAAGTGAGGTTACGGTGGTGACTCAACGAACAGATTTGCTAATTATCGGTGGAGGACCCGCTGGAATTTCTGCTGGGATATGGGCTAAAAGACTAGGCATTAATCATTTATTGCTTGAAGCAAAGGATAGCCTTGGGGGGCAATTAAGTACAATCTATAATCAAATTGTAGACTACCCAGGTATGGTGGTTGCAAACGGTCAGGTTCTAAAGGAACAGTTCATCAAACATGCTGAGGAAATCAAGTGTGATTATGTTACAAACACTCGCGTACAGTCGATCGATTGGACTAATAGGATACTTCAAACAGCAGAAGGTAATTCATATATATTTCGCTCTTTGCTTATTGCTTCAGGGTCTTCCCCACGTAGGCTAGATGTTCCTGGTGAGCAAGAAATGATTGAGCAAAATGAAGTATACTCGGCATCTCGAGATAAATTGAAATTCAAAGGCAAACATGTTGCTGTAATCGGGGGCGGAGACCGCGCATTCGAAGGAGCTCTTCTTCTTGCTGAAGCTGGGGCTCGAGTTACACTAATACATCGTTCTGATTGTTTTAAAGCTCGTATGGAATACAAAGAGCCTGTCATGCTCCACCCTAACATCGACATACTTACCAAAACATACATTACACAAATAGATGGAAAAGGAAAGAAGAAACTATTCCTAGCTGACGAAGATCATCATTCTACAATGATGGTAGATGGTCTGTTTATTCGAATTGGTGTTAAACCTAACACTGAACCTTACGAAGATGGCATTGACGTCGATCAGGAAGGATACATTCGATGCAACTCTTATGGTGAAACATCACTGCCATTCGTTTATGCTGCAGGAGATGTTTGCACTAGACCGCTGTTATCAAGTATTGCCTCCTCTGTTGGACAAGGAATGACCTCTGTCAAACAGCTATCGTTCTTTCTTGAAAATTAAAAAAAGGACCCTGAGGTCCTTTTTTTAATTTTCAATGTTAGGTTTGAAAGTTGATTTTAAGGAAAAGTTCGATGTCTTTTTTGAGAAGAGTGACTTCTTCCAAAAAATAAAGAAAGTAAAATTACCACAAAAACGCCGATCCCAAAATAGAAAATGTTTTCACTAGACAGCAATGATGCTGTTTCCTCATCTTTTACTTTTGCTGCTGGTTTTGTTTCACTTTCCACAATTGTCGCATCTTTGTCTTCTTCTAAAGAATTCACTTCAAGAAAATCATCATCCAAAATGGAGACATATGAATCCCCTTTACTTTCAAGGATATTGGTATCAGATATGGTAAGATCTAGCTCGTCATCTCCAACTTGATAAAGGGTCATATCCTCAGAAAGACTATATTCCTCATTATTTCCAGCTCCTAATTCAGTCCCCTTCTTATACTCAACCGGCGTGAAAGCATTAAACCCATAGTTAAGCATGGATAATGTGTCCTGATAAGCGATTTGATCATCGTTTGCTTTCATCGTAACAGCAATCAATTCTTGACCGTCTTTTGATGCGGTTGTCACTAAAGTGAAACCAGACTCTGAGACATACCCATTTTTTCCACCTGTAACAAAATCATAATCGAGTAAGAGTCGATGATGGTTAATAAGCGTCGTTTCCCAATCTTCTCCAACCCATTCTAATTTTTTGATTCCTATCACAGATCGAAACTGCTCATTTTTCATGGCGTACTGTGTTATTCTAGCCATATCTTCTGCACTCGTTACATGATTCTCATTAAAAAGTCCATTTGGATTAACAAAATTCGTATTTTTGACACCAATTTCTTCACGTAAAAATTCGTTCATATCTTCAGAAAACGATTCCACGCTTCCACTTAAATGCTCAGCTATAGCGATTGCAGCATCATTTCCGGAATTAACCATCATTCCTTTAACTAACTTTTCTAACGAAACGATTTCTCCTTCTTTCAAATACACTCTAGTACCATCTGCTTTACGTGCACGCTCGCTTACCGTTACCATATCATCCATCTCTCCGGATTTAACAGCCATAAATGCAGTCACAATTTTTGTAATGCTCGCTGGGTACATTTCGTCATTGCCATTCTTATTAAAAAGAATTTGTCCTGTTTTGCCATCGATCAGTATAGCGGTTTCGCTTCTTACACTTGGTGGTTCCTGTGCTTGCGTTACTGATGGAAATAAGCTTACAGTTAAACATATGACCATTATAAGATACGAATAGTGTTTTAGAATCATGGAAGCTCCTCTTTCTTTAAAATGCTATTTAAACTGTTCGTTACATGTTTTCATCCATTGTCTAGTATAAAAGGCCTGATCCGTTTTCTATTATAGCTAAGAGTGGTAAAACAGAAAATAGTTATTTCTTTACACCCTTTCTGATAACTTTTAATATAAAAGTATTGGAACGAACTAATTTTTCATTTTCTTTTATTTGAATTCTAAATTTGAGAGAAGTAAAAATCAATTCAACCATAATAAAAACCGCTCAGGGCGGTTTAGTTAAGAAGCATACGATCCTTTCCACTGCTCTACCATGGTTTGAGGGGCACTCCAGCAGACCCAGGATACAAGCACTTTATTTTCTTCAGATATCACCAACCAATATTCCAACCTTCTTTTATCGAGGTTTTGATAAAATCCTGTCTTAGTAATAAAGCGATCCATTCTTATATCCCTCCAGTTCGTTAGTCTCTAAATAACATATTCGTTATCTAAATACAGAACCCTCTAAATTTTCAGAAAATTAACTTCTTAGTAACTACCAAAAAGTTCCTATATTAAGATTGTATATCATTCTTTACTCCTGAGCATTATATTAGTCAAGGAGGTGTACACAACATGGCAAACAACAATAGCTCAAACAATCTGGTAGTCCCTGGTGTACAACAGGCTTTAGATCAAATGAAGTACGAAATTGCTAGCGAATTCGGCGTTCAACTTGGCCCAGACTCCACTGCTCGCTCTAACGGTTCTGTTGGAGGAGAAATCACTAAGCGCCTTGTCCAAATGGCTGAACAGCAAATGGGCGGCGGAAGCTACTAATCACCAACTGCATAGTATGGATATAGAGGGCGGAGCAATCCGCCTTCTTCTTTATTCTCCAAGTAATGTTGAAGTTTGTACAGCATGTGCAATTAACTCCGAAAGATCACTTATTTGATCTTCATTAATTCGACGGTTAAATTCTAAAACAATGTGAGTCTTTAATTGTTCCTCATCCTCGTATGGAAAAGATATCGTTTGTCGGATAGCAGGTCGATAACCCCAAATACTTCGGATATCTTCTTCAATCTGTTCACAGTCCTCTGCATCGGATATCGCAACATCAAACAGAATTTTGATTTCACATCCTGCTTGAACATGCTCTAGCTTAAGCTGTTCCGCACTGAAATTAGCTAGATCAGCAAAAAGTTCGATCGTTACATTCACATGCTCATTTTCACTAAACTCTACTTGATACTTTCTTGAAAGAGAAGCTAAATCAACCAGATCTTTTCGATTGATGATCGAGATCTCACCATCAAGATCTCGATCATATAGCTCTCCCTCAAGAACTACTTTTACATTCTCATATATAGTTGGATCAAACATCCTGTCCCCCTCCTTGCTTTCTCACTATATCATGAATTACGGAGGGAAAAGTCATTAAGAATTAGCACGTGGATGTGATCGAGCAAATTGAATAAAGGTTTCTTCGTCTCCAATTTCGCCACAAGCCCCACATTGAACTCGTATACTTGGTCCTTTATAAACCATATGGAATGGATCAGCTTTCCCCTCTTCTATAATAGACATCACTTCTCCAGATTGAGGATCTAATTTAACTGAAGTCGCTTTTTGCTCAATTTTATTAAATCTCATTCGATTGGTTTTACATCTTGGGCACAAATACGCAGTCATAAACTCACTCCCTTTTTCTTTAGTGTTACTCAAAAAAAGGGAAATTTATTCATTTCAGTATGGTATGTGAAATTAATTTTAAATAACGAGCCTCAAGCTCGTTATGTTACTTGCTTAATTATTTTTTCAAGTACATATTCAACAGATTGTACACGCTCATTAAATTTCTTAGGTCCAGTATCTTTCTGCCAAGCCACAACTGAAACCATTTCGATATTTTCGAATGTATTTTTTATTTGAATCGGATATAAATATTTAGGTTTGTTTTCCATTACCCATGCTCTTGCTAATGGCTCCCATACCTTCAAAATCTCAAGTGCTCGATCGGCAAAAGGTTTCACTTCCTCATAGAAGTTAACTTTGTACGTATCAAGATGTGTGCGAGTAGTATATTGAATCCTCGCTTCTTCATTTATTGTGATTAGCTGCTTTGTTAGCTTTAGTAATTTTTGTGTATCTTCCATTTCATTCACCCCTACTCCCTTATCCTACCATACTCACTGGTTACCAAACACATACAAAAACCTTATATCCATTTAGGACATAAGGTCAGAAGGGAACGTAATGATCTCTAGAAACTGAATAAACTCATGATCCAGGGACGCTTGCCTTTGCCCGTCGACTGACCTACTGCCTCTTGTATCGAAGTGTGATCCTCAAGCTCAGATAATTTTTCTTCTAATGAAGAAACTTTCTTTACTAGCTCTTCCAGTTCAGATCGATGCTGAAGAACTTGAACGGTGATAACCTCATTAGCTTTTTCATCCAACTGTCGCTCAAGCTGTTCCAGCCTTACTGAGAAGCGATCTAACCTTTGCTCAAACCGTTCCGGTGTTACCATTGCTACTTTTGAATTGTTTTTACCAGCTGATTTAATTTTCTCCATTGAGTAACCCCTTCTTAAATCGTTTTTAATCGATTTTAGCTCCTCAAGTGTTTCATTAGAAAATAAAAAGTGGCCAAGTTCATTCTTCTCACATGATAAGTCAAAATACTTAACCCAACGCTGAACAGTAGTAGGGTTTACACCAAGTTCATCTGAAACTTGCTTTGTTTTTAATAACATGCAATCCCATCCCCTCTGTCATTCTCAGGCCTTCGCCTGTTAGTTTGTATACGTAATATTCGCCTTTCTTTTTTGTTTGCCTTCCCCGTTGACAAAACTAGTACAGTTTCGGCAAAGGTAGTGGTTTAATGCTAAAGGAAAAGGATTTCGACAATGAATAGGAATGTTTTTGTAACAACTGCTCAAACTAAAGTAAGGAGGTGTCAAAATAATGACCAAAAAGCAAAAGCTTGATCAAACAAAACGTAAGGGTAAAACTGAGGAAGAAACTAGAACTGGATATGGAAATAAGAAAATGGAAGGACCAGATCGACCTTCCACTTAAAAGCAGGGCTATTTCCTGCTTTTTTGTATGAGCAGATTTTCCACTTCCATCGCAATTCTGATCTGACTTCTCTTTCTTTCATACCAATCTGAAATGAGAACTTTATCTGGTAATTCTGATTCAACTTTCATCATTTTTTTAACTAGTAATTGACCTCTAAACCAATCTTTCTTATCCTGTTGATGATGAGGAATAATTGGATAAACCTGTCTTAGCATTGGTCCCTCTCTTCTTTTCCCCATGAACCTTTCATAATCGTAGCGTGATCCCGTTGGAGTAACTTTCATTGCAAAATGATAAAATGCACTAAAATAATTAGGATGAAAGAGAAGCTTAGCTAAGCTTTTTCCTAGCTTAATTCGGTTACACGTATGACGAAAACCACTAACTGATAAACCAAATAGCTCTCCCCTCACTGTCGGAAAAAGAACTGTGCTAAAATGGAACCAATCTTGAATGGTGAATAGCAATGAATGAAATACCTTCTTAGCATATAACTGATGTTCCATAAGCGGTCCTTCAATCACATGCTGCTCATTAATAATTAGCGCCGTCATTAAACGATCCTGATCACCCAACTCAATAAAAGTTTTCCATTCTTCTAACATAAAGCACGATATTCCAAGATCTCTACCAAAATGAAAGAAGGAAGATTTTGCTTTCTTTCCTAGCTCATAGAGCAATAGCTGTGGGGCTGCATCTGCAAATATGATCCAATTAGCTCGTTCATATGCCAGGAATAACTTCCTTAACTGCTCTTCCTTGATTGCCTTAGGAAACCATTCCCCTTGTAAGTCAGTCATACTCCAACCGGCATTTCTAGAAACCATTGCGGCGAGGAACGACCATTTTATTTCTGGATTCCGAATGAAAAATTCCTGATAAAATACGGTACGTGAAATATTGTCAATGTTCCATTTTTCTATCGCTTTTGTGATTGTTTTAGTAACGTTCTCCATAATTTTTTTCACCTGCTTGAAACATTTTTGTCGTACAACTCGTAATAAGTAAAGTAAAATAGATTCAGTGCACCTTTTATACAGAAAGGATGGTTAACGTGCCGATTCGATATCCGAACGGAAAGCCGTACGTCCCTTCGGCTCAGAATCAGCTAGCAAGTCAGAAGCAAAAAACATACAGCAATCGTGGTATGACATTAGAGGATGATATTAATCATAGTAATACGTATTATCTCTCAACAGGCAAAGCTGTTATACACAAAAAGCCTACGCCTGTTCAAATTGTTAACGTTGATTACCCCAAACGAAGCGCAGCCGTGATAAAGGAGGCCTACTTTAAGCAGGCATCTACAACTGATTATAATGGCGTATACAAAGGTAGATATGTGGATTTTGAAGCGAAGGAAACAAAAAACAAAACTGCTTTTCCATTAAGTAACTTTCATGAACATCAAATTGAACATATGAAACAAGTTCATGAGCACAACGGAATATGCTTTGTGCTTTTACGTTTTTCAATCACTGACGAAGTTTTCTTAATGGATGCCGCTATGCTCTTTTCCCACTGGGAAACAATGAAAAATGGTGGGAGAAAATCCATAAAAAAAGAAGAGATTGAAAAGCAGGGAACGCTTATTCCTTATACCTATCAACCGCGCATTGACTATATCAAAATTATTGATAAAATGTACTTCAGTTATTAAACAACTGGTTTTAATTCATAAAATGAAGGATTCATTCGAATCCTATTAACAGTACAGGCTTGAAAGGCAGGAATATTCATGAGTGAATATCAATCACGTCAAGAACGACGTAAATCAAATGACAAGAAAAAGAAGTCCCCGAAGAAAGCTGGGAAGAAAGGTATTTTCAAAAAAATCTTTCTAACCCTGGTTGTTTTGTTTTTAGTTGGTTTAGTTGCTGGGGGAATCACCTCAATTGCCTATATCAACAATGCACCAGAGCTAGATCCAGAAAAGCTTACGAATCCACAGTCCTCCATCATACTGGATAAAAAGGATGAAGAAGTTCAAACTCTCGCAGGAACCGATGCAAGAGAAGTTGCTAAAATTGATGAGATTCCGGATATTCTAAAAAATGCTTTTGTCTCTGTTGAAGACACTCGTTTCTATGACCATTTTGGAATTGATCCACGAAGAATTGGCGGAGCTGTTCTTGCAAATATTACGCAAGGGTTTGGCGCTGAGGGTGCTAGTACGATTACACAACAGGTCATCAAGAACTCTCTCTTAACATCCGAAAAATCATTAGAACGAAAAGTTCAAGAAGCTTATCTATCCATTAAGCTTGAACAAGAATATTCAAAAGATCAGATCTTAGAAATGTATTTAAATAAAATTTACTTCGGTAATGGTGCATGGGGAGTTGTTGATGCAGCCGAAACTTATTTTGGCAAAAACATTACTGAAGAAGACTTAACACCTGGCGAAGCAGCATTACTAGCAGGACTTCCGCAGCGCCCTACCTACTATAATCCATATGAATACGCTGATCAGGCCGAACAGCGTAGAAATGTTGTTCTTAGCTTGATGGAAAAACAGGGCGTTATTACAGCTGAGGAAGCTGACAAATATCAAGCAGAAAAAGTTAGTGACATGGTTGTTGCATTAACAGAAGATAAAGAAACTGATCAATATAAAGTCTTCATGGACCAGGTTGTGAAAGAACTTCGAGAACGTGATGATATTTCTGAAAAGGATATCTACTCAGGGGGACTTGAAATTTACACAACCCTTGATACGCGCGCTCAAGATATTACAACTGATGTGATTGCAAACTATCCTTATTCGAATGAAGATATGCGCTCCGGGCTAGTCCTGATGGATACTAAGACCGGTTCGATTAGAGCCATTGGTGAAACACGTAAAGATGAGAACGTAATTACTTACGCAACGACAGGAAAGTTTCAGCCAGGATCAACAGCTAAACCGATTGTTGCTTATGGTCCTGCAATTGATACCGAGCAGTGGTCAACTGGCCGCTCCATTAAAGATGAGCCTCTAAAAATAGGTGACGCTAATATTCGTAACTGGGACCGCGAGTATCGTGGTCAAGTATCAATGAGACGTGCTCTCGAGATGTCTTATAACGTTCCGGCTGTTAACACTTTCCTTGAGATTGGTGAAAAACCTGCTCAAGAGTTTGCTAACAAGCTTGGTATGGATTTGAAAGATGAAGATATGGTACCTACTGCTGCTATCGGAACATTTAGCACATCACCCCTTCAAATGACTGGTGCTTATGCTGCTTTCGGTAACGGTGGAACGTATAATGAGCCTCACACGGTACGAAAAGTGGTCTTTCCCGACGGAAGAGAGATTAACATCGAACCTGAACCAGTAAAGGCAATGAATGATTACACAGCCTACATGGTTAGTGATATGCTTAAATCCGTCGTAAACGAAGGAACTGGAACAGATGCTAAAATTTCCGGTCTACCTGTCGCTGGTAAAACGGGTACGACAAACCATCCTCAAGAAGTCGTGCAATCACAAGGATTCCCTACATCAGGTATTGTAAGAGATGCCTGGTTTGCTGGATATACTACGGAGTATTCCATGGCAGTATGGACAGGATTTAACGAACCAAATAAGCACTATTTAGATTCTAGCAAAGGCGAAGATGATACTTCCAAGCTCCTTTTCAAAGAAATTATGAGCCAAGTATCCGAAGGTATTAATACTGCCGACTTCCAGAAGCCCGACTCGGTCGTAGAGGTTGGCGTTGAGAAAAGCACTGGTCTATTGCCTAGTGACTACACACCAAAAGATCAGATCGTCTATGAGCTATTTGTAAAAGGTAGTACGCCAGAAAAGACTTCTGATAAGTACAAACAACCAGACGGCGTCAAAGGACTTTCTGGAAAGTATAATGCTGACTCCAATAGCATTTCACTATCATGGCAGCCTGGTGAAGATAAGAGCTTCACTTATAAAGTGGAAATGGCTGTAAATGGTGGGGGTTATCAAGGGGTTACCGAAACAGGAGATACTGGATTTACGTTAGAAAATGCCCAAAAAGGTAGCGAATATAAATTTAAAGTAACAGCCGTTTCAGACTCAGGAGTATCAACGAAGCCTGCTGAAACATCCGTATCAGTTCCTAAAGAAGAAGAAGAACAGGAACCTGAGGAGCCTTCAGAAGAAGATACAAACGAAGATAGTGAAACACCGCCGGACGAAGGTAATGATGAAAATAGCGATGCTGGAGACGGAAACAGTGGTAACAATCAGGGAGAAGAAGAACCTCCAGCTGACGACCAAAGTGGAAACACTGATGAAAGTGGTAACGGAGGCCAGGATCAAGGAAACGATGGTTCTGGAGAAAATTCTGGTAACGGGTCTGGGAACGGTTCTAGTGACGGTTCTGGATCTGGCAATGATTCTGGATCTGAAACTGATAATCCTGGTGACACAGGAAACACAGGTTCAAACGCTCCACCAGCCAGCACACCACCTAATGAAGATGAATAGCTTTAAAGCCCAATCTGCAATGCAGATTGGGCTTTATTTATACTTATTTGATTTAAAGACGAACTAGTTCTGTTTATTATTTCATTATAATACATAAGATCTATTTGCCTTTACGAGCTCGCTGATTCATTCTCTTCTGTCCTTCTCGGCATAGCTCAAGAAGTGGACAAATTTCACATTGCGGAGATTGAGCTTTACAATGGTACCTTCCAAAGAAAATAAAGCGATGGTGAGAAACGGACCACTCCTCTTCTGGAATTTTTCTCATGAGCGTCTTCTCAACTTCGAGAACGGAATCCTTCCATCTGCATATGCCGAGCCTCTTGCTCACTCTCTCAACGTGGGTATCCACGGCGATCGCCGGAACATCAAAAGCTACTGAAGCAATGACGTTAGCCGTTTTTCTTCCAACACCTGAGAGCTCCATTAGCTCTTCCCTCGATTCAGGAAGAGATCCGCCATATTGTTCAACAACCGTTCTGGCAAGCTTTTTTATATTTTTTGCTTTATTTCGAAATAAGCCGATCCTTCTTATATCGTTCTCGAGTTGTTCTATGGGTACTTGAAGAAAGTCTTCAGGACCGTTATATTTTTCAAATAAACTAGGAGTAACTTTGTTTACTAGCGCATCTGTACATTGAGCTGATAGTACAACTGCAATAGCAAGCTCAAATGGAGTAGAATGATTCAATTCACAATGGGCATCTGGAAACATCTCTCCCATCGTATCAAGCACTGTCCTTACCTTGGCTTTCGTTAGCAAAAGTTCTTCTTCCTTTCTTATGTCTAGTATAGGCTATAAGTTGTTCATAAACAAAAAGCGGAAGCAACACTTCCGCTTTACATATGACCTATCTTCCAAGCCAGTTATATATAGGAGCACTCTGACCTGAATCTTTCTTCACATCAGGCTTAGCAGGTGCTTTTTTATCATATTGGTGCTTTCTAAACTTCTCTCCGTAGGAACGTGCCTGCTCTAATGTCTTAATGCCGTTCCGCTTCCATTCAAAGAGTATGCGGTCAATGTAGCGAAAGTTTAGCTTTCCAGCAAGAACAGCTTCTTTTAACGCCCCTTTAATTAACTCAGCATCATGCTTATCCCCATCTATCCACATGGCAAGCGTCTCGCATTCAATGGGGGAAAGTGGCCTTGCAAATTCACGCTCAAACAATGTGTAAAGACTTTCTTCATTTTCATCGTTTTTCGCAGCAGCCTTCTCTGCTTCTTCTTGCTCGATCGCCTTAAAAATTCGCTCCCACAGCGGGATTAGCGAATAGACTTCAGAATAATAATTCTTCGATTCATTCTGGTGTTCCTCGATCGTTAAAACACCTTTTTGCATAAGCTGCTGTATTTTATCTAGACAAGCTTGTGGTGAATATGTCATTGCTTGGGCAAGTTCCTCCGGTGTTGGAAAAGAATTCCCCTGTTCAATAAAACTGTGTAATCTAATTAAAAAGAAGGCATCTTCTTCATGTAAACCAACGCTAACATAGTAATTGAGCAAGAGCCTTGGTACTGAAACATGACCTTCATTAATGATTTGAATGATGTGTTCCTTCTTCATCCCATCCACCTCTACCTTTCATTATAGCACGCCGGCATTTTGTGACGGGAGTAGAAAAATCTGGCTATGTACATTCACGTACATACCATTTTTTCCTCTCATCTTCTAATCTTATCCATCTTCACTTCGTGAAATGCTTTCACCTACGGCTTTTTTATCAGATAAAGACGCTTCTTTCACATTGAAAGAAGCGTCAGCTTTGTTAGTTTATCACGGATATAGTCTATTTAAAAGACGTGGGAACGGAATTGTTTCACGCACATGTTCCACACCAGATAACCATGCCACAGTGCGTTCTAGTCCAAGACCAAAACCTGAATGTGGAACAGAACCATAGCGGCGAAGTTCAAGATACCATTTATATGCATCGTCTGTAAGACCATGTTCTTCATATCGCTGCTCCATAAGTGCTAAATCATCAATTCTCTGACTACCTCCAATGATTTCACCATAACCTTCTGGAGCGATTAAATCAGCGCATAGAACGACTTCTTCACGCTCAGGATCAGGCTTCATATAGAACGCCTTAATGTCCTTAGGATAATTAGTAATGAACACTGGTTTCTCAAAGCTTTCAGCGATTGCAGTTTCATGAGGAGCACCAAAATCTTCGCCCCATTCAATATCTGTAAAGCCTTTATCTTTCAATAGCGTAATCGCATCATCATAAGAAATGCGAGGGAATGGCGCTTGAATCGCTTCTAGTTTCGAAACATCACGTTCCAGCGTTTTTAACTCAAGTTGACAATTATCTAATACAGATTTTACAAGGAAGCTAACATACTGCTCTTGAACTTCAAGACTTTCGTCATGATTCATAAATGCCATCTCAGGCTCAATCATCCAAAATTCGATTAAATGACGGCGCGTTTTTGATTTTTCAGCGCGGAATGTTGGACCAAAAGAAAAGACTCGTCCGAAAGCCATAGCTGCTGCTTCCATATAAAGTTGTCCACTTTGTGATAGATAAGCATCTTCTTCAAAATACTTTGTATGGAAAAGATCCGTTGTACCTTCTGCAGAGCTTCCTGTTAGAATAGGCGGATCAATTTTAACGAAATCATTTTCATTAAAGAATTGATAAGTTGCACGAATAATCTCATTTCGAATGCGAAGAATAGCGTTTTGACGTCTAGAGCGAATCCAAAGGTGACGATTATCCATTAAGAATTCTGTACCATGCTCTTTTGGCGTAATCGGATAATCCACAGCTTCATGAATTAATTCAATGTTAGTAACAGTTAATTCATATCCTGATTGTGAACGATCATCTTCACGGACAACTCCTGTTACCCATACTGAAGATTCTTGAGTTAAATTCTTAGCAGCTTCCCATGCTTCTTCTGTTACTTCCTTCTTAACCATAACGCCTTGAATGAATCCCGTTCCGTCGCGAAGTTGAAGAAACTGGATCTTTCCGCTTGAACGCTTATTATGTAACCAGGCTCCAATTGTAACGGTTTGTTCAACCTGTTTATTTACGTTAGAAATCGTTGTTTTCACTTCTTATTTCCCTCCAACTAATTAGAAAAAATTGGCGCACATTCTTTATACCATAAGAGAATAGCGCCATGAATTAATTTGTTTAAATAGATGAATCTATTGTTCGGTTCTTATTATACCGATTATTTGACCATACAACAACTTGCTTAAACTGTCTGTTTCGTTTTAACAAATCGTTCAATTCGATTTATGGCTTCAAGAATCACCTCAAGTGATGTTGCATATGAAAGCCTAACATTATCAGGAGAACCAAAGCCGGATCCAGGTACAAGCGCTACTTTCTCTTCTTCAAGAAGGCCTTTTACAAACGCATCAACAGAATCAAAGCCTGTCTTTTCTGCCGCTTCTTTAGCATTAGGGAAAAGATAGAATGCTCCTTGGGGCTTCACACATGTAAATCCAGGAATCGCATTTAATTGTTCATAAACGGTGTTTAATCTACCTTCAAATGCTTCTTTCATTTCACCAACAGGCTCCTGTGACCCTTCATATGCCGCTAGAGCTGCATATTGGGAAATGGAAGTTGGATTTGAAGTGGAATGACTTGCAAGGTTTGTCATTGCTTTAATGATCTCTTTTCTCCCTGCAGCATAGCCGATTCTCCAACCTGTCATGGAATGAGATTTGGATACTCCATTAATAATAATCGTTTGATCCTTCAATTCAGATGAAAGCTGTGCGATAGAAGTATGTTCTGCTCCATCATACACAAGCTTTTCATAAATCTCATCAGAAACAATGAGAATGTCATGCTCTAAACAGAATGCACCTATTTGCTTAAGCTCTTCAGGTGTATAGATCGATCCTGTTGGATTAGAAGGAGAATTAATGATCACAGCTTTTGTATTGGACGTTACTACTGCTTCAAGTTGAGAAATTGTCACTTTAAATGACTGTTCTTCTTTACCTTCTACATAAACGGGCTTGCCACCAGCAAGCTTAACTTGTTCAGGATAACTAACCCAGTAAGGTGTAGGAATAATAACCTCATCACCTTCATCTAGTATTACCTGGAACAATGTGTAGAGAGCATGCTTCGCTCCAGTACATACAATAATCTCATCAGCTTTGTACGTTATATTCTGATCTTCTTGGAATTTAGCGATAATGCTTTCTTTTAGAGGAAGAATGCCTCCAGAAGGAGTATATTTTGTTAACCCTTCATCCATTGCTTTCTTCGCTGCTTCAAGAATGTGAGATGGTGTATTAAAATCTGGTTCCCCTGCACCTAATGCGATTACGTCATGTCCTTCAGCCTTCAATGCTTTTGCTTTTGCAGTTATTTCAAGCGTAGCAGACGGTGTAAGAGCTGCTACACGTTTAGATAAATTCATTTCTCTTCCTCCCTTAATCACATTAACTTTGTTTTATTGAACGAGATCGCCAATATTCACCATTACTAAAATAATAATATGCAAATGTATAGCGGTTGTCTGTATCAATGAATGTGGCTTCCCATACAAGCACTTGCTTCTCTTCTTGATTGATTTCAATACCTGGTTTAATATTAATGACTTCTTGTGGAGAAAATTCTTCAGAAAGCTTCTTTTTGATGGCTTCTAACGTAACGCCGTCTTCTATTTTCTTTGTGACAAGCGCCCCATCCTTTCGT
Source organism: Pseudalkalibacillus sp. JSM 102089 (assembly GCF_041366475.1). Classification (NCBI taxonomy): domain Bacteria; kingdom Bacillati; phylum Bacillota; class Bacilli; order Caryophanales; family Fictibacillaceae; genus Pseudalkalibacillus; species Pseudalkalibacillus sp. JSM 102089. The sequence goes on from NZ_JBEWYW010000013.1 coordinate 54,857, forward strand.
GGCACGAAAACATAAACCTGATCTCCATCTGCATCGCTACCTTTTAAGACAACATATGCGCTGTTTGTACCATGATATTGAACCGCTTCATCAACTTTTTCTATCACCGATTCCGATTCAGCTCTCTCAATCGCTTTTTCTTCTAGCCGATCAGGATGATCGGTTACGGAAGAATAAAATGAAATGCCTTGCCAGATCAAAACTGCTAAAATCACGCCTGCAATTATTCCTATTACTCGCATTCGCTCACCCTATTATGTACGATAGATTGTAAAAATCATCTGGTCCTGGTCTTCTTCATCAAGTGCAAGTCCAAACATTAAATCTTTTTCTTTTAAGGTGCGATTTAACGAATCAACAATTTTGTAAATATCGAGGGATTTACTAACCTTCACAGTCGACAATACTTCAATGTTGCTTTCCATTGCTGTCATCTCCCTATAGTATGTGTTTTAAGCTGCCAATCCTTTTATAGAGACGTTTTCTCACTCAGGGATAAATTTACTACTTATAGTTGCAAAAAGGTGTGACAAACTATAAGTACCGTCAAAGACGGTGCACTATATCTGCTCCACTTCCAACAGTGCCTGCGCCTTGCGCAGGCTATTTTAGTGGAACGATTTCATGCCATTCATTAATCCCTTATGGAGATATGAGACACTTTTTCTATAAGAAAATAGGACGGCTTCTTTTCTATTCCTATTTTTAAATAACTTACGGGATTTTGCAACAAATACTATGACGAATTTTCATCTAACTTCCTTAGTAGGAAGTGTGATAACGTCATAACGATCATGTTGCATCCTTAGGGTTACGCTTCCGATTCGGTATGGGTAATAGACATCAGTCCAGCTTTCACTTAACCGTTCTAGCACTGATTCACTTACATCAATGTTATTGTGACGAAAAATCACGGCCATTTGTGGATCGATGGCGTTCAATAATTCAGTTGAAGTTCCATTACCTGATCCGAAATTCGCAACTTTCAATACCTCTACTGCTCTCCCGGAAGACGCGATCTCTTCCTCTAGTTCGAGAGTCGTTTCTCCCATCAGTAGTAAATCCTGACTTCCTAAGGATAGCACAAATGTTACAGAACCCGCCTTAGATATGTTTATAATTTCAACATCAACGCCATCCATCAGTGTAAGCTTTTGATTTATCTTTAAGTTAGTCTTTTGAAGATGAGTTGGTATCTTTGTAAGGAATGCCTGTTCTGCTTGATCAGATAAAAATACTTCGTCTATATCAAAATATTTGAGCAATGCAGTGAAGTTTCCTGTATAAGCTTCCTCAGCATTCGTAAGCCAAACTTTTCTCAGCTCCTTCACCTGGTACATCTGTAATCGATTCATTAGCTCTTTTTCGGAAAGGCTACTTCCTGTATTAATCAGAATTGCCTCTCCATCTGACCCTTGTATCAAAACCGCTTCTCCAATTGATAGATCAAGAAAAGTTACGGCTACTTCGTGGTGCTTAAGGTGTAAGTCAACAGATTGGATAGCTGCGTCAGCACCCGGACAAGCCAAACTAAAAAAAAGGAAGCTCGCACTAAGTAAAAGTATTTTCTTCATCACAAACCCTCCTGTAGAATTAGTTTGTGATGAAGTGGAGCTTTATAACCAGAGATCTAATTCATTTACTAATTCTTCCGTTGTCCCTTTCATAAGAGGAACGTCAGGGAGTGACTTTACAAATGAACGACCGTATCTTGTAGAAATGATTCTGCGGTCAAATACAAACACAGCTCCTCGATCTCGCTGTGACCGTACAAGCCGACCAAAACCTTGTTTGAATCGAATGATGGCTTCTGGTAGGGAAAGTTCCATAAATGGATTTCCACCTGACTGCTTCAATTGCTCTGATCTAGCCTGAAAAACGGGATTATCTGGTGGTGAAAATGGAAGACGAACAATGATAAGGCAGCTTAAGTCTTCGCCTGGTATATCTACGCCCTCCCAGAAGCTGCTTGTACCAAACAGAATCGCTTCTTCACTTTCCTTGAAATTCTTCGTAAGTCTTACTCTACTTCCACTATCTACGCCCTGACTGATCAAAGTTAACTCGTCATGAACAATGAGCTCCTTCATACGGTGATGAGCTTTTTTGAGCATATCATAAGATGTAAAGAGAACGAGCATTCTTCCTCGAGTCACGCGGGCAATTCGAAGAATCGCTTCTGTAATATGGTCTACAAACTGATTGTCCGATACATCTTTAATCATTGGTAAATCAGTCGGAATCATTAGCCTTGCCTGTTCACTATAATCAAATGGAGAATGATATTGGTGAATAAGTGGCCCAAACTCCTCTAATCCAAGTCTGTTAATGATAAAATCAAACGAATTTCTGACAGTTAGCGTTGCCGAGGTAAGCAAAATACTTTTTTTCTTTCCAAAATAGTCGCTTGATAGTAATGAACCTACCTCAACAGGTCTACTAAACAAAAAGGCTGAATTTAATGAGCCCTTCGGATCAATCTCCACCCACTTCACATCATTTTCGCTTTCGTTTAGTAAGAGGTAATCTACTTTTGAAAGTTCCTCCAAAACAGAAGCATGAATTCCTTTAAAATCAGCTGAAGTGTTCAATTGCTCTCTTGTGAGTTCATCTTCTTTTAAATCAAGTTCTTTTTCTACCTTCTTTAAACCTTTATCCAAATCTTTCAAGTAGAACACTAATCGATGCGCTGCTTCTTGAATAGCTTCCCATGTAGGACCGTTCTCATCAGAAATACGATAGCTTAATCGGCCAATTTCATTCGAACGACGAGTGTTTTTCTGAACGTAACGATGAAGCATGCGAAAAAGCTCATCTACATCACCAAGAATCGTCTTCACATAAGCATCAATTTCCCTTTTGGTTTCATCTATTTCAATTTCAAGGTTTTTGAGGATACTAATTACCTTTCCGTAAATGCCATCACCATCTTTTAATCCCATCCGAACAAACCCTTGTAGAATAGAAAAGTAATCCGTTTTAATACCGAAGAATTCTGTAGCAATATCTTCTAGATGATGGGCCTCATCAATTACTGCCTGCTGATAAGCGGGTAATAATTGATGGTCGTTAATTAAATCACTAAATAGTAAAGCGTGATTGGTGATGATTAAATCAGCATTCATCGCAAAGCGCTTTCTTCGATGGTAAAAATCACGGGAGAACCACGGAGAACGGTGGTTTGCAGATACAGCGGCATCGCTTTTCACCTGTTGCCAAAAAAGCTTGCCTCCACTAGAGAGATTTAATTCCTCCACATCCCCATAGTCTGTTTCTAGCAACCATACGAGAATTTGAGCTTTCGTTAAAATCGTATCATAATTATCTTCTTCTACATGATGAAGCTGCTGTTCAAATCGCGTTAAATCCAAATAATGACTTCTGCCTTTAATAATCGTGGCTCTAAAAGGGAACGGCAAAATATCACGAAGAAACGGTAGGTCTCTTTGTAATAGCTGTTCTTGTAGTTGGATTGTATGCGTACTAACAACAACAGGCTTACCTGTATTTTTGGCATGAACAACCCCAGGTAATAAATACCCTAAAGATTTTCCTATACCCGTCCCAGCTTCAATCAAAATGTGCTGATTTGTTTCAAAAGCTTCTGAAACCTGCTTCATCATGTCACTTTGACCTTCTCGCACTTCAAAACCGGGGATAATCTTAGACATTTTTTCCTCAAATTCATTTTGGGCATCATGGAACGCGATACGCTTCTGAAGTGACTCAACTTCGTCTACTTGTTCTTGTAATTTAATCGCTATATCCCGAAACACTTCAAAATTGCCTTCAGGCTCAATCCGTCTCTGCTTATCTTGAATAAGCTCATGAAGGACTACTTCTATATCACTATAAAGCCGAGTTGAAAGCTCCTCGAGCTGCGTTAACGTTACGATCGGTAAATCATCCATCTTATCAAATAGATAAAGCAAAAGTTCCGCTGTTACCTCCGCATCACTGTCTGCTTGATGCGGATTATCATGCTGGATTTCTAAAAACTCTGCTAGTGAAGATAATTTATAGGCCTCTGCTGTAGGCAAGAGGATTCGTGCAAGTTCTACTGTATCGAGCGTTGGTCCAGTAAAAGCCTCATATCCACTTGAATCAAGTTGTGCATTCATGAAATTAAGGTCAAATCGAACATTGTGCGCAACAAAATAAGCACCGTCAAGACGTTTAAGAAGTTCAGGTGCGACTTCTTCAAATAGTGGCGCATCTATAAGATCATCATCCGTAATCCCTGTCAGCTGCTGAATAAATAACGGTAGTGGTTTTTCAGGATTAACAAACGAAGCATATCGGTCAACGATCGTGTCATCCTCTACAACAGCAAGTCCAATTTGAATAATGCGATCCCCGTTTTTGGGGGAATTTCCGGTTGTTTCAAAATCTATAATTGTATATCGATTCATACGTTTTCACCTCAGTTGCTTAAACCGTTCAAGCGGTCACCTTACTAACTTTATCATTTTTTCTATGGAACGGAAAATAATTTCTTATAACCTGAGATAAGAATCCACGAAAAATGCGATAGATTCGATTGTGAGGATAGGATTTGAAAGGAATAAAACTAGGTTGGCCCTTCAAAAAAAGCCCTGGACCAAAGTCCAGAGCGTAAGTATTTATAATATAGTCGCCTCAGGCTCTACCCCAATCATATCGATGATCGTATTGTGATCGTCCATAATCGCAACACGAGGCGTAAAGTTTCTGGCTTCTTCTTCACTCATCATGCCATAAGCGACAATGATGACGACATCGCCCTCCTGAACAAGACGAGCAGCAGCACCATTCAAACAAACTACACCTGACCCTCTTGCCCCAGGAATAATATACGTTTCCAACCTTGCACCATTATTATTATTAACGATTTGAACTTTCTCATTCGGTAGCATACCAACCGCTTCGATAATATCTTCATCTATTGTGATGCTTCCTACATAGTTCAAATTTGCTTCTGTCACACGTGCTCGATGAATTTTCCCCTTCATCATTGTTAGAAACATGCTCTACACTCCTATCGCTATTTCGCTTTTTAGCGCTACAATATTATCAATTAGCCTTGCAGCAGAGAATTGAACGGCAACCGCTATGATAACGTCTTCTGTTATCACATGTACCTTCTCTAATGCAGGGTAAGCTAACACTTCTACATAATCAATACTTCCAGAAGTTTCGCTTAAGTAAGTTGAAACGATGTCTTTAATTCGTTCCGGATTTATTTCGCCATCACTAAGTGCTTTTGAAGCAGCCCTTAAACTCCGTGAAAGTTGAATGGCTTCTTTCCGCTCAGTCGGTGTTAAATACACATTCCTTGAACTTTTGGCAAGCCCATCCTTCTCTCTAATGATAGGACAAGGGACAATCTCAACAGGTACATTAAAGTCATCGACAAGCCCTTTTATCACAGCTACTTGTTGAGCATCCTTCATACCAAAATAAGCTCGATCAGGTAGTGTAATTTGCAATAATTTCAAAACGACTGTAGCTACGCCATCAAAATGGCCAGGTCTAGATTCACCACATAATGTATTAACACGTTCTTGTACGGTTAGCTTTGTCGTACGCTCCTTCGGATACATTTCCGTTACATCAGGGTAGAATAAAACATCTACTCCTGCCTGACTAGCTAGTTCTTCATCTCTCTTTAGGTCTCGAGGATAGCGATCAAAGTCTTCATTCGGACCGAATTGAAGTGGATTCACAAACACACTCATGATAACGCAATCATTTTGCTTCACAGCTTCTCCCACAAGGCTTATATGCCCTTCATGAAGATAACCCATGGTTGGTACAAAACCAATCTTCTGACCTGATCTCATCGATTGTTTTGAGAATGATTGCATGTCGTTAATAGTCTTTATAATTTTCATAGCCTTGTTCCTCCATACATTCCTGAAAGCTGCTCCTCTTTCATATTAAATGAATGTTTTTGTTCGGGAAAATGACTTCCTTTTACATCAGAAACGTATTGTTCAACAGCTTTATGAATTAAGTTAGACACGTTAACATATTGCTTGACGAACTTAGGTACATGACCAGAACCATATCCGATCAAATCATGATAAACGAGTACCTGGCCATCAGCTTTGACTCCTGCTCCAATCCCTATTACTGGTATAGAAAGCTCGCTAGATACAATTTCAGTCAGCTGTTGCGGCACACATTCAAGTACTAGGGCAAATGCTCCAGCTTCTTCAACAGCTTTCGCTTCTTTTACTAATAATCCGGCACTTTCTGACTCTTTTGCCTGTACTTTATATCCCCCAAGAACACCTACTGATTGCGGAGTTAATCCTAAATGACCCATCACTGGCACTCCAGCTGAAGTTAACTTTTGAATATGATGGATAACTTCTCCACCACCTTCAAGTTTAACAGCGTGTGCTCCCGCTTCTTGAAGTAATCGACCAGCATGAGAAAGCGTTTCAGAAACGCTGCTATGATAAGTGAGAAACGGTAAATCTGTAACGATAAAAGTATTTGGGGCGCCTCGCTTAACTGCTTTTGTATGGAGGACCATATCATCCATCGTCACCGGAATAGTTGAGTCATAACCGAGCGCCACCATTCCAAGTGAATCACCGACTAATAACATATCAATATGAGCGTCTTCTACTAACTTAGCTGAGGGATAATCATATGCCGTAAGCATAGCAATTGGTTCGTGATTTGCTTTCATTTTTCTAAAATCACTCGTTGTTTTCATATCTTTTCCTCCTTTATTCAGAGGAATACCGCACAAAAAACTCCTGAAATGGAATTGCAGCAGACAGGGGTATCCCATCAGTCTATGACAACATAGACTAGCTGCAACGCTCCATCTTCAGGAGGTTACTGTATCGGTCTCATCCCTCTGTCCCAGTCCATATGGATCAAGGCAGATTTTTTTTTTGAAGTTACGATTGGTGCGGCTCCATCCGGATACCACCCTTACATCTGTTAGTATAGCAGAAATCATCAGCTATAGTTAACAAATTTCGATATCTGCTGAATAAATGTAATGCATCTTACCACTTTCATCTTCCAAAAGGAGTACCCCTTCTTCTGTTATTCCTTTCGCTAGGCCTTCAATCACACCATTCAGAGTTCTCGCCTTAATTCTTCGACCAAGACTGACGGCATAACTTTCCCAAAGTAGCTTGATCATTCTAAAACCGTTATTTAAGTACTCTTCATATAGCGTTTCAAGTTCGTTTAAGATAGCTGCTAATAACACTGAGCGCTTTATTTCTTTTCCTAATTCAATCCTAAGGGAGGTAGCTGTCGTTAAATCTTCTGGAAAATCTTCTTTAGTGGCATTGACGTTAATACCCATTCCAATAATAATTGATTTAATTTGATCAGCTTCTGCTTGTAGTTCAGTTAGGATTCCAACTACTTTTTTTCCATCTATAAGAATATCGTTTGGCCATTTAATTTCTGCTTCAAGCCCTGTTTGTTTACGGATGGCATGGACAACACTAACAGCTGCGATAAGAGTGAATTGAGGGGCCCTTTGAGGCGGTAATTTTGGACGAAGTATAATGCTTGTCCAAATACCACTCCCAGGTGGAGAATGCCACGAACGTCCAAGCCTTCCTTTTCCCGCTGTTTGCTCATCAGCAACAATGATCGTACCGTCTGCTGTCCCTTTATGCGCATAGTCATGCGCAATAAACTGGGTCGATTCTACAGTAGGATATGTGTAAATGGTTTTACCAAGAAAATCTGTTGTTAATTTTAAGCTGATTTCTTCTTTACTTAACATATCTGGTCTAGAAACAATTCGATAACCTTTTTTCTGAACAGCCTCAACCTCATATCCGTTTTTACGAAGTTCAGATACATGTTTCCAAATGGCTGTTCTAGATACATTAAGCGTCTCGCTGATCATTTGACCAGAAACATATGATTCTGCATGTTCTTCAAGCATTTGCAGCAGGCGCTGCCTTATTGAGTCTGCCACTGTTCAAGCCACCTTTTAATGCTGGATTTCTCATTCTTTATCCCTTCTGTTATAACAGCATGCTCAATTTGTTTAAGAGCTTCTCCAACCCATGGCCCGGGCTTTGTACCCTTCCATTTAATCAATTCTTCTCCAGTCACAACGAGCATTTCGGCTGATGTTATCACTAGTTCTGAAGCGATTCGATCCACTTTCAAAAGATTTGGAGCGCGCTTTTCAAAAACGGATATAAGCCGTTCGCTTGACCTTACTTCGGGTATAGCTTCGTATATGCGCCACCTGCTCCAGCCCTCTCTTTTAACAAGATCGACATTCCTTAATAGAAATTCGACCTTTTTAACGATCCGATTTGGTAAGCGCCATTCTTTAAGAAATCGAACGGGATCATCTGTAGTCCGCGCAAGAAAAGCCCATCTCTCTTCTTCCGTAGCCAGATAGTGCAAGTACCTTGTCTCTTCAAGCCATTTCTCTAAGTTTTGGAGTCCTGGTAAAATTTGATGCAAACGTGCTTGAACAAGCTGATTGATGGCTGAATGAACAGCCTTTCCGTACAACAATTTGCTTATCTCAATTTGAATTCTTTCAATCGCCACACGCTTAAGGAGAGGCGCGTTCAGTATTAACGCTTCTTCCGTTTCTTTATCCAACGAAAAGTCCAGGACACTTTGAAACCGAAGCGCTCTTACCATACGTAGAGCATCCTCTTGAAAACGCTCAGCGGGATCTCCTACAGTGCGTAAAAGACGACGCTTCAAATCATCTAAACCATCGTATAAATCAATCACATCCCCCTTTATTGAAAGAGCCATGCTATTGATAGTAAAATCTCGGCGCCCAAGGTCATCTTCAATCGTTCCAAGAAATGATACAGCTGATGGATGTCTAAAATCCCGGTAACCTTTTTCAGAGCGGAACGTTGTCACTTCAAAAGAAAACTCCTTATAGACGACCGTCACGGTGCCATGATCAATCCCGGTAGGTACAACTTTATCGAATAGCCTCATTACTTCTTCTGGTTTAGCAGATGAAGCAATATCAAAATCAGCAACAGGTATACCTAGTAAAGCGTCTCTCACAGCTCCTCCAACAATGTAGGCTTCAAATCCATCTTCAGTTAGGATGTGAAGCACTTCCATACATGTGTTGTAAGCCTTCCCTTTTAGGTCAATCAAGTCAATGCCTCTTGAAGTGTTTTATAATAAAGGGCTTCATATTGTTCTAGAATCCGTTGTGAAGCAAATCTCGTTTCAACAGCTTTTACAGCTGCCGTACTCATTCTCTCATGCAGAGCGTCGTCAGATAGCAACTGCTTTGCGTAAACAGAAATCGTATCTATATCACCGACTTCTGCAATAAAACCGTTCACATCATGTTCGATCACTTCTGGGATTCCCCCAATGTTCGTACCAATGGCTGGAACTCCACAAGCCATCGCTTCAAGTGCAACAAGCCCAAAGCTTTCTTTCGAAGAAAGCAATAATTTCAAATCACAAATGGAGAGAATTTCGGCCACATTTTCTTGTTTACCAAGAAATTTCACTTTATCCTTCAAACCAAGTTCATTAACGAGTTTACAGGCAACTTGAATTTCAGGACCGTCTCCTATGAGTAGCAGCTTTGCTGGCATGTCATTTTGAATACGATGGAACACCTTAATGACATCCGGTACCCGTTTCACTGCTCTAAAGTTTGAAATATGAACAATCACTTTCTCCTCTTCCGAAATACCATATGTTCTCCTTAAATCGGCAGGCGCTTTTGGATAATAAATCCTTTCATCAACAAAGTTATACACTGTATCGATCTCTTTATCTGTTTCAAGGAGCCGATGCGTTTGTTCAACGAGATCATCTGACACAGCTGTAACTCGATCAGATTTTTCAATCCCAAATCGAATCAATTGTGTTAAGGAAGGATCATAGCCAAGCACGGTAATATCCGTACCATGGAGCGTTGTCACAATTTTTATGTCTCCTCCCACCATTTCTTTAGCAAGAAAAGCACAGACCGCATGCGGAACAGCATAATGTACGTGAAGCAAATCAAGGTTTTCTCTTTGAATGACCTCTGCCATTTTACTTGCAAGGGTTAAATCATACGGAGGATAACGGAAAACCGCGTATTGATTTACTTCAACTTCATGAAAATAAATATTCGGGTGGAACGTATCCAAACGGAAAGGAACGCTACTCGTAATAAAATGGACTTCATGCCCTTTTTCAGCAAGCATTTTACCAAGCTCAGTTGCGATCACTCCAGAACCCCCGACAGTTGGATAACAGGTAATACCAATTTTAAGTGTCATATGCTTTCTCCTAACGGAAATTCTTCCAAACATAACAGATTCTTTGCGATAAACCCTTCCGCATAATCTACTCCAGATTCTTTGCCATATAAGTATTCACGATTGATTACTTTCTCAACGTAGCCATTCGTTAGTGGAGTTGAGACGCTTCCGTTACTTAGAACGAATTGACTTTCATAGGCTTCTAGAGACTGTTTCTTCGCTTCTATTTGATTTGAAATATTAATTGTAAACTGAGGGCGGTGAAATCCATTAATAAAATAATAATAGACCTGACTTACTTTATGAGCAGATCCTAATTCAGGATTGTATTTTCGGATTCCGGCTGAAAAAACCGCTTCTTCAACTAAGTGAGCAGCATGCCCATGATCAGGATGGCGGTCTTCTGGATATGGAACAAAAATAGCCTTAGGTTTTGTGCGGCGTATTACTTTAACAAGGGAAGAAATTTTATCATCAGAGATCGTCAAACCACGGTCAGGAAACTTCATATTTATCCTCGTTTTAACAGATAAAATTTCTGCGGCATTCCTTGCTTCATGGTGTCGTATAAACACGGTCCCGTTGGACGATAGCTCAGCCTCTGTTAAATCACAAATACCCGTCTGTTTACCTTCGTCAGCAAGTTTCTTTAATGTTCCAGCCATTCCGATCTCAACGTCATCAGCATGAGCTCCGAACGCAAGTATATCAAGTGTTATTTCTTCCATGTACAATTTCTCTCCAATCCAATTCTCCCCTAGCAAGGGCATGTACAAGAATCTCTGCACTGCCCATATTTGTTGCTAGCGGGATATCGTATACATCACAAAGCCTAATAAGAGCAGTTATATCAGGCTCATGAGGCTGTGCTGTGAGGGGATCTCGAAAGAAAATCACTGCATCCATATCGTTTTTTGCAATCATAGCGCCAATCTGTTGATCTCCACCAAGAGGTCCTGATTGGTACCGGTGCACGTCTAATCCCGTTTCATCAATAATTCGTTTACCAGTTGTACCAGTTGCAAAAAGTTCGTGTGGATCTAGAATCATTTTATACGCAAGAGTAAAACGAACAAGATCATCCTTTTTCTTATCGTGCGCGATTAAAGCGATTTTCATAAGGTCATCCCCTACTCCATAATATTTTCAAGCCCATAGACAAGCTGATCAATTTTCAAAACCGTTTCAACAGCTAATTGCACACCTGGCATAAAGGAAGCTCGATTCATTGAGTCATGACGTATTTTCAACGTTTGTCCTTCTCCACCAAATAAAACTTCCTGATGAGCAACAAGTCCTGGTAAGCGTACGCTATGAATTCTCATTCCTTCATAATCCGCACCACGTGCACCTTCTAAATCCTCACGCTCATCTTCATGTCCCTGTTTCTTTGCATTTCTTACTTCTGATATCATTTTCGCTGTTTTGACAGCAGTTCCAGATGGAGCATCAAGCTTACGATCATGGTGTTGCTCGATAATCTCAACGTCATCAAAATATTTAGCTGCCATAGAAGCAAATTTCATCATTAGAACTGCGCCGATAGCGAAGTTTGGGGCAATAATGGCTCCTAATTCTTTTTGTTCAGCTACTTTGGATAATTCTTCAACATCATCATTAGAAAAACCTGTTGTTCCAATGACAGGACGTACGCCATGATTAAAGGCAATCTCCATATGTTTTTTCCCATATTCAGGCGTTGTTAGATCAATTAATACATCACATTCTACTTCTGACAAGCACTTGTCAAGATCCGTATACACAGGAGCATCTAGCGACGGAAGTCCTTCAATATCCGCTACCGTTTGTCCTGTTTGTTTGCTGTCAATAACTGCAGCAAGAGTAAAATGACCTGTACGATCTACCAACTTCACTGCTTCGCTCCCCATGTTTCCTCTTGGTCCTGCGATTACGATTTTCACTTCTTGCATGCCTATTCACTCTCCTCTTCTATTCTCGTCCATCGATCTTTGTCTCTCGTGTTAAATTTAGTCATCACTTTTCCAAATGCTTCATCAAGATCTATATCTAACGAATTTGCAAAGCAGGTTAGTACAAAGAGGAGATCTCCCATTTCATTTTCAATGGTACGCTCTTCCTCTGTATTTTTTTTCGGTTTTTCACCATGGTAATGATTAATTTCACGTGCAAGCTCACCAAGTTCTTCGGTCATTCTTGCTAGCATCGCAAGGGGAGTAAAATACCCCTCTTTAAACTGACTTATGTATTGATCTACCTCTTTTTGCATCTCACTAATCGATCTATTAGCCATCTGTCAAACCACCTTTCACATCATTTCTTATGTTAGCTAAAAGATAGGCGTTTGACAAATGTTTCACAAGTTTTTTTCTTTATCAAATCTTCACCTCGTCAGATCTTTAACACCAAATTCGTAAAATCCAACAACCTATTCTTATCAAACCTAACGTGAGTATAACAGATTCAAATTGCTGTCTGCTCAGTATTTGATTATAATGAATTCTGTTGGCTCTACTGGAGGGATAGGAGTGGTTATTATGGAAGGCATACGTGGAAAAAATGTATTCTTCATCTTACTTGGGTCTGCAATCTTTGCATTTGGCCTTGTGCATTTCAATATGGAAAATAATTTAGCGGAAGGTGGCTTTACTGGCATTACCCTTTTGCTATACTTTCTATTTCAAATTGATCCCGCGATTAGTAATCTAGTTCTTAACATTCCATTATTTCTAATTGGATGGAAGTTGCTTGGACGAAAGGCATTTATTTATACGATTATTGGAACCGTTTCCTTATCTGTGTTTCTGTGGATTTTTCAGCGATATTCCGCTCTATCCATCCCACTTCAAGACGATTTAACTCTTGCAGCATTGTTTGCAGGAGTGTTTGTAGGGGTTGGTCTTGGCATTATCTTTCGTTATGGAGGAACAACCGGTGGGGTGGACATTATCGCGCAGCTCGGTTCTAAATACATTGGCTGGAGCATGGGTAGAACAATGTTTATTTTCGACTTTTGCGTTATAGCTTTATCACTTGTTTATTTAAACTATAAAGAAGCGATGTATACATTATTAGCGGTATTTGTAGCTGCTAGAGTCATTGATTTTATCCAACAAGGGGCATATTCTGCGAAAGCGACCATGATCATATCTGAGAATAATAAAGAAATTGCTGACAATATTATGAAGCAGATGGATCGGGGAGCGACCGTATTGAATGGAAAAGGCAGCTTTTCCGGTCTTCAAAAAGAAGTTCTTTATTGCGTTGTTGCTCGAAATGAAATTGTACGTTTAAAAAACATCATTCGACAGGTTGATCCACATGCTTTTGTAGCCGTTAACGACGTTCAAGATGTTTTAGGTGAAGGGTTCACCCTAGATGAAAACAAAAATCCTATCGACCAATAAAAAATCTCGCCCCCTTAAGGGTGATATGATCCCCTCATAGTAGACAGAAAAAAGAAAGCGCACTAAGCTGTCTATTATGGAGGGGATTTTTCTATGGGTAAAATTAATAAAACATATGATATTCAATTCAAGAAAAAAGCTGTAGATA
>NZ_JBEWYW010000014.1:0-68355 GCF_041366475.1 Pseudalkalibacillus sp. JSM 102089
GATGGACACACCGCTGGTGTACCAGTTGTTCCGCCAGGAGCATAGCTGGGTAGCTACGTGTGGAAGGGATAAGTGCTGAAAGCATCTAAGCATGAAGCCCCCCTCGAGATGAGATTTCCCACAGCATGAAGCTGGTAAGATCCCTTAGAGATGATGAGGTAGATAGGTTCGGGGTGGAAGCGTGGCAACACGTGGAGCTGACGAATACTAATCGATCGAGGGCTTAACCGATTAAATTGGAAAACGTTGTGCGTGCTATCTAGTTTTCAAGGAATGAAAATTTTTCTTGATCTTTACAAAGAATTATAGTAAGATATATCTTGTCCTTGGTTAAACACTTTCTAGTGGAACAACCTTTGATTAGTCTGGTAATGATGGCGAAGAGGTCACACCCGTTCCCATGCCGAACACGGAAGTTAAGCTCTTCAGCGCCGATGGTAGTTGGGGGATCTCCCCCTGCAAGAGTAGGACGTTGCCAGGCTGACCAATATTCCACAGTAGCTCAGTGGTAGAGCAATCGGCTGTTAACCGATCGGTCGTAGGTTCGAATCCTACCTGTGGAGCCATTATGCTTCCATAGCTCAGCAGGTAGAGCACTTCCATGGTAAGGAAGGGGTCATCGGTTCGAATCCGGTTGGAAGCTCCAGGACATGGCCCGTTGGTCAAGCGGTTAAGACACCGCCCTTTCACGGCGGTAACACGGGTTCGAATCCCGTACGGGTCACCAATTTAATTTATTTATACTCTGTGGAGGATTAGCTCAGCTGGGAGAGCATCTGCCTTACAAGCAGAGGGTCGGCGGTTCGAGCCCGTCATCCTCCACCATTTTTCTTAATAAATGATTTACCTTCAGGAGTACTCAGTAGAGTGCACTCTTTTTTATTTGTAAGTACTATATATTTTGCCGGCCTAGCTCAATTGGTAGAGCAACTGATTTGTAATCAGTAGGTTGGGGGTTCAAGTCCTCTGGCCGGCACCATTTTTTCCAGTGGAGGGGTAGCGAAGTGGCTAAACGCGGCGGACTGTAAATCCGCTCCCTCAGGGTTCGGCGGTTCGAATCCGTCCCCCTCCACCAGTAAGAGCCATTAGCTCAGTTGGTAGAGCATCTGACTTTTAATCAGAGGGTCGAAGGTTCGAGTCCTTCATGGCTCACCATATGCGGAAGTAGTTCAGTGGTAGAACATCACCTTGCCAAGGTGGGGGTCGCGGGTTCGAATCCCGTCTTCCGCTCCAAACTTTATATGCGGGTGTAGTTTAGTGGTAAAACCTCAGCCTTCCAAGCTGATGTCGTGGGTTCGATCCCCATCACCCGCTCCAAATGGGGCCTTAGCTCAGCTGGGAGAGCGCCTGCCTTGCACGCAGGAGGTCAGCGGTTCGATCCCGCTAGGCTCCACCATTTTCCTTAAACAATGTTTAGGGTTTTTTTTATGTCATAAAATCTTTTGGAAGTCGGAAAGCTTTCTATTTCTAATGCACCTTGCAGATGATATATGATTCAGATCCTCCATGTCCACGCTACTGTTGCTTATATTTATCCGTAAAGAACATCAATTTACGTAATTGTATGAATATTTATTCGTGTTTTATGTCAGGTTGAGTCATTTACTGGAATATGGGTAGAATAGAGCTAGACTAGGATACGAGGAGGCTACATAATGAATAATAAACTTTCGATTATAGGAGTACCAATGGATCTTGGCCAGATGAGACGCGGGGTAGACATGGGTCCAAGTGCGATCAGATATGCTGGAATTGTAGAACGGTTATCAAATTTGAATTACGATATAGAAGATCTTGGGGATATTGAAATTGGAAGGCCAGAAAAGCGTCCAGAAGAACAGGATCATCAACTTAAAAATTTGAAAGAAGTTGCTGATGCAAGCGAAAAGCTCTCAAATGTTGTAAATGAAGTGATTAATCGAAAGCGTTTTCCACTAGTGTTTGGTGGAGATCATAGTATTGCTATTGGCACTCTTGCCGGTGTAGCACGTAATTATGAAAATTTAGGTGTTATTTGGTACGATGCGCATGGTGATTTAAATAACTCTGAAACATCACCATCAGGAAATATTCATGGAATGCCACTTGCAGTTAGTCTTGGCATTGGTGATGAGTCTTTAACTAGCATTTCAGGATATTCACCTAAAATTAAACCAGAAAACATTGTGATTATCGGAGCTCGTTCTCTTGACGATGGTGAGCGTAAATTGATTAAAGAAAAAGGTATTAAAGTATATACGATGCATGAAGTTGACCGTATGGGTATGACGCAAGTAATGGAAGAGGCTATTGAGTATGTATCGAAAGACACTGATGGGGTGCATTTAAGTCTTGATCTTGATGGACTTGATCCGCACGATGCTCCTGGAGTAGGTACACCAGTACTTGGGGGAATTAGTTATCGCGAGAGTCATCTTGCGATGGAAATGCTAGCAGAGTCAAACATTTTAACCTCTGCAGAATTCGTTGAAGTGAATCCTATTTTAGATGAGAAAAATAAAACGGCTACTGTTGCCGTTGCTTTAATGGGATCTTTATTTGGGGAAAAATTAAAATAGACATAAAGGCAGCGACTTTATCTTAAGATAAAGCCGCTGTTTTTCTATTTCGACATTGATCATATTCGTTTAATAGATAGTCCAAATAAGTGCTTATTTCAATGATCTCGGAAGAACTAAGTGGTTTGTTTCTTGCTAATAAATTCATTTTATTGCGGGAAGCCTCAATTTCTTGAAGGAGATGATCTTTCTCGCTTTTTATTTGAAAGCTTATTTTACGATTCAACCTTTCCATGAGCCGAACCACCCTCTCAATAATTTATAGCCTTTTACCCTATATATTAAAAGAATAAACTATTTTCACTAGAAAATTATGTATTTTCATTAAAAACAGTAATTCAAACGTGATAGAATAGGGAAAGATAAGAAAATATTTTTTTAGAAAAAGTGAAACTTTGTTTTTCCTGATACGTAACTATAATAGCCGCAGGAATCAGCGGGGGTTGAAAAAATGGATGCAATCGTAAAAAGAATCGTGTTGAAAGTAAGAAAAGGGGACCATAATGCATTTGGGGAGTTAGTAGAGCTCTATAAAGATCGAGTCTTTGCTTTGACATACCGAATGCTTGGTAACAGGCAGGAAGCTGAGGATGTGGCTCAGGAGGCATTCATTCGTGCTTATACGAATATTGATCGCTATCAGATTGATCGGAAATTCTCTACCTGGTTATATCGTATAGCCACGAACTTATCGATTGATCGTATGCGAAAGAAAAAGCCAGACTATTACCTCGATGCTGAAATTTCGGGTACGGAAGGCCTGACAATGTATTCTCAAGTGTCGACAGATGAACCATTACCTGATGATGAAGTTGTATCGTTAGAGGCACAGGATGGGATACATCAAGCTATTCTGAGTTTGCCAGCTAAGTATCGAAGTGCTATAACATTAAAGTATATCCAGGAGTTATCGCTAAAGGAAATAAGTGAAATTCTGGATTTACCAGTAGGAACGGTCAAAACCCGAATACATCGGGGTAGAGAAGCGCTTAGAAAGAAGCTTCGAGAGCAGTAAGAAAGGGGGAGAAGCTATGAAATGCCCTGCAGAAATAGTTGCGATTATGCATGACGTACTTGATGAAGAAGCTACAGATCAACAGCGTAAAGAGCTATTTGATCATTTAAAGACATGTCATGATTGCAAAGAGCATTATGAAGAACTGAAGAAAACGGAATCATTTCTCCTCAGCTCACCTTCTATGAAGGCACCCGATGGTTTTACATCAAAGGTAATGCAACAGCTACCACAAGAGAAACGCACGGTCTGGATGAAACGATGGATGAAATCTCATCCATTCGTAACAGCTGCGATTTTATTCTTAGTATTAATGGCAGGATCTGTTTACTCATCATGGACGAGTGAGGATCAATTATCTGCGCTCTCTGGTAATTTAAGATTTGACCAGGAAACGAATACAGTTATTGTTCCTGAGGGTGAAGTCATTGAAGGAGATCTAACAGTGAAAAACCGTAATCTTGAAATTGAAGGACAGGTTAAAGGTGATGTTCTTGTGATCAATGGAGAACAATATATGGCCTCTGCTGGACAGGTAACTGGTGAAATAGAAGAGGTGGATCATATTCTTGACTGGACGTGGTTTCAGTTGAAACACCTTTTTCAAGATATAGGTAGTGTATTTACAAATGATGAGCAGAAATAAACCGTCCAATAGGGCGGTTTATTTTTGTGTAGCTTTGCTATAGTTAAAAATGATTTTTCTCCCCTAACTCAACATCTGATCACAGAGTCACTAATTATATGAAACTTCATAATAAAAGAGATGTGCTTTTTTTGAAGTTGTCAAAAATATGATATAATTAAAAAGTTACAAATGTATTTTAGCAATGCACTAGAAGTGAACTTCAGGCTAAATACAATACGTTTGGAGGAAGAGCCGTGCTGCCTGTTGGAAATGTAAATGTACTTGATTACATAACTGAGATTATTGATATTTTGCTCGTTACGTATGTGATATATAAAATTATTATGCTTATTCGCGGCACGAAGGCTGTTCAGTTACTTAAGGGAATTACGGTCATTATTGCCGCATGGTTCTTAAGTAGTTTTTTCGAACTGAACACGCTACATTGGATTCTAGAGCGGGTCGTTCTTTATGGACTGCTTGCCATCATTATTATTTTTCAACCTGAGCTTCGAAGAGCACTTGAGCAGTTAGGACGCGGTCGATTGTTTGCTCGCTCCGCTGTTGAAGAGGAAGAGACGAATAAAATGGTGGAAGCCATTATTAAGTCATCATCCTATATGGGTAAGAGAAGAATTGGCGCGTTAATATCTATTGAGCGGGAAACAGGTCTCAATGACTATGTAGAGACAGGTATTCCTATGAATGCAAAATTAACTTCTGAACTTTTAATTAATGTGTTCATTCCGAATACACCACTTCATGATGGAGCGGTTATTCTAAAGAAGGATGAAATTTTAGCTGCGGCATGTTATTTGCCACTTTCAGAGAGTCCTTTTATTTCGAAGGAACTCGGTACAAGGCACAGAGCTGCTCTTGGAATAAGTGAAGTAACAGATAGCCTAACACTCATTGTGTCTGAAGAAACAGGGAGTATTTCCCTGACAAAGAACGGAGAACTTCATCGAAATTTATCTGAAGAGGTATTACGTGATCTTCTTAATGCTGAGCTAAATCCTTCTGTGTCTAAGACTGAGACTTCCAACCGCTTTAGTAATTGGAGGGGGAAAAAGTAATGGACAAATTGTTAACGAGCAACTGGTTTGTCAAAATCATCTCTTTTCTTCTCGCTCTCATGCTTTACACAATTGTTGCGATGCCTGATGGTTCTACTACTGATCCTAATGGATTACTTACTCAACAAACAGAAACAGAACGTTTACCAGATATGGAGCTTGAAGTGCTATACGATGAAGATAGCGTGGTGGTTTCTGATTTACCTGAAACCGTAGATGTCATTGTTGAAGGCCGCACAGATGGTTTAATGCTATCAAAGTTAACGAATAAAGAAGTTTATGTCGATTTGCGAAACCTAACGCCAGGTCAACATCTCGTTACCGTAAAACACAGAGATTTTCCTGAAAATGTAGATGTTGCGATTGATCCCGTCAGAGTTTCTGTAACGATTGAAGAGAAAAAGTCGAGTACTTTTCAAGTTGGGATCAACTTATTGAAGGAAGATGAGCTTCTGGAAGGTTATGCGACAGAAGAGCCGATCGTTTCCCCTAAAACCGTTACAGTTACTGGCGCAAATTCAAAGCTTGAACAAATTGCATTTGTTAGAGGCTATGTAAATGTGAGCGGTGCAAAAGAAGAAGTTAATGAAAGAATAACACTAAATGTGTATGATGCGAATATGGAAGAAATACAGGGGGTATCGATTGATCCTGCCGTAGTTGATGTGAAAGTACCAATTACTGCCCCATACAAAAAGGTGCCGATTAAACTTGATCAAAAAGGTAAGCTTCCTGATGGTGTTAGTATCTCATCAATTGATCTTGAACCTTCGGAGGTTTCTGTCTTTGGTCCTGAAGAGGAACTTGGCAAACTAGAGTTTCTGGACGGTATTCCACTTGATCTATCAAAAATAACAAAGGATACAACGGTTGAGCTTGATGTACCAGTTCCGGATGGGATGAAAAAAGTAGATCCAGAAACGGTTGAAGCAAAAATTAAAGTTGGTAAAGAAGATGAAAAAGCATTTGAAGATGTACCAATTAAAGTAACTGGAGTATCTGATGGGTTAACAGCAAATATTTCAGAACCTGAAACGGGATCTACGGATATGAAGATTTATGGTGTATCTAGCGTGCTTGAAAATATTCAGAATGATGATTTTCAGGCTTATATTGATGCAAGTGGTCTTTCCGAGGGAGAACATGAATTAGAATTACAATGGAACGGGCCGTCTTATGTACGCTGGTCTGGTTCATCGAAGAAGGTAACGCTGCAAATAGAGAATAGTCCTTCATAATAGTGGGAACTGCGCGATAATAAAGGAGAGAGTATAACGATGGGTAAATATTTTGGTACTGACGGTGTAAGAGGGATAGCTAATACAGAGCTTACCCCAGAACTTGCATTTAAATTGGGCCGTCTCGGTGGTTATGTCTTAACGAAAGAGACCGAGAAACCTAAGATTTTAATCGGACGCGATACGCGTATTTCTGGATATATGCTTGAAGGGGCGCTAG
This sequence comes from Pseudalkalibacillus sp. JSM 102089, assembly GCF_041366475.1. NCBI lineage: Bacteria > Bacillati > Bacillota > Bacilli > Caryophanales > Fictibacillaceae > Pseudalkalibacillus > Pseudalkalibacillus sp. JSM 102089. Next base: position 6,736 of record NZ_JBEWYW010000014.1, read on the forward strand.
TTGCGGGTCTCCTTTCCATTGGGGCTGAAGTAATGCGTCTTGGTGTCATTTCTACGCCAGGAGTTGCTCATTTAACGAAGGCACTAAGTGCTCAAGCGGGAGTAATGATTTCTGCTTCCCACAATCCAGTTGGGGATAACGGAATTAAGTTTTTTGGCCCGGATGGCTTTAAGCTTTTAGATGTTCAGGAAGAAGAAATTGAAGCGCTTATTGATAGCGATGAGGATCTTGTACCACGCCCTACAGGTGCTGATCTAGGTATCGTTAGTGATTACTTCGAAGGTTGTCAGAAGTACCTTCAGTATTTGAAACAAACAATTGATGAAGATTTCTCTGGACTTCACATTGCGCTCGACTGTGCACATGGTGCAACGTCTTCGCTTGCAGCTCATTTATTCGCTGATCTTGAAGCTGATATTTCCACTATAGGTACGAATCCTACTGGAACAAATATTAACGACGGTGTCGGATCGACGCATCCAGAAACACTGGCTGAATTTGTGAAAGAAAAGAATGCCAACGTAGGCTTTGCATTTGATGGAGATGGAGACCGCCTAATCGCCGTTGACGAAAATGGAGATATCGTAGATGGCGATCAGATTATGTTTATCTGCGCTAAATTCATGAAAGATCAAAAGCGTTTACGCCATGATACGGTCGTTTCAACTGTAATGAGCAATCTTGGATTCCATAAAGGGATGGAAGAGTCAGGTATAACATCGCTTCAAACTAAGGTAGGCGATCGTTATGTGATGGAAGAAATGCGTAAAGAAGGCTACAACCTTGGCGGAGAGCAGTCTGGACATATTATTTTCCTTGATCATATTACGACAGGTGATGGTATGCTATCAGCACTTCAGCTTGCTAACATTATGCAAGTGACAAACAAATCGTTGTCAGAGCTTGCTGGAGAAATGAAGAAATACCCTCAATCTCTTGTGAATGTAAAGGTAACAGATAAAAACAAGGTAGATTCAAACGAGCGTATTCAAGAAACGATTCAGCAAGTAGAAAGCGACATGAACGGAGAAGGACGTATTCTTGTTCGTCCATCTGGAACGGAGCCTCTTGTTCGCGTCATGGCTGAGGCCCCTACAAAAGATCTGTGTGATGAGTACGTCGATCGCGTTGTATCTATGGTGAAAGAAGAACTTGGAGCTTAATCGACAAAAATGAAAAGTTTGTACGAAAGGTATGCATGGGAAGCACAGAAAAAGCTACCCATGCATATTTTTATATATAAGGGGATTTTCACAAGTGATTTTCTCATTAAAATGAGTCAAAATAGAGCAAATTATAGCGAGAACGACTTGTTCTAGAAAAAAGAATTGACCAGCTTTTTACAATTGATATAATATAGAAGTATGTTTGGTTTTTATTCTAATAGGGAAAGTGAGGGAAGTTGGGTTACTTTTGATATAAAAGCGCCTGGACTGTTTTCGAACGGTAGAAAACAGTTGACGAGGAAGAGGTTTATCGATCATCGGCGGATACCTCTCGATTGCTCCACCACAATTGAATGGTTTTGTGAAAAACAGAGAGGTGACTTTCTGAACAAAAGCAAAACTATGGTGACAAAAAAGCTATTAATCGGAAAAGAAGGGGCAGGTCTGCCCCGTTGTATGCCTGCTCCTTCAATTGAAGGAGGACTTTTACATGTGCGGTATTGTTGGATATATTGGAAATCAGGATGCTAAAGAAATTCTATTACGAGGTCTGGAGAAGCTTGAGTACAGAGGGTACGACTCAGCAGGTATTGCGCTTCTTAATGACGGTGGACTCCACCTTTTTAAAGAAAAAGGTCGTATTGCTGACCTTAGAAAAAAAGTGGATACAAGTGTGGAAGCGACAGCAGGGATTGGACATACACGCTGGGCAACACACGGTGAACCTAGTCAGGTAAATGCTCATCCACATCAGTGCTCAACTGAACGCTTCACGCTTGTTCACAACGGTGTAATTGAAAACTATCAACAAATCAAACGTGACTTCTTATCCGAAGTTAATTTCGTAAGTGCTACAGATACAGAAGTAGTTGTTCAACTTATTGCTACTCTTGTTGAAGATCAAAATATGTCTGTTGAAGATGCTTTTCATCACACATTGAATGAACTTCACGGTTCATATGCACTTGCACTTATTGACAATCATAATCCAGAAACGCTCTACGTAGCGAAAAATAAGAGTCCGCTTCTAGTTGGAATCGGCGATGACTTCAACGTAGTAGCAAGTGACTCAATGGCTATGCTTCAAGTAACAAGTAAATTCATCGAGCTTATGGATGAAGAAGTAGTGATTGTGAAGCGTGATTCTGTCACAATTAAAGATATGAGTGGAAAAGTAATGGAACGCGAACCATTCACAGCTGAAATCGACGCAAGTGATATAGAAAAGGGAACATACCCTCACTATATGCTTAAAGAAATTGACGAACAGCCGCTTGCGATTCGTAACATTATTACAAAGTACAAAGATGAGAATGATAACATCAAACTTGATAAAGATATTCGTGAAGCAATGAAAGAAACGGATCGTATTTACATCATTGCGTGTGGCACAAGTTACAATGCTGGCCTTGTTGGTAAACAGCTGATCGAGAACATCGCTGAGGTTCCTGTTGAAGTGCATATCGCAAGTGAGTTCTTATACAATATGCCGCTTGTTTCACAGAATCCACTCTTTATCTTTATTTCACAAAGTGGTGAAACGGCAGATAGCCGTGGCGTACTTGTGAACGTGAAGAAAAAAGGATTTAAATCTCTTACGATAACGAATGTTCCAGGATCAACGCTTTCTCGTGAGGCTGACTATACGCTGCACACACATGCAGGCCCTGAAATTGCAGTTGCTTCAACAAAAGCCTACACTGCACAAATGGCTGTACTAACACTACTTGCTGTTGATACTGCTCAGGCAAAAGGCATTAAGCTTGATTTCAACCCAATTCAGGAGCTTGGAATCGTTGCAACAGCGATGGAGTCCATGATTGATCAGAAGGAAATGATCGAAACAGTTGCACGTAACTTCCTTTCAGTTACGCGTAATGCATTCTTTATTGGTCGCGGTGTAGATTACTACGTTTGTCTTGAAGGAGCTCTTAAGCTGAAAGAAATCTCTTACATTCAAGCTGAAGGATTTGCTGGCGGTGAATTGAAGCACGGTACGATTGCTCTAATTGAGAAAGGTACTCCTGTTATTGCTCTTGCTACGCAGAAGCACGTTAATGGAAGCATCCGTTCAAACGTACAAGAAGTCGTTTCTCGTGGGGCCTCACCATGCATTATTTCTCTGGCTGGCCTTGAAGAAGAAGGCGACACCATCGTCCTTGATGAAGTACATGAGCATCTTACTCCGCTAGCTTCTGTTGTACCGCTTCAATTACTTGCATACTATGCAGCGCTACACAGAGAATGCGACGTAGATAAGCCAAGAAACCTTGCTAAATCAGTTACGGTAGAGTAACCATAGATAGATTAGAACGGCCTTTCCTTACTAGGGAGGGCCGTTTTATTGTTGATTATCATAGTTAAAAAAGACTCGCCTCTCTTTTTTCGACTACTTAAAAGCATGTCCGAATACAATGATACGAATACGAAGAAGGGTGGAGGCGTATGAGTATCTTTGTAAGCTACATATTGTTAGGACTTTCCCTTTCAGCTCCAATGGGGCCGATTAATGCGGCACAGCTGGACAGGGGGATTCGATTTGGTTTTATGAATGCCTGGTTAGTAGGGTTTGGAGCGATGGTAGCGGATGGCGTCTTTATGATGCTCATTTACTTTGGACTTGCTCATGTTATTGAGACGCCGTTTATGAAAACATTTCTTTGGCTGTTCGGTTTTTTTGTTTTAACGTATACAGGAATTGAAAATATCGTGAAGGCTGATTCAATTGGACTTAAACAGACAAGTGGTCGATATGAAACGAACCGCAAATCGTTTCGAACTGGTTTTTTTATCGCAATCTCAAATCCGCTGAACATTTTGTTCTGGCTTGGCATTTATGGTTCGATTCTAGCCCAAACATCTAGTATGTTTGGTGCCGCCCAACTGTTTCTTTATAGTACGGGCATTTTTTTAGGTATCACCCTATGGGATCTCACAATGGCGAGTGCATCAGCAGGTGCACGAGCGTGGGTAAATCCATTTATTTTGAAGCGAATATCGATCTTATCCGGTATCACGTTAATCGGATTTGGACTCTATTTCGGTATGCAAGCTGTTAGGTTGTTCCTTGGTTAGACTGGCACCTCTTTTTGTCCCTCCTAATAGGATAACGCGTGTAGTGTTAAGGAGGGATTCCGTTTGGAACTATATACGAAATCATGGATTGAAGAACATGGAGAAGGAATGGAAGATTGGGAGCGAACTGCATTTGCTCATTTTGGAGCGATGTTATCAGATCGTGAACAACCTTACCCTTGCATTCCTGGGAAGCAGGGGTTCCATCAAGATAATTTACGATTTGGATTTGCGGAAGATCCTACAACAGACGTAGCAAGTGTACAGTTAGCTACCTTGTTGAAACAGTATGGGGAAGTAGCGAGGGAAACGGGGAAATATGCCTCTCTTGTTGTTTTTTTTGACTCCACGACGTTACAGAAACAAAAAGCCGAAGTAGATCAATACCAGGAATTATTCTGGTCGCTACTAAACAGTTTGCATGAGCTTGATGAGGCGCAGTGGCCAGAACATATCCCTAAAGACCCACATGATCCTAAATGGGAGTTCTGCTTCAATGGAGAACCGTATTTTGCATTCTGTGCGACACCAGCTCACCAAGTTCGAAAGAGTCGTCAGTTTCCATGTTTTCTGATTGCTTTTCAACCAAGATGGGTTTTTGATGAAATTAATGCAGAAACAACATTTGGTCAAAAGCTTAAAAAAGCGATCCGGCAACGGTTGGTTTCTTACGATGGGATGCCAGCTCACCCCGCCTTGAAGTGGTACGGTCAACAAGATAATTATGAATGGGAGCAATATTTTCTATCTGATGATGATTCTTCTCTTTCCAAGTGCCCCTTTATGGCGATGAAAAACAAGTGGAAGAGCATTCGCTCTTAACTGTGTTTTCTTTTCATTTTCAGAAAAGTTGCCCCGGCAATGAGAACTAGAAAGCATAAGCTAACTAAAAAACCAGCCCGGCTAATTTTGTCAAATAAAGTTCCTGAAATAGCTGTACCGATCAGGACTACGCCGATTCCTATTTTCAAATGATCTTTAAACGTAGTTTTGGTTAGTTTCCGATATGAAAAAAGAATGAACATCCAATTATAGAGGAGCATTAAACCAGCAGCTGTCGTCAAATACTCAAAGATGTTCTCCGGTAAAAGTAGTGCAACAACAATTGAAAGTAAGACGACTAGAGTTGTGAGACCAAAAGCAGGGAGAGGAATCTTCCTGCTTTTCTTTGCGAAGATGGCCGGTGCATCATTTTCTTCAGCAAGTGTTACAAGCATGGTCGTTACGGCATATAGGGAAGCGACCATTGTGGAGAAACCGGCAATAATGAGGATCGCATTAAATACTTGTGGGATCCAGGGTAGATGAAACTGAGTTAAAGCTGTTAAAAATGGGCTTTCATTCGGATCAATGCTTTTGATAGGAATGAGTTTTAACACAACGAAGAAAGACATCACGTAAAGGATCGTTAAGACTAACAGCATGATCTTGCCAGCTTTCGGGGCATTTTTGGGATCTTCAAGTTCATTCGCCATCAGTCCCATCACTTCAATTCCACCAAATGCATAGAACGCATAAACAAAGGCAACCCAGAGACCCATTGCGCTACCTGTGAGAAAGTCTTTTGACGTGATTTCAATTCTAGCGTGACCTTTATCTGGTTCAAGCCAACCAAGTAAGGCAGCGATTCCGATAGCGAGAAACATCACAATGGCAGCAATCTTCATTACCCCAAATACGTTCTCCATTTTTTCTACGAGTTGAACACCGATAAGAATAACGATAAGGCCAAGTGAAGCGAATACAGATGCCGAGAGCCATAAAGGGGCATTGGGAAACCAGAACTGTGCAAATAGCGCGAGGGCTGTAAGTTGACTACCCATAATAAGCATTTCAGATGACCAGTATACCCAGCCGTTACTAAAGCCGGCCCATTGGCCAAAAGCTTGTTTTGCATAAGTGCGAAAAGACCCTTTTTCTGGATGTTCAGCAGTTAATTTCGCAAGTGCTTCATAAACAATCCATGTGCCGATCGCGGCCAGAAAATAAGCCAATAAAACGAGATAGCCTGCTTTTTCAATCGTGATACTAGAACCAAGGAAATACCCGGTCCCGATAATACACCCTACCCCTATAAACGACATTTGCCACCAGGTTAATTTCTTTTCGTGATTTGTCGATTTACTCATCATTGCATCCCCCTCTTATCTTCTTTAGTTTGAGAATCACTGGCAGTGTTTATGTGTGTTTCTTGAATTGGAGAATCTTTTCTTCGGATGAGGAGAAAGTAAGGAGACTATGTATGATAAAGGAGTTTGGTTGAATGAACATCCATCCGAATTGTTGGAATGAATATGGAGAATTAAAAACGGTTGTCGTTTGTTCTCCTTCACACTTAGATGTACCAGATCAGCAAACTGCTACAGATGTGCAGTGGGAAAAAACAGTGAAACAAAAGAAGGCCCAAGAAAATCATGAAGAAATGATTCGCGCAATGGAGGATGCTGGGGTTCATGTTATTGATTATTCCGTTCATTTATCACGAGAAGAACTTTTACTAAATGAAAAATTAATCAATCGTATTTTTGTTCGTGATCTTGCTTGTGTATTTGGAAATACGATTCTTCCGGGAGCAGCAGGAACTTCCATGAGGCGACCTGAATATTTTCAAAGCCACAGGCTATTTCAACAGTGGTTTGATGAGCGGACGTTTCAAATGCAATCAAATAATCAGTTAAAGGCATTGGAATATGGCGATGTCATGATACTTAATAAGGATGCTGTTTTTATTAATTCTGGAATTCGGACAAGCATAGAAAGTATAGAAGCACTGCAAGGGAGTATTTTTAAAGCGGGGTTCCAGGAAATCGGTGTTATTGATCTACCACGACGTCCAGATACGATGCATCTTGATATGAATTGTAATGTAGCGGGGGAGAGTATATTTATAGCGAAAAGCTATATGAGCTATCTTCCTGTACAGGTTGTAACGGAAAATGATTTTCGATATGAGATGACGGGTGATTTTTTAAGGCGACATGGATATGAAGTCGAATGGACATCGGAGATCAAACATACTGTTGCAGATATTAATTTCTTGAATTTAAATCCTGAGACGCTATTGGTTAGTACGAAAGCCAATAAATCTATTCTTAAGAATAATCCCACCCTTCGTAAAAAGAAGCTTATTCAGATAGAGGTAAATGAATTGGAAAACGGTGGTGGAGGAATTCGATGTATGACCTTACCACTTGAGAGGGGATAAGAGAAAGTGGCTTGAAGGCTAATTCAATATTTATTTCATAAAGAATCCTACAAACCTTTGTAGGGTTCTTTTAGATGTGTTTTGGTTGACTATTATACCTAAGGGGGGTATATTGGTGGTAAACTAAATGAGAGGAGATGATCGGGTTGACAGATGAATTAAACATCCCTTTACAGCCAGATAAAAAGCCAACTGAGCCGAGAACGGATGAAGAGAAACAGCAGCTTCAGAACCGATTAAAACGTATCGAAGGTCAAATACGTGGGATTCAAAAAATGGTTGGAGATGATCGATATTGCGTTGATATTCTGATTCAGCTGTCTGCCATTCAGGCAGCTTTAAAAAAGGTAGGCTATACGTTACTTGAGCGTCATACTAAAACGTGTGTTGCTAGTTCCATACAAGAAGGTAATGGAGATGAGCAAATAGAGGAATTAATGAAAGTGATTCAGCAGTTCTCTAAATAAAGAGGTGAGTCAGATGGATTCGAAAAAACAACTTTCTCTTGATGTGACGGGGATGACATGTGCTTCTTGCTCATCAAGAATCGAGAAGGTATTAAATAGAATGGATGGTGTCGAGGCAAACGTCAATTTAACGATGGAAAAAGCAACGATCTTGTACGATTACGATAAAGTGAAGACAGAAGATATCGTAGGGAAAATTGAAAAACTAGGCTATGGGGTTCGGAAAGAAAAAGTGGAACTTGATATTCACGGAATGACTTGTGCAGCTTGCTCCACAAGAATCGAGAAAGGCTTAAACCGTACGAAGGGTGTTGAGCTTGCTTCTGTTAACTTAACAACAGAGTCTGGCGTTGTCGAATACCAGTCGGGAGAAGTGACGTTAGATGACATTCTCCAGAAGGTGAAAAAACTTGGTTATGAAGCGGTGATTAAAGAGAATCGTGAAAATCAAAAAAGCCATAAAAATGATGAAATTAAGAAGAAGAAACGTCGATTATTGATTTCAGCTCTTCTTTCCCTTCCACTTCTGTTAACGATGCTTGCCCATATACCAGGTGAGTCGGCTATTCCTGTTCCTCATCTTCTTATGGAACCATGGTTTCAGTTTCTTTTAGCAACACCTGTTCAATTTGTGATAGGTGCTCCATTTTACACTGGAGCTTATCGTGCCTTAGTGAATAAAAGCGCAAATATGGACGTTCTTGTTGCGCTTGGGACTTCAGCCGCTTATTTTTATAGTGTTATTGAAGGGATCAGAAGTTATTTGACAGATGGAAACAATCCGTCGCTTTATTTCGAAACAAGCGCCATTCTGATCACGCTCATCTTAGTAGGGAAGTTATTTGAAGATCTAGCGAAAGGGAAAACGACGCAGGCCATTACGAAATTACTAAACCTTCAGGCGAAAGAAGCGAGTGTTATTCGGGAAGGCGTTGAAGTGAAGGTACCTGTCGATCAGGTTCAGGTAGCTGATCGAATCGTCGTTCGCCCAGGTGAAAAGATACCAGTAGACGGTATCGTGGAAAAAGGAAATTCATCCGTAGATGAGTCCATGATTACAGGTGAATCCATTCCCATTGAGAAAGAAGTGGGGGCGAGTGTGATTGGCTCTACGATTAATGAAAATGGGACATTAACAATGCGGGCTGAAAAAGTAGGGAAAGACACCGCACTTGCTGGAATCATTAAGATTGTTGAAGAAGCGCAGGGCTCAAAGGCACCGATTCAGCGTTTAGCAGATGTGATTTCAGGCATATTTGTACCTATTGTGGTAGCGATCGCAGCGATTACGTTTCTAGTTTGGTATTTCCTTGTTGATCCCTACAATTTGCCACAGGCACTTGAAGCGGGGATTGCGGTGCTCGTTATCGCATGTCCTTGTGCATTAGGATTAGCTACACCAACTTCTATCATGGTAGGGACTGGGAAGGGTGCTGAGCAAGGGATTCTGTTTAAAGGTGGGGAATTTCTAGAAGCCACTCATAAAATTGATGCGATCTTACTTGATAAAACAGGTACGATCACGAAGGGAAAACCAGAAGTAACTGATTTTGTTGCTTTCAAAAACGATGAAACAACAGTGTTAGAACACTTGGTTGCCGCTGAGAAAGCTTCTGAACATCCTCTAGCCAGGTCCATTGTGCAGCATGGTGCGAACCACAATGTCACTGTTGCTGAAGCAGAGCAGTTTCAAGCCATACCAGGTCACGGTATTGTAGCTACTGTCAAAGGAAAGCAGGTTCTTGTTGGGACTCGAAAACTTATGGAACAAGAGCAAATTCCTTATTCCACTCATGAAGAACAAATGAAAACATATGAACTTGACGGGAAGACTGCCATGTTTATTGCATTCGATGGTCGCATGCAGGGAATTATCGCCGTTGCAGATACAGTGAAGGAAACGTCGAAAAGAGCCATTGAGAAAATGCGGTCGCTCGGAATCGATGTGTATATGATTACAGGTGACAATAAACGGACAGCTGAAGCTATTGGTCAGCAAGTGAACTTAAATGGTGTGTATGCTGAAGTGCTTCCTGAGGAAAAGGCTACTAAGGTGAAGGAATTACAGGCACAGGGAAAACGTGTGGCGATGGTAGGGGATGGTATAAATGATGCCCCAGCTCTTGCAACTGCCGATATAGGCATAGCGATCGGCACTGGCACAGATGTCGCCATTGAGACAGCCGACGTTACACTTGTTGGTGGCGATCTTGAAAATATTGCAAAAGCGATTCATTTAAGTCGTAAAACGATGCGGAATATTCGCCAGAATCTATTCTGGGCGTTATTCTATAATTCAATTGGGATTCCAATTGCTGCAATTGGTTTACTAGCACCTTGGGTTGCGGGGGCTGCTATGGCCTTTAGCTCTGTATCAGTCGTAACCAATTCCCTTCGTTTGAAGCGAGTGAAACTATAATTCATTGAGAGGAGAATCACGATGGAACAAACAACATTAAAAATTGAAGGAATGACATGTGATCATTGTAAAGCAGCAGTAACAACGGCTTTACAGGAACTTGAAGGAGTTTCAGAAGTAAATGTGAACGTAGAAGAAGGAACGGCAAAAGTTTCTTATAATGCTTCTAGCGTTAGCGTTTCGGAAATGAATGAAGCGGTAGAAGAACAAGGATATGACATTGTCTAAATAAAAAGCCGAAGAAGGGAGTGAATCCTTTCTTCGGCTTTTTAAATTCATAACTTTCGTTTCTTGATAATAAAATTCGCTAATAGGACAAGTGGAAGAATAAGATTATCTTTGAATTAATTTGAGGAGGGGAAGACGCCCATGAACACTTCACTGTTCACAAGTTTATTTATGATAGGCTTCGGGGGACTTTTGATAGGAGCTACTGCAGGGAAGGTGGCATTTACCTATTATCAACATCGTTTGGAAGCTCTTTATCTGATTTGTGGTGGTATGCTCATCGGCGTGATTTCCTTTGAACTGATACCAGAAAGCGTTCGTTCGTATTCGTTTTGGGCACTACTAGCAGGTGCGTCGCTTTCTGTTCTTTTATTTATTTGGACAGAGCAAGTGGTTCACAGAAAGTTTCAAGATAAGAGTTACCTTCCAGTGTTTGCTTTCGTTCTTGCTGTCATCTCGCACAACATCCCAGTCGGGATCGCTCTTGGAATGACGTCAGTTAGTAGCGGAATTGGCATGTCATTGCTGCTAGCCTTATTTATCCATCACTTACCAGAGGGAGTGGCGTTGTATATACTCACTAGAATGAACGGACTCCATCGGTTGTTTGTGATTTTAGCAGCAAGCTCTGTAACCATTATATTAACGCTATCAGCCTGGTTCGGGGTGGTTTCTTATCAATCGAATCTACTAAATGGTCTCTTTATGGGCGTAGCAATTGGATCTTTATCGTATGTAGCTATTCACGAAATGATCGGTCATGTTGTCGGAAGAGTTTTAAATCAGGAGTTGTACTTATATACAAGTCTGGGAATACTTTTACTGGCGATTTATCTTGAGGTAACTCATAAGCTTTTTTGACAACATATATAAGATTCAGTAAAATTGTACATAGACTAATATGAACACATGCTCATATATTGAATAAAATAGAAAAATCACATAAGAAAGGAGTTCACATCGATGGAAGAATATCGTTTGAAAGGTTTATCCTGTCCGAATTGTGCAGCGGGAATGGAACAACAGATTCAAAAACTTGAATACGGCGATTCCGCTCAAATTCAATATAATTCCGGTAAATTAAAGCTGGATGAGAGAGTGAATCTTGAACAAGTTGAGAAAATCCTTGCTTCAGATCACGCATCATTGATTAAAAACGAGAATGGACATGCCCATGAACATGGTAATGGTCACAACAAGGTGAAGTGGCTCCTTGCTATCTCATCGGCGATTTTCGCTACTGCTCTTCTTTTCGATGGACTATCAAATATATCAGCTATCCCGTTCTATTTAACGGCCATTATTTTAAGTGGATATCAAACGTTTATTAAAGGTCTACAGAACTTAATGAAACTAACATTTAACATTGAGACGTTAATGACAATTGCTTTAATAGGTGCGGTGTCTATTGGAGAGTGGAAGGAAGGCACGCTTGTTGCAATCCTATTTGGACTGAATGAATATTTAGAAGGACTTGGTATGGAGAAGGCAAGGAAGTCTATGGAGTCCTTACTAAAAATTGCGCCGAAAGAAGCCCTTCTTATTCGAGAGGGAAGAGAAGAAATCGTTTCGATTCAGGATCTAAAAGTGAAAGACATTGTTTTGGTCAAATCAGGCGCGAAAATTCCATCGGATGGAATCGTCGAATCTGGCTATAGTTCAGTGAACGAAGCGGCTATTACTGGAGAAGCTATGCCGGTTGAAAAAAGTGCTAATGAGTCTGTTTATGGCGGAAGTATTAATAATGAAGGAATTCTTCGTGTGAAAATCACGAAAGCTTATGAGGATTCATCCCTTGCAAAAATATTGCATTTAGTTGAAGAAGCTCAGGAAACAAAGACACCTACGGAATTATTTATTAATCGTTTCTCAAAGTATTACACACCGATTATTATGCTTATATCAGCACTCGTGATGCTTGTTCCGCCTTTATTGTTCGGAGGGATTTGGAGTGAGTGGTTTTACCAGGGACTTGCCGTGCTTATTGTAGGATGTCCTTGTGCACTTATTCTTTCATCACCTATTGCCAACATCTCGGGTATTACTCGAAATGCGCGTAACGGTATTCTCGTAAAAGGATCTATTTATCTTGAACAGCTAGGAAAAATTGATACGCTCGCTTTTGATAAAACCGGTACGCTTACAAAAGGGCTACCTTATGTGGAGAAATATGAAGTTTATGACCAGGAGCATTTCTTATCAGTAGCGGCAGCGGTTGAGAAACATTCTTCACATCCGTTAGCAAAAGCAATCATGACAAAAGTAAATAGCTTTCCTTATCGTGAAATCGAAGCAACAAATACAGAAACGATATCAGGGCAGGGGATCATAGCCGACATTAATGGAAAAAGACATTGGGTAGGAAATGAAAAAAGTGTTCAACATGTAATCATCCCTGAGGATGTGAGAACATCGATTGATGCGATGAAACATGATGGGTTAACGCTTGTCCTTGTAGCCGATGAGAAACATATTCTTGGCGTGTTTGGAGTTGCAGATGAAATTAGAGAGGAAAGTGAGTCTGTTATTCGCGCTTTACATCATATAGGTATTAAAAATACGGTGATGTTAACAGGAGATCATGAAAAAACGGCTGAGAAAGTGGCAAACCGTGTTGGCGTACGTTCTTATTTCGGCGGTCTCTTACCTGAAGACAAAGTGGCTAAAGTGAAAGAATTAACAACAGAAGGTAAAGTAGCCATGATTGGTGACGGGATTAATGATGCTCCGGCTCTTGCTTCAGCTGACCTTGGAATCGCTATGGGAAAAGGGACAGATAGCGCAATTGAAACAGCCGATATCGTATTGATGCAGGACCATCTAAGTAAATTGCCTGAAGCGGTCTCCATCGCTAAACGAGTAAATCGAACGATCCGGGTTAATATTGCGTTAGCCCTTGGCTTAAAACTGATTGCTTTACTTCTTACTATTCCTGGTTTATTAACGCTATGGATTGCGATACTGTCTGATATGGGAGCAACAATTCTCGTGACGTTCATTAGTTTAACGATTCTATGGGAACGGAAAACAAAAGAAAAAACACATATTCATAATGAAGCAGAGCCACAGCATTCGTAACCCTCTAGATTTCTAGAGGGTTTTTGTTTATGTTGGCATTCTATATTATTCACCCTAAAAATTAACAGAAAGTATAGCTTTGTTTAATCATGTCAACAAGTGATATGCCGAATTCGCGTTTGGATTTCATTGTAACTGACTTTGTCTCCCTTTATCATAGTAAGTAATTAAGACAAACAATACGTGCCGGGGAATATGGGTTCCAATTAAGCGAAATATAAGATCATGTCAACAAGTCTCCTAAAAAAATGAAAACGCTTTAACGGTGCGGAAGAAAGGGAGGATATATAATGAGTGAACAGAACACAGCAGAGAAATCTGGATTTAAAGTAAAAGTTCAGCGTTTCGGAAGTTACTTAAGCAGTATGATTATGCCAAATATTGGCGCATTTATTGCTTGGGGATTGATTACTGCTTTATTCATACCAGATGGTTATCTACCAAATGCAAGCCTTGCCGAGTTAGTAGAACCAATGCTTTACTACCTATTGCCACTTTTGATTGGTTACACTGGAGGTAAAATTGTATACGGTGGTCGAGGCGGAGTTGTTGGTGCAACGGCAACCATTGGTGTTATTGTTGGAGCAGACATTCCGATGTTCCTTGGAGCTATGGCTATGGGGCCGCTTGGGGGATATTTGATTAAGAAATTCGACGAAGCTATTCATGGCAAGATTAAATCAGGCTTTGAAATGCTCGTTAACAATTTCTCAGCTGGGATTATTGGTGGGGCTTTAACTATTATTGCTTCTCTAGCAATTGGTCCAGTTGTCTTAGGATTAAACAAAGCGCTTGCTGCAGGTGTAGAAGCTATTATTGCTGCAGGTCTATTACCATTAGTAAGTATATTAATTGAACCAGGTAAAGTGCTCTTTTTAAATAATGCGATTAACCACGGGATTTTTAGCCCACTTGGACTTGAACAGGCTGCAAATACTGGTAAATCGATTCTCTTTTTGGTGGAAGCCAACCCAGGACCAGGTTTAGGGATTCTTCTTGCTTACTCAATTGTTGGTAAGGGAACAGCAAAACAATCAGCCCCAGGAGCTGCACTGATTCATTTTGTAGGTGGAATTCACGAAATTTACTTCCCATACATCTTGATGAAACCAGCACTACTTCTTGCTGCTATTCTTGGGGGAATGAGTGGTGTGTTCACATTCACGCTTCTAAATGCAGGATTGTTAGCACCTACTTCACCAGGAAGTATCGTTTCACTTATGATTATGACACCGCGTGGCGAGTATCTAAGTGTTATTGCAGGGGTTGTTGCGGCAACGGTAGTTTCTTTCTTAGTCTCTGCCGTAATCCTTAAACGCTCAAAAGATAGCGGAGAAGATATTTCAGAAGCGACTGAAAAAATGGAAGCAATGAAAGGGAAGAAGAGCAGCGTATCTTCTAACCTAAAAACGAATGCCGAAGAGCCAAAAGAAGAAACAACATCTTCTTATAGCAATATAGCCAAAGTAGTCTTTGCATGTGATGCTGGAATGGGATCAAGTGCAATGGGGGCATCCGTACTACGTAATAAATTCAAAAAAGCTGGTTTAACAGACATTGAAGTAACAAATACTTCGATTAGCAATTTACCTAATGATGCCGATCTCGTTGTGACTCATCAAGATTTAACCGATCGTGCAAAGGATAAGCTTCCAGAAGCGAATCACATCTCGGTTAAAAACTTTATGAACAGTCCAAAATATGATGAACTTGTTGCTGAGTTAACTTCCGCAGGTGAAGCGCCAGTGAAAGAAGAAGTAGAGCAAGTTGAGAAGAAAGATATTAATAAAGTAGTGTTTGCATGTGATGCTGGAATGGGATCAAGTGCAATGGGCGCATCAGTCCTTCGCAATAAGTTCAAGAAAGCTGGACTTCAAGACATTGATGTGACAAATACGGCTATTAGTAACTTACCAGATGATGCCGACTTAATCGTAACGCACCAGGACTTAACAGATCGAGCAAAAGCAAAACGTCCTGATGCTGAGCATATCTCAGTGGCAAACTTTATGAATAGCCCGAAATACGAAGAGCTTGTTGATAGACTTAAAAAATAGGTATAGCCAGAATTCGAGGTGAACCATGTGTTTATTTCAGCAAGGGAACGAACAATTCTTCAGCTTCTATTAGAGAGTAATGACTATTATACGGTTAAAGGAATCGCTCAAGAACTTGAGGTAAGCGAACGAACGGTTCACCGTGATTTAGTAGGCGTAGAGGATATTCTCACTCAGTATGATTTAACCTTAAACAAGAAAGCTGGAGTAGGGGTTCGAATTGATGGTGAAGAATCCAACCGAAATGAGTTGAAAAGCTATCTAGTTGATCTAACCATTACGGAATACACGCAACAAGAAAGGGAGACGCTGATTCTATGTAAGCTATTGGAATCAGCTGATCCTATTAAGTTAATTGGTCTAGCGAATGACTTGAGAGTGACAGTTGCTACTGTCAGTCATGATTTAGACAAAGCGGAAGAATGGCTTGAAAGGATGCAGCTTTCATTAATACGAAGGCGGGGATATGGCGTGCAGGTTGAAGGGACTGAAGCCCTGAAAAGGCACGCCATGAGTTCCTTGCTTGCTTCTGAGTTTAATGATTCAGACTTTTTTACGTTGTTAAAGAAGTCTATTCAAAAGAAATCTCAAGGCAATGTTCTCGAATCTGCTTCCGAACGATTGCTAGGGTTAGTTGATCGAGATAAGCTTTTGAAAGTTGAAACAATCGTTGATGATGTAAATAATGAGTTACCTTATATGATCGCGGATAGCGCATATATTGGTTTAATTGTGCATTTGACTCTGGCTGTGGAGCGTATTCAAAAGGGTGAAAAGATCGAGATTGATGAAGAGTATTTAAGCACACTAAGGAATACGAAAGAGTTTGGTTTTGCTAGAATAATCGCTACAAAACTTGAAGAATCTTTTAATGTCTTAATACCTGAAGCTGAGATCGGTTATATCACCATGCATTTACGCGGAGCCAAACTAAGAAACACTGGAGACTACTATTTAGAAGAAACAAATTATCCGATTCTTGTTAAAACGAAAGAGTTAATCCGCTATGTAGATAAGCGTCTCAATGCGGATTTAGAAACGAATGAATCACTTCTAGAGGGTTTGGTAACACACCTTGGTCCTGCAACGCATCGTGTTAGGCAGAACATGAATATCCATAATCCTTTGCTTACAAAAATAAAAGCAGATTATGCTGACTTATTCCAACTGCTTAAAGAAGCGCTAAAAGATACTTTTCCGGGGGTATCCATTCCTGATGAAGAAGTTGGTTTTCTCGTTCTCCACTTTGGTTCGGCCCTTGAAGGTCGCTTTCAACATAACGAAGTGAATATTCTTGCTGTATGCTCAAGTGGTATCGGTACATCCAAAATGCTGGCGACTCGATTGAAACAGGAGTTACCAGAAATCCAAACCATCAAAAGCGCTTCATTATTTGAACTACGAGATGAAGATCCAGAGAATTATGATCTGATTGTTTCTACGATCCCTCTCCCTGAATATGAAGGAGAGTATATAAAGGTCAATCCTTTTTTAACGGAGGAAGAGGCAACGCGAATTCGTTCGACACTTCAAAAGAAATCGATGTTGAAAAGAAGAAGCACGGGCGAGAAGCCAAAGACGGATAAGGAACCCTTGTTTTTTTCAAGTGATGAAGCAAGTACCTGGTTTCGTAAAGCTGAATTATATACCACAACTGCAGCTTCAATAGTGGAATTATTTCGAGTAAACCAATCTGAACACAAAGAGGTGGAGAGGCTTTTAGTAGAAGAGTGTAGGCGTCTAGAAACACTTGATGCTATTAGCCATTCATCAGAGGTTAAAGAAGCGCTTCTAAAGCGCGAAAACATTAGTGGA
Organism: Pseudalkalibacillus sp. JSM 102089; assembly: GCF_041366475.1. Lineage (NCBI taxonomy): Bacteria > Bacillati > Bacillota > Bacilli > Caryophanales > Fictibacillaceae > Pseudalkalibacillus > Pseudalkalibacillus sp. JSM 102089. The sequence goes on from NZ_JBEWYW010000014.1 coordinate 24,246, forward strand.
GTGGGGATTCCTGAGACTTCACTTGGATTATTCCATACACGGACTCCTGAAGTTAAGAAGCCTGTGTTTACAATTGTTCGATTAATGGAACCTGTTCAGAGAAAGGCAATGGATGGTTCATTCATTGAAATGGACACCGTTCTTTTACAACTGGCACCAGAGGATTCGCCGATTGAAAGCATTGAGATCATGAGCTACATTAGTTCTCTTATCATTGAATCAAATGAAAGTATCGCGCTTTTTTCGGGGAGCAATCAAGAATCAATTGGATTGTATCTCGCAAACAAAATGAAAAGTCATGTAGAAAAACAATTAGGATTTAAAGGAGACGATTAAAATGGCAAAAGAAATTCTATCAACTGAGAACGTATTACTAAACGAAACGGCTGCAACTAAAGAAGAGGCTATCCGTATGGCTGGTCAAATCCTTGTCGACAACGGTTATGTTGATGAAAGTTATCTTGAGCAAATGCAAGAACGTGAAAAGATCACGACGACTTACATGGGCAACTCTGTTGCTATTCCTCACGGTACGGAGGATGCTAAGAAAGCTGTGAAGCATTCTGGACTATCCATCATTCAATTGCGAGAAGGCGTTGATTTCGGAGATGGAAATATTGCGAAGATTATCATTGGTATTGCTGGTAAGGACAATGAGCACTTAGAGATCCTTTCTCAAATTGCGATTGTTTGTTCTGAAGAAGAAAATGTGGAAGAGTTGATTCAAGCGGATTCCAAAGAAACGTTAATCTCAATGTTTAACGAGGTGAATTAATCATGCTTGCCGTTCATTTTGGTGCTGGAAATATTGGAAGAGGCTTTATTGGAAAGCTTCTTTCTCAATCAGGATATGAAGTATGCTTCGTAGATATCAATGAGACTGTGATCAACGAGCTTAATGAACGAAATAGTTATACAGTAGAAATATTAGGTCAGAATAAGGAGCAGATTGCTGTTGAAGGCGTAAGAGGTATTAACAGCCAACAAGATCCTGAAGCGGTGATTGATGCGATCTATCAAGCTGACCTTATTACGACAGCTGTTGGTCCGACCGTATTAAAATTGATTTCTTCTGCTATCAAAGAAGGCATCTCAAAACGTATCGCAGATGGAAAAGCTCCCGTTAACGTCATAGCATGTGAGAATATGATCGGTGGCAGTACAATGCTTCGAAATGCTGTTGAAGAAAAGATGGATGAAGCGGATCGTAAAGTGCTTGATCAATATGCTGGTTTCCCAGATGCTGCAGTGGATCGTATTGTTCCAAACCAGACGCATGAAGATCCATTAATGGTTGCGGTTGAGCCCTTCTATGAATGGGTAGTCGATCAAACAATGATGGCTGGAGAAGTTCCGGAAATAGCTGGCCTTACGTACGTTCAAGATCTTGCTCCTTACATTGAGCGGAAGTTGTTCACCGTTAATACAGGACACGCAGTGACAGCTTACCTTGGTTATCAAGCAGGGTATGAGACAATCAAGGAAGCACTAGACACCGAAGATATCTATCATGATGTGAAGAATGCTCTTGAAGAGTCTGGTGAATTGCTTCAGCATAAGCACGGTTTTGAAAAAGAGGCGCATGAGGCTTATATTACAAAAATTCTTGGTCGTTTTCTAAATCCACATCTAGTGGATGAAGTTACTCGCGTTGGACGAGCTCCAATTCGTAAAATTGGACCTGACGATCGACTTGTTGGCCCGGCACGTCAGCTTGCGGAATTAAACAAAGAACCAAACTACCTCGCGAAAGGAATTGCAGCAGCATTGCGATTTGATCCAAAAGAAGATGAAGATGCTGTAACGATTCAGAGTAAAATCAAAAATGAAGGACTTTCTAGTGCGATTACTGCTTTTACAGGAGTAACCGAAGGAGAAACTCTATTTGATCTAATTAGCAAGCATTATAAAGAAATGGCGTAATCTCTACGCAGAAGGGGAGCTCATTAAATGGAGCTTCCCTTTATTTGTTTGAAATCTGTTCGTTTCGGAATTATTTAATAGGGATAAATAATATCTTAATTCGTATAATTTTGTTACGATTTCACATTAGGACTTGTGCCAACTTCAATACAATTCTACTATTAGGGTATGGCATTAGTCATATCCATTTTCAATGGGAAGGGGAACACGAATGTTCAATATATTACTTCAGTCTCACTCAGGTTCATGGGCGATTCTTGTTTTGCTATTAGTGATTAGTTATTTTGCTCCTAAGCAGAAGATCTCGCTTATGGTTCAGCGATTATTTTACTTGATTATGCTCGGTACTGGAATTGGGATGCTCTTTATCCTTGGTTTTCCGCTGATCTATGTGCTTAAAGGAATCCTGGCGATTGTATTAATCGGGGTTATGGAAATGATCGTTGGGAGAAGAAAGCGTGCCGAATCAACAAAGATGCTTTGGATCGCGTGTATTGTTCTTATTTTAGTGATTATTTCAATCGGGTACAATTGGATTTAATGTGAAAAAGCGACAGCCAATTATATTGGCTGTCGCTTTTTTTAGTTATTGGCCAAGCCCCTCAATCGCTTCACCACTCAAAATGAACACAAACGACGTGTTCATTTTGAATGGTTCCAGCGCTTGTCGGGCCTAACCGGTCCCTTCCGCTTTTGTTATCATCCAGCTGCAGGGCCCAGCCTCTCGATCGCTTCACCATTTCAAATGAACACAAAGGGTGTGTTCATTTGAAATGCCTCCAGCGCTTGTCGAGGCTAACCGGTCCCTTCTGCTTTTGTTATTCCCAAGGTTTTTCTGTGGTTAGGAGGCCGGCTAGTTCTTTACTGGCCTGGCGGTGTTCTTTGCGTTTTTCTGCTCGGGCGGGAGCTGTTTCGTGTAGATTTTTTTCTTCTTCTGATTCAGGGATGACTTTTGGAACAGGTAGTGGTTTTTTCTTTTCATCCAATGCCACAAATGTAAGGAATGCTGTTGCTCCGATATGTCTTTCGCCTGATAGGAGATGCTCTGCTATCACTTTCACAAATACTTCCATAGATGACTTTCCGGTGAATGTCACGTATGCTTCGAGACAAACGGAATCGTCTGGTGTAATTGGGTGTAAGAAGTCAACAGAGTCAGTTGAGGCTGTTACAACTTCACTACGACAGTGGCGCATTGCTGCGATTGATGCAATATCATCAATGTCTCTCATCAGCTGGCCACCAAATAAAGTGTTATGATTGTTTGTTGCTTCTGGGAATACGTGACTTGTTTTGACAACACGTGATTCGCGAATGTATTTAGATTCCATATTCGTCTCTCCTTATTATGCTTTTCTTGTAGTCTATCTTTACTATGCCCTTGATCAAGAGTTGAAAAACCTATGTCTTACATGTACATGTAGAAGAGTTATCTAAAGTAGAGGTTATATAAATAGTCCCACTCATCTTCGTTCACGTCAAAGACCGTTTTTTGTGCATTTTTTGTAAAACTAAGTGAATCTTTTGTTAGTGTCGTTCGTCCTTCATTAGTCGCAATAGTGACTACTACACCGTTAGTAAAAGGTGAGTTCGGGTCTGATTGAACGAAAGAACTTAATGGCTCATAATCAGCCAACGTTCGGGCTTCAGTTGAGAAGCGGACTTGAGTCTGCCATTCTTCATATTCTGCTTTTTGCAGATCAAACTCATCTTCAGAGTGATGAACAATCCTGTAATGGTGATAACCATCGTAAACAACCTCTCCAGTTAGGGGAATAGGAGTTTGACTTGAATTTCCAAACCCTACATCTGTTAAGTATGTCGTTCCTTCAAGTTCAACAAGATTTGTTAGGTGTGTGTTTTTTTTACCCCAATTTTTTTCATTAATTGCTACTGTACCTGTAATCAAAATAGGGGAAAAGCCAATTTCGTTAAGAAGCCAATTGTATAGGGGGTTAAGTTCAAAACATAGCCCCCCTCGTTTTTGTGTGATTACCTTTTGATACATAGTCTCAAGGTTTAAATCGATCCATATGTTTTTTGAGGTATCGAGGTTTTCAAAAGGAATGTGATGTATATGATTTTTTTGAAGTAATTGAAGAGAGAGAAGGTCGGTTTGCTCACTTTCTGTACAGATGCGTAGTAAATACTCCTCTACGTTCATACTGAAACTCCTTTCTATCCTCTCTCTATTTTCATGCAGTCGTATGGATAACGCAACTGATCTACCTCGGCATTCATGAAGATGGCTTATATGGGAATATTAAAGAGAAAAGGGGTGTGAGGATGTGAACAGGTGGATTTGTATTATGATGTTGATCATACTTTTTCCAAGTCACGTGTATGCGGAGAATAATCGCGAGTTGGCCATTGTTATTGATGATTTTGGAAATGACATGGGTGGGACAGATGAAATGCTTCGATTACCTGTTACGCTAACGGTAGCCATTATGCCGTTTCTTGAAACGACTGAAAGAGATGCGGAGGAAGCGCATCGTTATGGACATGAAGTGATCGTTCATATTCCGATGGAACCGGTTAGAGGAAAGAGAAGCTGGCTAGGTCCAGGGGCAATTACAACTGATCTTCCTAATAAAGAAATTCGAAAGCGAGTAAACGAAGCGATTGAGGCTGTTCCTCATGCGGTAGGAATGAATCACCATATGGGTTCAAAAGCGACAGCTGATGAACGAGTGATGAGGATAGTTCTTGAAGTGTGTCGAGAAAAGGGACTCTATTATTTAGATAGCAAGACAACAGGGAAAAGTGTCATTCCTGAACTAGCAGAAGAAATAGGGGTACCTTATCTTGAGAATGAGCTTTTTTTTGATGATGTCTATACAATTCAACATATGAGCAGACAAGCTCAAGAGTTGGCGGAAAAACTGAAAGATGATGAGGCTCATATCGCAATTGGACATGTAGGAATCGCGGGGGAAAAGATGGTAGCTGTTTTAAATGAATTTATTCCAATGTACAAAAATGAAGCAACAATTGTACCTCTTTCGCAGATGATTCCAGGTTTTGAAATGATTGATGAAAGCATGCCTTAAATAGATCTTCCTCCTTCCTCGAATAAGTGTTAACATTGTTTTTATTAAGGTTAACATTTTAGGGGGGAGAAAATGGAGAAATCAAATTTTCGAGTGATAATTTTATGTGGATTCTTTATTGGGGTCACATCTATTCTTGCACAAATGGAAATTCCTTTACCACTTGTTCCAATTAGTGGACAGACTTTAGCTGTCGGTTTAACGGCCACAATTCTTGGTAGTAAATACGGCGCCATTACGATGACAGGCTATACAATATTAGGGGGTATTGGTCTTCCGGTGTTTGCACAGGCAAAAGGTGGATTAGGAGTCTTATTAGGACCAACTGGTGGATATATTTTTGCATTCATTATTGCGGCATATGTTACTGGCCTTATCCTAGAGAAAACATCGTATACTATGGTGCATGCGATGTTGGCGAACACAGTGTCTATGATTATCATCCTATTAATCGGTACGATTCAATTAAAATTTGTTGTAGATCTAAACTGGCATGAAGCGATGGTCGCGGGGGTTTATCCTTTCTTATTCGTTGGTTTAATCAAAGCATTTCTTGCAAGTTGGATAGGTATTACTGTTCGCAAACGTCTGATTCAAGCAAGGCTCTTACAAAGCCCCGTGGGAACGATTCAAGCGTAAAGTGATCCATTGGCCCTGCCTGACACGTTAGCTAAGAAACAATACAACAAGTGAGGTGTCCATTATGAAGAACAGAATGGAGTGGGGCTTTCTGGGTGGTCGAGTAATACTCGGTTTCATTATGCTAGCTCATGGAATACAAAAATTAGGTGGAATAGGAAATACCATTGCGATGTTTGAAAAAATTGGTCAACCTGCCTGGTTAGCTTATGCTACAGCCATTATTGAAGCCGTTGGAGGAGCGTTTCTTATTGCGGGGATTTTCGTTATCCCATCTGCGATCCTCCTTGGATTAACGATGATTGGTGCTATTGTTCTTGCAAAGCTTCCTATGGGGCTAATAGGAGGCTACGAATTTCCACTTTCCCTTTTTGGATTATCACTTATACTAGCATTTACAGGTAGTAGGAAGCTGGCATTATCTGAAATTATTTCAAGTAAAAAAATAAAAAGATGAAACAGAACGGTATTTGAAGAGAAGGTTTTTCAGTAAATATTGTACAGCAATATAGCTCTAAATAGAGCTAAATACACGTTTGTTTAAAAATGAATAATAAGAAGAAGCGCCTTTCTATAGATAGGCGCTTCTGTTTGTGTCATATCCAGATCAAATTTAGAATATATCTCGGTTAGCGAGGCTCTTATGGAATATCATGTCCCATAGAACTTGTTAGAATTTCAAACCATTGATCGCGTGATAAGGAGTAAGAAAGAGCTTCAACAGCACTATCAATTCGCTCACGCTTTCCAGATCCAACGATTGGCATAATGTTTGCCGGATGGTTAAGTAGCCATGCATAAAGCACTTGATTGATCCCTTCAGCACCGATCTCAGAGGCAATCTTTTCTATCGTCTTGCGGAGACGAACTGCTTTATCTTCTTGCGATGTGAACACATCTCCTCCTGCAAGAGGAGACCATGCCATTGGTTTCATTCGCTTTTCCTGACAAAGATTTAGCGTGCCATCTTCGAAGTTCTCAAGATGATAGGCTGAAAGTTCCAGCTGATTTGTAATTAATGGTTGATCCACATAAGATTGTAGCATGTTAAGTTGATGACGTTTGAAATTAGAGACTCCAAAATGACGAACCTTTCCAGCTTGTTTTAATTCATAAAAAGCTTCGGCCACTTGTTCTGGATCCATAAAGGGGTCAGGTCGATGAATTAACAGGACATCGATATGCTCAATCCCAAGTGCTGTAAGGGACTGTTCAGCAGAAGCGATGATGTGATCTTTACTTGTATTATAATGATGAGATTGGTGGGAGGGACGATTAGGAGACTCGATTACAATCCCGCATTTTGTGACAATCTCCATTTGATCACGTAGAGATGGTTTGAGTGATAATGCTTTCCCGAAAAGTTCTTCACACTCATAACTTCCATAAAGGTCAGCGTGATCGAACGTTGTAATGCCATGATCGAGATTATGCTCTATTAAAGAAAGTGTTTCTTCACTCGTTTGATTCCAGTCTGCAAGTCGCCAGAGACCATGGACGAGACGAGAGAATGATAAATCTTCTGTTAAATGAATACGCTGCATCATTAATCCTCCAAAATGGTTTTATATGTACTTTTCTTATCATAATGTAATGAAATCGTTTGCGCAACTTGTTGAACCTTTATTAGTGTGCAAATGTGCTCATCCTTAATGATAATGCTTCTCATTATCATTAAGGCGTGCTATAATGAAAAAAATAGTCAATGAAGAGGTGGGTAATATGGTTGAAACGTTACAAATCTCCATGTTTTTCTTAATACTAGTCTTTTCCTTTACAGCATTTGCACTTGTTCTTAGGGCAGAGGCTTTAAGAAGTGGTTATGTACGTAAAAAGAAAACGAGTGCTTTTGAATCAACACCACCAATTTCATTTAAGAAAAGTTATTGACTTTCTAATTGATAAAGATTATCATTATCAGTATAGAAGAAAAGAGACATGGTGTTCCCCGACACAAATTGTCATATATAGCTCAAACAAAGCCAAAGAAGTTCCCCCTTCTCCAATTGTTTGAATATCGTAGCTGCCAACGCCGGCAGCTATTTTTATTTGTCTCATTTAATAAATATACATAAATCCTTTTATACCAGTGATTTAGAAAGGGTTTTTATCCATATATTTTCATTTACAAAATTTAATAACGTGCTAAACTAATTTTTGGAAGTACACTTATAATGGGGGTTATACCAATGAAAAAGGTCTTTTTTGTCTTGAGTTTATCAATGCTTCTCGTCGTAGCAGCATGCGGTTCAAATACAAATAGTGCTAATGAAACTAGCGGAGAGGCAGAGCAGATGGACACGAAGAGTGTTCTACTTGATTTTCAATCTGAAATCGTTAGCGTTTTGAAAGAAAATAATGAAGACATTGCAGCATATGAGTCAGCTAAGTTTGCTTTAAGTGACAGTGAAACACCCGAAGAGGAAAAGCCTTCAACCGAAGAACTTAAAGAACTGAAAGGCAATGCTGTAGAAGCAAGCAAAGCCACTGTTGAAGGTATTGAAAACCTAAAAGTTCCATCTGAATTGAACGACTCGAAAGAAGAAATTGAAAGCGCGCTTGATGAACTAACGGAAGCCTATGAAATTCGCGCTGAGCAAGCTACTATTGATGATTCTTCAGTACAGGAGAAGGCATTAGAGCATTTTACGATGTTTGAAGATCAAATGGGTAAAGTCTTTGAAGATGCTGATTTAATTAAGCCAAGCTTTGCGAAAGAACTAGAATAGAGAGATTTAACCCTGCATATTAAATGCAGGGTTTTTTACATAGTATTTTTTTGTATGACGTATACGATTTCACGTATGATAAGCTAGGGTAGGTAACGATCTTAATAATCAAGAGACCTGTGTTCTAATTGAATGAAAAAGTGAACAGGTTAATTTCAAAAAGGAAGTGTCACTATGAACGAACGTTTATCGAAATTTACTAATTACCTTATTGAGCAGAATCAAGATTTTGCGTACATCCATTCTCCTTCTAACGTCTATTATTTGACTAACTTTCATTGTGAGCCTCATGAAAGGTTGCTTGGACTTTTTGTGGTGCCGAATCAGGAACCTTTTCTCGTCTGTCCTGGAATGGAAGTTTCACAGGCTAGAGATGCAGGGTGGAAATATGACATTATCGGCTATAGTGATTCAGAACAACCATTTGACTTTATTTATGAAGCACTGAAACAACGTGGCGTCCATAAGCCAACTAGTGCTTCGATTGAAAAAGGTATGCTTGTTTATGAGCGTGCTGAAGAACTGCAAACACGTTATCCTGAGCTGAGCTATCACTCTGCAGAACTTGGACTGAATCAATTGCGCCTAATTAAGGATGAGAAAGAAATTGAAGTATTACGTGAAGCAGCAGCGTTTGCTGATTTTGGTGTAGAAACTGGTGTTAAGGCTTTACGCGAAGGTGTTACTGAGATGGAAGTCCTTGCTACAATTGAATTTGAATTGAAGAAAAAAGGAATTCGTGAGATGTCATTTTCAACAATGGTCTTGTTTGGTGAGAAATCTGGACAACCACACGGTAATCCTGGAGAGCGGCAATTAAGAAAAGGAGATCTCGTCTTATTTGATCTCGGAGTTGTACTAAACGGATATTGCTCTGATATTACTAGAACAGTGGCTTTTGGTGAGGTTAACGATAAGCAAAAAGAAATTTATGAGACGGTACTAAGTGCACAAACGGAATCACTTAATATCTCAAAACCTGGGACACGACTAGGTGATATTGACCTTGCAGCAAGAAACATCATTTCTAAAGCAGGATATGGCGAACACTTTCCACATCGTATTGGACATGGTATTGGAATTGAAGTACATGAGTATCCTTCCATGAGCGAGAAGAATGACGACTTGCTTCAAGTAGGTATGACGTATACGATTGAGCCGGGTATCTATCTATCAGATGTTGGCGGCGTGCGTATAGAAGATGATGTTCTTGTAACAGAGACTGGTTATGAGACGTTAACAAAGTATCCGAAGGATCTACAAATTATTAAGTGAGATAAAGTCGGCTCTTCAAAGAGCCGGCTTAAAAAAGAGTTAAATGGATTGTCATCATTCTGTTTATTTCACGTCATCAATAGTAGTGTATAATAATAATATATTTTGGCTTGAAAGAAGAGAGGTACAGCTGTGAATACTGAGAAAAAAAGTGAGTATCTTTTATTTGGAGCGTGGGCTGCTTCAGTTCTTGCCCTTGCTGGAAGTTTGTATTTTTCTGAAGTTCTTAGATACGAACCTTGTGAACTATGTTGGTATCAAAGAATTCTTATGTATCCTCTAGTTATGATTCTAGGTATCGCTGTGGTTCGCAAAGACGCATCCCAACGATTTTATGTTCTCCCATTGTCGATCATTGGTGCAAGCGTTTCGCTGTACCATTATTTGCTACAAAAAACATCTTTTCTAGCAGAATCGGCACCATCATGTGGTAGGGTTCCTTGTACAGGTGAATATATTAATTACCTTGGATTTATTACGATACCGTTTCTAGCACTTATTGCATTTCTAACCATTACGATTCTAATGGTTGCCTTACATAAGCAAACAAAGAGGGAGGAAAACATATGAAGAAAGCTATTATCTTTCTTGGTATTGTCATCGTAATATTCGGAGCACTCGCCTTCGTTACAAACTATAGTAATAGTGAGAAGACAGAAGGGAATCCATACGGGAAGAGCTCTCTAAATCCAGCTACTATAGAACAACTCGACGATCCATTATATCAAAATCAAATTTTACCTGATGAGCTTGATGAAGCACTGTCTAATGAAGAAGATGCCTTCGTCTATTTCTATAGTCCAACTTGTATCCATTGTAAAAATACGTCCCCAGTCCTTGTACCACTTGCAGAAGATATGGGAATTGACTTGAAAAAATACAATGTTCTTGAGTTTGAACAAGGATGGAATGATTACAGAATTGAATCAACGCCAACTCTTGTACGATTTAAAGATGGTAAAGAAGTTGATCGTATTGTAGGTACGCAAACAGAAGACACTTTTAAACAGTGGATTGAAAAGAATGATTAACATACAAAAGCACCCTGTGAGGGTGCTTTTTGTATACAATAAAACATTGGAATGTTTACACGTCATTCAACCGGGAACTAGAGATGTGAGGATAAAACGAAAGGTGGAGAATCATGAGTCATATTAATGGAAAAGTAGTTATTATTACTGGAGCAAGCAGTGGAATCGGCGAAGCAACGGCGAAGAAACTTGCAGGAGACGGTGCAAAAGTTGTTCTTGCAGCTCGACGTGAGGACCGCCTTGAAGAATTAAAGAACGATATTACAAACAATGGCGGAGAAGCAATTATCCAAACAACAGATGTAACTTCAAGGGAACAAATGCAGGCTCTTGCCGATAAAACGATTGAGCATTATGGACAGATTGACGTCATGATCAATAACGCAGGATTGATGCCGCTATCATTCATGAATAAGCTTAAGATTGATGAGTGGGATAAGATGGTTGATGTGAATATAAAAGGTGTCCTCTACGGTATTGCCGGAGTTCTTCCACATATGGAAGAAAGAAAATCTGGACATATAATTAATGTATCTTCTGTTGCCGGTCATGAAATTATGCCAGCTGGTGCAGTGTATTGTGGTACGAAATTTGCTGTGCGAGCGATTACAGAAGGACTGCGTAAGGAAATGTCTCCTTCAACAAATATTCGTGCAACGATCATATCACCAGGGGCTGTTGCAACAGAGTTAACGAACACAATTACAGATGAAGATGTTCAAGAGAAGTTGAATAATCGCGGACCAAATGGTCTTGATCCACTGGATCCAGAGGCGATTGCTGATGCCGTTTATTATGCTGTTGGTCAACCTGACAGTGTATCGATCAATGAAGTACTAGTGCGTCCAACATCCCAAGGATAATGAAAAACCGTTCTCCATATAGGAGAACGGTTTTTAACTTTCTAGACTGAGGTTCTAGAGCAACATTGTGGCGACCATCTTGGCCAATTGCGCACAGAGAACCGCTGCGTAGCTACCGACAACGTTACCTACAATTCCCATCAAAAGTCCAACAGGAGCAAGTGAGGGTTGGAAAACAGAGGCAACGATTGGTGCCGAGCTTGTCCCACCAATATTTCCTTGTGAACCTACGGCCACAAAGAAAAGAGGGGCACGTAATAAGCGCGCTGCGATGAAGATAACAAGAATATGAATACTGAGCCACACAATGCCCATTAGGACATATTGTGGTGAATCCACTACATAAGTAAGATCCGCTCTTGCCCCTATTGTAGCAAGCAAAAGATAAATGGCTGTATAGCCGACTTTACTAGCGCCATAACCCTCTAGCTTTTTAATAGGAGTGAATGAGAACAAAATACCGATGGCAGAAATAATCATGACTGTCCATGTTGTTGTAGATAGCACAGCTGATTGTGGAAGATTCTCGGAAATTTTCAATACGATATAAGAGACGCCAAAGCCAAGTCCAAGTAATCCTAGTAGCTGAGGTACTTGAATCGGGCGTTCATTTTTACGTTGAATATCATTCATTTCCTTATTCACACTTTGAATAACGGAATCGTCCGCTTTGTTCCATTTGTTAAACTTGTGCTGGAATCCTGCAAGAAAAATCATAATCCCCATCCAGCTATAGCCGACAACAGTGTCAACGACAATAATTGGGGAAAGAATTTCTTTAGGTGTGCCCACTGCTTCAATCATTGCAGCCATATTCGCTGAGCCGCCAATCCAACTTCCTGCGAGAGCAGCAACTCCTGTCCATGCGTCTGCAGGTAGCCAAGGTTGGAAGATGGCTAGCGCAATCGGTCCACCGATAATAACACCGATTGTTCCTGCTAGGAACATTAATAAGGCTTTTGGTCCTAATCTTAACGTAGCTGGGACGTTAGCTGATAATAATAACAGCAGGAGCCCAACTGGAAGAATATACGTAGAAACGAAGCCATATAAAGTCGACTCTTGCGGAATAATCGCAAATGTCGTTGATAGCATTGGGATAAAGTATGTCCAAATTAACGGTGGGGCATAATGAAATATCTTCTGCAGAACGTTGTTTTTTGATTCGCCAAGCATGAAGATTGCTCCAACTACAACCGTTAGATAGACAAATACAGCCATCGGATCCTCAATTAATGGATTAGCCTTTGACCAGGCTAGTGCAAATGTCATTATTTTTCACTCCTTGATGTTAGACTATAGTCGCAAATAGACATTATATCATCTAAGTGACATTCTTCGCTTTTAAAACTAATTAAAGAAAAATTGAAAACATTAAAAAATTCATAGCTTGTATTAATGAAGCATACATATTGTGTAGAGCGAGGATAAAGGAGTGAATTTCCATCGGTCTATTAAATGAATTTCGTCATTTCGCTATTAGAGGTAACGCGGCTGATATGGGAATTGGAATTGTACTAGGCGCAGCATTTAGTAATTTTATCGATTCGCTTGTTTCAGATATTATTCTTCCACCTGTAGGTTTACTATTAGCGAGAATTAATTTTTCCGATCTTTTTATTAGTTTAAATGGGCATTATTATCCGTCTCTCTCTGATGCAAAAGAAGCTGGGGCGGCGACAATCAATTATGGAGTCTTCCTTACAACGTCCATTCGCTTTTTAATCATTTTCTTTTCGGTGTTTCTTGTCGTTCGTCAGTTGAATAGATGGCGAAAACCAGGACAAGATCCTATTAATTCTATGACTAGAAAAGAATGCCAGTTTTGCTGTACGCCGATACCTTCGAAAGCAGTGATTTGTCCGAATTGCTCTACCTCTCTTCGTGAAGAACTAGAACCGTCTTCACTAAAGGTTCATGTTCGGAAAGGTTCAAGAACCTCATTTAAGCAATAGGGATGATATGTAAGGACTACAAGTGATTAACTTTTTCTTCTGATGGGAATATAAAGTGGTAACGACAGAAGGAAAGGTGAGGGGCCAAACATGATTGGTTGTTTGCTCATACATGGATTTACAGGGTCACCATTTGAAGTTGAACCTCTGGCAAATTATTTTAGACGTCAAACGGATTGGATTGTAGTATCACCGACGCTTCCGGGACATGGGGAAAAGGATTCACTTAGAGGGATTACTTTTCAACAATGGATAGATACAGCTGAGGAGCATTTAAAGCAGTTGTTAGAACGTTGCGATACGATTTATCTCATTGGATTTTCAATGGGTGGCGTTCTGGCTGGCTATTTAGCAACGAAGTATCAAGTTGATAAATTAGTGTTATTAAGTGCAGCTATACAATATATTCATCCTTTGCAGATGGTGAAGGATATAAGAGAAATGATGACCGATCTCTACAGAGGAAAGCTTCTTCAAAATGAATTGTTTCTTCGCTATAGCAAAAAGGTGAAGACAACGCCACTCCTTGCTTCATTAGAATTTCGAAAGCTTGTCCAACACCTCAAGCCATCCTTTGAACATGTCTCTATTCCAACGATCATCCTACAGGGAAAGCTTGATGGAATGGTACCTTATAAAACCGCTGATACGATTTATCAATTGATTCGTTCGGATGAGAAACAGGTTAGATTGATGGAGAATTCAAAGCATTTGATCTGTCACGGAGAGGATCGGGATGATGTTATTCATACGGTGTACCGTTTCCTTATAAACTAGCGGGATGATTGATTATAATAAAAAGAGCTTGTTTTTAACTATAAAGAACAGCTTCATACTTGCTAGCTCCTTCTTAGGGTCTCGGTGAAAAGGAGAAAAAGAGATGCGAAATCCACTACTTACTCCAATAATGATTGAAAAATACGCTAAACGACTTGTAGTCCGATTGAAACAACCATCGTTATCTGGGATTGTTTTGACAGGAAGCTTTGCTAGAGGGGAAGCTGGTCCGTATTCCGATCTGGATATCTGGTGTTTTTATAAGGAACTCCCAAGTAAGTCTCCATGTCTCCCTGAACTAACGGGTATTTCACTTGATCTAAGAGAAGTTAGTCTACAGGAATTTAGCGAAATGGCTGATGGGTCAAGAGAGTATGTGGCTCCTTGTTTTGAGCAATTAAACGTATATGGAGACACACCATTTGTTCTTCCTTCAAGAACTAAAATCAAGCGTGGTCTTGTGAGCCTGCTACAGTCCATTGATACTCGCTTGCAACAATGTATGCCGCCAATCAACCACTACGAATTATTAAATGACATCATGTACGCCCTTCGCATCGAACAGTTTATCAAGACTTCACAATACCCCCTTACCCTATCTGAACTATACGCCATACAATTTGAAGAGAGCGATCGCTTCCTAGTAGAGTGTTATTCTTCATTTTTATTTGGAGAGCGACACAAAAGTGAGGATGAAATTCATAGCGGGATTCATCTATTTATGGAGAAGAGATTGGAATAGGAAGGATTTTGAAATCATCTCGAGAAACAAATGATAGAGGTATTGAAAGAAAGGATTCTATACTTAGATGAAAGGGTCGGGTGGATGAAGTGGCGACGTTTGATGATTTTATGAAACTTGATATTCGTGTTGGGGAAATTATTGAAGTGAATGATTTTAAAAAGGCTAGAAAACCGGCTTATCAATTAAAGGTAGATCTGGGGGAGGAAATTGGTATAAAGAAGTCCAGTGCACAAATTAAGGACCTGTATAATCAGGATGATTTAATCGGTAAACAGGTGATGGCGGTGGTGAATTTCCCCCCAAGGCAAATTGCAGATTATATGTCTGAAGTGCTTGTATTAGGCGTATATGGAGATGAAGGAGTCGTGCTAATACAGCCTGATCAAAAAGTGAAAAAAGGCGATAAATTAGGGTGAAGAGTGCATTTAAGCATTCTTTTTTTCTTGTCTATTTACGTATTTTCCCTATATAATGGTTTAATGTCTAAAAAATGTAAAAACGAGGTGAGGGAGTGAAGCAAGAAGAAGCGGTTCGAGTGATATCTAACAGTCTGGAGCAAGATCCTCTTGTAAAAGCGATTTTTCTTAAAGGATCTATGGGACGAAACGAACATGATGAAAATTCGGATGTTGATCTTTATTGTCTTGTAGAAGAGAACGATGTGGAATTGTTTCTTAAGAATCGAAAGCATCATTTAGAAGCATATGCTAATCTTCTCTTTTATGATGAAATTTTTATTATTGCTCCACAGATCATCGCTGTGTTCGATAATATGCTCCATCTTGATTTATTTACAGTGACAGCGGAATCGTTGATAGAGAAAGATTATTGCAAAGTGATTTATGATCCCAACAATCGGTTGAGTCATTTTAATGAGCAGTTAACCTTATCGAGGCAGGAGTTTATCAATCACGTGGATGATACAGCTTTTTTCTTATTTCAATACGAGAAGTCCAGAAGAAGAGGAAACGATATTTGGTCTGTTCATATGTTAAATCAAGTTATGCTTCATTATTCAAGAGTGATATTGCACCGTTATCACCCGGATCGAGCCCAGCTTGGTTTAAAAGCATTGAATGGAACACTAGGGGAGAAAGAGGTTGAGAAGTCGAAAGAAATTTTTCAGTTTATGACGATTGAAGAGCATGAGATGTCTGCTAAGTTTATTCGAAACTGGTTGAAGGAAGAGGAAGATTGGATCATAGAGCAGTTAGAAGGTACGGTTTATAGTGTGCCTTTTCTTAAACGTATGATTTGGAATTGATATAGAATGAAAAGAAGAGGCGCTCTCTGGCGTCTCTTCTTTTCGTTTTGGGACCTAGCTAGTTAATCGATATGGTTTCGGGTTCAAACGCGATTTTAGCACCTTCATAAATGGCGCGTTTCGCATCTAGCTCACCAGCAAGACGTGCGCCACCGATAATGGCGATTTCAACACCTATTTGTGAAAGTAATTCGTATTCACGGGGTATATTCGATTCTTGTCCAGCTGCGAGAATGATGGTGTCGGCTTTGAGAAATTCTTTCTCGTCTGTCTCTGTATTTATGATCGTAAGACCATCCTTTGTCATTTCTTTATATGAGAGATTCGTTCGAAATTTCACACCATTTTGTTTTAAATCCTGCAACATCGCCCACTTAGTTGTTTTGCCAAGGCCTTCACCCATTTTTCCATTACGTCTTAGAAGGAGAATATTATTAATTCCTTTTTCGATTAAGAAATGAGACACATCACATCCGATGCCGCCGGCGCCAATGATAATCACATTTTTGCCCACAGCTACATTACCAGAAAGAACGTCTGGATAAGCTATGGCATGTTCTATACCAGGAATAACCGGTTGCCTTGGTGTCACACCAGTTGCTACCACAATGAGATCTGGTGAGTGATTTAAAAGCTCTTGTTCCGTTGGTTTATGATTTAAATAAATCTCAACACCTAATCGGTTGAGTTCCGTTGTATAGTAGCGAATGGTTTCGTCAAATTCTTTCTTGATTGGAATTTTTCTAGCAAGATTAAATTGCCCACCAATCGCAGAGCTTGCTTCATAAAGTGTCACATTATGACCTAATTCAGCATGAGCTCTTGCAGCTTCCATGCCAGCGACGCCTCCACCGAGCACTACAACTGTTTTTATCTTTGCAGCTTTCTTAATGGTCCACTTGTGCTCTCTCCCAGCCCTGGGGTTAACAAGACAAGAGACGGCTTTGCCTTCGAAGGCATGATCAAGACATGCCTGGTTACAAGCGATGCATGTATTGATCTGATCAAGTGACTGTTCCTTCGCCTTCACTAATAGATGAGGATCGGCAAGAAAAGGTCTAGCCATTGAGACCATATCGAGTTTCTGAAGTAACTCTTCAGCTAGAACCGGGTCATTAATTCGGTTACTTCCAATCACCGGGATAGTCACCGCTTCTTTAACTTGTAGAGCGGGTTCGATAAAACCAGCACGAGGCACCATCATTGAAATCGTTGGGACTGTTGATTCGTGCCAACCGATTCCGATGTTTAGAATATCAGCACCATGGGCCTCTAATTTTGTAGCTAGTTGAACGGTTTCTTCTGGTGTTGAGGAGTTGGGTACTAAATCGAGTCCAGACATACGAAAAATCACCGGATAATCCTCTCCGACTGCTTTTCGAACTGCTTTAAGGACTTCGATTGCAAAACGGGTGCGATTCTCAAAGTTTCCGCCCCATTTATCTGCTCGCTTATTTGTTCTTGGTGATAGGAATTGATTGATTAAATATCCTTCAGAGCCCATGATTTCTACTGCGTCAAATCCAACTTCTTTCGCTTTCCTACCGGCTTCTGCATAGGATTCAAGTAAATTAAGAATATCAAGTTCATTTAGTTCCTTGGGAGTCTCTCTGTGTATGGGCGATTTGATAGGAGATGGAGCGACAGACGGAATTCCGTTCATCTCAGAGTAAGCATATCGTCCAGCATGAAAAAGCTGTGCCGCAATACGCCCATTTGCTGTATGCACGCTGCTTGTTAATCGTTTCATGACTCGAAGATCATCGTCTCGATAGAATCCTAGAAAATGGTGTCCACCATCGCCTTCAGGTGAAACAGATATCCCTCCTGTAACAATGAGACCTGGACCGTTCTCTCCTGACCGTTCAGTATAAAACGAAATGAGAGCATCCTCTTGATCTTTATTTCCTTCCATTCCAAGGTGCATGGATCCCATCATTACTCTGTTCGGCAGGGTTAATCTCCTTAATTGAATTGGTTTAAATAATTTTTCCCATTTCATAACTGCTCACCACACTTCTTTGTTTTGAACACATTTCGATGAATGGTCATTCATTTCCTGTAAAGAAAGCGCTTTTTTATTTTAAATTTTTATTTTATTCAAGGATATGGTAATGAATATTATTGATTTTTGGCTCATTTGAGTAATCAACAATATGAACAAACATAGATTTATCCAAAAAAAAAGAGCGCAAAATGCGCTCCCTAAATGGTTATTAATTTTTCTTGAATGCGACTAGAAGGCCACCTTCGCCAGCATAAGTGCCAATAAGCGGCCCCATCGTCGAAAGAATCACGTTTTTGAATTTATAGCGTTCTTGAATTTGCTCGATTAATGCCTTTGCTTTATCCTCACAATTACTATGAGCTACAGCAATGACTTTATCCTCAAAATTATGTCCATACTCGCCAATTTTTTGAATGAATTGGCGTACTGCTCGCTTGTTTCCGCGGATTTTATCAAGGACTTCAAGTGAACCGTCGTCATCACTTGCCTTCATAAGTAATTTAATATTCAAGGCTGAAGCAATCGTTCCTCTTACACGATCGAGGCGTCCCCCCTTGATAACGTTCTCAAGGGTGTCTAATAAAAACATTGTTAGCGTATCTTCAGTGTATTCATATGCTTGTTCAACGATGGATTCAAAGGTTTCGCCGTCACGTGCCATTTCTGCAACGTGATAAACAATGATCCCAAGACCTGATGAGGCTGTTTTTGAATTGATGACTTCGATTTTCCTGTCAGGATGTTCCTCATGAAACATTTTCTTTGCAAGTACAGCGTTGTCATAAGTAGTGCTTAATGATCCGGACAGCGCTATAACAAGAATATCGTCCTCAGGACTTGCTTCTTCAAATTTTGTAAGAAAGTCCTGTGGTGCTGGGGCAGAGGACTTAGGAAGCTCTTTCGATTTTTTAAGTTTTTGGTAGAACGTTTGCGTATCAAGATCTACTCCAGCTTTGTATTCTTCTTCACCAAAGAGAAGGTTGAGTGGAACGACCGTTACGTTCAATTCATTTAGCAGTTCTTCAGGGAAGTCGACGCTGCTGTCAGTAATGATTCGAGTTGCCATACAATTACCCCTTTTTTGTTATTACCCGCATCCAGGTATTATGTCTATTGTACCACGCTTCAACGCCTAATCGAACGTAAGTTGTGGCTAATGAATTAAGAATGGAATGGAGAGCCTAATAGAAAGATGTTTGGAGGTGAGAATGGGATGACAATTATTCGGCTAGGGTATGTCGCAATGAGTACAGAACTGAATAACGGCTCTCCGTCTCAGACGATGACATATGCTCAATTTCAAAAAATCCAAGATAGAGAAGCGGCTATTCGGAAGCTTGAGCGGATTGCTATTTCAAATCTTGAGAACTGCCTACGTCTTCTTAAGCACAACAAAGGGAACGAGATTCATTTTTTTCGCTTTAGCTCAAGGCTAATCCCGCTTGCCAATCATGAAGCCCTTGAAGGGTGGGATTATCTTTCTCCACTAAAGAAACCGTTGAAACAGTTAGGTGATTTTGCAATTAGAGAAAAAATGAGGGTGGACTTTCACCCGGATCATTTTGTCTTACTTAATTCACCTAAGAAAGAAATTTTACAAGCATCGATTCAAATGCTTTCTTTGCACGTACGTCTTCTTGAAGAAATGGGACTTCCTTCAACACATCGGTGTGTCCTTCATGTAGGAGGAGCCTATGATGATAAGGAGAAGTCACTTGAACGGTTTATCCATAATTGGATGTATACCCCGCAGAAAATACAACAAACCATTATTTTAGAGAATGATGATACAACGTTTACGCTCCTAGATACTCTTTATTTATGTGAGAAGTTAAACGTGCCGCTCGTTTTTGATTATCATCATCATCTGGCGTGTCATGAAACAAAAGATTGGGCGAAAGAATGGGGGAGAGTGGTTAATACTTGGAGAGACTCTTCACTACCTGTTAAGATGCATATTTCTTCTCCTAAGAGTGAAAAGGAATTTCGAAGTCATGCTGATTATGTAGATGTTGATTGGTTCTTTTCTTTTCTGAATGAAGTCAAAGGAAGCACAGACCAAATTGATTGTATGATTGAAGCCAAACAAAAAGATGCAGCGCTCTTTCAACTGATGGATGGAATTAGACAAAGAAGTGATGTTGAACTTATTGATCAATCTACGTTCAAACTAAAGTAAAACCGGGCGCTCCTGGCCCGGTTTTATTCTGTGATTTTTTTGCTTTTTTGTTTAGTGGAAGGCTTTGTTTGGTTGGCATGTTCAACAGATTGAGACAGCTCTTTTTTCATGCTGCGTTTTTTTTCCTGAGGCAAACGTCATCCCTCCTTTATTAGATGTTAGCTTGCCCGTTCTCAGATGTTTTATTAGGCCGTCTTGTTTTTTTGAGAGAATGAAGTTCAATAAGAAATGAGGAGATTTTTATTGAAAAGTAGCAAAAGTTAGTTTTGTATATAGGAAAGCACGCTCCTGTAACAAGCTGTTTTATATGCGTTATGTTGCGTATGGTCACCCGTCATCATCCATTGAATCATATACCCGTCTATCATTGCCCTAATTGTTCTCCCTGCCTCTTCGTTATCAATCGTGCGAAAGGCGCCCTCTTTCTTCCCTTGCTCGAGGATCACTTTAGAGATGGATGAACAATTTTGATAAAAGCGTTCATTTATTTCTCTGTACCGTTTGTTTCTGGTTGCCTGCGCAAGAAAATCTAAATATACACGATAGAATTTCTCATTTTCTTTAGGACCTACAAACACTGTATTTAAATATGCCATAAGCATGTTTGTTGAAGTTGTTTCTTTTTCAACAGCCAGTTTCTCTTTTTCATATATTCGATCTGTAATTTGAGCGAGCAGATGAGCAAGTACGTCCTCTTTGTTGTGGAAATAATAATTTGGGACGCCTTTACTTACATCTGCATAATCAGCTATGTCTTGAAGTGTAACTGCCTCATAGCCTTTATCAGAGACGGCTTGATAGGCTGCTTTAATAATCTGCTGCCGCTTTAACTCAGCTTTACGTTTCATCTTATTCCTCTCCTTACAGTGATCATTATACACAAACCATATGTGCGATTAAAGAATTCAGATTAATTGACCGGTCAGAATAATTTCTGTTAAGATGAGTCCGAAAGAAAGTTGAAGGAGGGATCCTAGATGGATCAATTTAAAGCTCTAGTTGTTGATAAGATTGATGAGGATACAAAAGTATCGATAAAGAATTTAACGAAAAACGATCTCCCTGAAGGAGATGTGTTAGTTAAAGTTCATTATTCTAGCGTGAACTATAAAGATGGGTTAGCTACTCATCCAAAGGGAAATATTGTTAAGAAATACCCCCACATCCCTGGTATAGATCTTGCAGGTGTTGTTGAGGAATCGGATCATCCAGATTGGAAGGAAGGAGATCGGGTCATTGTTACTAGCTACGAGTTAGGCGTGTCACACTCCGGCGGGTTTAGCGAGTATGCAAGGGTGAAATCAGATTGGATCGTCCCACTTCCTGACGGATTGTCTTTTAAAGAGGCAATGGTATACGGAACAGCAGGATTTACGGCAGCTCTTTCCGTGTACCAACTTGAACAAGCGGGTGTGACGCCTGAAAAAGGACCAGTTCTTGTGACAGGTGCAACGGGTGGCGTAGGAAGTATGGCTGTAGCTATTTTAGCTAAAAAAGGGTATGAAGTGGCAGCAAGTACAGGGAAAGAATCAGAATATGATTACTTGAAGCAACTTGGTGCGACACATACAATCGGTCGAGAAGAAGTAGCCCCTGAAGGATTTAAGCCGATTGGCAAACAGAAGTGGGCAGGCGCAGTCGATCCCGTTGGAGGAGAAACGCTTGCTGCTGTTTTAAGTAATACAATGTACGGTGGCGCTGTTGCCGTAAGTGGTCTTACTGCAGGCGCTAAAGTTCCTACAACTGTTTTTCCGTTTATTTTAAGAGGAGTTAATTTACTCGGGATTGACTCTGTCTATTGTCCAATGGAAAAGCGGAAGGAAATTTGGAAGAAAGCCGCTGACGAATATAAACCGTCTGAGCACCTTGAAGCGATTCAAAATGAAGTGACACTTGATGAACTACCTGATGTCTTGAGTTCAATTCTAAGTGGCAAAGTACGTGGAAGAACAATCGTTGCATTCTAAATAAGAGAGCGATGTTAGGTGGTACCTTCGCCTTTCAGCTAACAAGAAAGAAGGGAGAGCAATGCTCTCCCTTCTTTCTTGTTTATTTCTTCTAGTTAAGGTTTTACTCTACAAATCGTTAAGCCATCGCACAAAGGTAATAGAATGGACTCCACTCTATCATCAGTCGCTATTTGTTTATTAAATGATCGCATAGCTTCCACATTCTCACTATGGATATCTTCATCGAAAACTCTATCACCTTGAAGGGTATTATCAGCTACGATGACTGCTCCAGGAGTTGCTAATTTTAGTGCCATACTAAAATAGTTAGGGTAGTTCACTTTATCAGCATCAATAAAGAAGAAATCGTATTGTTGGCCGGCGCTATGGAGAGATTCCATATTTTGAAGAGCTGGTCCTATAACGTATTTCACTTTATCGCCAAGTCCCGCTCTAGTGAGGTTGTCTTTAGCAACATTGGCGTAGGTTTCTTCTAACTCCAGAGATGTGAGGGAGCCTTCTTTCTCAAGAGCACCTGCGAGCATGATGCCACTATAACCGCCAAGGGCACCGATTTCCATTACGTTTCGAGGTTTTGCAATACTGACGAGTAGTGCTAGGAAGCGTCCTACTTCAGGTTTAATTGAGATTGCGGGCATACCATTTCTACGAATGCTTTCATTGACTGATTGAAGTGCTGTGTCTTCATTTCCGAATAGATTGCGAATATACTCATCATGGTTGCGTGCCAAGTGAATCTCATCCTTCCTGAAATTAGTGGATTCGTAATCATTGTTATGCAGAAGAGAAAGGGTGTCAAGGTAAAAGTCGTCCTCCTACTACTGTTTATACACTAGTAGTAAAGAGAGCGTGCTCCTGTTAAATGGAGAGAACGAGGAATAAAGTCCTAGTCGATTCTACAATACTTGGGAAAGTAGGAAACAATTCGCTTTATTAATCCGACGAAAGTTATTGTTATTTCCCAATACCCCCTTGACGAATTGTTTGTTAAACTAGTACTAACAGCAAGGATCGGTTATAAATATCTATCCTTTTTCCTACTTGCCTAAACGGAAGAAGGCAGCTGATTATGAAGGGAGAGTTTGGAATGCCGTTAGAGCAAGGGAACAAAGCACTCAAATCCGGTGAAAATGCCCATCACAATACTAAAACATCAGAGCGGGTCAATGTACCCAAGCTACCAATTGCAAGTGAAGAAGGCTTTTCTAATGTTGTAAGGGATTCAAACCAGAATTATTGGTTTACCAAGCAACTTTCATCTAACCATGTCGAGGTTTATGTCTTTGTTCACAACCTTGCTCAATTGAGAACATTTCAAGTAAACGGGAAGCCAAGTTTCTATGAATACCCTGAGTCAATTTGCATTGCTTGTGAAGGGGAAGAATGGAATGGATGGATTTATGAGTTCTCAAAGGAAGACCCGCGTATCACACACCAGTGGCACGTGAATGGCATTTTCTGTGATCTAAAAAGAAAAGGAAATCAGCTTATTGTTTCTTCCTACCATGTTGAGGGAAATGAAGCTCTTTTAACAACATTCAGTGACAAAGGAAAAAAAGTGATCCCGCTAGAAGCTGGATATTCTCCAGTTAATATGATGATCGCAGAAGAAGGTATATATGTTGCTGCGCTATCGATCTCCGCTTCTTATCAAGATCAGATTCTTCTTCTAAATGA
Organism: Pseudalkalibacillus sp. JSM 102089; assembly: GCF_041366475.1. Taxonomy (NCBI): domain Bacteria; kingdom Bacillati; phylum Bacillota; class Bacilli; order Caryophanales; family Fictibacillaceae; genus Pseudalkalibacillus; species Pseudalkalibacillus sp. JSM 102089. The sequence continues at coordinate 48,334 of NZ_JBEWYW010000014.1, forward strand.
TTCGTATGAGATAAAAAACTCCTTTAAGCTCGACTTTTCTCCACGAACGATTCACTCCTGGAACGGGAGCTTAATTGTTCATGGCATCAATGGGCGAACAGGGAAAAGTGATCAGCTCGTTTATATATGCTCCAAAACAGGGCATCAAGAAAAATTCCCTATCCCAAGTAGTGAGCTTGTTCAATGTTCAGATCAACATTTAACTTTCTACAACGCTGACTCAAAAATACTATCAATATGGGATCATGAACAAAAGGAAATCATTAGTATGAGAGAATCCGAGCGCCCTTATGTATCAAAACATTTTTAATTCTGCCATGCTCATAAACGTTATTAGTTTTTTGGGCATTTACCCTTTATGAGAACTTTTCTCTCGAAATGAGCCAAAAATCGAGAAATCAACATAATGAATTAATATAGTTATAATTTCAGAAAAAACTTGAGCTGAATGTTGCTCAAGTTTTTTGTTTTGAGAGATTATGATGAAATGAAAAGGTGAATGAAGATGGAACAAAGAATACAGTTAGGACTAGTTATAGAGGATAAGAATGAGAATAGAAGATTTAATAAACATGATATACTAATTTAAAGAAAATAGAGGATACGAGGTAGAAAGGGGGAAAAAGAATGCGACTGGAACCTTCAAAACAAATTGATCCACAAGGATTGAAAGTTTGGCAAATTACTGGTGGACTAGTTTCTTTACTAGCCATTGCCCTCCTATGTGGCCTGTTTGTTATTCATTTAATGATAGTACCTATTCCTTTATGGATATTGGTGATAAGCTGCATACTCGCTTTGCTCTTTTTCTTTTTACAAACCTGGATTTTACCGAGATTACGATGGTCAAAATGGAGGTATGAAGTTACAGAACATGAAATTGAGCTTAAATATGGCGTTATTATAGTGAAGCGAACGTTGATTCCAATGGTTCGAGTTCAACACGTTGATACAAGACAGGGGCCGCTTTTAAGAGCTTATCGTCTATCATCTGTGACTATTTCTACTGCAGCAACGACTCACGAGATTCCAGCTCTATCAAATGACATAGCAGATGAGCTAAGAGACCGTATCTCCGTGCTTGCAAGGGTGGCGGAAGAAGATGTCTAATAAGAAACGTCTTCATCCAGTTGCTATGTTATTATCCCTTTTAAGATATGCAAGAGAAGCGGCGCTCCCTCTTATTTTCTTCGTTTTTGTTGGGGGCGGAAGCGGCTATGAATGGTGGCACGTGATAGCAATAGGGGCACTTCTACTGTTTACGATCGGAAATGGTGTTCTTGGTTGGTTTTTTTATACATATCAGGTCGAAAACAATGAGCTTCGAATTCATCAAGGGTTTATATTTCGAAAGAAAAGATTCATTCCACGTGAGAGAATTCAATCCATTGATTTTTCTGAAGGTCTTATCCAACGTTTGTTCAGTCTTGTGAAAGTTCAAATTGAAACCGCTGGTGGTGGTGGTGAACCTGAAGTGGTTATGTCCGCTCTAAGACGTGAAGATGCAGAGTTATTAAGAAGTGAACTTTATGATAAAAGAAAACCAATATTAGATGAAGAAGTGGAAGAACTAGAAAGTCCAAAGACATACGAATATAAGCTCTCATGGCGAGAGTTACTTATAGCAGCATCCACATCGGGCGGGATTGGCGTAGTGCTCTCTTTCGTCGCAGCCTTTGCTTCCCAAGTGGATGATCTTCTTCCTGATGCATTTTATAAGAGCATAACAGAGCGAGTGATGGAGGCCACCCTTCCATATGTATTACTTGGTGTTGCCTTTTTATTATTAGTCTCCTGGATCTTTTCTGTTTTGGGGACTGTTTTGAAGTATGGAGGGTTCATTCTCACTCGAATGGAGAATGATTTAATCATTAATAGAGGGATTTTAGAGAAGAGACAGTTAACGATTCCTGTGCATCGTATCCAGGCCATACGCATTGTAGAGGGTGTTCTTCGCCAACCGTTCGGCTACTCTGTGCTTTATGTGGAGAGCGGCGGTGGCGGTGGAAAAGATGAACAGTTTTCAACGATTTTATTTCCACTCATAAAGCGTAAGAAAGTTACCGAGGTGCTTGCAGAAATTCTACCTGAATTAGCGATACATGAAGAGTATACTTCCTTGCCTGTTCGTGCTAGGAGAAGGTATTTTTTTCGATTCTGTATCCCCGTTCTACTACCAATAGGTGTCATTAGTTACTTTGTTCCATATGGCGCTATGTCGATATTGTTGCTACCGATCTCTGCTCTAATTGGTTATCTTCATTATCGAGATGCGGCTGCTGGTGTGAAAAATGACGTGGCGCTGTTACAATTTAGGCAAATTGGAAGAACGAGAGTCTATGTTTCTCGTAAGAAGATTCAATCGCTGGAAATCGAGACAACTTTCTTCCAAAAGCGTCGACAATTAGCTACCTTTAAAGTATCGATTTTATCAAGTTTTGCTGGAAAACAGTTTAGAGTGAAAGACCTCGGTCGTTCTCATGCAGAAGAACTGTTGTATTGGTATTCCTATCGTTCAAATAAAAGGAAGGATCATGAAGAGTGAATTTCTTGTAGCAGAATGTCAGGTTATATGAAATAGCAAAACTTTTAGAACGATCATTCATCTTATAGAAAGGGGTGTGAACATGGCGATCAATATTGAAATGTTAACAGATGACTTTCTTGAAGGTGATCAAAATCAAGCATGGGAAAGAATAATGGATCATTCTGAGTTGATGGAAAACAGTTATTTAACCTTTGAAGTTCTTACACAAGCGATGCATCGTATTGGAATACTATGGGAGGAAAACAAAATATCTGTAGCGGACGAGCATTTAGCTACAACAACTTGTGATTATGTTCTATCACGATATGCGCATTATAGAAAGATGGCGAATCGGAATTCAGAAGGACCAAAGGCTCTTTTTCTTTGTATTGAACAAGAGCAGCACTACTTGGGAGTGAAAATGATTTCATTGCTCTTTGAGGAATACGGATTTCAAACAAAGCTTTTTGGAGCAAATTTACCTCTTGAGTATACTTTAGATCAAGCTAAGAAGTGGGGAGCATCAGTAGTAGGGATTTCGGTCTCTATTCGACACCATGCGGAGCGCTTAAATCGATATGTAACCGAACTAGAAGGTTTGCCACATTCACCTGAGATAATAGTAGGGGGTAGGCTTGCATCACAGTATGATTTGTCTAGCTACTGCTCTGAACAAACTAAGCTAGTAGCTGATTTGCATCAGGTACGTGAATGGCTTGAAAGTTGGAAGGATAGTGTACAGTATGATTTATGATATAAATGATCATCCTCTTCCAGCTTTTTTAATTGATGAGACATTGACGATCCTTTCACAGTCGGAAAATGCTGCGAAAGCTTTCTCAATCCATTCGTCTTTTTTGGATCTTGTTGATTTTGATAGCAGGGATAAAGCGGTACGTATGTTGAGACCCTCTCAAGATGAAGTTGAATTAGAATTAGTCATGAATACGGTGCAGTCGCCCTATTCTCTTTTTCAGGTTTTTGCAAAATGGTCAAGTGGGGTTGGGCAGATAGTTTGTGTCAGACAGGATGATCGCATTGAGAAGTTGTCCACGATGCTACAGAAGCAACGAGAGAGACTAGCTGATACAAACTTTGATTTATTAGATAAAAAGGAGGAGCTTGAAGCTGCATTAATGAAAATAAAAAAGCTATCAAGCCCCTTTTTACCAATATCTAATAATATGGGGATTATTCCTTTGTTTGGTGAACTTGAAAAGGAGCTCTTCCTTGTTAACGAGTTAAATCTTTTACAAATTTTGAACAATGGAAAGTATGAACGTGTAATTCTAGACTTTAGTGGTATTGGAGAAATTGAAAATAGCGGAGTTCTTCCACTGTTATCATTTTGCTCGATGCTCGAAGTTATTGGCGTTTCCGTGGTTTTATGTGGGTTAAAACCGAACCATGTGCTTCAATTAATGAAGAATGATTTTGAATTAAATCAAAACTTTGAGGTTACGGGAAGCTTAAAAGATGCTGTAGATTATTATTTAAAACAGTCTTTCACGTAAAAAAACCAGTGATTAGTTAAAATCACTGGTTTTTTGTGTGAACTTCGTTAAACAAATCTTGCTATAAAACCAATCACGACAAGGAAAATGAAAATCCCCCATAGAATTCTTCCGCCGCGCCCAGACCCTGTACGGATTTTTCTCCGTTGCCAACGGTTTGGTTTAAACCGTATTTCTCCACTGTCAGCCGTTCGTCTGACGCGAATAATGCCGCGATTGATAAATGGTTTAGCCCCAATCAAAAGAATAGGTGCCAGAGCTGCCCCGCCTATAAACCCAAAGAGATGACCAAGAATGTTGATATTAGGACTTACAAATGTCATTACGAGCCCTATACCAAGAATCATTAAAATCAATTGTGAATTTGCTTGATCAATTAATTCTTTGCGATAGAAAGCCATATAAAAATATATCCCGAAAAGCCCAAAGATTGCACCAGAAGCACCTACGTGACTGAAATTGCTATCTTGCAAATAGAAGGTGGCAATATTGGCGATAATTCCAGCTCCGAAGTAGCCGACCAAGAACTTGGTTTTCCCTAACATCTGTTCTAAGGCCGGACCAAAAAGATAGAGTGAAAAGGAATTGAATAAGACGTGGGCAAATCCACCATGGAGGAATATTGGTGTGACAAGTCTCCAATATTCACCAATTTCAATCGCTCGATTGTAGCCTACTCCAAGTCTTAAGATCGAATACATACCAAAAAGGTTTGCGAGAACAAAGAGGAGGATATGTATACCAATAAGTATGGAAATGATAGGATAATAACGGATAAATGAGCGAAAATCTTCATTTCGCACAAACATAATTCGACCACCTTTTTCAGAGAATTTATTATCAATTTGGTTCAATGGAATGTTGTAGGAGTGGCTGGTAAATTAAGCTCACTCGTTTTCTTATTAGTTTAGCATAGCTAGAGGTATAATCACTATTGAAAACACTATGCAGGCTTGTGACGAATTAGTACGAAGGAGTATAGAGATGATTAGAGGAATCGGAATAGATATGATTGAAATTGATCGCATCAAGCAGGTTATTCAGAGGAATGCTGCATTTGCTGGGCGTATCCTAACTGAACGTGAACGTAGAGAATATCAGCAAATAAGTGGGCATAGAAGTGTGGAATTTTTGGCTGGACGTTTTGCAGCTAAAGAAGCGTATGCAAAAGCGAGGGGTACTGGGATTGGTAGACTTAGCTGGCAAGACATTTGTGTGCGGAAATCGCCAGAGGGTGCGCCGTATATTGAATCAGCCGATCAAGATGAGAAGGTACATATATCCATTTCACATACGAAGCAGCATGCTATTGCACAAGTAATTATTGAGTGCTCGTCAAGCTAGTCTGCATAAGGTGGAGACTTGCCTCATATAATTTACCACGGTCAGGAGGGACCTGTTGTGAGAATCGTATCCGGAGAAGAAATGTATGAAGCAGACCGTTTTGCCATGGAGGAAATCGGGATTAGCGGTGTGATGTTGATGGAAAATGCGGGGAAAGCTCTATTTGAGGCGATGAAGAGCAGAATTCAAAAAGAAGAGCGTGTGGCTGTATTAATTGGCACAGGGAATAACGGAGGCGACGGTTTTGTTCTGGGAAGATATTTAAAAGAGCATGGATATGATGTAGATATCTGGTTGATCCCACCATATTCAAAGGTCAGGGGAGACGCTAGAACTCACTTCGATATTTATCGTAGCCTCTCGTATTCTTACAGATCGTATGAAGATGGAGTTGCATTCGCTGGGGACATTCAAAACTATTCTGTAGTTATCGATTGTCTTCTAGGACTTGGCTTATCAGGAGCAATTCGTGCTCCCTACGATGAGGTAATTAGGCAATTGAATCGGTCTTCTGCAACGGTTTTATCTGTTGATCTTCCGAGCGGTTTACATGCGAATGGAGGATACGTGGGCGAAGGCGTTCCGGTTCGTGCGAATAAAACTTATACGATTCAGTGTCCAAAATTAGGAGCCTTCCTTTATCCAGATGCCGATTTTTATGGAGATTTAGAGGTAGTTGATATTGGTCTACCACAGGCTGCTTTTTCATCTATATTCAATAGAGAACTCTGGCAAAAGTCAGATGTACATCGCACGCTTTCTGATCGATCGGCGTCCTCTCATAAAGGAAGCCATGGAAAAGGGCTGGTGATTGGAGGATCAAAAGGAATGGTTGGAGCGCCTGTTATGACAGCGAAAGCTGCCTATAGGAGCGGAGCGGGGTTAATTCAGGCTTCAGTACCTGATGAGATTCTTTCTGTGGTAGCTGGAACAGTCGTTGAAACAATTTTCCAGGGGTGGTCATCTCGCGAAGGATTTTTCTCTGGAGAAGTGCCGGAGGACCTTTCTTCTTTCGATGGAATTGCTGTTGGTCCAGGTCTTGGGAGAAAACCGGGGTGTAAAACAGTCGTTGAAGCAGCGTTATCAACAACTTCCCCCCTCATTCTGGACGCAGATGCTTTGTACCACCTGGCAGAATTGAAAGGATGTCTGAAGGCAAGGGAAACACCGACTGTGCTAACGCCCCATCCTGGAGAGATGGCAAGGTTAACTGACTTGCCAATCGAGGAAATTCAGCGTAAGCGATTCGAGATCTCTCGTTCATTTGCTAAAGAATTCGGTGTTTACCTTGTATTGAAAGGCCCAAATACGATTGTAACTTCCCCGGATGGAAGTCAGTTCGTTAACACAACAGGTAATCCAGCGCTTGCTAAGGGAGGAACCGGTGACGTCCTGACTGGTATGGTACTTGCTTTCGTTATGCACAGTTCGTCCATCCAAGAAGGGATAAGCAATGCGGTATTTCTACATGGGCAAGCAGCAGATACCCTTGTTCAAACAACTCACACTACTCTTGACGTACTGGCGACTGATGTTATTGCTACGATTCCAACCGTTCTGCATTCATTTCTTAACCAACATCACGGATAGGTTTTTCACATGACAGGAACCTCCTTTGTCGTTTTAAATGAGGCAAAGGAGTTGGATAGAGTGAAAAAGTTCGGAGTCGTTTTTCTTATCGGAGTACTGATGCTTGTGGCGCTATCGGGATGCGGACAGAAAAGTCAGCAGGATGTTGTAGATGCTTTAGACAAAAAGTTGAATGAGATGGAGAGCTATAAAGTAAATGCCAAAATGACGCTTGAAACAGGTGAAGAACCACAGCGTTATGATGTAGAGATCTGGTACCAAAAGCCCTCTTTTTATCGTGTTGAGTTAAAAAACGCTTCAAAAGAACAGAGTCAAATTATCTTGCGTAACGATGAAGGGGTATTTGTTCTGACACCTGCTCTTAATAAAAGTTTTAGATTCCAGAGTGATTGGCCTGAGAACGGTAGCCAGGCTTATCTCTATAACACGCTTGTTCTAGATATACTAAATGATTCAGGAGCAGAATTTGAAGCAAAAGAAAATGATTATGTGTTTACTACGAAAACAAACTATCAGAACAAGAACTTATCAAAACAGTCTATCCAATTAAATAAGAAAGACCTTGCGCCAGAGAAAGTTACAATTATGAATCAAGATCAGAAACCTCTTGTTGATATTGAATTCTCTAATATGAAATTCAACGCTTCATTCGATAAGGGTGCATTTGATATGGAACGAAATATGACAGCTGCTCAGTTAGAAGTACCTGTCATTGCTACAACAAATGAACCGTTTGAAGTTGTGTATCCAATGTATGAACCACAAGGCACAGGTCTTACAGATGAGAAAGAAGTAGGCACAAACAAAGTTATGTTAAGCTTCACTGGTGAAAAGTCCTTTACGTTAATAGAAGAGAAAAGTGAGGCAGTGCTCGAAACAAGTGCCCCCGTCTCGGTAGGCGAGGGTCAACCGGTGGACTTAGGCTTTACAATGGGTGTCATGACAGATACGACAGTTACCTGGAACCATAATGGTGTTGATTTCTTCCTGGCTTCAAATGATTTAACTCAAGAAGAGATGGCATCTGTGGCAAGGTCAGTGTATGGTATGACGGAAATTAAATAACACTTCAAAGAGGTTCAGCTATGATTACATGGCTGAACCTTTTTTAGAAATAGCTACAGCTAACCATATTTAAAATATTCCAGCGCTTGTCGGAACTAACGAGACACTTGCGCTTTTATTGTCTAGCTCCAGTGTCTAGTTCCTCGAGTCGCTTCAGCTTTTTCCCAGAACACAAAGGGCGTGTTCAGGAAAAAAGCTTCCAGCGCTTGTCGGAACTAACGAGACACTTGCGCTTTTCTTGAAATCTCCTAAAATAGAGGGCAGAGTGATTTGTTTTAGGAGGAAGTTGGAATGGACAATCGGGCGTTTTATCGTGGAACTTGGGCTGAGGTTAATCTGGATGCCATTGAACAGAATGTAAGATCATATGAGCAATATGTGCCGAAAGATGTTTCCATCATGGCTGTTGTGAAAGCAAATGGGTATGGACATGGAGCTGTTGCGACAGCTAAGAAGGCTTTAAGCGCCGGGGCTAAATACCTTGCGGTGGCTATTCTTGATGAGGCACTTGCACTTCGTGAAGAAGGAGTTGATGCTCCCATTCTTGTATTGGGATGGGTGCCTCCTGAGTATGTGAAAATGGCAGCAGAACATGACATTACCCTTACTGCTTTCCAAAAAGATTGGATCGAACAAGCTGCGAGAGTACTAGGGGAACTATCACTTAATATCCATTTGAAAGTTGACACTGGGATGGGGCGTCTTGGAATAAAAAAGGAAACAGAAGCAACTACGATTATAGAAAGTTTAAGAAAGTACACTTCTTTTATCGTTGAGGGGATCTACACTCATTTCGCGACAGCGGATGAACCGGATAATGCTTTCATTGAATCTCAAATAGCAACTTTTAAAAAAATGAAAGATTATTTTCAAAGTGAAGGTATTGAGCCTAAATGGGTTCATCTTGGAAATAGTGCAGGAGCGATTCGCTATCCTGATCGAATTGGAAATTTAATTCGTATCGGTATTTCAATGTATGGATTGATTCCTTCTCAAGAGATGAAGTCCATTCAACCTTTTGAGCTTAAACCTGCATTTAGTCTTCATAGTCAGCTAGTTAACGTGAAGCAAATGAGCACAGGAGAGCCGATTAGCTATGGGTCTACGTATCACACAGCTGAAGGGGAATGGATTGGAACAGTTCCTATTGGATATGCTGATGGATGGATACGTAAACTAAGTAATGCTTATGTTCTCATAAATGGCGAGCGTGCACCTATTGTGGGCCGTATCTGTATGGATCAACTCATGGTTCGTCTTTCTTCTGAAGTTGAAATAGGAACTCATGTGACGCTAATTGGAGTACAAGGTTCAGAGGAAATTACAATAGATGACATTGCTGAACGACTTGAGACGATTAACTATGAAATTCCTTGTATGATAGGACCGCGCGTTCCGAGACTTTTTCGTGAAAACGGAGAAAAAAAAGGCGTAATGAATACAATTTTAAAAAAATAGTAAAATAAAAGAAGGATTTTGGAAGAATATGATGAAATAGTCTTGTGGAAAGTTGTTTTGCAATGCGTCGTTTGCAATGGTAAGATTAATGGTGGAATACAATATGAGTAGCAGTGCTTCGGAGGTGTATGTTTGTGTCAGAGGCAAACAAAAAATCGATTGTTGTAACTCTCCCACAACATATTTTAAATGAGGTGGATGGTATTATTCAACAGGAACAGCTTGATCGTAACGAGTTCATATCACAGGCCACGACAATGTATATTCGCGAACGAAAGAAGCGACAAATTCGTGACGCCATGCGCCAGGGGTACATGGAGATGGCTAAGATTAACTTGAACCTTGCAGCAGAAGCCTTTCTTGTTGAGGAGGAAGCAGAGCACACCGTGGACCGCTTAGTAAGCGGGGTGTAGTGGCTTGATTGTCAAACGAGGTGATGTGTATTTTGCTGACCTTTCTCCTGTTGTAGGTTCTGAACAAGGTGGGGTAAGACCCGTCTTAATTATTCAGAACGACATTGGGAATCGTTTTAGTCCTACTGTCATTGTTGCCGCAATTACTGCGCAAATACAAAAAGCTAAGCTGCCCACACATGTGGAAATTGATGCCAAGCGTTACGGGTTTGAACGTGATTCGGTTATCCTGCTAGAACAAATTCGTACCATTGATAAACAGCGTCTAACTGATAAAATCACTCACCTTGATGAGGGTATGATGCAAAGAGTGCAAGAAGCTTTGCAGATCAGCCTTGGACTCATTGATTTTTGAAAACGTATAATACCCAAACGAAGCTGCTCCTATGAGCAGTTTTTTTGTATCATATAAATGTCTTTAGGTAGAGTGGTTCCTTGCAACTCTTGGTCTGCTCCCCCTTTTATTCACCACATTTCGTGTAGCTCATAGCAGGGAATTTTCTAGTTATGTCGAAAAGTGTGTTAAGATGAAAATGATGTGATGCGCTAAGACTAGTAAGGCATAATAATTGCGAGTGATTTCTTGCAATGAGAAGATAAATGAATGAAGAAAGATCGTAGGGAGGAGCACGATGGACAAGTTAGTTATACAATTATTGAACGAAAGCCGAGAACGTATTTACACTAGATGGATGGATGAGATGGAGAGAGTACGTGATGAACATCGGCTTCAATCAATAACAGATAATGCTTATATAGAAACGAACAAAGAGTTGTTCGAAATTATTTACACGCATATTGAACAAAACGTTCATAAACCAACAGATCGAATGACAGAGTTTGCAGAGCGGTTGATGAAGATTGGGTGGAGACTGAGTTATGTCACTCAGGGGTTACAAAACTTCCGTCGAATTATTCTAGGTGTTCTTCTTGATGCGAATCAATCTAATGATAAAGTGTTTAGCATGTACGATGAAATCGATCGTTGGATCGATCCAATTGTTAATCAATTAATTAATGAGAGCGCAAAAAATTGGGAGAACACTGTATCTATTCAAAAAGTTGCTCTTCAAGAATTATCAGCACCTCTCATTCCGGTATTTGAGAATATTAGCGTCATGCCACTTATAGGCACAATTGATACTGAGCGAGCGAAACTTATAATGGAAAACTTGTTAACTGGTGTTATTAAACACAGGTCTCAAGTTGTTCTTATTGAAATCACTGGGGTTCCAGTTGTTGATACGATGGTCGCTCATCATATTATACAAGCAGCAGAAGCAGTGAGACTTGTTGGTGCTCAGTGCATTCTTGTAGGGATTAGACCAGAAATTGCTCAAACAATCGTTAACCTGGGAATTGACCTTGGACAATTCCCAACGAAAAGTACGTTATTTAAAGGCATGAAAACTGCATTAGAAATGACAAAACGTCAAATGATTGAGATTGAGTAAGGGGGTAAGACTATGCGGATTCCTATATTAAAATTAAATGAGTATTTACTAATTACTATACAGATAGATCTCGATGACAAAACAGCACTTCAATTTCAGGAGGATTTGCTCGAGAAGATTCATGAAACAGGAGCAAAGGGCGTTGTAATTGATTTAACTTCTGTCGATATGATTGATTCATTTATTGCCAAAGTTTTAGGTGATGTAGTGCGCATGTCGAATTTAATGGGGGCAAAAGTAGTGCTGACAGGAATTCAACCTGCTGTTGCTATTACGCTAATTGATTTAGGCATCATGATGAAGAATGTCCCGACTGCATTAGATTTAGAACAGGGGTTAGAGAAATTACAACAGGAATTGGGGGGATAAGTTATGAATATCCAATCCTGTGTGGAAGTACGAAATGAATGGGATATTGTGAAAGCGAGACAGTCTGGTAGGAATATTGCAAAAGAGCTAGGCTTCGGTACTGTTGATCAAGCTCGTATTACGACGGCTATTTCTGAACTCGCTCGTAACATATACCTCTATGCCGGGAGTGGCGAAGTAGCCATTGAACGGGTAGAAAATGGGGGGAAGTTAGGACTTAAAATCGAAGCATCTGACTCTGGCCCAGGAATTAAAGATATTAGAAAAGTAATGGAAGATGGTTTTACAACCTCTGGTGGTCTTGGAGCTGGTCTTCCTGGGGTCAAACGATTAATGGATGAGTTTACGATCGATTCGAAAGAAAATGAAGGAACTGTTATCACTTCTATTAAATGGCTCCGTTAAGGAGGATAGACAATAATGGACGACCGAGATCTTCAATATCAAAAATATAAAGCAATATTAGAGAATTATTTAGAGGAGCAGTCTGAGCAAACCTTATATAAGGGACAGCAGTTTAGTCGAAAGATGATCGAACAAAAAATATCTCCTGAAGAAGCTGTCAGTCTCCATGTGAGCGTTCTTGAGGAACTGTTCCCGGATATACCTGAGCCGCTTAAAAATTCGTATGATTTTCTACTTGAGATGATGATCGGGTATGGGTTTGCATACAGAGAGCATCAGAGTCTTCGCAGTCGTCAGCAACAATTAGAATCCGAAATTGAGATCGCGGCAAACATGCAGCAAACCTTGCTTGCGGGTGATAAGCCGGAAGTTCAGGATCTTGATATTGGTGCTATTAGTAAACCCGCCCAGAAAATGAGCGGGGATTACTATCATTTTGTTCAAGATGAGAACAATTGCGTTAGTGTAGCTATCGCTGATGTTATTGGTAAGGGAATCCCAGCTGCTTTATGTATGAGTATGATTAAATACACAATGGATAGCGCACCAGAGCAGCGAATGCAGCCAGGTGCCGTTCTTGAAAATCTAAATCGTGTAGTCGAGCAAAATGTTGACCCTAATATGTTCATTACAATGTTTTACGGATTATATGATCCTAGGGTTCATTCATTTTATTACGCTGGTGCCGGTCATGAACCGGGCTTTTTTTACGACGCAGAAAAAGATGAGTTCGAGGAGCTATTTACAAAGGGACTTGTCCTAGGGGTCTCAAAGAAAACGTCATATCAAGAATACCAACGTGTCCTTAATGGAAATGATATGGTTATCATGCTTTCAGATGGTGTAACTGAATGCCGCTCTACTAATGGTTTTATCGAACGTGATGAAATAGTTGCGTTAATTCGTAAATACATCCACCTCTCTGCTCAAGAAATTGTCGATGAGGTTTATCGAGAGCTTGAGCGCTTACAGGAGTTTGAACTCAGAGATGATTTCACCCTTGTTATTTTGCGTCGTGAGGTTTAACTTCTTTCAAAAAGTGGAATAAGGAAATAATGGATTTAACTAATAATTAGAAGCAACCTACAGGGGGTAATGTTATGAATTTGCAAATCAAACAAGAAGATCATGAAAATACACATCATTTACATATAGCTGGTGAGATAGATGCTTATACAGCACCTCAGCTCCGTGAAGCTTTGCTTCCGTTAACTGGAAAAGAAGGACATGAGACACTTGTTCATCTTGGTGAGGTAAACTATATGGACAGTACTGGTCTTGGTGTCTTCGTAGGTGCACTGAAGTCATCTAAAGAGCACGGTAGCTCTCTTAAGTTGACTGGAATGACTTCACGTGTACAACGTCTTTTTGAAATCACTGGATTAGACGAAGTGATCGATATCGAAGACGTAAAGGGGGGATCGAAGTGATCAATATTTCAGATTTCGTTGAAATGAAAATCCCAGCACAAGCAGAATTTGTTGGCGTTACGAGATTAACGGTTTCAGGAATTGCAAATCGCATGGGGTATTCTTATGATGAGATTGAGGATATCAAAATTGCTCTTTCAGAAGCTTGTACAAATGCAGTGAACCATGCTTATAAAGAAGATGAAAAGGGTCAAATCACAATTGGATTTGGCATTTATGAAGACCGTCTTGAGATGATGGTGCTCGATCGCGGTCAAAGTTTTGACTATACAAAAGTTTCCGAAAAGCTTGGACCAGTTGATAGTGACAAGTCTGTAGAACAACTCAGTGAGGGAGGATTAGGGCTCTTTCTGATTGAATCACTGATGGACAAAGTGGAAATCAGTGGAGAGGACGGAGTAGTAGTCATGATGACAAAGTTCCTCCATAGAGATGGGGTGGAAGTAGATGCCGACACAATCTCATCATCCCCGCAATAATAACAACAATGAGGTATATGAGTGGATTGAACAATATCAAAACGATCCGACTGATGAAGTTGTTCAACTAAAGCTTGTTGAGCGGTATCAGGATCTAGTCCAGTCACTCGCCCGTAAGTTCTCGAAAGGGAAAAGCATTCATGACGACCTTTCACAGGTTGGGATGATTGGGTTGCTTGCAGCTCTTCGTCGTTACGACCCTGAATTTGGTAGAAGCTTTGAATCATTTGCAGTTCCAACGATTGTCGGTGAAATCAAAAGATTTATTCGGGACAAAACATGGAGTGTTCACGTTCCGAGAAGAATCAAAGAGCTTGGCCCCCGTATTAAAAAAGCGGTTGAAGAATTAACTAATGAACTTCAGCGTTCTCCAAAGGTCGATGAACTTGCAGAGTACCTAAATGTATCTGAGGAAGAAGTTCTTGAGACGATGGAAATGGGCAAAAGTTATCAAGCTCTTTCGGTTGATAGTTCAATTGAAGCAGATCAAGAAGGAAGTACAGTTACCTTACTTGACCTAGTTGGGGATCAAGAGCAAGGGTTTGATCTTGTTGATCAGCAAATGCTTCTTAAAAAGGCTTTTGCAGTACTCACTGAGCGAGAACAAGAAATCTTGAATTGTACGTATTTTGAAAATATGAGCCAGAAAGAAACTGGAGAGAAGCTTGGTATTTCACAAATGCATGTTTCCCGCTTGCAGAGAAGAGCTCTCGAAAAATTAAGACAGGCTATTCGCATTGAACCAACGGAGGCTTTTTAATCATGATTCACCATCATGATTTTAAAAAGCTTACTGTTGCGGCTTATCAGAAACCAAAGGCAGGTAATCAGATGTGCGGGGATAGCTATTATGTAGCTGAAACATCTGATTATTTCATTTGCGCTGTAGCGGATGGGCTTGGCAGTGGAGATATGGCTAAAGATTCTTCCCTAGCAGCTATCAATGTAGTAAAAGAATATCAGGATGAAGATGTAGAAGCTCTGATGAAACGTGCAAATGAAGAGATGAGAGGGAAACGCGGGTGCGTTCTTTCTATTTTTAAACTTGATCTTAAGACAAGACAGCTCGAATATAGTGGTATAGGAAATATTAATTTAATAATTTACCAACCGGATGGTAAGATTGTTCGTCCTATCTCTTATTCAGGGTATCTTTCAGGAAAGCTTCAGAAGGTGAAGGTGCAATCAATTGATTATCCTTCAGGGTCCTCTTTCGTTACTTATTCTGACGGTGTTCAAATTAGTTCTAAAAACTACTCAATGATTGCTCGATTTGATTCAGTAAAGGAATCCTTTCAGCATTTAACAGACGCGCTTCCATCTACAAATGATGACATTACTCTACTTGTAGGGAAAACGGTATAAAAAGTTCTTCCAGATAAATCAGGGAGAGCTTTTTTATTTTGATTTAAGTTTCTTCTACTTAATAGAAGAAATCGTCTGTAGTATTTTTGTGATTTTGCTTGCGAGCTTTTAACTAATCAACTTATCCGGTAAACTAATAATATTATCGAATGACTCCCGAGGAGGAATTATTTTGGAAATGACAGCAGATCAAAAGCAAGCGGAACATTTTCATAAGGTAGCGCAGAAATTGCAGCTTGCTGAACGAAGTGTACGAGAAGTAATTACACTTTTAAATGATGGCAACACGGTTCCGTTTATTGCGCGTTACCGTAAGGAGTTAACAGGTGGGCTTGATGAAGTTCAATTGAGGGATATTCAGGAAGCTTGGCTTTATCTTCAAAACCTCGCCAATCGAAAAGAAGAGGTTATTCGTCTCATACAGGAGCAAGACAAACTAACAGATGAATTAAAGAAGCAACTAGAGAAGGCTACTAAGCTTCAAGAAGTAGAAGATCTATATCGACCTTATAAACAAAAGAAACGAACGAAGGCTACAATCGCAAAAGAGAAGGGATTGGAGCCTCTTGCTCTTTGGATTCTAAATGATGGAACTGGAGAAGCCTCCAACGCGGCTGTAGAATACATATCAGAAGAAAACGAAGTTCCTACAGTGGAAGAGGCCATCCAAGGAGCGCGGGATATTATTGCTGAATGGATATCAGATGATGCGGACGCACGGAAGTGGATTCGTGCAAAAACGTTTCAACATGGTATTCTTCAAACCGCTGTGAAATCTGAAGAAGATGATCCTAAAAAGATATTTGAAATGTACTATTCCTACCAGGAAGGTATTTCAAAAATCGTTCCACATCGGGTTCTAGCGATTAATAGAGGTGAGAAGGAAAAAGTTTTACGTACATCAGTCACCCCGCCTACTGATTCAATCCATGATTATTTAAATAGGAAAATAATAAAAAATCAGCAGCAAAGTTGCGTCACTCTATTAGAGGAAGCCATTATTGACAGTTACAAACGTCTTATTCAACCTTCTGTAGAAAGAGAAATACGTAAAGAATTAACTGAGCGAGCAGAGGACCAAGCCATTCATATTTTCTCAGAAAACCTAAAACATCTTTTACTACAACCCCCTTTAAAAGGAAAGAGAGTCCTTGGGGTAGATCCTGCCTTTCGAACTGGGTGTAAACTAGCTGTTGTTGATGATACCGGTAAAATGCTTAATGTATCTGTTATCTATCCAACACCGCCACGTTCAGAAGTTGAGAAAGCGAAAGCTATAGTGATACAAATGATAAAAGACTACGATATCGAGATGATTGCTATAGGGAACGGGACGGCATCACGTGAAACCGAACAGTTTATTGCAGATGTGATAAAAGAAGTGAAAGTAAAAGTGGTCTATTTAATAGTTAATGAAGCAGGAGCGAGTGTTTACTCTGCATCAGACCTTGCAAGAGAAGAGTTTCCCGATCTTCAAGTGGAGGAACGTTCGGCGGTCTCCATTGCGCGTAGAGTTCAAGACCCACTTGCTGAGCTAGTTAAAATTGATCCTAAATCAGTAGGAGTAGGACAATATCAGCATGATGTGTCTCAGAAAAAGCTGAATGATCAATTAACCTTTGTCGTGGAAACCGCTGTTAACCAGGTTGGCGTTAATGTGAATACAGCTTCTGTCTCTCTCCTTCAATATGTAGCAGGTCTTTCTCGAGCAGTTGCGATGAATATCGTTAAAAAACGAGATGAAGAAGGAAAGTTTACAAGTAGGGTGCAGTTAAAGAAAGTGCCAAGGCTTGGTGCTAAAACATATGAGCAGTGTATTGGATTTCTTCGAATAATGGGTGGGAAGCAACCTCTTGATCAAACAGAGATCCACCCTGAAAGTTATCAGGTAACAAAAGCACTTTTAGAACGTATTGATTGTAAGCCGCAGGATATTGGGACTGAACAACTAGTGCAATCATTGTCTGCAATTCCGATGAAGGAAACTGCGGAGGCTTTAAATATAGGGGAACCCACGTTACAAGATATTGTGGCGTCTCTGCAGAAGCCGGGGCGTGACCCCCGAGATGAACTCTCGCAGCCTATTTTAAAAACGGATGTGTTGAAAATGGAAGATCTTGAACAGGGTATGGAGTTAGAAGGAACAGTACGAAACGTAGTAGACTTTGGTGCTTTTATTGATATAGGGGTTAAACAAGATGGGCTTGTTCATATCTCGAAATTAACGACTCGCTTTGTGAAAAACCCTATGGAAGTTGTCCATGTGGGGCAAGTTGTTACTGTATGGGTTGATGAAGTCGATTTGAAAAGGGAAAGAATCGCTCTTACTATGCTAAAGCCATCATAAGCACTGCCCTTAGGGGCGGTGTTTTCTTCTGTAAAAAAACCAACATTGATTAAGAAGTTTGATTTGTCGGCGATCTTTCTCAAGGTAAGCTTGTTTCAGTTGTTTCTTAAACCATACAGGCAACTCCATCTCCTCCTTTAATGGATGACACTGCGTGAATGATGATGTAAATTAGTTTATGAAAAGCGGCTTGTATATGTTCGGAAAGTGAAAGGATGAATGAGTTGACTGAGAAAGAACTGCAGCGTTTAGTAGAAGCAATATCCGAGGGGTATTTTGGTAGACCTTTTCTTCATCAAGCTACATTTAATGCTCGTTTAAGAACTACTGGCGGACGTTATTTGTTAAGGTCACATAATCTTGAATTCAATAAAAAGCACTATGATCAATTTGGTATAACAGAACTTGAAGGGATTATAAAGCATGAACTATGTCATTATCACCTACACATTCAGAAGAAAGGTTATAAACATCAGGACCAGGATTTCAATCAACTTCTTCAAAAAGTGGGGGGGTCACGCTACTGCCAGGTAGTACCTGGGCAAAGAAGGGTAGAATCATATAAGCACCTTTACGAGTGTCAACAATGCCATGCTAAGTATAGAAGGAAGAGAAGGATGGACACCTTACGATATGTGTGCGGAAAGTGTAGAGGAAAGTTAAAACAAGTTTATTGAAAGTTATCATTGACGACCTAGATTGTATGTGGTAAATTAATAAAGTCTCTTCGGAGAGCAAGTCCAAATCGAATACATAATGCTTTAAGAAATTTCAAAAAAGCTGTTGACTTTGATTGCTGGATGAGTTATTATATTAAATGTCGCCGATAACGGAGACGACAAATTAAACACTATTCCACAGTAGCTCAGTGGTAGAGCTATCGGCTGTTAACCGATCGGTCGTAGGTTCGAATCCTACCTGTGGAGCCAAACGGAGAAGTACCCAAGTGGCTGAAGGGGCGCCCCTGCTAAGGGTGTAGGTCGCGTGAGCGGCGCGAGGGTTCAAATCCCTCCTTCTCCGCCATTTTTATGGCCCGTTGGTCAAGCGGTTAAGACACCGCCCTTTCACGGCGGTAACACGGGTTCGAATCCCGTACGGGTCACCAACAAATTTTTAAAATAAAATGTTTCAACAACATGATATGTAATCAGTTATAGAGGTCTCGTGGTGTAGCGGTTAACATGCCTGCCTGTCACGCAGGAGATCGCGGGTTCGATTCCCGTCGAGACCGCCATTATTTTCTAAAATGAATCTGATTATATAAATTGTTGGGCTATAGCCAAGCGGTAAGGCAACGGATTTTGATTCCGTCATGCGCTGGTTCGAATCCAGCTAGCCCAGCCATGTTGAGCCATTAGCTCAGTTGGTAGAGCATCTGACTTTTAATCAGAGGGTCGAAGGTTCGAGTCCTTCATGGCTCACCACTTTTTGCGGGTGTGGCGGAATTGGCAGACGCGCTAGACTTAGGATCTAGTGTCTTACGACGTGGGGGTTCAAGTCCCTTCACCCGCACCAATTCTTTTAAAATGCTAAGTTTTCATCAAGTAACGATGTGCGGTTGTGGCGGAATGGCAGACGCGCTAGCTTGAGGGGCTAGTGGGGGAAACCCCGTGGAGGTTCGAGTCCTCTCAACCGCACCAAATATAATATGCGCCCGTAGCTCAATTGGATAGAGCGTCTGACTACGGATCAGAAGGTTAGGGATTCGACTTCTCTCGGGCGCACCATATTTATTTACTTAATAAAATGTCGGGAAGTAGCTCAGCTTGGTAGAGCACTTGGTTTGGGACCAAGGGGTCGCAGGTTCAAATCCTGTCTTCCCGACCATCAATATCGCGGGTGTAGTTTAGTGGTAAAACCTCAGCCTTCCAAGCTGATGTCGTGGGTTCGATCCCCATCACCCGCTCCATTAAAGATGGGCCTGTAGCTCAGCTGGTTAGAGCGCACGCCTGATAAGCGTGAGGTCGGTGGTTCGAGTCCACTCAGGCCCACCATCTTTTGAAAAAAAGTTGTTGACACTGTTCAAGTCATCATGGTATGATGGTTTGGTCGCTGAAAACGACAACGAAAGAAATAAATTGATCTTTGAAAACTGAACGAAACGCCATGTAAGTAGTTGTTTCTACGGAAACAATACATTGTTTTAAAGCTAGATTAAGCTTTCTATCGGAGAGTTTGATCCTGGCTCAGGACGAACGCTGGCGGCGTGCCTAATACATGCAAGTCGAGCGAAGAGATGGGAGCTTGCTCCCTGATCTTAGC
>NZ_JBEWYW010000015.1:0-67605 GCF_041366475.1 Pseudalkalibacillus sp. JSM 102089
ATACATACGATTTTACAATCACCAAAGATTTCAAAAGAAATTAAACAACCTGAGCCCCTATAAGTATAGAGCTCAGGCTGCTTAAAAATGCTTTTTAATTCCTGTCTACTTGACAGGGGTCACTTCATGAATGGGCTTCTCTCTTTTCTTCCTTCACTTTCTCCAGGAAGCGTTTTGTCTCAGCGACAACAACTCCTGAAAGACCGAGAAGTCCAATCAAGTTTGGTAGTGCCATTAAGCCATTGAAAATATCAGCTAGAAGCCAAACAACGTTTAGTTTTAATGTTGTTCCGACAAAAACAGCCAATACGAAAACGAGACGATAATATTTAATTGATGCGTCTCCAAAAAGATAAGAGAAGCATTTTTCGCCATAGTAGGACCATCCGAGAACAGTTGAATAAGCAAATAAAATAAGTCCAATTGTAACGATAAGTGCTCCAGGAACACCCAGGAATTTCTCGAACGTCGCTGTCGTTAAGGCTGCTCCGTTCAAATCTCCACCATAGAGATCACCCATAACGAGCGCGATTCCAGTGATGGAACAGACAACAATCGTATCAATGAACACCTGTGTCATAGAGACAAGTGCTTGACGTCCTGGGTAATCGGTTTTAGCGGCAGCCGCCGCAATTGGCGCAGAGCCAAGTCCAGCTTCATTCGAAAATACCCCACGTGCAACACCATAACGGATTACGGCACCAATGGCACCACCAGCAGCAGCTTCACCTGTAAAAGCGTCTGAGAAGATAAGGGAAACAGCTGCAGGAACAAGACTAAGATTCATAAAGATCACGACTAATCCACCAATAACATAAAATAAGGCCATAACTGGAACAAAGTAAGCCGTCACTTTACCGATGCTTTTAATTCCACCGAGAATAACCATTCCAGTAAAGAACATTAGGACAAGTCCAGTAATCCACGGAGCTACCCCGAAAGTAGCGACAGCGTCTGCTACCGAGTTGGACTGTACCATATTTCCGATTCCAAAAGCTGCGAAAGCACCAAAAAAGGCAAAAATCATCCCAAGCCACTTCATATTAAGTCCTTTATCAAGGTAGTACATCGGCCCACCGGACATTTCACCATTTGAATTCACTGAACGGTACTTAACAGCAAGGATTGCCTCAGCATATTTCGTTGCCATTCCAAAGAGAGCACTGATCCACATCCAGAGAACGGCACCAGGTCCACCAACAAATACAGCCGTTGCGACACCGGCAATGTTTCCTGTTCCGATCGTAGCGGCAAGTGCCGTCATCAAAGCCTGGAAGTGAGAGATATCCCCTTCTGCGTTTTTATCTTGTTTCTTTGAGAAGGCTTGCTTCAACGCATATGGAAGCATGGTAAACTGGAGAAACCCAAGGCGAATAGTGAGGTAAATACCCGTTCCCACAAGTAGGACGAGCAGAGGCCACCCCCATACAAATCCACTAATGTTATTTAATGCTGCTTCCAATAAGAACTCCTCCTTTATGTATCTTAATACTAAATATTCTAACAAATTACCGCAATTACCTTTCAAATACAAAATAATTTTTTTAGGATGCTGTCGAATAATGACAAACAAGGTTTTTACATCATCTTTGAAGCACTCTAATGGATGGAAATAAGAATATTTTGTATGGTAGATAAAGTAGAGGAGGATGTTAGATGCAGTATTTTGATTTCACAAATAATGTGGCCGTCGTTACAGGTGGAGGCAGAGGCATTGGCAAAACAATTGCACGTGCTCTATCCGAAGCGGGAGCTACTGTCGCCATTGTTGGTAGAACAAAACAAGTTCTTGAAGATACAGCAAAAGAAATAAGTAAGGAAACAAATAGATCAGTCGTTGCATTTGTAGGAGATGTCACGAATGAGGAAAGCATTCAGCAAATCATAAGTGACATTCATGAAAGCATAGGGACAATTAACATTCTCGTTAATAATGCTGGGAAAACTGTTCGAAAAACAATTGAAGATCTTGAAGCGGATGAATGGGACGATGTGATGGAAACGAACGTGAAATCAGTATATATGATGACTAGAGCAGTTCTCCCTGATTTAAAAGAAGGCGAAGGATCTAGGATTATTAACATTGCATCGATGGCAAGTGAAGTTGGACTTCCTTTTTCCACCCCATATGGTCCAAGTAAAGCGGCTGTAGTGCAATTAACAAAACAGTTATCCCAGGAACTCTCCCCACTCGGGATCACTGTTAATGCGATAAGTCCTGGCTTTATTAAAACGCCGTTTAACGAAAAAGCATTAGAGAATCCTATTCTTCTTAATAAAATCAACGGAAGTAATCCGATGCATCGAGTTGGTCGGTTAGATGAATTGATTCCAGCCTTTTTATCTCTTGCATCACCGTATGCGAGCTATACGACCGGACAAAATATTGTTATTGATGGCGGAACGACTTCACATGCTTTCTAAAAAGCAACTTGAAAGAACAACGATTCCCATTTATAATAAATGTAACCTGAAAAGTAAAAGGGGCAAATTTTATGTTATCGGTGATTCTTAACTAACGTAATTTTATAGATGGATTGGCTTTTAAAGTAGCATGTATTCTATGCTTATTTAAATATGCCTTCTGTCAATTTAGTTAAGAACACAGAAAAGCTCAAGAATGACAACAACCATTCCAGCTGCGCTCTGTGCGCAGCTTTTTGTATGCTTTTTAAGCATGGGGGAATGGGGGTCGTCTACCCCTTTATAGAAGAGCTACGAATGAACCTGTGTTCATTCGTAGCTCTTTTTTTGTTGGAAAGGAAGTGACATGTATGTTAATTGAATGGAAGTTTTACTTAAGATGCGCGAACATATATGAATCGAGGAGGAAGAACATTGAACCAACAAACTATGGTAACACTTGAATTTGATAAAATTCGAAGCGAAGTAGCTCACTATGCCCTTTCAGAAGAAGCAAAAAGTGAGATCCTGAAAATGAAGCCGTTGCATGATAAAGAGGTTGTGCAAAATCGATTAAATGAAACGACAGAGGCGAAAGAAATTATTAAGAAAAGCTCAAGCGTCCCTCTTCATGGACTTCATGGCATTATCCAGGTGATGAAACAATTAAACAAAGGTGTTCCTTTACGGGCAGATCAGCTGATAACTGTGCTGGATTTAATCGAAAGCGGCCGGAAACTGAAGCAGTTTATGACGGGGAAAGAATGGCTGGCCCCTACAATTTCAACTTATATCTATTCTCTTTATGAGATTACGGATCTTGAAGAAGAATTGAAACGAGCAATCAGAAATGGTGAAATTAATGATGCAGCGAGTAAGGAACTTGGGAGAATTAGAAAGAAAATAACCGTTTATGAAGAACGGGTGAAAGAAAAACTGAATCATCTTCTGCGTTCATCTTCGAAACGAAAAGCACTGCAGGATACGATTATCAGCGATCGAAATGGCCACTATGTTGTCGCTGTGAAGAAAGAATATCGGAAACAAATAAAAGGAACCGTTCATGACCAATCATCAAGCGGTTCGACTGTTTATATTGAACCTGAAGAAGTTCGGAAAGTTCAAATGGAATTAAATGAAGTAAAGGCAGATGAATACTTGGAGGAACAACGAATTCTAAGCAGACTAACAGGAGAGGTGGAGCGATATGCGCAAGAGATCTCAATCAATATTGAAACAATGACACACTACGATTATATTTTTGCAAAAGCGAAATATAGTGTAGCGATTGAGGGCAATCAAGTTAAGCTATCAAGTGAGCCAATACTTGAGTTACAAAATGGTCGTCATCCTTTGTTAGCAAAAAACCCTGTTCCGCTAACCCTTGAACTTGGGAAAGATTATAAAGGTTTAGTGATTACTGGACCAAATACAGGTGGAAAAACCGTAGCCATTAAAACAGTAGGTCTTCTTGCGATGATGGTTCAATGTGGCTTACACATTCCGGCTGATGAGTCTTCTGTGTTTGGCATGTTTGGGACCATTCTCGTCGATATTGGAGATGGCCAGAGTATTGAACAATCGCTAAGTACTTTCTCTTCAAGAATGTCGAATATCATTACTATTTTGCAAGATGCTGGGCCTGATGCTCTTGTCATTCTAGATGAACTAGGTTCAGGTACAGACCCTGGTGAAGGGATGGGCATTGCCGTATCCATTTTAGAACAATTGAATCGCCTTGGAGCAACAATTCTTTCCACGACCCACTATAGTGAGATGAAGAATTTTGCATCTACTCATCCTGATTTCGAAAATGGGTCCATGGAGTTTGATCCTGAATCATTGCGACCAACCTTTAAGCTTTGCATAGGCATACCAGGTGAAAGTCAAGCATTTGCAATTGCGCTCAGGCTTGGCATGCATCCGAAGATTATTGAGCGTGCTCATGAAATTACGTATCAGGAGAAGGTAACTTACAATAAGGAAACTGATAAAAAGTACCATTGGCACTATGAACAACAGCTCCAAAGTAAAAAAGTTGAAAAACCTCGCAGCCAACAGAAGGTACAGGTCGAAAAGCACTTCGATCAGTATGAAATTGGTGACAGCGTAGCGATACCTTCTATGAAAGAAAAGGGCATCGTTTATAAACCTATTGATGAGTTCGGGAATGTGATTGTCATGGTAGATGGTAAGAAAGAGACCATTCATGTAAAGCGCTTAAAACTACTCTTGCCTGCTAGCGAGCTTTATCCGGAGAATTATGATTTTGATATCCTATTTGAAACTGTTGAGAACAGAAAGAAAAAGAAATTGATGAATCGCAAACATGTAGATGGGTTGAGAATTGATTATGAAGAGTAGTGGAAAGCGTAGAAAAAATTCTAGTTTGGAATCATTCTATAAGTAACGTTATCTTAATCCACTTAAAAGAAGGGAGGAAAGGAGGTAATAGAGAAGAATCTTTTATAGCAACGATAATGAGGAGGTATGAATATGAATTTAGGAGCTTTTTCTGTAAGTTTAAATGTAAAGGATATCCAAGCCTCAAAGCATTTTTACGAAAAATTAGGTTTTCAGTCGTTTGGAGGAGATATCTCTCAAAATTGGCTCATTATGAAGAATGGCAGTACGGTCATTGGCCTGTTTCAAGGGATGTTTGAAAAAAATATTCTAACGTTTAATCCAGGTTGGGATGAGAACGCTGAAAATCTTGAAGTGTTTACAGATATTCGAACACTTCAAAAGCAGCTAAAAGAAAACGGAGTGAATTTTCTTTCTGAAGCGGATGAATCAAGCGAAGGGCCAACGAGTTTTACAATAGAAGACCCTGATGGCAATCCCATTCTTGTTGATCAGCATAGATGAGATCGAGAAGCGATTGTATCAGCTACTAAAGATTTCTTTGATTGCATGAAAGAAATCTGAAGGTGAACAGGGGAAACTATTTTATTATCAGTGAAAAGTGAATTGAATGTAAGTGGGGTCTATTTCCTGAAAAACAATTTCTCTGCGTAAAATTCCTTCCTAAAGGGTAATGCATCTAATAGAACATTCTGCTCAGGCAGAAAAGATGGCAAAGTGGAGGATGAGAGAGATGCAAAAAATGAACAGAGGAATTTTAACAGCAGTTTCCTCAATTGCGATTGCTCAGGGTTTGAAGATCCTAACTCATAAGGTGTTAAAAGGAGAATGGGATGTGAAGCAAGTTGCGACAACCGGTGGAATGCCTAGTTCGCATTCAGCTGGTGTTGCAGCCCTTACTTCTTACATTGCATCAAATAAAGGATCTCGTCATACAGAAACAGCTCTCGCTACTATTTTCGGTGTGATTGTTATGTACGATGCTCAGGGGGTTAGGCGTCATACAGGAGAAATTGCTGCTCTAGTAAACGATCTAGAGGATAATTTAGCGACGATCTCTGGAGATTACCCTAGCATGGAATTTGTGGAAAGGGAAAAAGAGTTGAAAGAGCTCCTTGGACATCAACCTGTTGAGGTCCTCGGTGGAGCCATACTTGGGGCAGCTTTAGGCTTTCTTTCAGCTAAATATGAGAATAAGTAGTAGAGAGAGGAAATCATAGGCGCTTCGCCTATGATTTTTTTCGTAAATTGGCAGATCGCGGAAATAATCACAAAATCGCGGATATCTTTCAGTTATCGCGGAAAAAAACGATTTTTCGCGGAAATATCCTAAGTATCGCGGAATTAATAGCTTTCTACAGGATTCATCGGATCACCAGCACATTACATAAACAGATTTCTTTCTTTTGGAGAATGGTTTTGAAATAATAATGAATGCAAACAGGTTAGAGGAGGAAATAAATTGACACAAACAACCAAAACAACTGAAGCGTTATTTAGAACGTTCAATAGTGAAAAATTATCTTTAGAAAATCGCACAGTTATGGCGCCAATGACTAGAGGGTTTTCACCAGGAAATGTACCAGGTGAAGATGTGGCAGCTTATTATCGACGTAGAGCAGAAAATGGCGTGGGGCTAATAGTAACAGAAGGAACTGGGATTAACCATCCTTCATCGGTTTCAGGTGCGAGCATTCCTGTCTTTCATGGTGAAGAAGCACTAGCAGGCTGGGGAAATGTTGTGAAAGAAGTTCATGAAGCAGGCGGTAAAATTGCACCTCAGCTTTGGCATGTTGGGATGACTCGAAAAATGGGCGAACTGCCAAACGAAGAAGCACAACCAGTTGGTCCTTCAGGTCTAGCTCTATCTGGTGAGAAGGTAAACGAGCCTTTGACAACAGAAGAAGTGGAACAGCTAGTTGAAGCCTATGCAGATGCAGCAGCAGATGCGAAGCGACTTGGTTTTGATGCGATTGAACTTCACGGAGCACATGGTTATTTGATCGACCAATTTTTCTATGAGCAGACAAATAAACGGACTGACCGCTATGGCGGCGATCTTGTAGGGAGAACTCAATTTGCTGTAGAAATTATCGAATCCTGCCGTCGTAAAGTGGGGCCAGACTTCCCGATTATTTTCCGTTTTTCTCAATGGAAAATGAACGATTTTAAAGCGAAGCTTGCGACTACATCTGAGGAATTAGAACAGTTCCTAACACCGCTCGTTGAAGCTGGAGTAGATATCTTCCACTGCTCAACACGTCGTTTCTGGGAGCCTGAATTTGAAGGTTCCGAATTGAATCTAGCTGGTTGGACGAAGAAACTAACTGGTAAACCGGTTATTTCAGTAGGCTCAGTCGGACTAGATGGAGAATTTACAAGCTTTGCTGGAGCAAATACGACAAGTCTTGATGGTTTGATTGAAAAGCTTGATAGTGAAGAGTTTGATCTTGTAGCAATTGGTCGCTCGTTATTAATGGACCCTGAATGGGTAAGCAAAGTACGTGATGGCCGCGCAGATGATTTATTACCATTTGATAAAGAAGCTCTCCAAAAATTATACTAAATAAGAGAAGTGGTCATAATTTGACTGCTTATAATAAAACCAAGTATTTCTCTAGAAAGAGGGATACTTGGTTTTATTCATAATACATAAATAATGTTCTATTATTTTCCATAAAATGCTAAGATAGGTGTAAAATCTGTAAGTAAGAATGAATAAAAAATAACCATTATGGAAGTGAAACGGCAGATGCAATCTTTATTAGCGAACTTTTCCATCTTATTATTTATGCACCTATGCATCCAAAGCGCATACTATCTCGCTTTTCAGAAGCGGTGGCCCAGTCAGGTTGTCGCTGTCGCCCACATATTCATTGTGGCAATCGGTATTATTTGCCTTTATATGTTGCCGGTATCGTTAGACGGGTATCTATATGATTTACGAACCATTCCAATGGTGATACTAGTTCTGTACCATGGGTATCAATATGGCATACCCGTGCTTATAATGATTACACTAGCTCGCTTCGCCTTTCCAGGTGACTTTATTTACTTGGAGATCTTTTTCACCTTATTAATCCCAACAGTAGTAACAATGCTAGTGCGACAGAAGCTTTTTCGAAACCTCACATATTTGAAGCTGTTTTTTTATTTTGTTGGCATCTGGTTTATTTCAGATGCGATCGTTGGCTATATTATTTCAGAAGATATCACGCTCTATTCTTATTTAATGCGATTTATCTCCTTTCAGCTATCTGCCCTAATTATGTATTTCTTTATTCAAATGAGCACTAATAATCTTGAGATGAGCAAGCAGCTTCGCTTTTATGCTGAACACGACTCTCTGACCGGACTACTTAATCTGAGAAGTTTTCTAAAGAAAGCGAAAGCTCATGAGACTCATTTGATAAAAATGGTAGCCATGCTTGATCTAGATTTTTTTAAGCAAGTTAATGATAAATATGGTCATCTTAACGGGGATCGCGTCTTGGCTGATTTTGCCATGTTCCTTTCAGATCAAGGCGATAATTGGCTTGTTGCACGATACGGAGGAGAAGAGTTTATTGTGATGCTTGAAGCATCAACGAAAGAGGAGGCATATCATCGGATGAAGGATTTGCAGCACAATTTAAGTAAGCAGCGATTTATGACCGAGATGGGAGACGAAATAAAGAATGTTTCTGTTTCAATCGGATTGGCTGAACTTGATCTTGAAAAACCGTTAATGGCATCCGTTGAACAAGCAGACAAGTCTCTTTACAGAGCGAAGAAAAATGGTCGAAACGAAGTATGCTTTTAGCATTTTGCACATTCGTTGGTTTAAAAAGGTGAATTTGCGGAATATAACAAGTGTTAAGGTTTTTAAAGGAGGACGAATTGTCATGAAAGTACTCGTTATTGGAGCAAACGGACAAGTAGGAACACATTTAATTACAAAATTAGCAGAACGCGGTCACGAACCAGTTGGTATGATTCGCGATACAGACCAAGTTAAGGCGATTGAAGATGCAGGAGGTAAAACGGTGCTTGGCGATCTTGAAAAAGATTTCTCACAAGCGCTGTACGGCTGTGAAGCGGTTATCTTCGCTGCAGGTTCAGGACCGCATACTGGCGCAGATAAAACCATTATGATTGACCAGGAAGGTGCGATTAAAGCAGTTGATGAAGCGAAGCAACAAGGAATTAAACGCTTTGTCATG
Organism: Pseudalkalibacillus sp. JSM 102089; assembly: GCF_041366475.1. Lineage (NCBI taxonomy): Bacteria > Bacillati > Bacillota > Bacilli > Caryophanales > Fictibacillaceae > Pseudalkalibacillus > Pseudalkalibacillus sp. JSM 102089. The sequence goes on from NZ_JBEWYW010000015.1 coordinate 8,970, forward strand.
CTAAGTACTGTTGGATCTGATTATCCTGAAAAAGGTCCAGATAATATGAAGCCATATTTACATGCGAAGAAACGTGCCGATGAGCACTTGAAAGCAACGAACTTAACTTATACTATTCTTCGTCCAGGTCGTCTATCAAATGAGCCTGGAACAGGACAAATCAGGGCAGCCGAAACGCTTGAAGATAAATCTGGTGAAATACCACGTGAAGATGTAGCTGCTGTACTTACTGAAGCCTTGGAGAACAAGTATACGTTTAACCGAACATTTGAAGTTTTGAACGGCGATCAATCGATAAGTGATGCCATTGGTCAATTGTAAGAGCAGTTATTTAGAGAGACTTAACTTATGTTAAGTCTCTCTTTTACGTTGGAGAAAGTTACTAATTGAATTTCTTAATAGGCTATAGTAAAAATTGAATAGTGACTATTTCCCCAAATTTAAAGGTGGGAATTGCGCTTCAAGCTTACAAATGATAATGTGGTAAAGGTCAGTGCATGAAAGCGTTAACACAAAGGAGTAGAGAGAGAATGAACATCTTAGATTGGCTAGAGAAAATTAATGGAGTTCTTTGGGGAGCACCAAGCCTAATTTTATTATTTGGGACAGGTGTCTTTCTCACATTTATTCTGAAAGGACTGCAGTTTCGAAAGCTGGGATATGCTTTCAAATTAGCATTCTCAAAAGAAAAAGAAGAGGATAGCAGTGCTGAAGGTGACGTTAGTAACTATAAAGCTCTGATGACAGCACTAGCTGCCACGATAGGAAATGGTAATATTGCAGGAGTTGCTACAGCGATTACAATTGGGGGTCCAGGTGCGATTTTCTGGATGTGGATTGTAGGTCTTGTTGGAATGGCAACGAAGTATGGAGAAGCTTTGCTTGCGATGAAATATCGTGTGAAGAATGATAACGGAGAGTATGCCGGAGGGCCGATGTATTATGTCGAAAAGGGATTGGGGTCTAAATGGAAGTGGCTCGCTATTTCGTTCGCTTTATTTGGAGCGATTGCCTCACTCGGAATCGGGAATAGCGTACAATCAAATACAATCGCAAGTGTTGTTGATGAAAGCTTCCAAATTGATGGTTGGATAACTGGGGTTGTCCTTGCTGCACTTACTTCGCTTATCATCTTTGGTGGTGTAAAGCGAATTAGTTCTGTTGCAGGTTTCTTTGTTCCGATTATGGCGGTTCTCTACGTAGTTGGTGCACTCATTATTATTGTCATTAACATAGATGCCGTTATCCCAGCTATGAAGCTGATTTTTACATATGCCTTTTCACCTATATCGGCGGTAGGAGGATTTTCGGGTGTTATCGTAATGGAAGCTGTAAAATCAGGGGTTTCCAAAGGAATTTTCTCGAACGAAGCAGGACTTGGTACGGCTGCCCTTATTGCTGGTAATGCGAAAGCCGATCATCCAGTGAAACAGGCTCTCGTAGCCATGACCGGTACATTTATTGTAACGATCATTGTTTGTACAATGACAGCTCTTGTGCTCCTTATTACAGGATTTTGGGACCCAACAGGAGGAGACCTTTCGGGAATCGTGCATGATCCGAATTTAGAAGCGGGTGCTTTGACAACGGCAGCATTCGGTTCAAGTTTAGGTTTGATTGGGGAATATATTGTGACATTCTCTGTCATTTTCTTTGGGTTCTCGACCATTCTTGGTTGGTATGTATATGGTTATAAATGCTTTGAATACCTTGTTGGTACGAAAGTAACGATTTATTATGGAGCAGTATATGTTTTGGCATGCTTTGTTGGTACGGTTGCGAATCTAACTACTGTTTGGGCTTTTGCGGATATGGCAAATGCTCTGATGATGATTCCAAACTTAATTGCGTTATTATTACTTTATAAAGTCATTCGAAGCGAAACAGATGATTATTTTAATCGTTATCTTGTAGAATCTCAAATGAAAAAAGCGAGTTAATCATTTGAGGTATAGAGACATTTTCTTCTTTAAATGAAAGAAAAGCGCAGCTGGAAAACATCCAGCCGCGCTTTTCTTATTTTTCAGGAGTTATTTTTTTAGATGGAGCTGATTCGTTACCAAATATATTTACAGAAGTTACATAGTATGAGGAGGTTGAAGCATCGGGATCTGAGAAGCTCTTACGTTCAAGGTTAGAAATGCTCTCAATTTGCTTATAAACACCGTATGCGTCAGCTTTGTAAATGCGGTATCCTACAACATTTTCGTCGCGCACAGCATGCCATGATAAGAAGTTCCCATTAACGCTAAGGTTTGTTGGAGCATCTGGAACTTCGTTAGGATCTGCTTCTTCCTTCTCTTTACTCGGATCTTTCTTTAACTCTGTAGAAACAACAAGTCTCTCCTCATGTGTTCCTTTTGAGCGATTAAATGTACCAACACACGTAATAAGATTCAACGTGCGTGAATCAGTTGGTCCGAATATTTTTTCGATAGGGGAATCGTTGTAAGGGTATCGTTCTTTACCAGTGACAACGAACGTCATTTTTTCCCCCTCTTTATCAGTCAAAATGATTTCGTCACCTTTTGAAAGCTTTTCAAGATAAAAGAAAATGGCCGGTCCTGTTTTACTATCGACGTGCCCGGCTAAGACAGCATTTCCTTTTGTTCCTGGTTTAAAGCCAGGTTCAAACCAACCAACTTTGTTGATGTCTTCAGGAACACCCATTTGTCCATTTTCTAATATGCCGACATTTTCAACGGGAGCTTTAACATCAATTGCAGGAATTTCTACTTGTACAGGCGCCATTCCCTCTTGAACGTTTTGGGATTCTTTGGCTTCTTCGATTTTATTCTTCTGATCATCTAGAAGAAGAAATTCGTCTGATAGCACATCAGGTTTCTCTATCTCTTCTACCTCTAACTCAGCGTTCGTTTGTTCTTGTTCAACGGCTGTATTCGTTACGGGTTCAGCATAGTTGTTGTACCCTGCGAGAACGAGCCAAATAATCGCACCAACTACGAGCAATAAGACTTTTTTCACGTTCTTCACCTCTTTTATTTAACTTATATCTTAGCGTTTTTTATTGACTATACTCTTACATAGCTAACGAAATCAATGTTCATGTGGATCATTTTTTTATGAAATTGAAAATAAAAAATGTTGACCACCCCAAAGTACTGGTGTACTATGTAACTAATACACTAACACGTTAAGGGGGAACTTTATCATGAAGAATTGGAGTGGGTTACTACGAAAGGAATTTCGTCTCTCAAGAACCCTTCTATTAGGCGTTACAGCGTTTGATTTGCTAGTAATGATTGGATTTTTTCTTGCCTCTGCAAGATGGGAAGTCCCTTATTTAACAGCTATTATCGGAGCCGTACTAACGGCTATGCACGTCTTCTTTTTGCCACTATATTTATTAATTAGCTTGAACACTGAAGGGAGGAACCTACACCTCTGGCTACACAATCCACAATCAGGAGCTCGTTTACTCGGGGCTAAATTGCTAAATGGGTTATTAGCATTACTGCTTTCTATTGGTATTATCAGTAGTTTATCTCTTCTAGCTTATAATCTCGAACCGAGCCTAATTCAACTTCCAATTGATAACGTGTGGCTGTTCGGATTTTATTTTCTCACCGTTATTATTACAGGATCGGTCTACATGGGGATTTGGCTAATCTTCTATTGGACTTTGTATCAAGTACTGAAAACGTATATAGGCAAGTGGGCGCTTCTTCTTATTCTCTTAATCGTTGGTTTTATTAGTTGGTTTGGTTCATGGTTGAGTGGGACTCGTCTTTATGAAGTAATGATTGAGTGGGGGTATGTCGAGCTACCGTCACCGTTAAATATGGAGGTTAGTCAGCAGGCATTTGAATTAACCGTTTCAACATTTCCGTTTGCAATTGGGAATGTAATATTTGATTTCATTACTATCGTCCTTGTTTTCATGATGACATGCTGGCTACTTGATCGAAAAGTGGAGGTGTAAGGGATGGGAGAAGATTTTAATCCCTCAAAGCCGATTTACCTGCAGCTAGTGGACCGCATTAGCTGGGAGATTATTAAAGGGGAACGAAAAACTGGTGAAAAACTTCCTTCTGTAAGAGAAATGGCCATTCAATCAGGAGTAAATCCAAATACAGTGTCGAGAACCTACAATGAACTGGAGAGGATGGAGATTGTGGAAACGAAACGAGGGCAAGGGACGTTTGTAACGGAGCAAAAAGAAAGACTGACCGAACTTCGAGAACAGCTCAAGATTAACCACATCCAGAATTTCATTGATGAAATGAAGCAAATGGGATTTTCCTCGGAAGATATGATTGAAGGTATTCGAACTTATGTTACGAATGAAAAGGAGAATCAATCATGATTACATTCGAAAACGTGTCTAAACGGTATCTTAGAAAACAAGCTCTATCGGATGTGAACGTGAGAATTCCTGAAGGAAAAATCATTGGCCTTGTTGGCTCCAATGGTAGTGGGAAATCTACTTTCATGAAGATAATCGCAGGTCTTGTAGTGCCAAGTGAAGGCAAAGTAATGCTTAATGAAGAAAAGGTTTCGAGGCGTTCGGCAAAAAAAGTTGCTTATTTATCAGAGTTAGACGCTTACTATTCATTCTTCACAGTGAAAGAGACAATCCGCTTTTTTGCAAGTCAATTTAGCGATTTTAATCTTGAAAAAGCTCACGATATTGTTAAATTTATGGAAGTGAATCAGGATCAAAAGGTGAAGCATTTATCTAAAGGAAATCGTGGGAGATTGAAGATTGCTCTTACCCTTGCGAGAGATGTACCTATTATTCTGATGGATGAGCCGTTATCAGGTCTTGATCCGATGGTGCGAGATTCAATTGTGAAGAGCTTACTTTCTTTTATCGACTTAGAAAAACAAACGGTGATCATCACAACACATGAAGTAACGGAAATCGAACCATTGCTTGAAACGGTTATTGCGATTCGAAATGGTAAGGTTCTCGCGCTCGAAGATGTTGAAACCATTCGCGAGCGAGATCGTATGAGAATAGTGGAGTGGTTGAAAAAGTTGTATCAAGAGGAGGAATAAAATGGCTGTAAAACCAGTTGTTCAGATTCAAGATTTAACAAAAGTAATTGGAAAGAACACAATCATTGATCAACTTTCATTTGATGTATACCCAGGTGAAGTGTTTGGTTTTCTGGGGCCGAATGGAGCAGGAAAAACAACAACAATTCGGATGATGGTTGGGCTAATGAGAATGACGGAAGGCGAAGTTCTCATTGATGGAAGCAGTATTAAAACAGATTACGAGAATGCGATTGTAAAAGTAGGAGCGATTGTTGAAAATCCTGAAATGTACAAATTTTTGACTGGGTACCAAAACCTTGTCCATTATGCTCGAATGGTCAAAGGTGTTTCAAAAGAACGCATTCAAGAAGTCATTCAATTGGTTGGACTCCAAGGTCGTATCAATGAAAAAGTGAAGGGATACTCCCTTGGGATGCGACAGCGTCTTGGACTTGCCCAGGCACTGCTTCACCGACCTAAGCTACTTATTCTAGACGAGCCAACAAACGGACTAGACCCCGCAGGTATTCGAGAAATCAGACAATATTTACGAACACTTGCAAGAGAAGAAAATGTTGCTGTAGTTGTTTCTAGTCATTTATTATCCGAAATCGAACTCATGTGTGATCGAATTGGCATTATTCAGGCCGGAAAAATGGTCGATGTGCAGCGAGTGAATGACTTTGTTCAAAATGATCACGCCGTTATGGTTTCATTTGAAGTCGATCCAGTAGAACACGCGGTTCACGCTGTTAAAGCAAATTTCCCTGATTGTGAGATGGAAAAATCGGAGCGTAAGTTGACGATTAAAATAGAACATGAGCTTATTCCAGAGGTAACAGCTGTTCTCGTGGAAAAGGGCGTCCGCGTATACGGTATTCAATCCTCTGTGAAAACGTTAGAAGATGTGTTCTTAGAAGTAACTGGGGGTGAGCAAGTTGTCTAGTATGTTACATTTAATACAAAATGAAAACATGAAGATTTATAGAAGAGTTGGAACGTGGGTGATGATCGGACTTGTGGTGGCAGCCGTACTTGTAGCAGGCATTTTTACTAATATGAATGCAAGTGATGAGACTACGAACTGGCGCACTGATTCTGAAAATGCGATCCAACAGGCAGAACAAACGCTAAAAGATTCAGAGGGAATGCCCAAAGCCTTTAAAGACAGTCAGGAACGTTCTATTGCGATAAATGAATATCGGTTAGAGAATGATATTCCCCCTTTAGAAAGTGATTCAATATGGAGTTTTATGGATAGTTCAACTGGCATTGTGAGTTTAATTTCCATCTTTACGATCATTATCGGCGCAGGTGTTATAGCGAGTGAATATTCGTGGGGAACCATTAAGTTATTGTTGATCAGACCTGCTTCACGCACGAAAATTCTTGCTTCTAAATTTATTTCAACGCTATTATTTGCGCTGTTTTCTCTCGTCATCTTATACATTTCTTCTTTTATTATCGGCGGGTTATTCCTCGGTTTTAGTGCAGTCGATCAACCATACCTAACTTATTCAGGTGGGGAAGTGGCCGAAACGAGTATGGCCATTCATTATATTGTTGAATATGCACTTGCCAGTGTGAATTTGCTTATGATGGTAACATTTGCTTTCATGCTATCGAGTATCTTTAGAAGTTCCTCTCTTGCGATTGGATTAGCTATATTCCTTATGTTTACAGGGAGCCAACTTACTTTTATTCTTAGTCAATACGATTGGGTGAAGTATATCCTCTTTGCCAATACGGACTTAAGTGTTTATTTCGATGGTTCACCTATAATTGAAAGTATGACGCTCGGTTTCTCGTTGACCATGCTTCTCGTCTACTTTGTTTTGTTCTTGTCATTGTCATGGCTACTATTCACGAAACGTGATGTAGCATCATAAGGAAAACCCGATCAGGTATGCTGATCGGCTTTTTGATTCTTCTTTTTTCGCTTTCTATACAAGAAAAATAATCCTATAAGAATGAGCGGGACCAAAATAGGTGAGAGACCAATCAAGAGTACAGCCGCTGTGGAGAAAAAGGAAAGGAGCCCATTTACAGTTGTCATTAGCAGTTTTTTTGCCTCTGTTAGCGTTTGAAATTCATTCTTATCTATAGAAGGAACAATAATTTTCTGCTGTTCGAGTGAAACTGTAACAGTCGAATATTCACTTTGGTTATTGAGGTAATTTATTTGACCTTTTAGCTGTTCGACCTCTTCCTGTACACGGGAAAGCTCATTAAATATAGCTAACAGATCTTCTGTTTTGGTTGCTTCATTAAGAAATGCTTCCAGTCTTTTTTGAATAGCTTCCTTTGCTTTCAGTCTTGAGGTAAGATCAACGTAGTTCTCGGTGACATCGGTTCCGGATATCGATTTTTGAGGAGTCCCTTTTCCAAGACCTTCAACTTCATCGAGATAAGAGTCAAATTCAGGTTGGGGTATGCGTACGGTCATTGATCCAAAAAGAGAATCTTCTTCTGAAGCAGTACTTTCTTCGACAACATAACCTTTATAAGTTCTAGTTAGATCTTTGATTTTGTCAGTAGCCTTAGGTAAATCTTCAACTGTTAAGGAAAGGTTTGCATTGAAGATTACCTTGCGCTCTTGCTGTAAGGCAGGCATTTCTGATTTTTCTATAGAAGACGAATTTTTTTCTTTTTCTCTTTCATTTCCTCCTTGGTTTTCATCTGTGGATTGATCAGTTGAAGTAGCTATATCGCTACTTTCATTTGAAAAGTTTCCATTATTAGAACTACATCCTGCTAGTAAAAGAATTGATGTACAGATAAGAAGGATCCATCTTCTCATAAGTTTGTCCCCGCTTCGTTTTTATTTTTAGCTATGTTAGCTTAAATTTTTGTTATCTCGATTTTTGGTGCGTTTAGAAGTTTCTCAATGAATTAGACGGTTTAAGACCTGCGGAGGTTACAATTTCCGTGATATGATAAAGGATAAATGAATAAATAAGGGGTTGCCTTTTGTGCATTCAATTTTAGAAAATGCGAACATTATGGACATAGTCATTACAATTTCTGTAATACTAGGTCTATTCCTGATTCGATTTCTGATCAAATTATGGCTGACAAAACGAGACAAAGAGGAGAATTACCCAAACGGTATTCGCCCAGCTTTCCTCTCATTTATAAATTGGACAACAGGGTATGCCATCCTGCTATTTGTTTTATTTTATTTTTCCGATAACAGTTGGATGTTTAGCCAATTATTTGCAATTGGTAGTGTTGAAATCTCGTTGTTTCTTGTATTAATTGCACTATTTATCATTACTCTTGCAAATCGATTTTCAAAGATTGCAACTTCCTTTCTTATGCCACCGCTTTATGATCGATACAGCCTGGATACAGGTTTGCAATTTACGTTCAATCGTGTTTTTCATTACACATTGATGGTGATAGCGGTCGTTATTAGTTTAACAACAGTCGGGATTGATCTAAGTGCTTTAACGGTCTTTGCAGGAATACTTGGGGTCGGAATCGGTTTTGGAATGCAGAACATCGCAAATAACTTTATTTCTGGTTTGATTATTTTATTTGAAAGACCAATTAAAGTAGGTGATCGAGTGATCATAAACGATGTTATTGGAGACGTTGAAAAAATTAATATGCGTGCCACGATTATTCGAACGCTAGACAATGAACGGATTATTATGCCAAATTCGTATTTTATCGAAGAGCAGGTTGTGAACCACTCATATGGAGACTCAAGATTGCGCCTCGTTTTACCAATAGGAGTGGCATACGGTTCAGATGTGGAGCTTGTGAGATCGCTATTGCTCCAAGTAGCTGTGGAAGAAAAAGAGAATTCAATGTATGTGCTTGAAACTCCTCCTCCTTTTGTGAATTTCCTTGGTTTTGGTGATTCATCACTTGATTTTCAACTATTTATTTGGATCTCGTCACCAAAAGCAGCGGTAGAAACAAAGAGTAATTTAAACTTCCGCATCAACCGGATCCTTGCAGATCACAACGTAGAGATACCATTTCCACAGCGTGATTTGCATGTACGTAGTTTGGATGCTAAAGTGATCGACCAATTAAAAAAGAGATAAAGCAAACTCACATCATTTTCACATCATTCTTACAAATTTCTTCGTAAGTTGTTGTCCATAATAGGTATTGTAAGAACATACCTATGAAGGGAGATTGATGAAGATGAACAAATGGATGATTGGTGTTGCCTCTATGGTTTTAGCTGGGGGGATAGCTGGAGCAAATGTTAATGCAGCAGATGACGAGTCAACTGAAATAGAAGAGCAGACAGTAGGGCAAACCCAGGAGATGGCAGGTCCTAAAGGACATCATGGAAAAAGAGGTCACTTCGAAGACCGCTCTCTAGATCGCGAACTGAAAATGGAAACTGCTGAGAAAAAAGATCAATTAATTAACCTCCTGCTTGATCAAGATGCTTCAAGTGTTGAAGGCGTCGATGAGCTTCAGAAAGAGCTTGCGGATCTAAACTCACAGCTTGGTGCGATGCATGATGAAGCCCAGGCTGCTCATGAAGAGAGAGAGTCTAAGAAGCAGGAACTTGAAGAAAGTGGAGAGCGTCCAGAGTTAACCGACGAAGAGAAAGCCGCAAGAGAAGAAATGCATGAAGAGATGGAAGCCAAGCGAGAGCAGGCTCAAGAAATTGTGAAACAAAAAAATGATATACTTGATCAGCTGATTGAAAAACTTAGCTAGTCTTAGTGAGAGATAGGGGCCCCCTATCTCTTTCGTATGTCTTGAAGACATCTGGCTGATTTACTGTCAGATAAGGCTAGGATAATATAAAGAGTATGAAAAGCATATTTCGTCTTAGAGGTGAAAAGGGAACGGAGTTGAGAGAGATGCAGCACGTTTTTGTGATTGATGATGAACAAAATATACGTGATATTTTAGAGAAGTATTTAAAAAAAGAAGGGTTTATTGTCTCAACCTTTACAGATGGGGCAGAAGTGTTAAGTGCTCTAGAGACAATTGAACCCGATTTATTAGTATTAGATATTATGATGCCAAATGTTGATGGGCTTGAACTCCTTCGACGGTTAAGAAAGCATTCTTACATTCCCGTTATCGTTGTTTCCGCAAGAGATGAAGAGCTTGATCGGATACTAGGCCTTGAACTTGGCGCTGATGATTACTTAACGAAACCTTTTAGCCCTAGAGAACTTGTTGTGCGTATTAAGAACCTATTCAAACGGATGAATCGCCTAGAGAAAAACCATTCTTCACAAGAAATCACTGTTCAGAACGTACGTTTAAATAAGAAAAAACGACTGTTATTAGTGAATGAGGAAGAAATGGCTTTAACGCCGAAAGAGTACGATGTGCTCGCCTATCTTCTTCAACATCCAGGACAACCGTTTACAAGAGAGAGATTAATTGAAGCCATTTGGGGTTATCAATATGTAGGTGATGGCAGAATTATTGATGACCTTGTGAAAAGGCTACGTAAAAAGATGTCAGACGCAAAGGCGCAAGCGAAGATTACAACAGTTTGGGGGTATGGCTATAAAATCGATGAAGAAGTTTAATATCGGTACCAAATTGTTTCTTAGTTATATCGTTCTTATTGTTGTTATTCTGCTTATTACTACTATTTCATTTCAATATTTATTTCAAGAATATCTTGTGCGCGAAACGAGAGAACAGCTGCAAAAAGAGGGATTGCAAATTAGTCAGATGCTCGAAGATCGACAGTGGAAGGGCGAAAATCCACCTAATGGGTTACTTGATCGCAGAAGAATTGAAATGGCAGGCAATTTAATCTCATCTCAATTTATAATTTATAATGCAAATGAGAAGGCAATTTATTCGAATGTCGATGAAGTGGTTCGAATTGATTATGAAGAAAACAAAGGAAATTTATATGTTACAGAGGAAGTGCCAATTAGTCTCTCACGAGAGCAAGTTGGCAATATTGTGCTATTTACGAAGGTAGAAAGCCTTGAAGGTTTCAATCGGATTATTCAGCAATCACAGGTTGTCAGTCTTTTAGTATCTGCTGCTGTTGCCGTCCTCCTTGCTGCTATCATGCAGAAAGGAATAGCGGGGCCAATTCGATTACTAGCCAATCACATGCGGGAATTTACGATGCGCAAGGAACCACCCCCGTTGAAGCTTAAGACAAAGGATGAAATCAATGAACTTGCTAAGACATTTCAAGAACTAACGGAGCAACTTCGAAAAAATGATTTTGATCAGAAGGAATTCCTTCAAAATGCGTCTCATGAATTAAAGACCCCTCTAATGGCGATTCAAGGGAATGCGGAAGGGATTCTAGATGAAGTAATCGTAGGAGAGGACGTAGAGCATAGTCTTGAAGTGATCGTGAAAGAAACGCAGCGTTTAAAAAAAATCGTGCAGGACATTTCTTATTTAACGAGGTTAGAAACAGTAGATGAATCTTTTACTTATGAAGTAGTCGATCTTCATCATGTGTTAATGGAAGTCATCACTGCGGTAAAACCACTTGCACATCAACGGGAAATAGAGGTGAGGTATGACACTGATCATACCATAGGCGTTAAGATGGATAGTGATAAAATGAAACAAGCATTTATGAATATACTCGGTAATGCCCTACGATTCGCTTCATCCGTTATAGAAGTACATGTCCATCCAGAAGATCGTCAAGTTTTTATTAGGGTTGAAGATGATGGTAAAGGCTTTGGCGAGAATCCAGAGCGCGTTTTCGACCGGTTCTATACAGGTGACAAGTCAGGTTCAGGCATTGGTCTATCGATTACAAAAACAATAGTAGAAAAACATAATGGTAACATATACGCCGAAGAAAACAAAAAGGGAGGAAGGATCGTGATCTCGCTTCCTTTTCAATCGTAGTTAAAGCTTTATGTTTTATGCTCACTTAACTTTTGTAGAATTTCTTTGCTTTCTTGTTCACTCAAAATACCGAATTTCTGACAAAGTTGTGTATAACCAACCAATTTCTTGAAATTAACCGAAGATGATTTTTTCATCATACTCACCTTTCTTTCCTTTGGGAAACTTTTTTAGGTATCAACAATATATGCATGAGCAAGTTGAAAGTGATAGGTGAGTGTCTTTAGAGTTGAAATAAATCGAAGTCAATGTAACAATAAAGCTTGTGCTAAATCAAAGCATCATGTAAGATGAGGTTATCAATATTTAGTGATTAATAAATGTTTCAGATACTATATATGGGGTAAAGTGTACGTAATTAAATAATTGAGTATGCGGTGTCGTAGAACGACTTAATAGGGAATCCGGTCTGAATCCGGAGCTGTCCCCGCAACTGTCGTGTGGACGAGGCAAGAAACCACTGGAGTTAATTCCGGGAAGGTTTGCCAAGGGAGAAGCACAAGCCAGTAGACCTGCCGTATAGTCAAAAACGTTTCTATTCTTCGGGGGTTGAGGGTGAGAAATGGCAGGGTAAATGTACGAGTACGTTCATTTATACTTTGTCGTTTTCTCCAGGCTCACTCTTCCGAGAGTGAGCTTTTTATTTTGGATGGATAAAGGAGAGAGGTATATGAGTACTGTAGCAGAAATGACAGTAACAAAAATAATGGAGGAAGTAAGAACGCTCCTAAATGAGTACCCGTCACTTGCTAGTGAGAGTTTTATTGAAAAAACAATTGATGGTATTTCAGAAAAATCAACGCAAGAAGAGGTTGATAACATTCTAGTTTTAAATGCCCTTGAACGAATTAGCGCAACAGAACCTGACTGGACTTATGTGGCAGCAGCTTTTCATCTTCGTTCGCTCTATCGTAAGTCTCTTTCACATCGAACTGAGAAAGAGGTTTATGGCGGGGGAAGCTTCTATCGCCTTCTTCAACAGCTGACAGATGAAGGGATTTATAACAAAACACTTCTTCAGTCTTATTCCAAGAATGAAGTAGAGCATGTTGCTAAGTTAATCGAGCCATCAAGAGATCGTTTGTTTACATACATCGGCCTACGAACGCTCGCAGACCGCTATCTAGCTACTGATCATGAAAAGAATGTATATGAATTGCCTCAAGAGCGCTTTCTAGTCATTGCTATGACGCTCATGTTAAATGAACCAAAAGATAAGAGGTTAAATCTAATTGAAGAAGCGTATTGGGCGCTATCTAATTTATATATGACAGTAGCAACTCCTACTCTTTCAAATGCAGGGAAAAGCTATGGACAGCTAAGCTCATGCTTTATCGATACGGTGGATGACAGTCTTAGAGGAATCTATGACAGCAATACAGATGTAGCGACCGTTTCGAAAAATGGAGGAGGAATTGGAGCATATCTCGGGAAAATTCGTTCTCGTGGGAGTGATATTAAAGGGTTTAAAGGCAATTCATCTGGGGTTTTACCGTGGATGAAGCAATTAAACAATACAGCTGTGAGCGTAGACCAGCTAGGACAGCGTCAAGGTGCTGTTGCTGTATATCTTGATGTCTGGCATAAGGACGTTTTCGAATTTCTTGATGCCAAGCTTAATAACGGAGACGAACGAATGAGGACACATGATCTTTTCACGGGTCTTTGTATTCCAGATATCTTTATGGAAGTAGTGGAAGACCGTGGAGACTGGCATTTATTTGATCCGCATGAAGTCCGTCAGGTGATGGGGTTCTCTCTTGAAGATGCTTATGACAAGGAAAAAGGATCAGGAGAGTTTCGTATGAAATATAGGCAATGTGTGAATCAGCCTGAGCTTTCAAGAAAAACAGTGCCGGCGATTGAGATTATGAAGCGTGTCATGAAATCACAATTGGAAACTGGGACGCCTTATATGTTCTATCGAGATACGGTGAATCGCGCGAATCCTAATAAGCATGCTGGTATGATCTATGCTTCCAATCTTTGTACGGAAATTATGCAAAATATGAGTGCAACGACTGTTGAAGAGGAAATCACGAAAGACGGTAAAATTATCATTACGAAAACGCCTGGTGACTATGTCGTTTGTAATCTATCTAGTATTAATCTTGGACGTGCGGTTACAGCTAATGCACTAGAGCGATTAATTCCAATTCAGGTAAGAATGCTGGATAACGTGATCGATATTAATACGATCGAAGTGCCTCAAGCCCAGTTAACGAATGAGAAGTATAGAAGCATTGGTCTTGGAACGTTTGGTTGGCATCACCTCCTTGCGAAAAAAGAGATTGTCTGGGAAAGTCATGAAGCGGCAGACTATGCGGACGAACTATATGAAACAATTAATTATTTAACGATACAGGCAAGTCATGAGCTTGCCGTTGAAAAAGGAAGCTACTCTCTCTTTGAAGGCTCTGATTGGCAAAATGGGGAGTACTTTAATCAACGAGGTTACGTTAGTGAAAAATGGCAGTCTCTTAAGGAAAGGGTCCAAACGAATGGTATCAGAAATGCCTATCTTTTAGCGGTTGCTCCTAACAGTTCAACAAGTTTAATAGCTGGATCGACAGCATCAATCGATCCGATTTTCCAAAAAGAATACTCTGAAGAAAAGAAGAATTACAAAATTCCTGTTACAGCGCCTGATCTTTCACCTGAAACGACCTGGTATTACAAATCGGCTTATCACATTGATCAGCTTTGGAGTATTGAGCAGAATGCAGCCAGACAGCGTCATGTGGATCAATCAATATCGTTTAATATCTATGTGCAAAGTACGGTGAAAGCGAAGGACTTATTGAACATTCATATGACAGCTTGGAGAAAAGGGTTGAAAACAACCTACTATACACGAAGTACATCTGTAGATATTGACGACTGTGAAAGCTGCGCAAGCTAAAGGAGGAATTGGAAATGGCTACGATTCAACAACGAAAGCTATACGATGTCTCCGCACCGAATAGCTCGACTGGAATTATTAATGGAGAAAGCTCAAACGTTTTAAACTGGGATGATGTCCGCTTTAGCTGGGCATATCCTATGTACAAAAATATGCTAGGAAACTTTTGGACTCCGTTTGAAATCAATATGTCGAACGACGTGAAGCAATGGGAGGCATTGAGCGAAGATGAGCAAGATACGTTTAAGAAAATTATTGGCCTTCTTGCCTTCCTAGATTCGATTCAAACCGACTATTCAAGTAAGGTCGCGGATTATTTAACAGATTCAAGCCTATCAGCGCTCATGCAGGTGCTTTCGTTCCAGGAAGTTGTGCATAATCAGTCATATAGCTATGTACTTTCTTCCATTGTAAATAAAAATGAGCAAGACCGGATTTTTGAATATTGGAAGCACGATGACGTGCTCTTAGAACGTAACCAATTTATTGCTTCTGGTTATGAAGCATTTGTTCAAAATCCAACACCACAAACGTTTTTTGAATCGATTGTTTATGACATTATTCTTGAAGGACTTTTCTTCTACGCCGGGTTCGCTTTCTTTTATAACCTTGCTCGAAATCAAAAGATGGTGTCTACTTCCACAATGATTAACTATATTAACCGCGATGAGCAGCTGCATGTGACGTTGTTCGTTAATATAGTGAAAGAATTGTTCAATGAGCATCCTGAACTGAATACGAAAGAAAATCATGATTTCATCACGAATACATTTCGTGAAGCTGCTGAGCTTGAGATGAAATGGGGAGAATACATTATTGGTAATCGTTTCCCTGGAATTACAATGAACGAACTCAATGACTACATTAAATTTATGGCAAACAATCGCGTGAATCAGCTTGGAATCGAACGCCCTTTTGAAGGTCACCGAGAGAACCCTATGCGGTGGATCAAAGCCTACGCGGATGTGAACGCTGGGAAAAGTGATTTCTTCGAACAGAAATCACGTCAGTATACAAAAGTGTCTGATGATAATGGGTTTGATGATTTATAAAGAAATGAGAGAAAGGTCAACTCAAATAATGAGTTGATCTTTTTTTGACATTAAGAATGAAAGTAATGTACGACAAAAAAGAAGTTTTGTGGTAAGATACTTAAAATCATTTTGCACTTTAACGTGAAAGAACGTATTTATATAAGGAGATGTCATATGAGAAAGAAGCGAATTGTTGTTAAGATTGGGAGCAGTTCATTAACAAACGGTAAGGGAGAAATTGATCTAGTTAAGCTCATTGATCATGTTAATGCCCTCACATTACTTCGTCAGGAAGGACATGAAGTACTTCTTGTTTCTTCAGGAGCAGTTGCGGCAGGTTTTAAAGAACTTGGATATCCAGCAAGACCCGTCACGTTAAAAGGAAAGCAGGCTGCAGCCGCTCTTGGACAAAGTTTACTTATTAAATCTTATATCGAGGAATTCAATCAGCGAAACATTTCAGTCGCTCAAATTCTATTAACACGCCCTGATTTCTCAAATCAAGAACGATACAAAAATGCGTTTGATACGCTGTCTGAATTACTGGCAAGAGGGGTCATGCCGATTATTAATGAAAATGATACGGTTTCAACTGAAGAGTTAAAGTTTGGTGATAACGATATGCTTTCAGCTCTTGTAAGTGGACTTGTTCATGCAAATGAGTTGATCATTTTGACGGATGTGAACGGTATATATGATTCCAACCCAACAACTAACCCTGATGCGATCAAGTTTCATTCTATCACTGAAATTAGCGACAAAATGATTGGGCAAGCAGGGGGAGCTGGTTCGAGTGCTGGAACTGGGGGCATGAAATCAAAGCTAATCGCAGCAAAGACAGCTTTAAATCTGAGCATTCGAGTTTTTATTGGTCATGAAACAGGCAGTGAAAAGTTACTTCGAATTCTCTCTGGTATCGGAGATGGAACTTACATCAGTCGAGAGAAAGCAATATCTTTCCCGATTAAAAAACAATGGATTGCGATGCACTCTCACGTATCAGGTCAGCTTTATATTGATGAGGGTGCAGAAAAAGCGATTGTTTTAAATGGCAAGAGCTTGCTTTATGGGGGAATCAAGCAAGTAGTTGGCTCTTTTGAGGTTGGAGATGTTGTGGAAGTACTCGGAAAGAATGGAAAACTAGGAAAAGGACAGGTCCGATATTCATCTGCTTTCTTGGAGAACGTTATTCAAGATCACGAGAATGAGAACGCCACAGTTGAAGTCATTCATAGAGATCAATGGGTGTCAGAGATGATGAGGTCATAAGAAAAAAAGAAGAGATGTGTCCGAAGATGGAATGAGGGCGCATCTCTTTCTTCGAAGTAAAAATCGACGATACAAAAAAACATATGGCTTTAGTACATAATAGTAAAGGATGGTAGAATAGAGCTACTAATCTAACTGAAGGACTGGTATAGCATGTTATCTTTAGCAGATCGATATCGTAAATTTGAATTCCAATTAACGGATCTCGAAGATCAAATTATTCAATACATTCTCCAAAATCGATCGGATGTTGTCAACATGTCAGTGCAACATCTTGCCCAGCAAACTCATACAGTACCGAATTCTGTTATGAGACTTATGAAGAAATTGGAGTATGAAGGGTTTACGCAATTGAAACTTAGATTGAAAGATGAAATGGCCACGAAAGAAACAAAAAGCCCGTCTTTTCAATATGAAATGGAACGAACGATGGAACTAACGGATAAGCGGTTGATTCAATTGGCTAGTGAGTGGATTCATCATTCTCAACGTCTTCTAGTGTTTGGGGCGGGTGCACATTCTTATATAAGTGAATTAATTGTGATGAACATTAGGCCATTTCATAAAGATGTTACTTTTTCCGAACACCGTCATGAGAATATGGCATCTTTACAACGCTTTACTAAGAAAGACGTTGTCATTCTGCTAAGTCAATCAGGAGAAACAGAGCAAACTCTTGATCTTGGGAAATATGCAAAAAATCAAGGAGCTAGAATCATTGGAATGAGTCATATTGGCGAAAGTAGCTTAACTGAGCTAGTTGATTTAATGTTATATTGTTACGCTCCAAAAGAAGAGACAAAAGGCTATAACACTACAAATTTCGTTCCTATGGCCATGATTGCCCGATTATTAGTTGAATCTTACCGTAAGCTCTGTGTATAAATACACAGAGCTTATCTATTTCTAATAGTTTTTGTGAATGCGCTAACAAAATGGCGATCCGAACCTTTAAAACAATTATGATGAGTTTGTAAGCGATTACTTTATGGGGAGGTAAAAAAATGAATCTACAAAACGTCACTTCTCTCGATTTAATTAAGATAAATCAAAATTATGCTACAAAACGTGAAGCGATTGAATCATTAACTGAAGCGCTGGAAGTAGCAGGAAAGCTATCAGATAGAGATCAATACTTCAACGCTGTGTTAGAACGAGAGAAGCTTTCACCGACAGGTTTTGAAGGTGGACTTGCGCTTCCGCACGGTAAATCGAAAGGTGTTAAAGAGGCAGCCTTCGCTGTAGCGACAGTAAAAAAGCCGATAGAAGATTGGGAAAGTGTGGATCCGACAAACCAGGTTGATTTGGTTTTTCTACTGGCTATCCCTGAAGCGGAAGCAGGATCAACACATGTCTCTCTCTTAGCAGAGTTAGTCACACGCCTATCTGATTCAACTTATAAAGATCAATTAGTCAAAATGAAAACAGCAGATGAATTATATGAGGCTCTTGGTGACGCTGAAGATAAACCGCAAGAGGAAGAAGTCACAAGTAAGGAGACTCGACCGCTTGTGCTAGGTGTTACGGCCTGTCCCGCAGGAATTGCCCATACTTATATGGCAGCAGAAGCACTTATGAAGGCCGCAAAAGAATTGAATGTAAGAATGAAAGTAGAGAAGCAAGGTGCCAATGGCATCGAAGGTCGTCATACAAAGAAAGACTTAAGTGAAGCAGTTGGTGTTATTTTTGCAAATGACGTAGCTGTAAAGGACCAGGGACGCTTCAAACACTTACCAACTGTGAAAACGAATGTCGCTTCCCCTATGAAAGAGGGCAAAGGATTAATTGAAAAAGTCCTTCAGAAGAAACAATCTTCCACTTCAAACACGGAACATCTAGATAAGATGAGTGAAGATGAAGACAACAAACCTTTTAAAACCGAAATAAAAGATTCAATTCTAACGGGAATCTCGTACATTATTCCAATCATTGTCGCAGGTGGAATGATTTCAGCATTTGCCACACTTATTGCGCAGGGATTTGGGTTAGAAGATGTGCTAGCAACCGAGGGATCGTGGTTATTCCAGGTTAAAACGTTAGGTGGACTGTTACTTAGCACACTAATGGTTCCAATTCTTGCTGCCTACATGGCATACTCCATCGCGGATAAACCTGGTCTCGGACCTGGATTTGCAGCTGGTGTCGCAGCCAATATGATTGGAAGCGGATTCCTTGGTGGGATGCTTGGTGGTTTCCTTGCTGGTTATCTATTGAAATACATGAAGCAAAAAATTAAGCCTAGTGGTACTTTCGCAGGATTTGTAAGCTTTTGGGTGTATCCGGTGCTCGGTTCTCTTATCACCATTTTAATTATGTTATTTGTCGTTGGCGAGCCAGTTACGTGGCTAAATGAAACGCTACTTAACTGGCTTGATGGTATGACAGGAACGAATGCGATTATTCTAGGAGCATTAATTGGAGGGTTTGTATCCTTTGATTTAGGCGGTCCAGTCAATAAAGCAGCATACACATTTTGTATTGGAGCCATGGCGAGCGGTAACTTTATTCCTTATGCCACTTTCGCTTCAGTCAAAATGGTATCAGCCTTCTCTGTTACTGCAGCTACTATCATTGCGAATAAATCGTTTAGTCAAAGTGAAAAAGCCGTTGGGAAACAAACGTGGATTCTTGGTTTAGCTGGAATTACGGAGGGGGCAATCCCGTTTATGATAAATGACCCTTTACGCGTTATTCCTTCACTAGTAGCAGGATCAGCTGTTACTGGAGCGATTATTTCAGTGGCTAACATTGGTTTGAATGTTCCAGGTGCAGGTATTTTTTCACTTGCTCTCCTTCAAGGAGGTACGGGCGGGATTATGAATGCAATCATTTGGTTTGGTGCCGCCGTAATTGGTGCAGCCATTTCAACTGTACTTCTTATTTTAACGAGAAAACAAAAGATCAAAAAATATGGATATGAAAAAGCATTAAAGCAACAAGCAGCATAATTTTTGAATGAGGTGAGCAGCTATGACAAAAAACGTCCACATCGTTCCTCACATGCACTGGGATCGAGAATGGTATTTTTCAACAGAAGAATCACGTATATTACTTGTGAATAATATGGAAGAAATATTAACAAGATTAGAAAATGATCCTGATTATCCTTATTATGTACTAGATGGACAGACAGCGATCTTAGAGGATTTCTTTGAGATTCGTCCGGACCAAAGAGAACGCGTGAAGAAACTTGTTCAAGCAGGTAAGTTGATTATTGGCCCGTGGTACACGCAGACGGACGAGATGGTTGTTGGGGGAGAGTCCATTGTACGAAATCTTTATTACGGTATGAAAGATAGCGCAGAATTTGGTGAGCCAATGAAAATTGGCTATCTCCCTGATTCTTTTGGACAATCTGCTCAGATGCCGCAAATTCTAAATGGGTTTGATATTAAATATTCGATTTTCTGGAGAGGAACTTCTGAGAATCACGGTACGGATAAAACCGAATTTTATTGGACTGCTCCTGGGGAGTCAAAAGTTCTTGTACAACTTATGCCGCTTGGTTATGCCATTGGGAAGTATCTACCTGAAGAAGAAGCTGCATTACAAAAAAGAATGGATAAATACTTTACTGTGCTCGATCGAGGCGCTACAGGCGAAGATGTGCTCCTTCCAAATGGACATGACCAGATGCCTATCCAGCAAAATATATATGAAGTAATCTCGGTATTGAAAAAACTTTATCCAGATAGAGAGTTTTTCTTAAGCAGATACGAGGACTTACTCGAAAAAATCGAAAAAAATGAAGGTCTTGATGAGATTTACGGAGAGTTTCTTCACGGTAAATACCAGCGCGTCCATAGAAGTATTTACTCAACTAGAGCGGATATAAAAGCAGCAAATACTCGGATTGAGAATAAACTGACGAATCATCTAGAACCTTTAGCATCACTCGCCTACAAACTAGGATTTGAGTATCATCACGGTTTATTTGAGCCGATATGGAAAGAAATTATGAAAAACCATGCACATGATAGTATCGGATGTTGCTGTTCTGATAAAGTTCATGCGGAAATTATGGCGCGCTTCCAGAATGCTGAAGAACGGACAGACCGCTTGATCGATTTCTATAAACGTAAAATCACAGACCATATCAATACAGATCGCAAAGAGGATCGTCTTGTTTTCTTTAATCTTCTTCCTGAGGACCGCGAAGAAGTAACAACAACGACTGTCACGACAAAGTTTAGTTCATTTAAACTCATGGACGACCATGGAGAAGAACTCGAATACGAAATTCTTTCTACAAAAGTGATTGATCCCGGCTTAATTGACCGACAAATCGTACATTACGGAAACTATGATCCTTTTGTAGAATTTACAATTGAAGTGAAAACCCAACTTCCTGGTATCGGATATCACACTTACTATGTAGTTGAAACAAACGATCATCAACGAGCACTTCCAAGAGAAAACCATCGCTCCGTTGAAACGGTTGCTTACTCGATTCAGTTTGAGCAAAACGGTACGTTATCACTAACTGATAAACAGACTGGTCAAACTCATGTTGGCGTTCTTGGACTTGAGAATGTTGGGGATGATGGTGATGAATATGATTTCTCTCCTTTAGAAGGAGAAATACCACGCTTTAGTGCTGAGGAAATAACGGATGCTCAATTCAGTTTACAGTCAACACCACATACTCATCATGTTAAGATCGCTTATCAATGGATTGTACCGGCGGATCTTGAAGCGAGAAAGCAAGATGATGGGCGTATGGAAAACGTAGATTTCCATATTGAGCTTACGATTCCAATTGAAAGTAATGCGATCGAAGTTTCATGTAAAGTTAAAAATAATGCGAAAGATCACCGGATCCGCGTCATGATTCCAACAAATATTTCCAGTTCCTTTTCTTTTGCCGATCAACAATTTGGTACAATTGATCGTAACGTTATCGATGATGGAATGGCGGTTTGGGAGTCAGAAGGTTGGGATGAACGACCGGATGCGATTTATCCTTTCCTTAGTTATGTGGGCCTTGAGGATCTGGAGAAGAGCGCGTTTGTCATGACGAAAAGCGTTCGAGAATATGAGATTATCGGAGACTCCTATGACACTATTGCGCTTACGTTATTTAGAAGTGTTGGGGTTCTTGGAAAGGAAGAACTTGTTCGACGACCAGGACGTCCATCAGGAATCAAATTACCAACACCTGATTCACAAATGCTTGGCGAATATACCTTTGACTTTGGATTCGCTTATGTGGAAGGAAATCGAGATGCAGCTAAAGTAGCCCAACGTGTGAAAAGATATGTCAGTCCTTTTCTTTCGTATAACAAAATCCCGCATAATGCAATGAAGTTAAATAAAGAAAACGTTCAAGTTCCTTCTGAATTCAGTTGGTTTTCTTTTGAAGAAACAGAGCTAGTGATGAGTACGTTGAAAAAGGCTGAATCTGAAGATGCTTTCATCATTCGATACTATAATCCTTCTCGTCAAGATCAAACGATTAGGTTAGATCATCCCGCTATTCATAAAGTGGAGGAAGCGAATTTAAATGAAGTTAGGGTTGATAATCAACACAAAGAATCCAACGTTTTGTTTTTACCTAGTCAGGTGAAGAGCTTTTTGATTCAATAGCCAGGGAGGTGGAGAAATGAATGTATTGATTGCAATGGACTCATTCAAAGGTTCTCTTTCCTCGAAGGATGCAGGTGAAGCGGTTAAGGTAGGTGTTAAGAGAGTCTTCCCAAATAGTTTCGTTGAAATTATTCCTGTAGCAGATGGAGGAGAAGGGTCACTAGAGGCAATCCAGACAATTCCCGGACAGTTCGAGACGGCGCAGATTCATCAGCTAGATGGGAAGTTAAAGAAAGCTCGGTATTATCGAGCGAGTCAAACTGCTTATATTGAATCAGCTGAAGCCGTTGGATTGCACTTGATCTCTTCTGAAGAACTTAAACCTTCACGGTTAACAAGCTACGGTGTCGGTGAATTAATTCAGGATGCAGAGGACAAAGGCGCAAGTGACATTTACGTTTTTCTCGGGGGGACTGGTACAACGGATGGAGGACTTGGATTGTTACAAGCACTTGGATATACGTGTTTAGATCACTCCGGTAAAGAACTGCCACTCCTCCAGAATCCTTTGCAACATACTATGACGATCCGTAAAAGTAACATGAAGCTGAGCGCTAACCTCTATTTGGTGACAGATGTAGATAATTCTTACGCAGGAAAACGTGGAGCGGCTTATGTTTTTGGACCACAAAAAGGGATGAAGAAAGAAGAGATTCCCTCCTACGATGCTGCCCTTCATAGAGTGGCAGACCTTCTTTCTATATCCGAACGACAAAAAGGTGCTGGTGCAGCCGGTGGAATTGGCGGAGCTCTCTATTCTCTTGGTGCAACTTATGTACCCGGTATAAAGTGGATGCTTCAACTTTTGAAAGTTGAAGAAAAGCTGTCTGTCGTAGACATTGCCTTTACTGGTGAAGGGCAAATCGATTGTCAAACGGCTTATGGGAAAGTACCAGCTGGTGTTGGAGAACTAGCCAAAAAGCATCGTGTTTCTTGCTTTGCATTAGCAGGGCAGGTCGTTGAACCAGTGCATAACTTATATTAGAAATTAACGGGAGTTGTTTCGATACAGCAGGGATGCCATTCACTACAACATGCGCTTAAACCAGACATCACGAAAGCACAACTTGCTTTTTCAGCTGAACAAGTAATGCGCATTTGGAGTAGCGAAAGAAACAAGTAAACGATGAATAGTGATCAAAGCCTGATTCCTTTCTAACGCACGAAAGGAATCGGGCTTTTTTCTCCATTATTTAACTAAAGATTCTCTCATGAGTTCTTTATAAGTTGAAATCTTCTTTGTTAACATGTCATCCGTCGCGAGCAGTGTTTCTATTTGATCACGAATATACTGCTGGTGTTCTTCAAGGAGATTAAGACGGGCATTCGCCGTGTGCTCTCCTTCTAGAAATAGCATCGTATATTCTTTGATCTGGGATACGGGCATTTGGGTTTCTCTTAATTTCTTAACAAATTGCAACCATTGCAAGTGCTTTTCGTCGAATTGTCTAACACCACTATCATTACGAATAGGATCAATGATTCCTTCTTTTTCATAATAACGAAGGGTATGAGCACTTATGTCAACCTTTTCGGCTATTTCACTTATCGAGTACATTCAATCGCCTCTCACTTTTTAGTTATCGTTTGACTTAGAGTGCACTCAAACGTCTACAATAAGATTGTATCATAATGACTAAGTGGAGGGATTGGCATGAAGTACACCGTTATTACAGGAGCAAGTTCAGGTATTGGATATGAAGCTGCACTAGCGTTTGCGGCAAGAGGGAAGAACCTTGTGATTGTCGCGCGTCGCACAGCGAAATTAGAAGAATTGAAAAGCGAAGTACACAAGATCAATTCTGACCTTGATGTGATTATTCGTGAAGCGGATTTATCTTTGAATGATAATGTTTACGCATTCTATGAAAGCTTAGAAAATATTGAAATTGAAACATTCATTAACAATGCAGGATTCGGTAATTTCGATCCAGTTGGTGAGCAGAAGCTTCCTAAAATTGAAACAATGCTTCGTTTGAACAATGAGGCGTTAACGATTCTTTCGTCCTTGTATGTTCGTGACTATGCGAATGTAGAAGGAACGCAATTGATTAACGTTTCATCTGGTGGAGGCTATACGATCGTAGCCGATGCCGTGACGTATTGTGCAACGAAATTCTTTGTAAGTGCCTTTACAGAAGGTCTTGCACAGGAGCTTCAAGGACAGGGGGCAAAAATGCAGGCTAAAGTTCTGGCACCTGCAGCGACGGAGACAGAATTTGCAAACCGTTCAATGGATGTAGATAATTTCGAATATGAAGGCACTGTGCCAAAGTTTCATACAGCAAAAGAAATGGCAGACTTTATGCTAGATCTTTACGATAGCAATAGGGTCGTTGGAATCGTTGATGGCAATACGTATGAATTCCAATTGAAAAACCCAATCTATCCTTATGTAGCACGAAACCGTTAATGAAAATCCTCCTGTCATTTCGACAGGAGGATTTCCTTATGTAAGTTTCATACTAAATTTCTGAAGTAAATCCATTAACGTTGGTCTCTCATTATTAGCTCGTCCAATTACATGTGTTGCGGTTACTAATGAATTCAGAACGGCTTCTTCCGTTGCTTCCCCAACGGCACGAAAAGCGGTGTCGATTTCTTCTTCATGCATGGTTTCCAGTGTTTGAGTTTGCGGTTTATATTGATGAGAGACTGTGTTAGCGGTGGAAAACCCAATGATAACCTCGCCACTACCTGTTGTGATAATGGATCCTGTTCTTGCAAGACCTGTAGAAGCCCGTTTAATAATACGATGAAG
Organism: Pseudalkalibacillus sp. JSM 102089; assembly: GCF_041366475.1. NCBI lineage: Bacteria > Bacillati > Bacillota > Bacilli > Caryophanales > Fictibacillaceae > Pseudalkalibacillus > Pseudalkalibacillus sp. JSM 102089. The sequence goes on from NZ_JBEWYW010000015.1 coordinate 34,360, forward strand.
TTGTCTTTCAGAAACGGGAAGATCTGTTGCAACAATCACCATGACGGACCCTTTATCTCTTTCTTCCCATGAATGTAGAAGAGCTTCTTTTAACTTTTTGCCTACTTTCTTTCCATTCACGTGCAGATCACGAAGAATACCAAAGTTCGTGACAACAAGGACACCGAGGGTATAGCTCCCATGTTGGAGTTTTATTTTTCTTGAAGCAGTGCCAATTCCACCTTTTAACGAGTAGCATAGCATGCCTCTCCCAGCTCCAACAGAGCCTTCCTCAAATGTACTAGAAGTATTTGCGATTGCTTCATGAACGTGATGCTTTCGAACGTGACGTTCTCGAATATCATTTAAGAACATATCATTACATTCGCCGATAATAGGATTAACAGTCCCGGTCGTGTTGCCAATCTCAGGATTTTGTTCCAACATATAATCAAACACCGCATCGGCAGCCGTTCCGATACTTAACGTATTCGTTAAGATAATTGGCGTCTCAAGCGTACCAAGCTCATTCAGCTGAATGGTTCCCATTGTTTTACCAAACCCGTTAAGAATATAGGACGATGCAATTAGTTTATTCTGAAACAAATTCCCTTGATGGGGTAAGATCGCTGTTACGCCAGTTTGCACTTCCCCATTATTTAGAGTAGTATGTCCGACGGTTACTCCTTCCACGTCCGTAATCGCATTTTTTTCGCCTGGTTCCATTTCCCCAATGGTAACTCCGTAATCTCGCAATCTTTTCTGACTCAAATCATCACTCCTCTTTTCTATTAGTTTACTATTATTTCAATTTGAGCCAAGTCCCTCAAGCAAATGTTAACTGTAAAATATGGTATAATTGACGAGACGTATAAAGAGTAATGTGAATTTGTCATGCAACAGATAACTAGTAGAAAAGAGTGAAATAGAATGGGCCGTAAATGGAATAACATTAAGGAAAAGAAAGCATCAAAAGATGCGAATACAAGTCGAATTTATGCAAAGTTTGGTCGTGAAATTTATGTAGCAGCAAAGCAGGGGGAACCGGATCCAGTAGCTAACCAGGCTCTTCGCTTAGTTCTCGAACGTGCGAAAACATACAACGTACCAAAAGCAATTATTGACCGTGCGATTGAAAAAGCGAAAGGCGGAGCGGATGAAAATTACGACACGCTTCGTTATGAAGGATTTGGTCCAAGCGGATCCATGGTGATCGTTGATACGTTAACAAACAACGTAAACCGCACGGCATCTGACGTTCGTTCAACATTTGGGAAAAATGGTGGAAACATGGGCGTGAACGGTTCAGTTGCCTACATGTTCGACTCAACAGCCGTATTCGGGATTGAAGGCAAATCAGCAGATGAAGTACTTGAGCTGTTAATGGAAGCAGATCTAGATGTGCGTGACATTATGGAAGAAAATGAGGTTGTTATCGTCTATGCTGAGCCTGACCAGTTCCATGCGGTGCAGGAAGCATTTAAAAATGCGGGGATTACTGAGTTTACCGTAGCTGAACTTACGATGCTTGCACAAAACGACGTTGAGCTTGCCGGAGAAGAACAGGAGCAGTTCTTAAAAATGATCGATGCGCTTGAAGAATTAGAAGATGTGCAACAGGTATATCATAACGTTGAACTAGGCGAAGAATAAAACAAAGACAAAAGAGCGGACTTCCGGATTTGGGAAGTCCGCTCTTTGAATATGGATTGACATTCGATTATGAAAATGTTCTTTATTTCTTTATTACTTCTTTTCTTCTTTAATGCTAAAAGCAATGTCTTTAAGGATGCATAGTTTCCAATCGCCGTATATCCGTAAAAATAACCATAAAGATACCAGTTACAAGGTGACGAGGATGGCTATAAAAGTCTGATATCACAAGTCTTAGATGTTGGAACAAAAGTCCAAGTATCGGTGTGAGAATCTTGATTAATTGTATAAAATCATCACTACAGGCACCGGAAGAACAGCGTCACAGAAGTTTGTATGAATAACAGGAAATGATTCCTTTCCAATACAATAGAATGCTTCTAGTCTTTTCTTTTTTGAATGTTTTTAACCGAAGTTTATTAGAAATTATGTTTTGTGAATAGGGAAGTTCAGTGATTTTGTGGAATAATATGTTAATATTGGTTATGAGGATAATAGAAGTAGTTGTTCAATTAAAGGGCAGTTATCTGGAAGACTTGAATTCGAGATAATGGACGATTTGAAACTAAATCAGGGGCTACTTCGTAAGTATTATTGGAGGTACTAAATTGTCTATGAACAATGGAAATGAAAATAAGCCTTTCAATGATGCCATAGCACATAAACAAAACATCGAAGGGTTACCAAAAACACGTGGAGGAAGACTTCCTTTACCCATTAAGTTAATCGGATATTTTCTGTTTGGGAGTTTTATATTGATGCTTTTAATTGGATTAGTGGGTAATTTTCTATACGATTAAATTGGAGCAGAATGTTGAATAAAGAAAGAGTTTATCAAGGAATATTCAAATTCTGGAATAGGGTGATTGGGGAGAGAACTTTTTGAGGATAGACTTAACATCACCAGAAGAAATTATTGAATTTGTTATTGTTTTTTCAATAATGCTGATAGCACTTAGGATTTTTGAAAATAAAGAATACACTTTTTTGAAAATGTCCGCAACTTTTCTTGTCTCTATAGCTTTCTTTACTTACTTTATTATCGGTTTTACCCAGGGGTATTGGATCGATATAGATAAAAATATTGGGCTCTTTTTTTTATCTATGAATTTAATATTATTAGGAATTAGTTTCAGTATATACTGGGTATCAACTAGATTTAATCTGCCGAGTTTAACTGTTTATCAATCTAAAGTTGCATCGGTTGTTTTTCCTTTACTACTATGGTGGTTATACTTTTACGAATTTTATAATTATATTTCCTAGTTTAAAAGGTCAACCAAAGCTAGGCACCCCATTAAAAAACTTGGAAAATAAAACTGAATACTCCTATGATAAGTTTTTTAAGATGGTATTACTTGAACTTGTTTATTTAATTAAGAGACATGGGATTATTGGGTACAGGAAACAATTGGTTATGGCTGAGTTTCCATCGCGTAATTTTACTTGCTTTGAGTTAAAGTATTACCTCTTTACTTTGTTTTGATATTCAATAAACTCGGAGTGTTTGAAGCACAAACTAATTCGCTGTCATATTAATAAAAATCAACTAGTGTGGTGAAGAAAGATTTCATTAGGTATCGGTATATTCTTATTTGTTATCCCAACAATAATTCTGATATATGTACTTATAAAAAAGCGTGAAAAAATTTTTATAGTCTTTTGGTTACAAAATGCATTGTTTTTATACGGGTTATCATTGCCAATGTTAATGTCCAGTTTAAATATTGGAGAAGGACTAAGAGATAAGATAGTAAAATTCGACATCCTTATTCTCCCAATTATATTGTTTGTTCTATTTACATTTAACTCCAAACTAATTAAGAGAGCCAAAGCTTTAACATTTAATATAAACAAAATAAATGAATTTGAAAAACTTGAATACAAAGATCCTCGTCTACTAATTGCTTTGTTTTGGCTTGTTTCTATTTATGTTATCTATTTTGAATCATAACCTTCGACTGCTTACATAGTAAATGTTAAACCGTAAATTCTGGTCTTTTGTTGTTATATATTAGAAACTAATAGGCTAGATGATTGCTCCAGTATCTCGGAGCTTATCTTTAAAAAGATTAGTCTCTTCTAAAAATAAAAGAATTGTACTTAACACTTTGTTTTGAAATAATTGGAATTGAACAAATGGTCCATAAATGAGGCATATAATTCTAATTAAACGGAGGTGGTTGAATTGAATGATTCAGCATTCTGGATAAAACTTATTGGAGGACTACTAAGTTTTGGTGCATTTACTTTGTATTATGTATCGTTAGGAAAAAGAGTTTCAAAAGAAGAAAAAGAAGCAGGAAAAGATTTAACATTTGAGATAAACCCATTTACAGGTCCTTCGAAGGATACTACAAAAAAGAAATAAATTTATAATTGTTTATACACAATCTCGGAGCTATTGTGAAAGAATCTATAGGTGTTTAATCAAAAGTGCATTTGGAATTTTATGGCATAATTGTATTATCAATCAATTAACTTGATGTAGGCACAAGAGAGGAGGTTAAGTCGATGGTTAATGAGGATAAAAAGCACAATACGGAGAGTAATATAAAGCTGAAAGAAATTATTAAGCATGCTACTGGTGAAAAGAAATTAACTAAAGAAGAACAAGATAAATTAAAAAAAATGGCTAAAGACAATCGTAACGGAGGAGTATGGGGTTAATGAGTACGAGGTGGTATTAAAAATTGATCTTCTATCTATTCTAGAAGGTCAATTTTTTCTTTTTTAGTAAGAAGGAATCTTACTTGATCGAATTTTCTTATGTTAAACAATCTCGGAGCTTATCTGTATAAGATAGGCTCATTTCTTTTTTAACTAATTTGGATGTTTTGAAATAATTGGAATTATGTAATGGAACTTAAATTTATAGAAATCATTTTGCCTTCAAGAAAGGGTGTGGTAAGTGATTAAGACTTGGCAAGCTCAAAAAAAAGGCAAACCAAAATGGGGAAAACGTAATTCATACGGATTATTAGTAACTAACATTTGTTTAACAATGCGTTCACATAGAACCAAAGAGAGAATGTCACTCTCTCCACGTTAACTCTAGACATCGTTTTTACGATAATAATTCATCTCTCCTTGCATCTTCCAACAATAGATCTGTCACCCCCCTATCATGTAAAGGCGGGTGGGTTAGTCATACAAAAAGCTATTTAGATAGCCCCTCTCATTGAAAATGTAAGCTATCTTACTAAAAGGAACTCAGTCATTGCATGGTTATTTTATTCTTGATATAGTTATTTTTGTACCAACCGGTTGGTTTTGAATTTCCGGTAATAATTACATCGAGGTTGAGAGGAGAATTTAAAATGGCAAAAATGAACGAAAAAATTACCGCAGTATCTAAAGGAATGAATACAGAAGGTAAATCTCACGGGCACACGGTTGTAATTGACGAACCAGCAAAAATGGGAGGAACAGATGAAGGGGCTAATCCTTTAGCTACATTGCTTATCTCGTTAGTTGGTTGTGAAAATGCTATTGCAAACTTTGTTGCAAAGGAAATGGAATTCGATCTTCAAGGCATCGATTTTGAAGTGAATGGTGAATTGGATCCTCGCGGCATGATGGGTGAGGAAGGCGTACGCCCTTACTTCCAAAAGATTACGGTCAATGCGACTGTACACACCAACGAAACTGAAGAGCGTTTGTTAGAATTACAAGAAAAAGTCGATCAACGTTGCCCTGTTTATACAACAATGGTAGCTGCTGATGTTGAAATGATCCCTAATTGGGTAAAAGCATAAATGAAAAATCATCCCGTCTTGAGTTTACTCAAGGCGGGATTTTATATTAAATTAGACACTACCATCACATGTAAGACGTCTTACAGCTCTTCTCTTTTATAACCTTTATAATAAAAGAAAATAAGATGTAGAAATGTTTTAAGGTGGGAATTCATTGATGGGTGAATGAAGTGGGTTTTTCTTTTGAGGTTTGAACTGTAAGTGACAGGGAAAATGGACATAACTAATTGTTGTTAAAACCAGCCCGGGAGAAAAATTGCGATATGAATCGATGTCTGTTGTCGTTCTCATTCTTAATGCGAAGAGGAGATAAATGATGAATATTCTCTATATGATGGATGGTTGTCCTATCTGTGCCCAGGCTATCCAGCATTTGAACAAAAAGGATATCCCTTTTAAAAGAATCAATATCCTTGAAAAAAGTAGTGCAAGAAATGAATTAAAAGAGTTGATTGGTGAAGTCTATACACCTGTACTGATACATGAGAAGGGAGTATCGATTGGTCGTAATATTCTGGAAATGACGGAAGCAAACTCTTCCTAATAACCAAGTCTTGTCCAGTAAAATAGGACAAGACTTGGTTATTTACTATATATAGGTGGCATCTTTCTTATTTTAAGTTTTTCTTAATATACTGAATGATTTTTCGTAACTCTTTCGGATTGGGACGTCCAAAAGGACTTGTTTGTCTTTGCTGATATAAAACTTTTCCTGTTTCATTCATTAAAAAGTAAGCAGGCTCTCCATGAGTGCCATGGTCTTCATATGGGGCTTGTTCATCATGGAAATGTACACCGTAGGCTTTTAAAAATTCTAAATTTTCATCAATCAATACGGGGAAAGTGAATCCATGTTCTTGTACCATTTTCTCTAAGCTGTCCTTTTCATCATACGTAACCGTCATTAGGTGAATTTGCTGCTTCTCGAAATAGCCTTTGCTTTCTTCAAGCTCTTGCAACTCACTCATACACGCGGGACACCATGAACCTCGGAAGAAAATGATCAAGTGCCACTGGGTATTCTGTTGTTTGAGGACGTCAGAAAAGGTATACTTCTCACCGGAAACGCTAGACAGTGTAAAGTCCGGGGCTTGTTGCATCAATTTGAATGTAGTCAATAATAAACACTCCTTTTTGAGGTAATAAGCTTATTGTACTCAGGATCAGAGAAAATAAAGATAATTCAATTTGCTGATTAGTTAAAACATAGATATAAATTGTAAGTTGCGTTACATCTTTTTTATAAGAGGTTTCCTTATCTTCTGTGTGGGTAGTATGTTAAAAGGATATAAAGATAGGGAGGTTACATAAATGATTAAAGCATTGGTATTTGACGCATATGGAACATTGTTTGATGTTCATTCTGTTGGAAAAGAGTGTAACGAGGTTTTCCCAAGTAAAGGTGATGCTATCAGTCAGTCTTGGAGAAAAAAGCAGCTCGAGTATTTCTTTCTAAGACAGTTGATGCAACGGTACAAACCTTTTGATGATATTACGAAGGATGCTTTGAACTATGCCTGTAAAGAGAATGGCGCTGAGCTTTCAAAAGAAAATGAGAAGCGCCTAATGGACGCCTATTTAAAGCTTGATCTTTTTGAAGAGGTAGAAACGGTGTTACAACAACTGTCTCAAAAAAAGCTTGTAGTGTTCTCTAATGGTTCCAAAAATATGATCGATCCATTAGTTGAGCAATCAAATATACAGTTATCAATCGATTTGGTGATTAGTGCAGACGAAATTAAACAATATAAACCGACACCTGCTGCATACAATCATGCGTTAGAAAAGCTGGAATTGAAAAGAGAAGAGATCCTTTTCATGTCCTCGAATCCATGGGATATTACAGGGGCTAAGAGCTTCGGCTTCCATACTGCATGGATCAACCGGAAGGATCTTGTATATGAAGAACTTAATATTCAGCCTGACACGGTCTATAGTGATTTAAGTGGAATCATGGAGTGGATAGAAAAAACATAAAAAATGGGGACCATAAAGGTCCTCATTTCTTATGTCTTAAGAAGGAAGAGGAAACACATACGCTACAAAAGAAAGCCTGATGGATTGACCAAAACCCTGAACTTATGAATGGTTTAAGAATTCTTGTGTTTTATCCGCATCGATCGCTAAATATCGGACTTTTCTAATGTAGTTTTCCTTTTTTAATTGACTCATAATAGCGCTTGTCGTTTCACGGGTTGTACCAATCATATTGGCGAGGTCTTGATGGGTAAGTTTCATTTCAATCGTTTGCCAATTTTGTTTTCGCCGACCAGTTTTTTGGCTTAGCATCAACAAAAGATACAATAACCTGTGTTTTACGCCACTTAAAGCAATTTTTTCACTCAGGCTGTAAAAATCTTTTAATCGTGAAGAAAGGATATCAATGAGTTTCAAAGCAACATGGGGATTCTGTTTAATGAATTGCTCATAGTCATTGTGACTAAGCGTGCAAATGTACGTATCTGTCATAGCTTCTGCATAAGTTTGATCATCCGTTAAACTGATGGTGGACGTTTCACCAAATATGTTGCCATCTACCAGAATGTCCAAGGTGAATTGTTTGCCTTCCTCATTCATTCGATATAAGCGAACTTGTCCTTTTTTTAATAAAAATAAGGCATCAATAGGATTTTCGGGTGAAACTATGACTGTGCCCTTTTTTACAGGGCTCATTTCGCTCATTTGATCAATACTCATCAACTCATCTTGAGATAGTTCTTCAAATAAGCTAATTTGAGATAATAGTGCAAGTTTATCCATCTTTATTCACCTCATTAAAAGTATGTTATAAATTTTTCCTATAGTTAAATGTATGTAGTTAATTAAAAATCAATCCAATACAAAGCTTACGGATGAGGGGCTCGTGGATAAATATTAATCGCAATGAAACAAATTTACAAGTAGAGAAAGCGATACACCATGAAAGAAGAAAGTGGAAAACCGTGGGACACCGTTGGGATCTCAATCTAATCAAATGTTCCTCTTACATGAATTGTATCTATGATCGTAAATATGTTAAAGTATTATTGTACCGACTAGTTGGTAAAAACACAATACCAGGTGATTGATGTGAACACAAAAAAAGAACAGATTGTCAAAAATACTGCTGAGTTGATTCATTCCAAAGGGTACGAATCAACAAAGCTAAGTGAGATTATAAACGCCTCAGGAATTGGAAAGGGTCAGTTTTATCATTACTTCACTTCTAAAAGAGATGTAGGGTTACATGTTGTTGATTTTTATGTGAACATGTGGCGTGATGAACTGATTTATGGAATCTTTAATTCAGAAGATTCTTCCATGAAAAAAATGGAGAATATGTTGCATTGGGCGATTCAATACCACAGTTGCCCTTCCAAAATCAGTGGTTGTCCTTTTGGAAATTTGGCTTTAGAGATGAGTGAACATGACGAGGAGTTTCGCAGAAAAATTAATGAGTTATTCCATGAATGGATCCATAATTTAGAAGTGGTTATAAACGATCTCCAGGGAGAGCACAAAGCTTTACAGAAAGCCCGTGCAGTAGTTGCCCAAATTGAAGGTAGCATTCTCTTAATGAAGAATTACCAAGATGCCTTTATTCTGAGAGATATGATAGAGATGATCCGAGCGCAATATATAAATGGAGAAACATAACAAAAGCTGTATCAGAGATTTAAAAATCTCTGATACAGCTTTTGACTGTAGGTGAAGTTTGTGCCTTTTCTTCATCAAGTAGGGATAAGAAGATTAAAGAGAAGTGTATTTTCGCTTACATCTAATGAAGATGGAAAAGGATATAATGAAGGAACACGTCACTATTAGTAAGAAGGTGCAGGCAATTGAGCCGTGCAGGTATTGCGGTAAGAGTCCTTTTCTTCGGCATCCTAGTCTCCTCTATCATTTACTTCCTTTATTTTAGATGGAACATTACCCCGAAAGATATCCAACCATTTATAACTTCTTTTGGTTGGATGTCACCATTCATCTTTATTTTTGCTTACTTGATTGGACCATTCATTATGTTTCCGTCATCCGTATTGTCTATGAGTGCAGGCTTAGCTTATGGAATTTGGCCAGGTGTTATATATATATGGATAGGGGCTGGAGGAGCAGCTACAACAGGTTACCTCATTGGGCGTTTTTTTGGGAAGTCAATCCTACGTTTACACAACTACCAATGGTCCCAAAAGGCGGAAAAACAAATTAATAAAAGAGGATTTTTGTTTGTTTTACTCTTACGGCTGATTCCTATCATGGGCTTCGGTTTGCTAAGTTATCTGTCGGGCATAATGAAAGTGAAATTTCCTTCTTATATAAGTGCAACAATGATTGGGATTCTCCCTGGCGTTCTTGTTTATGGAACGATTGGAGCAAGCATAGTGACAAGAGACCCACTAATTGTGGTGATTGCGATCCTGCTGGTCATTATTTTACTACTGGTCTCGTTCTTTTATAGAAATAAAGTGAAAAAGTGGCTCGGACTAAATGAAGAAAGAGAGAATGGAGAGTAAAGGTTAGCTACAGCTGCAGGAAAAGCTGTTCAACAAGCCATCATACAACTCGAAGAAGAATGCTATTAAAAATAACTAAAAAAATTGGCTAGACATTCAAAAGCCCGGTTTCTTCGATGACGAAGAAACCGGGCTTTTATTGTATTGATCTTGTCTTAGGCGGCGACTTCAGACTTTACTGAAGCTCTCTTTGCTAATAAATTAAAAACAATGGCTACAATAAATGAAAAGAATAAGTGAGTAGCAAGACTCATTAGCTGATCAGGTGTAAAAGCATTCGCTAAATTTGTACCCATGCCCATCATCATAGGCATAATAACAAGGGGACCCACAATCCAGATACCAATACCGAAAACAATAGCTAAAGCCCAAATATTACGAATGACAAAGGTCAACACCCCGAAAGATACCCCGAATATCACACTTATGATCATATGAATCATCCATCCCATAACAGCACTTTCGCTACCCATGGTGCCAGCAAGCATGAGTATCATTCCTTGCATCTGCATCATAATTCCAAAAACGATACCTCCGATGACCCCACCGATGATTCCATACTTGATGGCCTTACTTGCAGAGTTTGTCATCGTTCACACACTCCTTTTCATTTGATGATTCTATTATATGAAAGGAGTAAAATAAATTCTGTAATAAGACTTACTATTTGTTTGTCATTCAGTCTGTGGACAGCCCAAGCCACTTTTTAACAGGAGTTCGGAAGTAGTAAGTCACTCCAATTAAACATAAAAATACGGCTGCAGCGAGGATGATCGTCACGATGTCGCCTGATGCGATACTGGATCCTAAGAAACTGTAAGCAAAGGTACCAGGGATCATGCCAAAAACGGTAGCGAGGATAAAAGACTTAAAACGAACCTTGGCAATCCCACCGGCATAGCTAAGCAAGTCGAAACTGACGATAGGAATAAGTCTCAATATAAAAATGTATAAAAAGCCACGTTCTTCCATTTGTTTGAACAGTTTTTCGGACCAAGAGGACTTATCCATTTTTAAAACGGACCTACCAAACAAACGTGCCATGATATATCCCGTCATGGCTGCTCCTGTAGCTCCAAAAATAATGTAGAGAACGCCTGGCCAAACGCCAAACGCAAGCCCAGCACCAAGAGAGAGAACAGATGTGGGGAAGAAGACAATTGGACCGATCGTATAGATGAGGAAGAAGATCACTGGTCCCCACCATCCGAACGACAAGATAAAATCACGAATATCTGAAGGTCGGATTTCCAATTGGAAATGAGTGATGTAAGAAGCAGTACTAAAAGCTATAAGAATCAAAATGATTTTTACCCAACGAGATTTTGATGCCAAGAGGGTTCATTCCTTTCTAAACGTTATGCCGATGTTATTCCAATCAAAAGCGAAAAGGTTAATGGCAAGAGTAATCAAATCTACTCTTGCAACCTACTTCACTTTCTTTCCATTATAAAATTTGTTGGCTAACCCCGTTTTTCGCCTGTACGTGATTCCAATCACGGCGATTAAAATGAGGAGAATGGAAAGGAATTGTGCTGTTCTGATTTCGCCGAATAGATAAAGACTATCTGTTCGCAATCCTTCGATGAAAAAGCGACCAAAAGAATACCAGATGACATAGCTCATGAAAACCTCTCCACGTCTAGGCATTCCTTTAGAGCGCAGAAGTAGCAAGAAAAGAAAACCGAGGATGTTCCATAGAGATTCATATAAAAATGTAGGGTGGTAGAGCGTGCCATCTATGAACATCTGTTGGTTAATGAAGTCTGGCAAAAAGCGCATGTAATTTTGATAAAATTCATTTGACACTGGCCCACCGTGAGCCTCCTGGTTCATGAAGTTCCCCCATCGCCCGATGGCCTGTCCTAAGATGATGCTTGGGGCGGCAATGTCAGCCATCAACCCAAATGACAACTTCTTTTGTCTACTATATAAATAAGCTGTCAAGAAAGCACCAATTAATGCTCCGTGGATCGCTATGCCTCCTTCCCAAATCGCAAAAACTCTCCACAACGGCCCATTTACATATTGCTCCCATTCAAAAAGAACATAGTAAAATCTAGCAGTGATTAGGGAGATCGGGACAGCATAAAGGACGATATCGACAATATAGTCTTTCTTAATACCTAACCTTTCGGATTCTTTCATAGCAAGAAAGAGGCCTAGAAACGCTCCTGTTGCAATGATGACCCCATACCAGTAAATCGGTAGAGGTCCTAAATAAATAAAAACACGATCTAGCGACTCGTTTGTAAACGTCATGACGACTCTCCTTTTGTATTGCCGGTTCCAAGAATGGAACTGGCATACTAGATGTACATACTAGGACACGTTATACTCTATAGACTTTAGGTGAGGCTTTATGTAGGCTGTCTTACAGAATGGGCGGTTTCACAAAACGTTCACGGAAATGGTTGACGAATAGCAACGCAGAATTTGTAAGGTAGCTTACACTTATTATTTTAGAACCATAGTCGTTTGATAATTGGGGTATAGATTAGGCGTAAGTAGAGAGATAGATAGGAAAGAGAGGAGAGACATAAAGTGCTCGTTTTTACATGCATCATTAAAGCCAGCACAAGAACATTTCCACATGAAAAGATTAACCATTTAGGAAAAGATAACAAGTCTGGTCGATAATATGAAACCAGTTACGTTACATAGGCTTTTTAAAAAAAATTGTGTTAGGTTTGGGAATTACTTGGTTTGCCTAGTTTAGTAAACGAGCAGGAGGAGTGAAAGAAGTATGCCTTTTAACAATCCGATTATTTCAGAAGACATTAAGAAACAATGGTCGAATACCAACTTCAACCGCCACGTTGAGGATTTTTGGAAAACCATTCAATCTCCGGGGGTGCAGAGAGATGGAATTCCACCTCTGGATCATCCACTTTTTAAAACCGTTTCGGAAGCAATACACGATCTTCCATCCCATGATGCGATGATTGTCATAGAAGGAGAGCGAGAAGTCAAGGTCTACCGAGTGGACGATGTGATGTTGCATGAGATCGTCAACGACTCAATAGATAATACCCCCATTGCTGTCACCTTCTGTCCTTTATGTAATAGTGCCATTGTTTATAAAAGAAAGATGGATCAGCAAATTCTTCGTTTAGGTGTAAGTGGCATGTTGCGCCATAATGATTTAGTCATGTGGGATGATGTTACGGAATCATGGTGGCAACAATTGACTGGAGAAGGGATAGCCGGGGAATGGACGGGACGTCAACTAGAAATGATCCCCAGCTACATTCTGAGTGGTGACCAAGTAGCTGTTCGGTATCCTGCTGCTAAAATCCTTACTAAAACGAAGCGCGACCCCTTACCCCCAGCGCATCAAACAGGGGACTTCAAGGAACGTGGTGCAAAAATGGTGGATACAACGAAGGTTATGGCCACTTTTCTAAACCAGCGACCCGTAGCAATTGACTTTGAGCAGATTCGTCGAGAAAAAATTGTTCACATAGAAGTGGATGACATCCCTTACGTCATCTTTGCAAATTCTGACGTGAATGACATGGGAATTGAAGTTCGCAAGGACTCCGGGCAAGCCTTTTTGTACTTGGCCAGTATAGAGGATTTTATGTTAACTTTCGCCTTTAAAGATGGAAAGCATTTGATCGATAAAGAAACGGAAAGTGAATGGAATGTTTTCGGTGAAGCGATAACTGGCCCCCTCGCAGGAGAAAAGTTGAAAAGGGTCCCTTTATATCCTCACTTCAAAAAGCCTTGGTTTCAGTTTTATCCTCAGTCAGTGTATCTCAATAAAAATGGCTAAGTAGAACATAATAACAAAATGGAATAAGAGGAGGAGATTAGGATGGAAACAAAAGAATATGATTTGATTGTGATTGGAACAGGTTCTGCTGGATCAGTCGCTGCAGTGAAATGTAATGAGGCAGGCTGGAAAGTAGCGATGATCGATGAAAAACCTTATGGAGGAACGTGCGCATTACGAGGGTGTGATCCTAAAAAAGTGCTTGTAGGAGCAGCTGAATTAGTGGATTGGAACAAGCGTATGGACGGTCACGGAATCGATGAAGATACCGCCATCAATTGGCAAGACTTAATGAAGTTCAAACGCACGTTTACAAGCTCCGTCCCTGAGAAGAAAGAGGCAGGGTTGAATAAACGTGGGATCGATACGTATCATGGAAAAGCATCCTTCCATAGTGAAACAGTGATCAAAGTAGACGAAGAAGTTTTGAAAGGAAAACATATTCTTCTTGCTACTGGCTCACAACCTGCAACGTTAGGTATAGATGGAGAGGAGTATTTTACGCATAGTGATGAGTTTCTTGAAATGGATCAATTACCAGAACGTATTCTATTCGTAGGAGGTGGATATATTTCTTTCGAGTTTGCCCATGTTGCAGCAAGAGCAGGGGCAGAGGTTCATATCCTCCATAGAGGAAGTCGACCACTAGAGAACTTCGATGCGGATTTAGTTGATTTGCTCATGCAAAAATCAAAAGAGGTGGGCATACATGTTCATTTAAATACTTCGGTCACGTCAATTGAAAAACAAGATCAAAGTTTCACTGTGAAAGCAGATCAAAAAGGAACGGAGAAAGCATGGTCAGCTGATTTAGTCGTCCACGGTGCTGGGCGTGTTCCTGCCCTGGATATGAATTTGGAGCAAGGGAATGTCGAGAGAGAAAAACAAGGGGTCATTGTGAACGAGTACCTTCAGAGCGTAAGCAATCCTCATGTTTATGCCGCTGGAGATGTAGCAGCGACAGCTGGACCCCCGTTGACACCAATGGCAAGTACAGAGTCACATGTTGTGGCATCAAACTTATTAAATGGCAATCATAAAAATGTCGATTACCCTGTTGTGCCTTCTGTTGTTTTTACTATACCGAAAATGGCCTCTGCAGGAATGAGTGAGCAAGAAGCAAAAGATTCCGGCATCAATGTAGAAGTGAATCACCAAGAAATGGCAGGGTGGTACACGTATAAACGAACAAATGAATCGTATGCAGCCTTTAAAATCATCACCAATAAAGACAATGGACTTATTTTAGGCGCTCATTTAATTAGTGGGGAAGCTGATGAGTTAATCAACCATTTTGCTATGGCAATTCAGTTTAAGATACCCATTAATGAGTTAAAACAGATGATCTTTGCTTATCCTACTTCAGCTTCAGATATTGCTCATATGCTCTAACATAAATGAGATAATAATTTTGAAGAAGAGCTTTCAAAAAGAACAAGTGAAAAGTCGTTTCAGTTTCATGAAGTGAATCATCAGCCTTGCATGACGGCCTTCTTGAGTAGGGGCCGTTTGTAAGGCTGTTAGTCTATTTATAAATGCTTCGTCGCATGCACAATGGTTTCTTGTTTTTCTATAACAATCGTCGTGCGCTTTGCATGCGGCATCCGTTTCATTAATGGGAGCCCCAGGGCCACTGCATCCAGGTCCGCACCAGCGATAACCGGGAAAAACACAGAATTCCGGTCTTCTGTATCTCTTTCTATAAGACATGATTTATCATCTTCTTTCTTTACTAGTATTAAAATCTCAGAGAGAAAACGCCTTATGGGTTAGTGGTCGTACCCAATGTATCCTTTAAATAATGTTACTATAACAATGAACATCACAAACAATTCGGAGCCAAATGCAAAATCACCAGAGAAATTTGTCATTTATTTACGTGTTTTAAATAAGGAAAGTGTTTGTACTTTATTATGGTATGTAAAAGTACAATTGGTGTATGGTCTTGCGTCTTTAACTGTAAGATAAAATATAATGACATAGTTTAGTGGTATTAGGAAATAACTAACTTGTAAAAGGTTTTCACCGTGTTTTGATAAAGGAGGAAGTAAGTAATGATTGAAAAAATGATGTTGTGGTTCATGGATCCAACAATGGATGCCGCTATGAAAAACATGTTAACAAAGAAGTACGAAGAAAATCCTTTTCTCATGACGACGATAGCTGCAAAACTAACCCCACGAGCCATTATGGAGGCAGGGATGAGGGCGGAAACAGGACAAGAAATCAAACGACCCATTGGAAGTCCTAACGTCTTGTCCCCGTGGGAAAAGGTGATGTTCAGTCCAAGACAGCTTCACCAATTGCCAACGGAGAGTAAAAAAAGTATTGAAACCAAAACGGTCATTGGACCGAATGCTAAGAAACCCCTGAAATTATCCATGCCTATTCTATTAACGGGAATGTCTTATGGTGGTTCGTTAAGTTTAAAGATGAAAGTAGCCATTGCTAAAGGAACATCGAAAGCAGGAACTGCGACAAATACGGGTGAAACCGGTTTGACGGACGAAGAACGTGATAGTGCTGACCTGTTGATTGGCCAATACAATCGAGCGATGAGGATGAAAGAAGAAGATCTTAAGCATTTGGATGCGATTGAATTTCAGTTAGGTCAAGGTGCCTGGGGAGGTGCAGCTGAAATTGAAACAAAATCCGAAGATATTCGCGATCACCTTCGAGAAACGTGGGGCTTGGAAGAAGGAGAGGGGTCAACGATCAAACCTCGGTTTCCAAATGTAAAGAAAAGTGATGACATCGTAGAGTTAGTAAACCGAGTGAAAAGTGAGGCAGAGGTTCCTGTTGGTATAAAAATTGCGGGGTCTGATTTTATTGAATATGACTTAGAAGTGATCGCTAAGATGAATGTGGATTATATCGTCATCGATGGAGCAGAAGGAGGAACGGCTGGTGCACCCCCTACACTTGAAGATGATTTTGGTCTTCCGACACTTCACTCTTTAGTGAGAGCTGTTGATTGGCTGAACGAACATAATTTGAAGGAAAAGTACCAAATCATAGTTTCTGGAGGATTGACAACCCCTGGTCATTTCTTAAAAGCACTGGCGATTGGAGCTGATGCTGTCTATATCGGATCGATTGCATTGATGGCGATCCTCCAGAGCCAGATGGTCAAAGCCTTGCCAGAATCGCCTCCCCCGCAACTCGCCCTGTACTCAGGCAAACTCAGAGAACAATTTGATGTAGAAGAGGGAGCGAAGGACCTCGCAAACTTCTTGAACTCCTGTATGACCGAAATGAAGAGTGCGGTCCAAGTACTAGGGAAACGAACAACTTCGGAGTTGACCAGGGAAGATTTGGTTACGATGGATAAGGATCTATCAGATTTTAGTGGCATCCGTTATGGGGCTTCTAAACGAACATAGGTATTCAATGAGTTCCTCCTAACTCCATACTAATGTGTGAGACAGAAGTTTCGACTTACTTAATTTATAAACAAACCAATTTGAGACGTGATATTTCAGATGAACGATTTCAATATAAATTAACCTAGAAATTATAGTTGGTTAATTTAATAAAAGACATCTTTTACACTTGACCCTGTACTATGGTACAGGGGTTATTCTATGTATGGAGGTGATGATGGTGGGATATCAAATAAGCGAATTAGCGAACCTTTGCGACGTCAATAAAGAAACGATACGCTATTACGAACGAAAGGACTTAATACCTGTGCCATTTCGGAATGAATCAGGATATCGGATATACAATGATCATTCCATTAAACGCGTGAAATTTATTAAACGAATGCAAGAGCTGGGTTTTTCATTAGACGAAATTCACAAATTACTAGGCGTAGTGGATAAAGATGATGTACGGTGCCAGGATATGTATGAATACGTAGCATTTAAAGAAAAGGAAATAGAGAAAAAAATAAACGACTTGGCTCGGATACAACACCTCCTTATTGATCTTAAGGAACGATGCCCAAGTACAAAGGATCTTCATGAGTGTCCTATCATAGAAACACTCATTGTGGAATGATTCAAGGAGGATTCTTATGAAGAGAAATAAGACGCTTATTACAGGCGTAGTAGGGACAATCATTGCTCTTATTTGTTGTACAACTCCCGTATTAGCTATTTTACTAGGCACTGTTGGCCTCGGTGCATTAACTGGCTATTTGGATTACGTTTTGATTCCTGCATTAGTTCTATTTATTTTAATAACTTTTTTTTCATTTCGTAAAAAAACTAAAACTTCCAATGGAAAAGAGAATTGTTGTTCTTAGTTTATGATAATAAGAGCTTTTGCAAGCTCAAATTTGAATGAAGAATAAATATGAGGAGGAACATTGAAATGAACAAAACAGAGATGAGAATCGAAGGCATGACTTGTGATCACTGTGAACGTCATGTCTTTAAAACACTAGAAAGTCTGGGTGCCGAAGATATTAATGTAAGTTTTCGCAAAGGCGACGCTATCTTTCATCATCCAGATTCTTTAGGTCGTGAAAAGTTTAAAAAAGCTTTCGATAAAACGCCATACAAAGTTGTTGATGTTCTTGATCCCAATCCTACAGCAAGCAAATCCGTATCTTCTTCAGATAAGGAGTACGATCTTGTTGTCATCGGATCAGGTGGCGCGGCTTTTTCAGCTGCGATTCAAGCGTCAGAAAATGGGGCGAAAGTGGCGATGGTCGAGAAAGGAACGGTCGGAGGGACGTGTGTAAACATTGGTTGTGTTCCATCAAAAGTGTTGTTAAGAGCTGGAGAACTGAACAGCCATGCTCATCATAACCCTTTCAAAGGTTTAGCACTTCAATCAAACAAGCCAGACTTATCCCAAATTAAAGAACAAAAAGACGAACTTGTTCAGAAGTTGCGTAGAGATAAATACGAAGGTCTTATTGAGGATTACGGATTTGATCTGATAAAAGGCGAAGCGCGGTTTAAAAATGCACACACGATCATCGTAAATAAACAAGAGGTTACTGCAAGCCATTTTCTGATCGCCACAGGAGCGTCACCTGCTGTTCCTGATATACCTGGACTGATAGAGAGCGACTATCTAACAAGCACTTCCGCCTTGAATTTAACAGAAGTACCAAAGCATCTCTTGGTAATCGGAACAGGGTATATTGCGTTAGAATTGGGTCAAATGTTCAATGATTTAGGAGCAGAAGTGACATTAATGCAACGAAGTAATCGTGTTCTTAAAGAGTACGATCCCGAAATTTCTGAAGCCATCGAAAAATCGCTCTCCGAAAAAGGGATCAGGTTTGTAAAAAATGTGGAGTACAACAAGGTTGTCCAAAAAGGCAATATAAAGGAAGTTCATATCCGTACGAACGGAGAAGACCGGATTGTGACGGGAGATCAATTATTGGTTGCAGCTGGACGCGCCCCTAATACGTCAGCACTCCAGCTTCAAAGTGCTGGTGTGAAGATTGGTAATGCTGGAGAAGTATTAATTAATAAACTTTTAGAAACAAGCGTACCTCACATATACGCAGCAGGAGACGTTACGTTAAGTCCTCAATTTGTTTATGTAGCTGCCTATCAAGGAAATCTAGTCGCAAAGAACATGACAGGGTCTCAAAAAATAGAACAAGACTTAACGACCGTTCCAGCTGTGACTTTCACGTCTCCTTCCGTTGCATCTGTAGGTCTAACGGAACAACTCGCAAGAGAACAGGGATACAATGTGAAAAGTTCTGTCTTGCATTTGGAAGCTGTACCAAGAGCTTTGGTCAATCACGAAACGACAGGTGTGTTCAAACTCGTGATGGATGAAGACAATCACCAAATCATTGGAGCACACGTTGTAGCAGAAAATGCGGGGGATGTCATTTATGCAGCTACCTTAGCTGTGAAATTCAAACTCACAGCTGAAGACCTTCAGGATACAATGGCACCATACCTTACAATGGCTGAAGGACTAAAATTAGCTAGTTTAACCTTTGATAAAGATGTTTCCAAACTTTCTTGTTGTGCCGGATAACCTTTAATAAATCCACCGTTTCCTAAACGGTGGATTTATTAAACGTGGTTTGATTCGTTACTCAAAGCAAAATATTTAAGAGTTGGTAAAAGTAAGAGTCGAATGAGGATCTAAAGAGTCATTTTTTGGCTAAAAAGAAATTACGGTATTTTTTTTGTTCCATGTTCAATTAAAGAAGAGGGGAAAGTAAGAGCTCATTTACTAAAATGGTTAGGAACCAGAAAAGTCGATTTGTTAGGATATTCTTTCGGAGGAGAACTTGCTCTGGAGTTTGCCTACGCATTTAAAGATGAAATTAATAAAATTGTTCTATCAGCTCCAAGTTTAATGGCGACTGATATACAAAAAATGGTTCAGATAGCGGGGGTATCCTTTCCGTATCAAATGAAAAGGTTATCAAAACTTTTAAAGATTTTCAGGATGAAGGACTTACTATAGATGAAATGTACGGTAAGCTATGGAATGGTATTGATGGTAAGACAGTAGATCTATTATTGTTTGAAAATCAAGACATTGCTCAATTGAATCGTAAGTTTTGGGAAGAAAGCAAACTAATTAATACCGGTTTGATGTTAGAAGCTTTAACTACAAACCCGGCATCATTTCCATTAATAAATCGTTTGAAAGAAATACCAAACCAAACTTTACTCATTACAGGGATTTTTGATCGTAATACTGGACTGAGTATATCTAAGATAATACATAGAGAGTTAAAGTGCAGTCAGTGGGAGTTATTTTATAAAAGTGCCCATTTTCCTGATTTAGAAGAAACTAGTAAATTCGTGAGCTCTGTCATTAACTTCTTAGATTCTTAGAAATTCAATCTTCCACAATCTCGGAGCTTATCTTCAATAAGATAAGCTCCTTTTTCTATGGAAATTTTCCTTGCTGTCTATAATTATTGAATTGGTTATGCATAGTGTTATACTTTTAATTCTGTTCTTCTCAAAACCGAATAAGAGCGATCCATTTATCTAAGGGTCAATACATATCTAACTTCTATTGATTCCGTGTGTTGTCCTCACTTTAAGTATCCTTTCAAAGTCCAGTAAAGAAAATTCATCATAACCTTCAGAAAAAAATACAACCAAATGAGCTATGTTCCGTCTAATAGGTGAAAGGGTGTGAAAGATGATTACTAGTAAAAAACGGGATGATGAATATGAAGATGATCTCAGCAAAGAAGAGCGAGTTGAATGGTTAATGAACGAGTACGGAAGAAATATCACTCGCTTAGCATTTACCTATACAAAACAACAACAGCTTGCTGAAGATATCGCACAAGAAGTTTTTATTAAATGCTATAAAAATCTAGATAGTTTTCGAAATGATTCAACTTATAAAACTTGGATTTATAGAATAACTGTAAATTTATGCAAGGATAAGCTGAGAAGTTGGTCCTTTAAAAATATCGTTTTAAATGATTTCTTTTCAAAGTCTCGTCATACATATGATACTCCGGAAACTGAATTGATAAATTTAGAAAGTAAAAGAATGCTTTCTGAACAGGTTATGTCGTTACCAGTCAAGTATCGAGAAGTGATTATTCTCTATTATTATGAAGAACTATCTTATAACCAAATCGTTGAGTTGTTGCAAATACGAATGCAAACAGTGAAGTCTCGTTTACATAGAGGACGTATTTTGTTAAAAAAACGACTCGAAGGAGGTAAAACAGATGGATGATTTCTTAAAGAATCTTAAAGAGGATATGAATGAAACAGTGTTAAAAGATATTGATTTTGACAATAAACATAAACGAAACGTCAAGAATGCCATTTATTACAATCAAAAGAAGACAAGAATCACCATCCAGCAAAGATTAGGGTTTTTGTTAAGTATAGGATTTACGGTAATTGTTATGTTTGGAATTGGTTATTTAACTCTGGATAAGTTGGGGTTCATGGCTCTTGATGAAGCATCTCCAACAAATGAAACAAGTGAATTAAAAAGCGATATAAAGGCGGGCGATGAGGATAACTTTTTCACTCCCCCGGCTCAGGATGAACTATACGATAATTTGTCAAAAGAAGATGTGTCTACAAAAATGCTGAATACTGTTGATTATTTTAGTACAGCATCAGGAGAATTTGAATTACAAAATGTATACGATGATAACTCAGAAAGCAATGAAAGGATCGAGTATACGGTTAGCTTGGAAGAACATGTTGGAGAATCTGTGATCTCAACCTCTTTTTATGATGAAGAGATAATGGGAGTTAAGTCCAATATAAATAAAACATTTTATGATGGACAAAAGGTATGGAGAATTGACAACAATAGAGAGGAATATTATGTGAATGAACCTGAAGTTAACGGCAAACAGCAAACCGTTTATCCAAACGAAGTATTCCAGGTGGAGTTAAGAAAGCTCTATGATTCTCCTGGCGTATTCAGGCAAAGTCCACCGGATAGCAGTGCCCATATCTCTTTGTTTCCATATGAAAAAGTAGCTTATTATTTAAGAGAAGAAAATCTTTGGGATATTGAAAAACAAAACGAAGAACTACTCGGCCATAATACAATTGTTTTATATGGCGAGATACCAAAAAGTGATACAGATCGAATGAAAGGTAACCAATTTCGTTTTTGGGTAGATAAAGACACAGGTATTCTCGTGCAGTATGAAGTATACGATCAAAATGGAGAGGTGACTAGCTACCTACACCCAGACCGTTTAGAAATAAATCTACCAATTTCCTCAAAAGAGTTTATACCTAATCTTGAAAATTATAGTGAGATGGAAGTAGATCAGCCTTCTTATGAAGATTCGAAAGAAGCAGATATAGAGGTAGTGGATCACGCGGATTATTATCCAGAGGAAGTCGATGTCGTCTTGACGAGACTTGAGAAAGAACTACCATTTTTATATGAATTCAAGAATAAGGAGTTGGAACTTTATTCTGCTAGTTATGAAAAATATAAAGACTATAAACAGGCCTATCTAACTTATAGCTATAAAAAGGATGAAGATGAAGATGGCTCAGGATCCAAACTTTTATACGTTCGTCAGTATCATAAAGATGCGGTTGTTCGTTCGATAGGAGATTTCGATACAGGAGCGAAAGATAAGCTTGAAGAGTTTGATTTAAATGGGATTCATTGGGTTAGCTACAAACTTAACAATATTCCGGAATCTCATTTTATTGGAAAATCTGATGATTACAAATACGAAATCGTAACCCAGGATATTTCTGCAGAAGTAACGAAACGATTATTAGCCTCATTCAAAAAGAATGATTGAAGTAGGATAGTTTACAGGGGGCATCATGAATAGCATAAAGAAAGAAAAAAGGAGTCATTTACCATACCGGCTAAATATATTGTTTTTGTTCGTATTCTTACTGTTTTCTGTTTTAATTTTTCGTTTAGGATATCTCCAATTAGCTCAAGGTGATGATTTTGAAAATCAAGTAGAAGAAACAGATAATGTGGAGGCTAAAACAACTTCCCCTAGAGGTATGATGTTTGATCGTTACGGAAGAGTTGTAGTAGATAATAAACCTACCTTTATTATTACTTATACTAAGACACAGGGGACTACTCAACAAGAAAAACTGGAAGTGGCAGAACATCTTTCAAAGTACATTGAGAAAGGGACTGAAAAATTAACTGAAAGAGACTTGAAAGATTATTGGATTATTACTCGTCCAAAAGAGGCAAGATCGAAGTTAAGCGATAAAGAAACCAAAGATCTTAGTGACAAAGATGCGTATCAGTTACAGTTAGATCGTATTAAAGAATCAGATCTAAATAAAATCTCAAAAAAAGAATTAGAAATTGCAGCCATTAAACGTGAAATGGATGGTGGATACGCATTATCTTCCCAAACAATTAAACAGGATTTGACGAAAGATGAAATTGCTGAAGTGAGCGAACATCTGAGTGACCTCCCGGGGATAGAAGTTGCAGCTGATGCGATTCGTGAATACCCTTATAATGAAACAATAAAAACTCTATTAGGAAATACAGGACAAATTGCCGAAGAGGAAGTAGATGCTTATCTTCAAAAGGGTTATGGATTAAATGATAGTGTGGGAATTAGTTTCTTAGAAAGACAATATGAAGAGTATTTAAGGGGACAACCGTCAAAAACAAAATTTGTAACTGATAAAGAAGGAAATCCAATTGGAGATCCAGAAGAAATTCCGGGCTCCAGAGGCGGAGATCTAGTGTTAACTTTAGATATGGAGCTTCAACAATCTGTAGATGAGATTTTAAAAGAAGAGATACAAGAAGCACGCTCAGAAGGAAATTATTCGTTGGAACGCGCTTATGCAGTAATGATGGAGCCAAAAACTGGAGAAATATTAGCAGCTTCAGGACAAGAACTAACAAATAAGGGATTTGAAGATCGTTCATACGGAGCATTTATGGATGCTTATGCAATGGGATCTACTGTTAAAGCAGCTACTGTATTAACGGGCTTTCACTATAGGGCCATTCAACCAAATACTTATTTTTATGATACTCCACTATATTTTCCTGGAACAGAACCAAAGAAATCATATGTGAACATGGGGAGTATTAATGAATTAACTGCCCTTCAACGATCATCCAATGTCTATATGTTTAATATTGCAATGGAAATAGCTAATCATAAGTATGAAAAAAATCAAGGCGGGGCTTTCGATATAGAAGCTTATTCAAAAATGAGGAATGTGTTTTCTCGATTTGGTTTAGGAGTAAGCACCGGAGTGGATATCCCTTCTGAAGCAACTGGTTATGAAGGGAATAGTAATATATTAGGTAATTTGCTTGATCTCAGTATTGGTCAGTTTGACACTTATACCCCTATTCAAATGGTTCAATACATTTCAACCGTAGCAAATGATGGACAAAGGATGGAGGCACATTTACTCAAAGAAGTGCATGAAGCTAATAATGGAGATGAGCTTTCAAAAAATATTTTATATCAGTATACACCTAAAGTAATGAACACTGTGAATATTGATCAAAAGTACTTTGATATAGTTAAAAAAGGCCTATGGATGGTTACACATACTAATCAAGGCACGGCCAATTTTTTTAGTGATAAATCTTATAACCCCTCCGCAAAAACTGGAACTGCAGAGTTTGGAGAAAATAACTATAATTTAACTCTTGTAGGGTATGCTCCTTCTGATGATCCTGAAGTGGCTTTTGCAGTTGTAGTGCCAGATATCGATAACACTAATGAAATTAATCATGATATTAGCGAACGGATAATGGACAAGTATTTTGAAATGAAAAAATCAGGACATCAGATGGAAGTGAAAGATAAAGGAAATGACTAAAACATATCTCTTTTCAAATCTTGAATCGAGGAGAAATCAGTGCAAAAAAAATCAGTTTATTTACTTGTAATATCAATTCTTGTATTTAGTGTTTTTGTATACTATATATATGGACAAGAATATAGATACGCAAAAGAATTCGCGAATGAACTATATGAGTATTCAATTCCTCCAAACACAGTACTAATTGAGAAAGGTTATGATTTTGCCTACAACTATGGAGGAGGGCCTAGGGGTAATGGAGGATATCCAACGGTAGTCGCTTTCATGAAATTATCATCTTCTCTCAGTGAGCAAGAAATATTCAATTACTACAACCAAGATGATATTGAAGTATATTTTGACTGGTGGGTGGAAGAGGAAAAAGGCAAAGAGTGGTACGAGGGGATAAAACCAAAACCTCAAAAGCTAAGTGATAAGGAAAATATCAATAAAACTATTAAAGTCGTTATTCAAAAAAGAAGTCTCCTTGTCACTCCTTATGGTGAGGTCGTTTACTAAGTTAAATTTATCAAATTGGTTAATTAAGATATTGAAAACAAACTTATCTCATCTCAATTTTGAGTCTTCAACAATCTCGGAGCGTTAGAGGATCACACTCCTTTTTGTTTAATTTAATAACGTGCAAGTTTATCCGTTTCGTGATATTCAACATGATACATAAAATTGAAGAGAAGCATCCTATAATTAATTATTAAAAAGAGAGTGAATAGATGTTTTTCTCCCCACAAAGAAGTTCTAGTTGTAATAAGAACTGATAGAATCTCATTACATTTCTGTGCTGTCGTGAGATTTCCTGTAGCTTTTCTGCATACTAAAGTTCTTTGTTGTAATAGGATATGGTATCACTGGTCGTTAGATGATGTAACCTTATTCTCTGGATAAGAACAAGATATATTTAGAAAAAACAAGGGAAAACATTGAATTGTTCTCCCTTGGACATACGTTTATTTATCTTTATCCTCTCGTTCATAAGGAAAGAGTTCTTCCGAAGCCTCCGTTTGCAGTTGACCAGAAGAACGGACTTGGTGATGCTCTTTCTTTTCCTGATCGAGGCTTCTTGCCACTGATTGATGAAAGAAGTATTCGAAAATCCCTAAGGAGAATGCAGAGATTAGTGTGGCTGCAAATACGTCGTCTCCTACAGTCAGTGCATCGGTCATAAAGTATATGACCGCAAAGCTAAGGACAAAATCTCCCACAGTGGCCATAATGTTGCTTGTTTTTGCCAAAATTGTAACGTCCCCTAAATAGCCGAGAACACTAACGGCGAGGGAAATGAGAAGGACGTTTCCAAAAGAGACGTCAAATCCCAAACCTAAAATCCCAAACAGAATACCTAAAGTGAAAACGAACTTAAGGGCCATTAATTTTAAATGTGTCATGAGTGGCACCTCCTCAAGATATAAGATGCGCCTTTGTTATTGTAAATATTCCCTTAGTCTTAAAGTTAGCCATTATGTAGTTGACGAGTGGTTAGAGTTTTTAAATGACAATAAGGAGGAATTTTTATTAACTCATAAAGATCAAAATATGTACATCGAAACTATATTTCCAGAGAAGATTCAATCTGGAAAATTTCTATTATTGGTATTCTGTTCAAGGTAAAGGTGGTCAGAGTGTAGAGGACTCACACCACGAGGTTGATAAGAAGCATATAGAGTTTGATGCATAGATGAGAAAGTTCACACGTAGATTTAGATGCTAGTGTAGTAATGATTCAAAAAAATGTTGAGATGACAATGAAGTAAATATGATTTCTCTTCCACTATCGCGGGCGATAGCAAAAGGCGTTTATTAAATGTAAATGGAAGTCGCCAACTTTAGCGACTTCCATTTAATTAACTATTCTCTGAGTTACTATGATGCAAAGGTGGTGGGATTAACCAACCTTTTTCTTTATTAAGCTTTAATGATTTTCCACCTAATGTAGCTTTTTGCGTGTGAAATTGCCCAAACATCATTGCAATATCTTCACGGATAGACTGACCCATAATTTGACTACAAGTAACAAGCCCTGCTGCAATATCTTTAGATAGGGAAGCTGCTATCTCAGGGTCCTGCATTCGTGCACCAGCTGGAATATCTTCCAAGGAGGCCTTTGGTCGATCAGGTGGGGTAGGTGGTAAACCAATTCCATTTTCTTTGAGAAGATTTTCGACCTGTTTCACTTCTTGTTGTCCACCAGAAATAGTTTCTTCTAGAAGTTTGTGTAAGTCGCTGTCACCAGTATGATTTAATGAAGTTTGGTAACCAGCTATCAACCCCTTTGTAGTAAGCACAAAAGTCCATAGACTAAAAACCTCTCCGTAATGCATAGGCTCATCTGTTGGATTTCCACTTAAAATACCCATACTAATCCTCCTAATTAAATTCATTTTATAGTGCCACCTTTCTTTCAAGCACTGTCATATAATTGACCACAGAAGTTACTTTTATTCAGTTGTTTGTGGAGGTGCAATTGGATAATAACGGGTGTGATTATAATGATTTAGTGAAAATTAGTAGGTCTCAACCCACGGTTAGGTAAGTGACGGCTAGATTTGGAAATTTGTTTGCAGGATTCTTTGTTAAAGGGAGCGATTATTCAATAGTTTACTGTGTTATATATATAACTGTATTTAGCTTTTACTAACGGAGCTTTTAGAGAATTTTTAATACTTAATATAATGGAGGAGTTTGGAGCTCATAGCAATTAGTGAAATTTCTCAAGCTAAAGTAATTGAGTTTTTTAAGCGGCATTGGGGTAGTACAGGAATGGTTATTTCTTCTGGTATCTATAATTGTAGTAAATTAGATGGGTATGTGGTTTTAGATAATAAAACAAAAGTTATTGGTTTAATTACTTACATAATAACCAACGACGAATGCGAAATTATTTCATTAGATAGTGCAGTAGAAAATAAAGGGATAGGGACTACTCTTATAAAAGCAGTAGAGGAAATGGCTTTAGAGAATAAATGTACATACATGAATCTTATAACCACTAATGATAATTTGTTAGCCCTT
This sequence comes from Pseudalkalibacillus sp. JSM 102089, assembly GCF_041366475.1. Lineage (NCBI taxonomy): Bacteria > Bacillati > Bacillota > Bacilli > Caryophanales > Fictibacillaceae > Pseudalkalibacillus > Pseudalkalibacillus sp. JSM 102089. Next base: position 62,267 of record NZ_JBEWYW010000015.1, read on the forward strand.
AAGTTTTACCAAAAACGGGGATATGTTTTAGCAAAGATATTTAGAAATGCAGTTGAAGAAGCAAGAAAGTTGAAACCAGAGATTCCTTTTGAAGGTAACAATGGTATTCCAATCAGAGACGAAATAAAGCTAGAGAAGTTGTTAAGGTAACTTGCATTTAGTTTAAATTCACTCTAATATATCTCGAATCAAGTCTTCTAGAAACTCGGAGCTTTTCTAGGATAACACGTAAATGCTCTGTGCAGGGTTAAGGGCAGTTTAGTTAAACCAAAAAATATATGGCTATATACTTGTTTATGGAAGTAGGAGAGTGATTACTGAAATATGAATTTTTATAGAATAACCGGGTTTGTACTTGTGATAATGTCTGGACTTATTTATACACTTGATCGTGGATTTTCCTTAATTTCATCGAGTTTAATAAAGGCTGGTTTTTTATCAGGCAGAATGACAGGCACAATCCCTGAGGTGGAGGCAAATGGTTTCTTCAGCAACTTATTTGTACCTTTTTTTCTTTTTTCTGGCGTGGCATTAATAATATACGGTATCAAAAAGAAATAGCTTCTTCCATTATATCGGAGCTTTTGCTTAATGAAAAGTAAGGGCTGGCAATCCCTTTTAATCAGGGTATCCACGTTAAAAACATTAGTTGTTATGAGTGTAAGAGTGGCTGGAAGGTGGGAGCAAATGAAAGGATATTTAAAAGGGTTAGATATTGCTATTAATGTAATAGTGTTATTAGGATTAATGCTATTAATATCTGGTACTTGGATGGGATACATAGCAGAGTATGTTCGTCCCACCTATGATTATAAGTGGTTGTGTATCTTAGGAATAGTGATTGGTTTTATACTGAAATTTTTTAATAAAATAATAGGGTTGGTTATAATTGTAGTGGGATTCATAGCTTGGAAGCTTATATAACATATTACTAAAGATAATCGGAGCGATAGCTACACAGTAGTTATCGCTTAGCAATCTGGTGCAATATTTGACGAAACGTTATTCTATTAAGGGGTGAGGTTATGGGGTTTTGGTATTTCTTAATATTATTTGTAGGAATATTTTTAGTTGTTAAGGGGCTACTTGGGAATAAAAGAAATGGCTTGGTATTGATAGGGGTCATAAGTATTGCGTTCTCAATATTTATGTTTCAACCAGGAAGTGATGAAATCATTTCAGAACTATTTAATTTTTTTGGAATAGATATATGAGTAATCTCCTACTAGGTATTTTCACTAACGGTTGCTAAAGCAAAAGAAAGAACAGTAATCGAGTATTGGAAGTTAAATGACAATCTTCCACAAACTCGGAGCGTTTAGGTAGTAAGCGCAGTATAGCTGAGGGCTGGATTCTGGAGCAAGTAGTTTTGAAATTTCGTAAATGGCTTATAAGAAAGGGGCTGACATAATGAGGAGTTTTATTCCTTTACTTCTCATCATTACTATCATACTAGCCTCTTGTAGCAAGGATCCGTTAATTTCAAAACAATATACTGAAGTTAAAGTGGTTAACAATGATTCAGGTGAGACCTTGTATGAAACTAACGATCAGAATCGAGTTGAAAAAATAATTGATCAGATAAACACTTCTAAGAGAACTGACACCTGGGATGCCATCGGTTCAAGTTATATGCTTGTTTTGAAAGATGGAGAAGATACTTTAGAAGTTACATACTATAACGGAAAAAAACAGAATGGTGAGGTCACAGTAAAGGGCTACCACGTATATACGAAGTTTAGGTTAATCGATTGATTCTAGCTAATCAACAAACTCGGAGCGAAAGTTGAGTAAGGTGTCTTTGCAGCTTTTCATTATTTAAGAGTAACCCAGGAATAAAGGGAGGTTATCGTTGAAAATGGAAGTTGCAAAAAAGAAGAAAAACCAAAAAATAGCTGGTGCAATACTATTGGTGATAGTAATAGTTTTGTCCCCATTTTTGCATGAACATTTTAATCCATTAACTTTATTAATAACTACGATTATTGTATATGCTATTGTTATGTTCATTGTTGGACTGTTATCAAAAGAAGAAAAGTCTTAACTTTAAGACAGAAGGATCTTTATTTACCATCCTCAAGTATCTCGGAGCATATCAATAAATGTTTGATATCTATATTTATTATAATTACTTAACCTAAAAAGGGATTTTCTTTTCGGCTATCGAACCATGCTAAATAAAGACATTTTTCAAAGAAAGGAATTTACATATGAAGAAAAGATTTAATAAGTTATAAACCTCATTTTTAACAAGTGAGAGATATCTTTCACGAGATCCTCCTTAAGATGGAACAAACAATCATTATAAACTATTACATCTACGGAGGGATAATAAATGAGAAGTGAACAAGAAATGATGAACCTCATAATCAATAGAGCTAAGGAAGATAAAAGAGTTCGTGCTGTTTATATGAATGGCTCCAGGACAAATCCGAACGTGTCAAAAGATATTTTTCAAGATTACGATATTGTATATGTAGTAAAAGAAACCTTGTCATTTATCAATAGTGAAGATTGGATACACGGCTTCGGAGATATACTTATGTTCCAAGAACCAGATAAAAATAGTCGGCAAAGCGGAATGGAAACGAACTTTAGAGAATCTTATGGGTATTTAATGCTCTTCAACGATGGTAATCGAATTGATCTTCATATTGAAACGAAACAACATATGAGGGAGCATTATTTAAAAGACAAACTAACGGTTCCTTTGTTAGATAAAGATAACTGTTTACCTAGTATCCCAGAGCCAACCGATAGTGACTACCATGTAAAAAAACCTACAGAGGCTATGTATTTAAGCTGCTGTAATAACTTCTGGTGGTGCCAACAAAACATTGCTAAAAGCATATGGCGAGATGAGTTACCTTACGCAAAGTTTATGATGGAATGTGTGGTCAGACAGGAGTTAAATAAGATGGTTGAATGGTGGATTGGGATTGCCACTAATTTCGAAGTATCAACTGGAAAAGTAGGAAACTATTTTAGAAAACAGCTTCCGGACTCTCACTGGAATAAGTACAAAGCTACTTATTCTGATGACAATTACGAGAACATATGGAATTCGTTGTTCATTTGTGGGGAATTATTTAGAGAATTAGGCAAGGAAATTGCATATCATCTGTCGTTTGACTATCCACTCCATGAAGATGAAAATATGACTAATTATTTAAAGCAAGTACGGGCATTACCGGGAGATGCCAAAAAAGTTTTAAAATGAAGATAATTACCCTGCTGAATTGGCAGGGTAATTATCTTGGTTCCAGGTCTTCAACTATCTCGGAGCTTATCTGTAATAAGATAGGCTTTTTTTACTTTAAGGAAAAGATTGAGTTATGTGGGATAGTTTGAAATAATTGGTAGTAGAAGTTTGAGTAGCAGATTATAGATTACATAATAAATGTTCTGCTAGTGATTTTAATGTTGCTGGATAAAATTAAACGAAATGCGAGGGATTCCAATGTGATTTCTGAGTTGTACAACATCGATATTATAAAACTCAGGAGGTACTGCGGTTATGACGGAGATAGTTACATTCGCTCCTGAAAAGGAGTTTAGAATAAAAGCAGAAACAGTCTTTCAAAAACATTTAGAGTTGATTAAACAAGTATTACCTGAATCACAGGTTTATCATGTTGGTAGTACAGGAGTTAGAGGGTCTTTGACAAAAGGAGATGTCGATCTTCAAGTTAGAGTGACTCAAGAAGATTTTCCCGAAGCAAAAGAATCATTGATGGCAATGTATAGTTTAAACACTGGTAGTGACCAAACCTCCTTTTTTTGTGCATTTGAAAAGGAAGATGAAATGCTCCCTGTTGGTATTCAGCTCACGGTTAATGGTTCTTCAGTAGATAATTTTCGCAAAGTAACTCAATTTTTCTGCGAACATCCATCATATACAGAAGCCTACAATCATTTGAAGGTGAAGATATGGAGGAGTACAGAAACGAGAAATCTTCTTTTATCGCAAAGATCCTTTCCACAAAAGAATATGAGCAACTTTCCAAAAGAATGGACCTTTATGAAAAAGTGAAATTTGTTGAAGGGGAAACATTTTTAACAATTGAAGAAACGAAGAATCTTACTCATTCTGAAATGGTTGAACTTATTGATCATATGAGAATAGATCCTTCCATTAGAAGCGTAAAAAATGTCATCGTGCTAGTTAACTCTAAGTTTAATAGTGAAATTGACGCACTTTTAGAAAACAATGGCTTTGAGTTACGTGATGAAAATATTACTGTACGAAGAGATTTAGATAACATTTCACTAAAAGAAGATGTTTCCTTTTCATTTAAATCATTAAATGAAATTTCCACGAGTGATTTTCAGAAAGTTTGGAAAGAATCGATGGATAACTCATTAAATGCATCTTCTTCATTAAATGTAGAAGAACAAATGCGAAGTGTGGAGGTTGAGCTAGGTTCAACCTATAAAGCATCCTGTCTTGTAGCGTATGAAAGTAAACTCCCTTTAGGTGTAGTAATGCCACATATAGAACCAGGTACTACTAACGAAGGTCGACTTTTTTACTTTGGATTAGTTCCAAATGAGAGAGGTAAGGGAAAGAGTAAGCAGCTTCATAAGCAAGCGCTGGAAATACTGAAAAATGATTTTGATGCTTCCTATTATATAGGGAGTACAGGAAAAGATAATCTACCTATGTTAAAGACATTTCAAAATAGTGGGTGCACTATCGTTGAAAGTAATAAGGTGTACAAGAGAAAAGAATAAGTCATTTACAAGAGATCAAAACCATCCGTTAGAACACGTAAATATAATGGGGTCGGGAGTGAAAAGGATAAAATGAGTAAATCTTTGTTGCATATTGAAGGATTGATCGTCTTACTTGTTACAATATATTTTTATGCCAGTATGGATTGGAGTTGGTGGCTATTCTTCCTTTGTTTACTAGTTCCAGATATATCTATGTTGGGTTACGTCATTAATAATTCAATAGGTTCAACTATTTATAATTTTGGACATACGTATGTCATTCCATTAATGCTTATCATTCTTAGTATTGTGTTAAACCAAGATAAGATGTTGGCATTAAGTATGATTTGGATCGCGCATATCGGTATGGATAGGACCATCGGCTATGGTTTGAAGTATCCAAGTAACTTTAAGGATACGCACTTACAAAAAGTCTAGAAACATTTAAATCCTCAAGTGTAATACAGTAATCAGACCTTTCTTCCACAATCTCGGAGCGATTGTTTTATAGGTCATCGAAATTAACTTGATAAAGAAGAATCCTTTATTGGGGGAGAGAAATTTGAGTAATGGTCAAAAGATAGATGTCGAAGGAACAGAGCTTTACTACGAGTATGTTGCTA
>NZ_JBEWYW010000016.1:0-59319 GCF_041366475.1 Pseudalkalibacillus sp. JSM 102089
CCCGTCCGCCGCTAAGATCAGGGAGCAAGCTCCCATCTCTTCGCTCGACTTGCATGTATTAGGCACGCCGCCAGCGTTCGTCCTGAGCCAGGATCAAACTCTCCGATAGAAAGCTTAATCTAGCTTTTAAAACAATGTTTTGTTTCCGTAGAAACAACTACTTACATGGCGTTTCGTTCAGTTTTCAAAGATCGATTTTTTTCTTTCAATGTCGTTTTCAGCGACTTTATTAATATACCATATTAACTTCGTCAGCGTCAATAACTTTTTTGAAAATCTTTTTGGCGTCAACCGCGTTGTTGCGGCGACCTATATAAATATACAGGTAGTTGTACTATTTGGCAAGGGGTATTTTAAATTAATTTGTACTTTTTTTCAAAATCCGCCTATACTTCGAAATCTCCGCTTCTGTAGCCGTTCTTTTATAGATACCTAATAGAAGGTGATATCGTTCTTCCATCGCTCTTTTAATTAGTCCATCGATTCGATTGTTATCCAGATCTAACAGTAGCTCTTCCATTTCTCTTTTAAGTAAGTATTCGATTTCCTTCATCTCTTTAAAGTTTACTAAGAATCCAATCATCTGAACCTCTCCTTCCTCAAACCAGTATGACCTAAGCTTTTAAGAAATATGTGTCTCCTCTAGAGTTTGTACATAGTTAAGAAACTTTTCGCATATGAATGGGACAAAGGGGGTGCATGATGAGGTTTTTTTGGATTTGGAATGGCATGCGAATAAAGCAAGGAATGATTATAGTTACATCCGCTTTCTTTGCTGCAATTATTCTTTTTATTGAAGGTGGGGACCTCGCTGTATTTACAAATAACAACGTCCCGCTCGCAATTGATCACGTGAAAAGCGAGGATAAACGTCTTGCATTAACCTTTGATATTAGTTGGGGCGAGACAAAAGCTCTACCTATTCTTGAAGAGCTAAAACAAAATAAAGTGAAAGCCTCATTCTTCATTTCGGGAGCCTGGGCTGAACGCCACCCTGAAATTGTCGAGCAAATTGCAAAAGATGGACACGAAATCGGGAACCTTGGATATCGATATGAGAACTATACATCAATGAAGGACGAGGAAATAAAAAAGGACATTATTCGTTCTAATGAAGCAATCAAAAAAGTAACAGATGACCAACCAGAATTACTAAGACCACCAAATGGAAACTTTGATAAACGTGTTCTTATTCTATCTGAGAAGTTTAATTACACAGTCATTCATTGGAGTCTGGATTCAGAAGACTGGAAAAACCCTGGAGTAGACAAAATAGTTCAGAATGTAACAACACAAGCTGATCCGGGAGATATCATTCTAATGCATGCATCTGATTCCGCTAAACAAACAGTTGAAGCCATTCCAGAAATGATCTCTGTTCTAAAAAAGAAAGGCTATTCTTTTGTCACAGTCAGTGAACTCGTATCTAATGCAAAAATAAATACCAAGGAAGTAAAATAAGCAGCCCTCCGATTAGGAGAGCTGCTTTTGTGTATTAAGCTTCTTTTCGAATTAATCGATGAAGTGTTAGCAATTGCCATACATTACTCACCAATAGTGGAACCAAAATAAGCCAGAGCCACTTTGGATCATTACTTTGCAGGCCAGGAATCCACTCAAGAATGGTTACAACAACAATAAAGAAAAGAGCTGGAATAAAGGCCTGCTTATTCGTTTCTTTTTGCTTAATATATGCTGTTACCAATCCAATAATCAAAATAAAAAGAGCGGTCAAAATATAACTTAGAATACTCTCTCCTTTTTCAGCAAAAACAGCGTAGCGGAAGTAGACAAGATCGAATAGAGCGACAGCAATAAGTACGACTTGTACCGTATTCCAAAGCTTTACTGATTTAAAGATACCAAGACCAAAACGATGAATTGTTAAATAGGCAAAGAATCCCATCTGACTAATCAAACTAAAGATACTAGATACTCCCAGTAACCAGAGTATCACAATGAGGAACGAAACAAATTCTCCATTTTTCAGATCCGTCCAATACTGTGACCAATCTAAAACAATCCCTGTGAGCATACCTGCTGTTGATCCAATCAGAAGGGTTGTAAAAAATAAGTAAACAAGATTTCTTGTTTTCAAAATCAAACCCCCGTAAACGTTAATGGTGCTTCTATGTTGAATTGTACCAATGCCACTTTTAAATTGCCACCCTTCCTTTATTCACCGGGTATAAATTCACAGTTTCGCCTAATATTAAGGTTAACACCTCGAGAAAGGAGCACAGACTTATGAGTCATGGATTCAAACTGCTTGCTCTTGGATTAACCATTCTTTTAATAACCGGATGTGCCTCGGGTTCCGCTGAAGGATCTCAGGCTAATTACGAAGAAACGAAAAAGATGCTTGTCGATCTACTTAAATCAGATGATGGCAAGAAAGCAATTCAAGAAGTCATGTCAGATGAAGAAATAAAAAAACAACTTGTTATGGAACAGCCATTTGTGAAAGAAACCATACAAAAAGTACTAACAACTGAAGAAGGAAAAGCTTACTGGCAAGAAATGCTGAAAGATCCTGCGTTCGTTGAGAACTTTGCCAAGAACATTCAAAGTGAAAATGAGAAATTATTTAAATCACTGATGGATGATCCAGAATACCAGGAAAAAATGATGGATCTCTTGCAAGATCCGGTAATGGAAAAACATTATTTACAACTACTCGAAAGTAAACAATCGAGACAGCAAATTAAAGACCTTATATCCGAAACATTTGAAAGTCCGTTATTCCAGGCCAAAATCCAGGAAATGTTAACTGGAATTACTTCTGAACAACTAAAATCATCTGAAAGCGGTAATAAGAAAGACGAAAACACAGACAATACCGAATCAGATAGTGGCGAAGGATCAAATTCTGGTCAGAAATAAATCTGCATAATAAAAGGACATGCGCTCGCATGTCCTTTTATTATTATTTTGCTGTTCTTTTTAAGATTTCTTGTGCAATTTGGAGATATTGCTGTCCGATCGGATGATCTTCTTGATAAACAGAAGGTGCAAATTCTTCATCATTAAAATCTGGCTGCCCAAGAGGAAGTCTACCAAGAATGTCAGTTGTTAACTCGGAAGCTAACTTATCGCCTCCACCTTGACCAAACACATATTCTTTCTCGCCTGTTACTTTACTCTCAAAGTAAGACATGTTTTCAACAACACCAAGCACTTCATGTTTCGTTTTAAGCGCCATAGCACCCGCTCTCGCAGCTACAAAAGCTGCTGTGGCATGAGGAGTGGTCACAATGATCTCTTTTGAAGCCGGAAGCATCGTATGAACATCAAGTGCTACATCTCCCGTTCCTGGCGGTAAATCTAGAAGCAGGTAATCTAACTCTCCCCAATCTACTTCACTAAAGAAGTTGTTCAGCATTTTCCCAAGCATTGGACCACGCCAAATAACAGGAGCGTTATCTTCTACGAAAAAGGCCATAGACATTACTTTAACGCCAAACCGCTCAACGGGATAGATTTTTTCGTTTTCCACTTTTGGTCTTGTTTCAATCCCCATCATATCCGGTACACTAAATCCATAAATATCTGCATCGATAATGCCGACCTTTTTTCCAAGACGGGCAAGTGACGTTGCAAGATTTACGGTAACAGTTGATTTACCTACGCCACCTTTTCCACTTGCCACTGCGATAAACTGTGTTTTACTTTCTGGAGAAAGCAACGACGGGAGGTCAGGATTAGCAGACGTTCCCTCAGGAAGCTCTTCATCCGCTAACTGTTCAAATCGCAATCCAACAGATTCGGCCCCTTCGCCTTTTAAAGTGTTGACGATTTCTTGCTGCACCTTCATCTGCTCAGCTGATTCAGTTTGAGCAAGAGCAACCTTAACACTGACATAGCCTTCTTTCGTTTTCACATCACGAATCGTGATACTTTTATGTAAAATAGGATCTTGCACCTTTTGTAGTAATTCAACGACTTGATCTTTCGTTAACATGGAGGCACCACCTTCTCTGAATTCGATTACATTGCTAGTATAACATATCATTCAGAGAGTTTTGACTTCGGTGCTTGAAGGATATACCAAATCAATGGAAGAGTATAGAACGTAAAACGAGCCAGTATTTTCTTTATTCCTCCGGTACTGGCTCATTTGTCGTATATCGAATAATGCCCTGATAAATAGAGGCTGCGACTTTATTTTGATAAGTTTCAGTATTTAGTAACTCCCTCTCAGTTGGATTAGAAAGGAAACCAACTTCAACAAGAGCTCCTGGAATTTCAGCTTCTCTTAGTAAATATACACTATCCATGTTTTTAGCCAGTCGATTCGTGTTTTCCAGGTTTCGCTTAATTTCAGCCTGAATAAAACGAGATATGGCCTGACTCTCATCATTAACAGGATTATAAAACGTTTGAGCGCCACTCCATTTAGAAGATGGAATCGCGTTTAGATGAATACTCACAAAAAGATCGTTACTTCCCTCATTAATCAACTCAACTCGTTTTCTTAAATCTTCAGCTTTTCGATTGCTAAGTCCCTTTGTTCCATCTGCTGCTAAATCTGTATCCGTCTCACGTGTCATAATAACAAGTGCTCCCGCTTCTTGGAAATAATCTCTTAACTTAAGAGAGATCGTTAACGCAATATCTTTTTCAACTACGTTATCACCAACAGCTCCTCCATCAGCCCCTCCATGTCCAGGGTCAATGACAATGACCTGTCCTGATAAAGGAAGATGCCAGGCATCCCAAGAAGAATCAATAGCGAATTTGTAATTAATAATAAATAACAGCACGATGATTCCAGTGGCAACGCCAAATCGCTTATACCACTTTTTCATATCCCACTAACACCGCCCCTTATTTTGTCCTATCTTATCTATATGGGACGGGTAGCTGAATTAGTCATAGAACTTAAGCAATTTATTGTAATCGAAGTCGACGCCTCATCGTTCCTTTTTCATAGCCTGCTTTCCACCAATTCGAAACAAATACATCACACGTAATTTGTAATGATTCTTCGTAAACCGCTGACGTTTTCCAGAAAAGCCAATAATCAAACAACGCTTCAATTAATGCTTTCTCTAATTTGAAGCACCGTTTATGCGCTGTCGACATTGATTCTCCATAATAAGAAAACTTGCTATACTCAGCACCAAGTAAATACGCTTCAATCGCAATGTCCATACAAACATTCTCCACATCACCTTTATACAGAATAGCCTCTGAGAAAAATGGAGAAAACAGTTCTCTTATGTTATCCGATAACTCTTTCAATGAAATTTCAATCAACACTCGTCGTTCGAATTCAAGGCGTTTATGACGCTGACGTTCCTTGAATACAGTAATAACGTTGTCCATCTCACCCATCCTCTCGAATCATATTGTTTTAGTCTCACTCAAGAGTTGGGGAGTATACAGCAAATAAATTGGTAATTCATTCAGGCTTCATAATGAATAATTCTCAAGTCTTTTGTTAAAAAGACCATAGTAGCAAATCTTTTCTAAATACAAAAAAACCCCCGGCCATAGGCCAGAGGTTTTGAAAACCATATTAACGTTTTGAGAACTGAGGTGCACGACGTGCTGCTTTAAGACCGTATTTTTTACGTTCTTTCATACGAGCATCACGTGTTAGGAAGCCAGCACTCTTAAGTGTTGCGCGTGATTCCGGATCAGCTTGTAGTAGTGCACGAGCGATACCGTGACGAATTGCGCCTGCTTGTCCAGTGAATCCACCACCGTTAACATTTACGAAAATATCGTAAGTGCCTTCAGTACCAGTTTCAACTAGTGGTTGCTTAGAGATAAGCTTAAGTGTTTCAAGATCGAAATAGTCATCGATTTCACGGTTGTTAATAACCATACGTCCGTTACCAGGAAGTAAACGTACGCGTGCTACAGAGTTTTTACGTCGGCCAGTGCCGTTGTATTGTACTTGTGCCAAGTTAATTCCCTCCTTTTAATTATCCTCTTAGTTCGTATTTTTCAGGCTGTTGTGCCTGGTGATTGTGCTCGCTACCAGCGAATACATGAAGCTTTTTAATCATTTGGCGACCAAGGCTGTTCTTTGGAAGCATACCTTTGATTGCAAGTTCAAGCATTTGCTCAGAACGGTTAGTACGCATTTCAAGAGCATTTCTTGATTTCAAACCACCTGGGTGTCCACTATGACGGTAGTACATCTTGTCATTAAGTTTGTTACCAGTTAGTTCAATTTTCTCAGCGTTAAGGATGATCACATGATCACCAGTGTCAACGTGAGGTGTGAAAGTTACTTTGTTTTTACCGCGCAGGATCGCTGCTACTTCACTTGCTAGACGGCCAAGTGTTTGACCTTCAGCGTCAACGATGTACCATTTACGTTCTACTTCGTGGCCTTTAGCCATAAATGTTGTACGCATGAGTTTCCCTCCTAAAATCAATCCAATTTATTTTAAAACTAGCACAGAATTTTCATTGTCAGTTGTCAGTCAGATTTCTAAATCCGGGGCAAGTGGATGTAGAAATACCAAAGAATATCTTATAATACTGGGGCGAAAATGTCAAGTGTTTGGTAACTTTCTTTCCTTTTTTACCTATAAGAGACTTCCAATAAATAAAGCCCATGTGGTGGTGCCGTCTTTCCCGCTGTGTTTCGATCCTTTGCTTCTAAAATGGACACCATTTCATTCGCTGAGCGCCGCCCTCTCCCTATCTCAAGGAATGTCCCCATTAAAATGCGAACCATATTGTATAGGAAGCCGCTTCCTTCAAAGGTAAAAACGAGTTCATCCTGAATTCGCTCAATTTCTATTCGGTAGATGGTCCTCACTTTATTCTTCACATCAGTCTTACTAGCACAAAAGGATGTAAAGTCATGCTCCCCAATGAGGTGAGCGGCTGCACGCCTCATCTCTTTAACATTGAGCGGATGAGGTTCATGTACGGCATAGTTTCTTCTAAAAACATCTGAAGCTGCACGATTATGCACTCGATATTGATAGGTTTTGCGAACGACATCATACCTCGCATGGAAATCGCTAGGAGCGGTTTCAGTGTGTAAAACCCTCACATCCTGTGGGAGCTGAGCGTTTAATGCCCGTGTCCAATTTTCAGAAGGAATCGAAAGCGGGGTGTCAAAATGAATAATCTGCCCGTGAGCATGCACCCGAGCATCCGTTCTTCCTGATCCGGTAATCGGAATAGAGGCGCCTTTATGCATCTGCTTCAGGGCGCACTGCACTTCCTCTTGAACTGTGCGGCCATTTGGCTGAATTTGATAACCATTAAAAGCCGTCCCGTCATAAGAGAGGGTCATTTTTATTCGTTGCATCACATTCTCTCCTAACTTCTTAGAAGCAGCAAACTAACACATAGAAGGAGGAGGATAAGAAATAAGGCTGTATCTTTTCCTGACCACTTCAGTAATCGGATGCTAGTTCTTCCTTCTCCCCCACGATATCCTCTAGCCTCCATTGCCATAGCAAGATCTTCAGCACGCTTAAATGCACTTACAAAGAGAGGTACTAGCAAAGGAACAATACTTTTCAATCGTTCTTTAATTGGTCCACTAGAAAATTGCGCCCCCCGTGCAGATTGTGCTTTCATAATCTTCTCAGTTTCTTCCAGAAGCGTCGGAATAAACCGAAGAGCAATAGACATCATGAGAGCAAACTCATGAACAGGAAGACCAATTTTTTTCATAGGTCCAAGTAACGTTTCAATACCTACTGTAATATCAATAGGCGTTGTCGTCAGAGTTAACAAGGAAGTAATCATGATTAAAAACAATAGCCGGAGTGAAATAAATACACCTTGCTTCAAGCCACCTTCATAAACTTCAAGAAAACCAAAATCAAACAGCAGCGGTCCCTCTTTCGTTAAAAACACATGAAGAAGAAACGTTAAAATGATAACAAGTAAAATTGGTTTTAAACCATTATAGATATAGCGCAATGGTAATTTGGATACCAGGATCGCTAGAAGTGTAAAACCACCAAGTAATGCGTAGGTAATCCAATTGTTAGCCAAGAAAACGATAATAACAAATAGAAACGCCGTTAGCAACTTCGCTCTTGGATCAAGTTTATGGATGAAGGATTGACCTGGGACGTATTGACCAATAATAATATTTTGCATCAAGAATCATCTCCTTTCTGCAAAATAGACAGGGCTGCATCAACTGCCGCATCGAGAGTAAATACACTCTTTGGCAGACTGAGATTAAAGCGTTCTTCTAGCCGATGAATGAACTTAACAGTTTCTGGTACATCAAGACTTAGTTTCTTCAACGCATCGGAATTAGCGAAAATTTCCTCAGGTTTCCCCTGAAGTGCCACACCGCCCTTTTCCATTATGATGATCTCATCGGAATACTGCGCTGCATCTTCCATGCTATGGGTCACTAGAATCGTAGTGAGTCCCTCCTCCTGATGTAAACGATAGAAGAGACTCATAATCTCCCGTCGCCCCTTAGGGTCTAGTCCAGCAGTAGGTTCATCGAGAATTAGAATAGATGGTTTCATCGCTAGTACTCCTGCAATAGCTACTCTGCGCATTTGGCCACCACTCAAATCAAACGGAGAACGGCTAAGGTATGATTGATCAAGTCCCACTTGTTCAATTAACCTCGCTGCACGCTGTTTCGCTTCTTCTTCTGATACTCCAAAATTACGAGGACCAAATATAATATCTTTCTCTATAGTCTCTTCAAACAACTGATGTTCTGGATATTGAAAAACGATCCCTACATGCTCTCTTAGGGCTTTTAGTCGTTTTTCTTTCTCACCAGCTCGAATCAAAAAGTCGCCAATCTGAATGCTCCCTTTTGTAGGTTTAAGTAACCCATTTAAATGCTGGATCAGTGTTGATTTGCCTGAGCCGGTATGCCCAATAATCGTTTGGAAAGTACGTGCTGGGATAGATAACGATATTTCAGAGAGCGCTTTTCTTTCGAAAGGGGTCCCTCTACCATAAGAATGCTCTAAATCTTTGATTGTAATGTCCATAGCTCATTCACCAGTTCCTCTTGAGATAAAGTAAGCTTTGAGAAATCATAGCCTTTCTCACTGAGTGCTCGCTGCACCTGAAGTGGAAACGGCAAATCTAAACCAATTTGCTCAAGCATGTCACCTTTCTTAAACACATCAACAGGAAGACCTTCATCAATGACCTCTCCTGCATTCATGACGATCAGTCGATCAGCTTGTGCAGCTTCTTCGAGATCGTGAGTGATAGAGATCACCGTCATGCCTTCTTCGTCTTTAAGCTCACGCATCGTTTGAAGCACTTCTTTACGACCAGCTGGATCTAGCATAGAAGTGGCCTCATCTAAGATGACAATGGATGGTCTTAAGGCAATAATCCCAGCAATCGCTACACGTTGCTTTTGACCACCTGAGAGACGGTGTGGCTCTTGATCAAGGTAATCCGCCATCCGCACCTTATTCACACTCTCATGGATGCGCTCCAACATTTTTTCGCGTGCCATTCCGTTATTTTCAAGACCAAAAGCTACATCATCACGCACAGACGTACCTACAAACTGATTGTCTGGGTTTTGAAATACGATCCCCACTCTTCTTCTAATTTCCCAAATACTTTCCTCATCTCTACTGTTATATCCTTCTACGGTAACATCGCCTTTTTCGGGAATTTGCAGCCCATTTAGAAGTTTTGCAAGTGTCGACTTCCCAGAACCATTATGTCCCACGATCGCTAGCCATTCACCCTTATGAACAGATAATGACACATCATGCAATACATGGGGTTGCTCTTCCTGATACCGAAAGGATACGTTTTGAACGGTGATTAGTTCTTCCATACTCGTTCCTCCTGCCTCTGCTAATTTCAAGCGGTGATCGCTTCAGGCAATATACTGGTGCGAAAAAAAGGCGGGCAGATGGAACCGCCGCTTTTTCCTATCAGTATAATAAGCTTTTTAGTGCGTGATATTAACTGTACTTATCCTATAAAAAAAGCCTGGCATCTGCCAGGCTTTTTTTAATGGCAAGCAGCAAATAACCACTTGAATTTGTGCGATTCAAACAAAAAAACGCACGAAAAAAGGGCATAGAATCAGTATCCAATGTCGAGATCCTGTCCCGCCCTTTTAATCAAGTGCGTCTTATACTAGCTCGATGATAACCATTTCAGCACCGTCACCGCGGCGTGGTCCAAGTTTACGGATACGAGAGTAACCGCCTTGACGCTCAGCATAACGAGGAGCGATATCGCTGAATAGTTTTTGAACTGCATCTTGACCGCTTTCTTGATCCGCTACTTCGTTACGGATGAAAGAAGCTGCTTGACGACGTGCGTGAAGATCTCCGCGTTTACCAAGCGTAATCATTTTGTCGATGAAAGAACGAAGTTCTTTCGCCTTTGATTCTGTCGTTTCAATACGTTCATTGATGATCAAATCTGTAACAAGGTCACGGAATAGCGCTTTACGCGTATCACTAGTACGACCTAACTTTTGGTATGCCATGAAGTATTCCCTCCTTTGTTGTTTATAAAATCAACAACTTTAAATATCTATTCTTCGTTACGAAGTCCAAGCCCAAGCTCTTCAAGCTTCTCTTGTACTTCTTCAAGTGACTTACGTCCAAGATTACGAACTTTCATCATGTCTTCTTCAGACTTCTGAGTCAATTCTTGAACTGTATTAATGCCAGCACGCTTCAGGCAATTGTATGAACGAACTGAAAGATCAAGCTCTTCGATAGTCATCTCAAGCACTTTCTCTTTTTGATCCTCTTCTTTTTCGACCATGATTTCAGCATTTTGAGCCTGGTCCGTTAAACCAACAAAAATGTTTAAATGTTCATTTAAAATCTTTGCGCCTAAAGATACAGCTTCTTCAGGACGAATGCTTCCATCTGTCCAAACATCAAGGGTTAGTTTGTCATAATTTGTTACCTGGCCAACGCGAGTGTTTTCAACCTGGTAGTTAACACGAGAAACAGGTGTGAAGATCGAGTCAACCGGAATTACACCGATTGGCTGTTCATCATTTTTGTTTCCTTCCGCTTGTACATAGCCTCTTCCACGAATTGCAGTAACTCGCATCTGGAAACGGGCACTAGCAGAAAGGGTAGCAATATGAAGGTCAGGGTTTAAGATCTCCACGTCGCTGTCATGAGTAATATCTCCTGCTGTTACCGTTCCTGGTCCTTGTACATCAACAACCAAAGTCTTCTCTTCTTCAGAGTAAACTTTCATAGCTAACTTCTTAAGATTGAGAATGATAGTTGTTACATCTTCATGTACGCCTTCAATTGTAGAGAACTCATGGAGTACTCCTTCAATTTGTACGGATGTGACAGCAGCACCAGGAAGTGAAGATAACAGGATACGACGAAGGGAGTTACCCAGGGTAGTTCCATAACCACGCTCTAATGGTTCTACAACAAACTTACCGTATTTTGCATCCTCGTTGATAGCTACCGCTTCAATTTTTGGCTTTTCGATTTCGATCATCCAACAAACCCTCCTTCAAAACGTCGAACTTCGGTTAGACATGCTGTCTAACCGAATAATCCCCTTAGGTGGTTCAAATACCAACAACCTAATTATGATTCGTCAACCGTCAACAATTTATACATTATCATTATTGACATGTTCATCAATTGTATACCGATAGATTGAATCTTTCCATAAGAGATTGTTCAAAACCAGGCATTCTCCCGAAGGGAACATCTACGTTTTTGAACTCTCTACTACCTTAGACTCTACGACGTTTTGGCGGACGGCAGCCGTTATGAGGTACTGGAGTTACATCACGGATCGCAGTAACCTCTAGACCTACAGCTTGAAGTGCACGAATAGCAGCTTCACGACCAGCACCAGGGCCTTTAACAGAAACTTCTACAGTTTTCATGCCGTGCTCCTGTGCAGTTTTACCTGCAGTTTCAGCAGCCATTTGAGCAGCGAATGGAGTAGACTTACGAGAACCTTTGAAGCCCATGTTTCCGGAAGTTGCCCAAGAAATCGCATTTCCGTGAGTATCAGTAATCGTAATGATTGTGTTGTTAAAAGTGGAACGGATATGAGCTACTCCACTCTCAACATTCTTTTTCACGCGCTTTTTACGTGTATTTGCTTTACGTTGTTTAGCCATTTGTTAATTACCTCCCTTACTTCTTCTTGTTAGCTACTGTACGGCGAGGGCCTTTACGAGTACGAGAGTTGTTCTTCGTATGTTGACCTCGGACAGGAAGACCACGACGGTGGCGGATACCACGATAAGAACCGATTTCGATTAGACGTTTAATGTTAAGTGAGATTTCACGACGAAGATCACCCTCAACCTTAATTTTGTCTACTACTTCACGGATTTTTCCGAGCTCTTCTTCAGTTAAGTCGCGTACACGAGTGTCTTCAGAAACACCAGCGTCAACTAGAACTTGTTTCGCAGTTGTTTTACCGATTCCATAAACGTAAGTTAACGCGATTACGATACGCTTTTCGCGTGGAACATCAATACCAGCAATACGTGCCATTACGTTGCACCTCCTTATATATTAGCCTTGTTTTTGCTTATGCTTTGGATTTTCACAGATAACCATGACTTTCCCTTTACGGCGAATAACTTTACATTTTTCACACATTGGTTTTACTGACGGTCTTACTTTCATTATTTTAACCCTCCTTGTATACGGAGATTAATTTCTTATTTATATCGATACGTGATACGACCACGTGATAAGTCATATGGAGAAAGCTCAACAGTTACTTTGTCACCTGGTAGAATACGGATGTAATGCATACGTATCTTTCCGGATACGTGAGCAAGAATCTTATGACCGTTTTCGAGTTCTACTCGAAACATTGCATTCGGTAGAGGTTCGATAACCGTGCCTTCCATTTCAATTACTTCTTCTTTAGCCATCTACTTGCTCTCCCTCCTTTAAATCAATGACGTGTTCATTCATATACTTTGAGATCGCGAAACGTAGCTTGCCATTTGTGACACGGCCCGTTTCTTCAAGACTTCGCTTTACCTCAGGAGATATATACTCTACCAGCTCAAGGTGTGCGAGGTTCTTCCGCTTAGGACGATCAAACTTTCGTTTGTCACCATCGGCTAAGAAAACATAACGTTCATCAACAATCCCTACAATCACGCTATATTGATCAGCGTCTCTTCCCCGTCTATTCCGAACGATCTGACCGATCTCGGGAACGGTATCCGACTCTTTCACGAACCATCACCTTCACTTAGGCTTTTGTTAGTATTTCATATCCTTCTTCTGTAACGGCAATCGTATGCTCGAAATGAGCACAGTTCTTACCGTCAGTTGTTACTACAGTCCAATTATCCGAAAGTGTTCGAACGTAGCGAGAGCCCAGATTCACCATTGGCTCTACTGCAAGGACCATCCCCTGCTTAAGCCCCGGTCCTTTTCCTGGAGGACCGTAATGGGGAATTTGAGGATCTTCATGAAGGTCCTGACCTACACCATGACCAACATATTCTCGTACAATCGAAAAACCCTCAGCTTCGGCATATGCTTGGATCGCATGAGAAATATCAGAAAGCCTCCTACCAGCCTTCGTCTCATTCAACCCTTTATATAACGATTCCTCGGTAACTTTTAACAACCGTTCGTCTTCTTCTGAGATAGTGCCAACAGGATAGGTCCAGGCTGAATCGCCATGATAACCATTATACTTAGCACCAATATCAATGCTAATTATATCTCCCTCCGCCAACACGCGATCTCCTGGAATACCATGTACAAGCTCTTCATTGACTGAAGCGCATATACTTCCAGTAAATCCATTGTAACCCTTAAAGGAAGGAATTGCACCAAGCTGACGAATAAACCGATCGGCAATCGTATCCAGCTCTTTTGTCGTAACTCCAGGCTTGATGTGCTTCTGTAGTTCTTGATGTGTTAACGCGACAATTTTGCCTGCTTCTCGCATGATATCAAGTTCACGAGGAGTCTTGCAAATAATCATTACGACAACCCTTTTAGGAGTTGGTCGACATCTTCAAACACCTCATTGATGTCTCTGTTGCCATCAATCGTTTTAAGATAGCCCTTGCCTTCATAAAAGGTCAACAATGGCTGCTGTTGCTGCTTGTTGACTTCGAGGCGAGTTCGTACAGTTTCTTCTTTATCATCATCACGTTGATAAAGCTCTCCACCGCACTTATCACAAACTCCATCTTCTTTAGGAGGATTAAAGATTACGTGATAGGTTGCTCCACAATTACGGCAAACGCGACGTCCAGTCAAACGCTGCATGAGTTGATCTTCCTCGACTGCAATGTTTACCACGTAGTCAAGTTTTTTACCAAGATCGGCTAAGATCGTTTCAAGCGCATCAGCCTGTGCGACGGTTCTTGGAAAACCATCGAGGAGAAAACCTTTTTCGCAATCATCTTTTCCTAAACGCTCCCGTACTATACCTTTTGTTACTTCATCAGGTACGAGGTTTCCAGAATCCATGTACTCTTTTGCTTTTAGACCAAGAGGCGTTCCTTCTTTGATCGCTGCTCGGAACATATCTCCAGTAGAGATATGAGGGATACCATACTTTTCGACAATCTTTTCTGCCTGGGTTCCTTTTCCGACACCCGGAAGCCCCATTAATACTAGATTCATCTAATCCCTCCGCACGTCACCCAATCGAGGATGAAGGAGGGGAAGAAAGCTCTTCCCAGTTTATCCTCAAGATTTAATAAAGCCTTTATAATGACGTTTAATTAATTGACTTTCAATTTGCTTCATCGTATCAAGCGCTACCCCAACAACGATCAGCAAGCTTGTTCCGCCGATTTGCAGCGTCTGCGGCAGTCCTGCTACGGTTGTGAAAAATACCGGAATAATCGATATAACAGCAAGGAAAAGTGCTCCTACAAACGTTAAACGGTAGAGAATTCGTGTAATGTACGTTTCAGTAGCATTACCCGGACGAATACCAGGAATGTATCCACCCTGTTTTTTTAGATTCTCAGCCATTTTCTCCGGATTTACCTGGACGAACGTATAGAAATACGTAAATCCAATGATGAGTAACGCATACACGACCATACCAATAGGCTGTGTATAGTCAAACACCCTTACGATCCATTCCGTTACCGAATTATCTCCGAACAACCTGGCGATCGTTGGTGGAGTAATGATCAGTGATATCGCAAAGATAACTGGAATAACACCTGCTGCATTAACTTTAATCGGTAAGTGAGTGGATTGACCACCAACTTGTCTGCGGTTAACAGTTCGTTTTGCATATTGAATTGGAATTTTACGAAGACCTTGTTGAACAAAGATAACAGCGACAACAATTGCAAGTGCAGCTAGTGCAATAATAACAAGTGTAACGATGTTAATGAACAACTCATCCTGAGAACCCTCAAACATCTGAGCATAGAGCTGATTAAGCCCCGGAGGAATTGCAGCTACAATCCCAGCAAAGATAATGATTGAAATTCCGTTTCCAACGCCTTTTGCAGTGATCTGTTCGCCTAACCACATCAAAAAAGCCGTTCCGGCTGTTAAAACAAGAGAAATATTAAGATACGTTAGTACACCGGGATTACTAATCAACTGACCTCCAACAATATTGTTAAACCCGATTGAAAGTCCAACACCTTGGACAAGTCCAAGTGCGATTGTTCCATAACGAGTAACTTGTGTTAGCTTTTTACGTCCGGCTTCGCCCTGTTTAGACCATTCGGTAAACTTAGGAACAACGTCCATTTGCAAAAGCTGCACAATGATAGAAGCAGTGATGTAAGGCATAATTCCCATGGCAAAGATGGAGAAGTTTTGCAACGCTCCACCGCCAAAGGTGTTGAGAACTCCGAAGAGACTCATTTGATCTTGAAATTGAAGTACATCTCTGTTCACACCAGGAACCGGTATGAATGTTCCGATACGGAACACGACAAGCATGAGTAGGGTGAAAATAACTTTATTTCTAATATCACCTACGCGCATAATGTTGGAGATTGCTTGGAACATTAGATCACCTCAGTATTTCCGCCTGCCGCTTCAATCGCCTCTTTTGCAGAAGCAGAGAACTTGTGGGCTTTCACGGTAAGCTTTTTCTCAAGCTTACCATTACCTAGAATCTTAATTCCAGCTTTTTCTTTGCTAACTACGCCAGATTCCAAAAGAAGCTCTGGAGAAACTTCGGTTCCATCTTCAAAACGGTTCAACGAATCAAGATTAACAATCGCGAACTCTTTACGGTTCATGTTTGTAAATCCACGTTTCGGTAGACGTTTAAAGATTGGAAGCTGTCCTCCTTCGAAACCGACGCGTACACCGCCGCCAGAACGAGCCTTTTGACCTTTTTGACCACGGCCAGATGTCTTACCGTTACCAGTAGCAATACCGCGACCAAGTCTGTTACGTTCTTTACGAGAACCTTCAGATGGTTTTAGTTCGTGTAGTTTCATTGTGGGCACCTCCTCAATGTATAGATTTTTTACGCATCAATTTCGTTAACAGTTACAAGGTGAGATACCTTGTTGATCATACCGCGAATCGCAGGATTGTCGCTATGAACAACCGTGTGATGCATCTTTTTAAGTCCAAGTGTTTTTACCGTCACGCGTTGGTCTTGAGGGCGACCAATCACACTACGTGTGAGGGTGATTTCTAATTGCTTAGCCATCTAATTTCCCTCCCTTAACCTAGTAGCTCTTCTACAGATTTTCCACGAAGCTTCGCAACGTCTTCAGCACGCTTAAGGTTTTCAAGGCCATTAAGAGTTGCACGCACCATGTTAATCGGATTGTTAGATCCAAGAGACTTCGATAGAATGTCACCTACACCAGCGAGTTCAAGTACCGCACGAACAGGTCCGCCAGCGATAACTCCTGTACCTTCAGAAGCAGGCTTCAATAGTACGTTACCAGCTCCGAAATGGCCTGTGATTTGGTGAGGAATTGTTGTTCCAACGACTGGAACAGTAATTAAGTTCTTTTTCGCATCTTCAATAGCTTTGCGAATAGCTTCAGGAACTTCCTGTGCTTTACCAGTTCCGAATCCAACGTGACCGTTTTTATCTCCGACAACTACGATTGCTGCAAAGCGGAAACGACGTCCACCTTTTACAACCTTCGCTACGCGGTTAACGGTAACTACGCGTTCTTCAAGTTCTAGTTTGTTAGCATCAATGCTAGGCATGAGTTAACCTCCTTTTTATTAAAATTTCAGTCCTGCTTCACGCGCTGCGTCTGCAAGAGCTTTCACACGTCCGTGATAGAGGTATCCTCCGCGGTCGAAAACCACTTCTGAATAACCTGCTTCAACAGCACGCTTTGCGATAGCTTCTCCTACTTTCACAGCTGCTTCTGTGTTACCGCCGTGTTTAACGTCAATTCCTTGTTCCATACTTGAAGCTCCAACGATTGTAACACCTTTAGTGTCATCGATAAGCTGAGCATAGATGTTCTTGTTAGAACGGAATACGTTTAGACGCGGACGTTCAGTAGTACCGGTAACTGTGCGACGAACGCGAGCGTGTCTTTTTTGACGCGCTTTGTTTTTATCGGCCTTAGTGATCATTAAAGTCACTCCTTTCCGCTAGGTTTTACCTATTTACCTGTTTTACCTTCTTTACGACGTACATATTCGCCTTCGTAACGAATTCCTTTACCTTTATAAGGTTCTGGAGTACGGACAGCGCGGATGTTTGCTGCAACAGCTCCAACGCGTTCTTTATCGATCCCTTTAACAACAACTTTTGTGTTTGAAGGAACTTCAATGTCAATACCTTCTTCAGGTACCATCTCAACTGGGTGAGAGTACCCTACGTTAAGGATTAGTTTCTGACCGGATTTACTAGCACGGTAACCAACCCCGATGATTTCAAGACCTTTTTCAAAGCCTTTAGTCACACCTTCAACCATGTTAGCGATCAGGCTGCGAGTTGTACCGTGAAGTGCACGGTGCTCTTTATGATCTGAAGGACGAGCTACAGTTAGCACGTTCTCTTCAATGTTTACTTTGATATCAGAGCTGAATGAACGAGAAAGTTCCCCTTTAGGTCCTTTAACCGTTACAACGTCCTCTTTGATATCGATTGTTACACCACTTGGGATTTCAATCGGTTTAAGTCCGACACGTGACATAATTACACCTCCATTCTGCTTTAAGAATTACCAAACGTACGCTAGAACTTCTCCGCCTACTTGCTGTTGACGAGCTTCTTTGTCCGTCATAATTCCTTTAGAAGTAGAAACAAGAGCGATTCCTAGACCGCCAAGTACACGTGGTACTTCGTCTGCTTTAGCGTATACGCGAAGACCAGGTTTACTGATTCGCTTTAATCCAGTGATAACTCGTTCGTTATTTGAACCGTATTTTAAGAAGATACGGATGATTCCTTGTTTGCTGTCTTCGATCATTTCAACATCACGTACAAAACCTTCACGTTTGAGGATTTCAGCGATGCTTCTTTTCGAATTAGATGCAGGAAACTCAAGTTTTTCGTGACGAACAGTGTTCGCATTACGAATTCTTGTAAGCATATCTGCGATTGGATCAGTCATGACCATTAGTAATTACCTCCTTCCCTATTTCGGGTTTACCAGCTAGCCTTTTTAACGCCTGGGATTTGACCTTTGTGTGCAAGTTCCCGGAAACAAATACGGCAAAGTTTAAATTTACGAATAACAGAGTGAGGACGTCCGCAACGTTCACAACGAGTGTATTCTTGAACTTTAAACTTAGCTTGACGCTGTTGTTTCGCGATCATTGATTTTTTCGCCACAATTTTCCCTCCTTACTTACTTTTGAAATGGCATACCTAGGTTAGTCAACATTTCACGGCTCTCTTCGTCCGTATTAGCTGTTGTTACGATAACGATGTCCATTCCGCGTACTTTATTTACTTTATCGTAATCAATTTCAGGGAAAATCAACTGCTCTTTAATACCAAGTGTGTAGTTACCACGACCGTCGAATGCTTTCTTAGAAATACCTCTGAAGTCACGTACACGAGGTAGTGATACAGAAATAAGTTTATCTAGGAATTCAAACATACGAGTTCCGCGCAATGTAACTTTTGCACCAATCGGCATGTCTTCACGAAGCTTAAAGCCAGCGATAGACTTTTTAGCACGAGTGATAAGTGGTTTTTGACCTGAGATTAACTCAAGCTCTTCAACAGCTGTATCAAGAGCTTTCGGGTTCTGTACAGCGTCACCAACACCCATGTTGATTACGATTTTCTCAAGTTTTGGAACTTCCATAACAGAGGAATAGTTAAATTTCTCCATCAATGCAGGTTTAGTTTCATTTTGATACTTTTCTTGGAAACGATTCATCGGATTGACCTCCTTTCGCTACGAACTACTTATCGAGTACTTCACCGGATTTTTTTGAGATACGAACTTTCTTCCCGTTGTCTACTTTGTATCCAACGCGAGTAGGTTCACCAGACTTCGGATCAAGCGCCATTACGTTAGAAACATGAACCGCAGCTTCCTGTTCGATGATTCCACCTTGAGGATTAGCCTGTGATGGTTTCGAATGTTTCTTAACAAGGTTGACACCTTCAACGATAACTCTTTCTTTTTTCGGGTAAGCTTCAAGGATCACACCTTGTTTACCTTTATCCTTACCAGAAATAACTTTTACTTTATCTCCCTTTTTTACGTGCATAAGGTCGCGCACCTCCTTACAAGGCATCTATTTTCAAATGATTAAAGAACTTCTGGAGCAAGAGAAACGATTTTCATAAACTGATTGTCGCGTAGTTCGCGAGCAACTGGTCCGAAAATACGTGTTCCGCGCGGTCCTTTGTCATCACGGATAACAACCGCTGCGTTTTCGTCAAATTTGATATATGAACCATCTTGACGACGAACGCCAGATTTACTGCGTACAATAACAGCTCTTACGACTTCACCCTTCTTAACAACGCCTCCAGGTGTTGCCTGTTTCACCGAACAAACAATTACGTCACCGATATTAGCAGTTTTGCGACCGGAGCCACCAAGAACTTTGATACATAGCAATTCGCGTGCACCAGAGTTGTCTGCTGATTTCAAACGAGATTCCTGTTGAATCATCTAGAAAGACCTCCCTTCGGACATTATTCAATGATCCGAGTTCATTTAGATAATAACTGCTTCTACAACTACTTCCATAAGACGGAAACGCTTATCTTTAGAAACTGGACGAGTTTCCATGATAGTTACCACGTCGTTGATTTTTGCAGTGTTGTTTTCATCATGTGCTTTAAACTTCTTAGAATACTTAACGCGTTTACCGTATAACGGGTGCATTTTGTATGTCTCAACCATAACAGTAATTGTCTTATCCATTTTGTCAGAGACTACACGCCCAGTGTATACTTTGCGATTATTGCGTTCGC
Organism: Pseudalkalibacillus sp. JSM 102089; assembly: GCF_041366475.1. Lineage (NCBI taxonomy): Bacteria > Bacillati > Bacillota > Bacilli > Caryophanales > Fictibacillaceae > Pseudalkalibacillus > Pseudalkalibacillus sp. JSM 102089. The sequence continues at coordinate 20,299 of NZ_JBEWYW010000016.1, forward strand.
TCATTTCGCAAACCTCCCCTCATATTAACCGTTTGTGATTCCTAACTCTCTTTCACGCAAAACAGTGTTTGCGCGAGCGATTGATTTACGGACTTCACGAATGCGGGCTGGGTTTTCCAGTTGACCTGTAGCAAGTTGAAAGCGAAGATTGAAAAGTTCTTCTTTAAAAGATTTCGCTTTCTGCTCGATTTCGGCAGTGGTCAAGTTACGAATTTCCTCAGCTTTCATTTGTGTCACCACCCACTTCTTCGCGTTTTACGAACTTAGTTTTAATAGGCAATTTGTGAGAAGCAAGACGAAGTGCTTCGCGCGCTACTTCTTCAGATACGCCTGCAATTTCAAAACAGATTTTCCCTGGCTTTACTACAGCTACCCAACCTTCAGGAGCACCTTTACCGGAACCCATTCGTACTTCAAGTGGTTTAGCAGTGTAAGGCTTTGATGGGAAAATTTTAATCCAAACTTTACCGCCACGTTTCATGTAACGAGTCATAGCAATACGAGCTGCTTCGATTTGACGGTTAGTGATCCAGCTAGCTTCAAGAGCTTGTAGACCATATTCACCAAATGCTACTTCAGTGCCACCTTTAGCACGTCCGCGCATTTTTCCGCGATGTTCTCTGCGGTATTTAACACGTTTAGGTAACAACATGATTTATTTTCCCCCTTCCTCTTTTTGCGTTCCTTTCGTTGGAAGGACTTCACCACGATAGATCCAAATCTTCACACCAAGCTTACCGTAAGTAGTATCTGCTTCTGCAGTACCATAATCGATGTCAGCACGAAGTGTGTGAAGAGGTACAGTACCTTCACTGTATGATTCAGAACGAGCAATATCAGCACCGTTTAGACGGCCAGATACTTGCGTTTTAATACCTTTTGCTCCGGATCTCATTGCACGCTGGATTGTTTGCTTCATAGCGCGACGGAATGAAACGCGGTTTTCAAGTTGACGAGCGATGTTGTCAGCAACTAGAGTTGCGTCGATGTCAGCTTGTTTGATTTCGAAAATGTTAACGTGAACTTTCTTACCTGTTAGTTCCGCGAGAGACTTACGAAGAGACTCAACTTCAGAACCACCTTTACCGATTACCATACCAGGTTTAGCAGTTTTCACTGTAACATTCACTCGGTTTGCTGCACGTTCGATTTCAACAGCTGAAACAGATGCATCTTTCAAACGTTTTTCAATATATTCACGAATTTTAATATCTTCGTGTAAAAGGTTAGCGTAATCTTTGTCTGCGTACCATTTAGACTCCCAATCACGAATGACACCAATTCGAAGTCCTACCGGATTAATTTTCTGACCCACTCGTTATCCCTCCTTCTTTTCTGATACCACGACTGTGATATGGCTAGTACGCTTGTTAATGCGGCTAGCTCTACCCATAGCGCGTGGGCGGAAACGTTTCATTGTTACTCCTTCGTCCACAAACACTTGAGAAACCGTAAGATTGTTCGGTTCTAGCTCAAGATTATGCTCTGCATTAGCGATCGCAGAGTTAAGCACTTTCTCAACTACTGGAGAAGCAGCTTTGTTTGTGTTGCGCAAAATCGCAATAGCTTCACCGACTTGCTTTCCTCGAATGAGATCTACGACTAAGCGTGCTTTACGAGGAGCAATACGCACGTGTTTTGCAACAGCTTTAGCTTGCATTCGTTGTACCTCCCCTCAAATTAACGTCTAGTTTTTTTGTCATCTGCAGCGTGCCCGCGATATGTGCGAGTTGGAGCAAATTCACCAAGTTTGTGGCCGACCATGTCTTCAGTAACATAAACCGGTACATGCTTGCGTCCATCATATACTGCAAAAGTGTGTCCAATAAATTCTGGGAATACTGTTGAACGACGAGACCAAGTTTTGATAACTTTTTTGTCGCTCTTTTCATTTAAGTCTTCGACCTTTTTCATTAAATGATCGTCGACAAAAGGTCCTTTTTTCAAACTACGACCCATTTGTGAACCTCCCTTTTGAGATTATGCTACGGCTCCTTGGAACCGTAGGAAAATCTCGTTATTTTTTACGACGTCGTACAATGTACTTGTCAGAGTCTTTGTTTTTCTTACGTGTCTTAAATCCAAGGGTTGGTTTGCCCCATGGTGACATTGGTGATTTACGTCCGATCGGCGCACGACCTTCACCACCACCGTGTGGGTGATCAACTGGGTTCATTACAGAACCACGAACTGTAGGACGAATGCCCAACCAGCGAGAACGACCAGCTTTACCAATATTGATAAGCTCGTGCTCAAGGTTACCAACCTGACCGATTGTAGCGCGGCAAGTAGAAAGAATCATACGAGTTTCTCCAGAACGAAGACGTACTAGTACGTATCTGCCTTCTTTACCAAGAAGCTGAGCTTCTGCGCCAGCAGAACGAACAAGCTGTCCGCCGCGGCCTGGTTTAAGTTCGATATTGTGAATAGTAGTACCAACTGGAATGTTGATTAGCGGAAGAGCGTTTCCTACTTTAATGTCAGCTTCAGCGCCAGACATGATTTCAGTTCCTACTTTAATTCCTTTTGGAGCAAGAATGTAACGCTTCTCTCCATCAGCATAGTTGATAAGAGCGATGTTAGCAGAGCGGTTTGGATCGTATTCGATCGTAGCAACGCGTCCTGGTATTCCATCTTTGTCTCGTTTAAAGTCGATAACACGGTATTTACGCTTGTGACCGCCACCTTGGTGACGAACTGTCAAGCGACCTTGGTTGTTACGACCGCCTTTTCTATGAATCGGTGCAAGCAACGATTTTTCCGGCTGGTCTGTTGTGATTTCAGCAAAGTCAGATACTGACATACCACGACGACCGTTTGTGGTCGGTTTATACTTTTTAATCGCCATTCTTATTTCCCTCCTTCACTATTAATTTTTAGCCTTCAAAGAAGTCCAATTCTTTGCTTTCTGGTGTAAGCGTCACGATAGCTTTTTTGCGACGTGGTGTAAATCCGCTGTGGCGGCCAACACGTTTCTTTTTACCCATATAGTTCTGAGTGTTAACTCCTGCAACTTTAACTCCGAAGATTTCTTCTAGAGCACTCTTGATTTGAGTTTTGTTAGCACGAGTATCAACTTCGAAAGTATACTTTTTGTCTGCCATTACGTCTGTAGTAGCTTCTGTAATAACGGGGCGCTTGATGATATCACGAGCGTTCATTACGCTAGCACCTCCTCTACTTTTTCCACAGCGTCTTTTGTCATAACTAGTTTGTCAGCTTTAAGGACATCAAGGATGTTAAGTCCAGCTGAAGTTACAACAGTAACACCAGGAATATTGCGTGCAGATAATGCAACTGCTTCGTTATAGTCTCCTGTAACGATAAGCGCCTTGTTTTCTGCAGATAAGCTTGATAGTACTGATTTCATTTCTTTTGTTTTTGGAGCATCAAAAGAAATGCTGTCCACGATGACCATATCCTCTGTTTGTACTTTAGAAGACAAAGCAGAACGGATTGCCAAACGGCGAACTTTTTTAGGTAGCTTATAAGAATAGCTTCTTGGTGTCGGACCAAATACTACTCCACCGCCAACCCATTGTGGTGAACGGATTGAGCCCTGACGAGCACGACCTGTTCCTTTTTGGCGCCATGGTTTAGCTCCACCACCGCGTACTTCTGAACGATTTTTTACGTCATGATTACCTTGACGCATAGATGCTTGTTGCATGATAACCGCATCATACATAACACTTTCGTTTGGTTCGATGCCGAAGATTGCTTCAGCGAGTTCGATGTCGCCGACCTGTGCTCCGGTTTGGTTGAACATTGTTACTTTAGGCACTTGGATATCCTCCCTTCTTACTTAGCTTCTTTTGCTTTAACCGCGCTTTGGATAGTTACGTAGCTCTTCTTAGCTCCAGGTACGTTACCTTTTACTAGAATGACGTTACGTTCTACATCAACTTTAACGATCTCAAGGTTTTGTACAGTTACACGTTCGCCACCCATGCGACCAGGTAGAAGTTTACCTTTCATAACACGCATTGGATCGATAGGTCCCATTGAACCTGGACGACGGTGATAACGAGAACCGTGAGTCATTGGTCCGCGAGATTGGTTATGGCGCTTGATTGCACCTTGGAAACCTTTCCCTTTAGACGTACCAGTTACATCAACTACGTCACCTTCGTTAAAGATATCTACCTTGACTTCCTGACCAATTTCGTAACTACCTTCTGCGTTACGAATTTCTTTCACGAAGCGCTTAGGTGTTGTGCTAGCTTTCGTAGCATGGCCTTCTTCAGGCTTGTTGAAGCGAGACTTCTTCTTGTCAGCAAAACCAACTTGGATTGCTTCGTAGCCGTCTGTATCAACCAATTTCTTTTGAAGGACAACGTTTGGTTCTGCTTCAATAACAGTTACCGGGATAATATCTCCGTTGTCAGCAAAAACTTGTGTCATGCCTACTTTTCTTCCTAAGATTCCTTTGGTCATTCGTCACACCTCCTAATTGTTTTTAAATGATTTATTTAGCGTTATATTAAAGTTTAATTTCGATGTCAACGCCAGACGGTAGGTCCAAACGCATTAACGAGTCAACCGTTTGTGGTGTAGGCTCGATGATGTCGATAAGACGCTTATGCGTACGCATTTCAAACTGCTCACGAGAATCTTTGTACTTGTGTACAGCACGTAGAATTGTGTAAACAGATTTTTCCGTCGGCAACGGGATTGGTCCGGATACTTGAGCACCTGAACGTTTTGCTGTTTCTACAATTTTCTCAGCAGACTGATCTAGAATACGGTGATCATATGCTTTTAAACGAATACGAATCTTTTGCTTTGCCATTATTTCCCCTCCTTTATCGCCCATATTGTTATAGACAGTTCTCCGTGAAAATAAACCCAACACACTCGCCATGGCAAAGGGGCCGGGTGTGTCAGCAACCTTCCACATCATCGCTGTTTATGACCAACATTCTTATTATACTAAATCAAGCGCCTATATGCAAGGTTTAGCTCAATTAGAAAAGTATGTCGATCGCACACTCTTGATAGTATAACGGCCTACGCCGAAAAATGCAAGGTCTAAAAGCAATTTCAGACTATTCGATGAATCGGTTGTAATTTCAAATGGTCCTGATCGAACCCATTTGTCTAATCTAACATAGATTCAAAATAAAAAACACCCGGAAAAATCCGGGTGTTTTGTTTAATCAATGAGATTACTCAGTGATTGTTGCTACAACGCCTGCGCCTACAGTACGTCCACCTTCACGGATAGAGAACTTAGTTCCATCTTCGATTGCGATTGGAGCGATAAGTTCAACTGTCATTTCGATGTTGTCTCCAGGCATAACCATTTCTACGCCTTCAGGAAGAGCGATTGTACCAGTTACGTCAGTTGTACGGAAGTAGAACTGAGGACGGTAGTTAGCGAAGAATGGAGTGTGACGTCCACCCTCTTCTTTAGAAAGAACGTAAACTTCAGCTTGGAACTTAGTGTGAGCTTTTACAGTTCCTGGCTTAACAAGAACTTGTCCACGCTGAATGTCGTCGCGGGATACACCACGAAGAAGTGCACCAATGTTGTCACCAGCTTCAGCATAGTCAAGAAGCTTACGGAACATTTCAACACCAGTAACTGTTGTTTTCTTGTTCTCTTCAGCAAGACCAAGAATTTCAACTTCGTCACCGACTTTGATTTGTCCACGCTCAACACGGCCAGTTGCTACTGTACCACGACCAGTGATTGAGAATACGTCCTCAACTGGCATCATGAATGGCTTGTCAGTGTCACGTGTTGGAGTTGGGATATACTCATCAACAGCGTCCATAAGTTCATAAATCTTAGCTTCGTAGTCAGCGTCGCCTTCTAGAGCTTTAAGAGCAGAACCTTTGATTACTGGAACTTCATCGCCATCGAAGTCGTATTCAGAAAGAAGATCACGAACTTCCATTTCAACTAGTTCAAGTAGTTCTTCGTCGTCAACCATGTCGCATTTGTTCAAGAATACAACTAGAGTTGGTACACCAACTTGACGAGCAAGAAGGATGTGTTCACGAGTTTGTGGCATTGGACCGTCAGCAGCAGAAACTACTAGGATTCCTCCGTCCATTTGTGCAGCACCAGTGATCATGTTTTTAACATAGTCAGCGTGACCTGGGCAGTCAACGTGTGCATAGTGACGGTTTTCAGTTTCGTACTCAACGTGTGCAGTTGAGATTGTAATTCCACGTTCGCGCTCTTCAGGAGCACCATCAATTTGATCATAAGCCATAGCAGTACCGCTACCTGAACGCTTATGAAGCACTGAAGTGATCGCAGCTGTTAGAGTTGTTTTACCATGGTCAACGTGTCCAACTGTACCAACGTTAACGTGGGGCTTGGAGCGGTCGAATTTTTCTTTAGACATTAGTGTTTCCTCCTTTGATTACCAAGAAATTATCTATGCCAAGATAGGCGTATGAGTGAATCAATCTCGCCTATCTTAGATTACAACAAAAGTTGGTTTGCTACAATTATTCGCCTGTAGCTTTTTTAATGATTTCTTCAGAAATTGATTTAGGTACTTGCTCGTAGTGATCGAAAGTCATTGTATAAGTACCACGACCTTGTGTACGTGAGCGAAGCGTAGTTGCATAACCAAACATTTCTGAAAGTGGTACGAACGCGTTAATAACCTGAGCGTTTCCGCGAGCAGTCATACCTTCAACACGTCCACGACGGCTAGTTACATCGCCCATGATGTCTCCCAAGTATTCTTCTGGCACTACAACTTCAACTTTCATCATAGGCTCAAGAAGAGCAGGGTCACAAACAGTCTTAGCTTTTTTCAAAGCCATAGATGCCGCGATCTTAAATGCCATTTCGTTTGAGTCAACGTCATGGTAAGATCCATCAACAAGACGAGCTTTCACGTCGATTAGTGGGTAGCCTGCAAGCAGACCGTTGGCCATTGAATCGCGAAGTCCCGCTTCAACTGCAGGGATATATTCACGTGGAACAACACCACCGACAATTTTGTTTTCAAATTCAAATCCAGCGCCTTCTTCGTTAGGTTCAAATTCAACCCATACGTGTCCGAATTGTCCACGACCACCGGACTGACGTACGAATTTACCTTCAACCTTACCGGCTTTACGGATTGATTCGCGGTAAGCAACCTGAGGTGCACCAACAGTTGCTTCAACTTTAAACTCACGACGTAAACGGTCAACGATGATATCAAGGTGAAGTTCACCCATTCCAGAAATGATCGTTTGGCCAGTTTCTTCGTTTGTTTCAGTTTTGAAAGTTGGATCCTCTTCAGCAAGCTTAGCTAGAGCTACAGCCATTTTATCCTGGTCACTCTTAGTCTTAGGCTCGATTGCTACTGAGATAACTGGATCTGGGAAGTCCATAGACTCAAGGATAACAGTATCCTTTTCATCACATAGAGTGTCACCAGTAGAAGTATCTTTCAGACCAACTGCCGCTGCGATATCTCCTGCGTAAACAGTTGAGATTTCTTCACGAGAGTTAGCGTGCATCTGAAGAATACGGCCTACACGTTCGCGCTTATCTTTAGTCGAGTTCTTAACATAAGAACCGGAAGAAAGCGTTCCTGAGTAAACACGGAAGAATGTAAGCTTACCAACGTAAGGGTCAGTCATTACTTTAAATGCAAGTGCAGAGAAAGGACCATTATCGTCAGCTGTGCGAATTACTTCTTCTTCAGAATCTTTTAGATGACCTTTAATTGCTGGAACATCAAGTGGTGAAGGCAGGTAGTCAAGTACAGCATCAAGAACAAGCTGAACGCCTTTGTTCTTAAATGCAGAACCACAAAGTACAGGATAGAATTCAACGTTACAAGTTCCTTTACGGATTGCAGCTTTGATTTCTTCAACTGTCAATTCTTCACCTTCAAGATATTTCATCATAAGGTCTTCTTCAAGCTCAGCTACAGCCTCAATAAGCTTCGTGCGATACTCTTCAGCTTGTTCCTTGTATTCAGCAGGAATTTCGCGTGATTCTGTACGTGAACCAAGATCATCAAGATAATAGAAAGCTTCCATTGTGATGAGATCAATGATTCCTTCGAAGTCATCTTCAGCACCGATTGGTAGCTGAATAGGGTGTGCATTAGCTTGTAAACGCTCAGTTAGTGTACCTGTGGAGTATAGGAAGTCTGCTCCGAGTTTATCCATTTTGTTAATGAATACGATACGCGGTACGCCGTAGTTAGTAGCCTGACGCCAAACAGTTTCTGTTTGTGGTTCAACACCAGATTGTGCATCAAGTACTGCAACTGCTCCATCCAATACACGCAATGAACGTTCAACTTCTACTGTGAAGTCTACGTGACCAGGCGTGTCAATGATGTTAACACGGTGGTCTTTCCACTGGGCAGTGGTAGCAGCAGAAGTGATCGTGATTCCACGCTCCTGCTCCTGCTCCATCCAGTCCATCTGTGATCCACCCTCGTGAGTTTCACCGATTTTATGGATACGCCCTGAGTAGAAAAGAATACGCTCAGTAGTTGTTGTTTTACCAGCATCGATGTGAGCCATGATACCGATATTACGTGTATCTCTTAAGGAGAATTCTCTTGCCATTAGTATTTCTCCTTCCTTTTATAAAGGGATTTGGGTTGTGTGCTGATTACCAACGGTAGTGAGCAAATGCTTTGTTAGCTTCAGCCATTTTGTGCTGTTCTTCACGCTTCTTAACAGAAGCACCTGTGTTGTTAGCAGCATCCATAATTTCGTTAGCAAGTCTTTCTACCATTGTCTTTTCACCGCGAAGACGGGAATAGTTCACAAGATAGCGAAGACCTAGAGTTGTACGACGATCTGGACGTACTTCAACTGGAACCTGGTAGTTTGCACCACCAACACGACGAGCGCGTACTTCAAGTACTGGCATAACGTTCTTCATCGCTTGGTCAAATACTTCCATAGCCTCTGTGTTTGTGCGTTCCTGAATAAGATCAAATGCTTTGTATAGCACCTGTTGAGCTTTACCTTTCTGACCGTCTACCATAAGGCGGTTGATCAGGCGAGTAACTAGCTTGGATTTGTAAATTGGATCTGGTAATACGTCACGACGTTCTACTGGACCTTTACGTGGCATGGGTTAACCCCCTTTCATGTTTTAGTTAATTAATAGCTATTATTTCTTAGCTGGTTTCGGTCTCTTAGTACCGTATTTAGAACGACCTTGTCTACGATCGTTAACCCCTGCAGTGTCAAGCGCACCACGAACAATGTGGTAACGTACACCCGGTAAATCTTTAACACGTCCTCCGCGGATTAGCACTACACTGTGCTCCTGAAGGTTGTGACCGATACCTGGGATATAAGCAGTTACTTCAATTCCGTTAGTAAGACGAACACGAGCGTATTTACGCAATGCGGAGTTCGGCTTCTTAGGAGTCATCGTACCTACACGAGTACACACACCACGTTTTTGTGGAGATGAAAGATCAGTATGAGACTTTTTGAAGCTATTATATCCTTTGTTCAATGCTGGAGAATCGGATTTCTTTGTTTTAGAAACACGTCCCTTGCGAACAAGTTGGTTAATAGTTGGCATTTTGTTTTCCTCCCTTCTTTTGTTAATAGCAAGCCCACACATCCAGGTGGTTCATGTATAGATAAAAGGAAAGTTTTTACCTGGCAGGTCAAGCCTAGCCTGGTAAAAACGGTTATGCTTTTATCGTAACTGTTGCTGCGCCTACTTCGATTCCACATGCCTTACCTAGCTTCTTCATAGAATCCACTCGGTAAACTGGTATGCTTTTCTCTTCGGCGAGTGCAACAACTTTAGAAGTTACCCTGCGATCAGCGTCGTCAGCGATGAAAACTTCCTTCGCTTCTCCAATCTGGAGGGCCTTTAGAGTTTGTTTCGTTCCGATAATTAATTCATCTGCCTGTGATACTTTTTCATAAGACAAGAACATATCCTCCAAAGTAACAGGATTATCGGAAGCACCTTGGATATAATATCACCCTGTACTTCCGATGTCAACACTTCCCCTGTTTATTCTTGACTAACTAACGCACTTTCTTCTTGTTCTAAAAGCTCTTCAGCCTCTTGTGCTTCACCTGCTACGTTGATTCTACGGTAACGTTGCATACCAGTACCTGCCGGAACAAGTTTACCGATAATAACATTTTCCTTAAGACCAAGTAGCTCATCACGCTTACCTTTGATAGCTGCATCGGTTAGGACACGAGTTGTTTCCTGGAAGGATGCTGCTGATAAGAATGATTCAGTTTCAAGAGATGCTTTAGTAATACCAAGAAGAACCGGACGTCCAGTTGCAGGTAAGCCGCCTTGTTTAAGAACTTTACGGTTAACACCTTTAAACTGGTGAATATCGATAAGGGATCCTGGCAACACTTCAGTATCGCCCGCATCAATAACGCGAATTTTACGCATCATCTGACGAACCATAACTTCAACGTGCTTATCGCCAATTTCAACACCCTGCATACGGTAAACCTTTTGCACTTCTGCAAGTAGGTATTCTTGAACGCCGTCAATACCACTAATAGTTAGAAGTTGTTTAGGGTCAATCGAACCTTCAGTTAGAGGTTGACCAGCCTTCACTTCATCTCCTACAACTATTTTCAAACGAGCGCCGTATGGTACAGGGTAGTTTCTTGTTTCAGTTTCACCTTGAACGACAATCTCTTTCTTCTCTTTCACCTCAGCCAAATCAATCACTTTACCATCAAGTTCAGAAACAACAGCCTGACCTTTAGGGTTACGTGCTTCAAATAGCTCCTGGATACGAGGAAGACCCTGAGTAATATCGTCTCCGGCAACACCACCTGTGTGGAATGTACGCATTGTCAACTGTGTACCTGGTTCACCGATTGATTGAGCAGCGATGATTCCAACTGCTTCACCAACTTCTACACGAGTACCTGTTGCAAGGTTACGTCCATAACACTTCTTACAAACGCCGTGACTAGTGCTACAAGTAAAGGCAGAGCGGATATAGACGTTCTCAATACCAGCTTCTACAATTTCAGTAGCGATGTCTTCTGTAATTAGGTTGTTTTTCTCAACAAGAACTTCGTTCGTCTCAGGATGTCTAACTTTCTTAAAGGCAACACGGCCAACAAGACGGTCAAACAATCCTTCGATTAATTCATTTCCATTCTTAATCGCACTAACTTCAAGGCCGCGATCCGTACCACAATCGTCTTCACGAACAATAACATCCTGTGCCACGTCAACAAGACGACGAGTAAGGTAACCTGAGTCAGCTGTTTTAAGGGCCGTATCGGCAAGACCTTTACGAGCACCGTGTGTTGAAATAAAGTACTCAAGTACTGTTAGACCTTCGCGGAAGCTGGATTTGATTGGAAGTTCAATGATCTGTCCAGATGGGTTTGCCATCAATCCACGCATTCCTGCGAGCTGAGTAAAGTTAGATGCGTTACCACGGGCACCTGAATCACTCATCATAAAGATTGGGTTGTCTTTTTCGAGTCGATTCATTAGTTTTTCCTGGATACGATCTTTCGCACTACTCCAAATCGCAATAACACGATCATAACGTTCGTCGTCGGTAATAAGACCACGACGGAATTGCTTAAGAACTTTTTCGACTTTCTCTTCAGCCTCATGAACAATTTCTTGTTTCTCAGCAAGTACCACTACGTCAGCTACGCCAACGGTAATACCAGCTTTAGTTGAGAATTTGAAACCAAGATCTTTCATGCGGTCAAGCATACGAGACGTTTCAGTCACTTTGAATCGCTTAAACACCTCGGCGATGATTTTACCAAGAATACCTTTCTTAAATGGTGAAATCAATTCGCGCTGAGCAATTTCTTCTTTCACATTCACTCCGTGAGGAAGGAAGTAATTTTCCGGTGTGGCGATTTCAAGGTTATTTGTCGTCGGTTCATTAATATATGGGAATGACTCCGGAAGAATTTCGTTGAAAATCAACTTACCAACCGTTGTCACAAGCAATTGCTTGTTCTGCTCTTCAGTAAAGGCAGATTTATTCAATGATGCAGCAGGGATTGCTACGCGAGAATGAAGATGTGCAAATCCATTCTGGTATGCAATTAATGCTTCATTTGTATCTTTGTAAACAGAACCCTCACCAATTGCTCCTTCACGTTCCATAGTAAGGTAGTAGTTACCTAGAACCATATCCTGTGACGGTGTAACAACTGGTTTACCATCTTTCGGGTTAAGAATGTTCTGTGCTGCGAGCATTAAGATACGTGCTTCAGCTTGCGCTTCAGCAGACAACGGTACGTGGACGGCCATTTGGTCACCATCGAAGTCAGCATTGTAAGCTGTGCACACGAGTGGGTGAAGACGAATTGCACGCCCTTCAACTAGAATTGGTTCAAACGCCTGGATACCAAGTCTGTGAAGCGTTGGTGCACGGTTTAGAAGAACTGGATGTTCTTTAATTACGTTTTCCAAAACGTCCCAAACTTCAGGGTGAACTTTTTCTACTTTACGCTTCGCACTCTTAATGTTGTGTGCAAGGCCTTTTGATACAAGCTCCTTCATTACGAAAGGTTTAAACAATTCAAGCGCCATTTCTTTTGGAAGTCCACATTGATACATCTTCAAGTGAGGACCTACAACGATAACGGAACGACCTGAATAGTCAACACGCTTACCTAGTAGATTCTGACGGAAACGACCTTGCTTCCCTTTCAGCATGTGAGAAAGAGATTTTAAAGGACGGTTACCAGGACCTGTTACCGGACGACCACGACGGCCGTTATCAATAAGGGCATCGACAGCTTCTTGAAGCATACGCTTCTCGTTCTGCACGATAATGCTAGGAGCACCAAGATCTAACAAACGTTTCAAACGATTATTGCGGTTAATTACACGACGATACAGATCGTTTAAATCCGATGTCGCAAATCGTCCGCCGTCAAGCTGTACCATAGGACGAAGCTCTGGAGGTATAACCGGAAGAACATCTAAGATCATCCATGACGGGTTATTTCCTGAACCACGAAATGCCTCAAGTACTTCAAGACGTTTAATCGCACGAGTTCTACGTTGACCTTGTGCAGTTTTGAGCTCTTCTTTAAGGATATCTACTTCTTTATCAAGGTCGATATCAAACAGTAGTCTGCGGATTGCTTCCGCACCCATTTCTGCAGAGAATGTTTTGCCATACTTTTCACGGTATGCACGGTATTCTTTTTCAGAAAGAAGTTGTTTCTTCTCAAGCGGTGTGTCTCCAGCTTCAGTGACAACATAAGAAGCAAAATAAATAACTTCTTCTAATGCACGTGGAGACATGTCGAGAACAAGTCCCATACGACTTGGAATGCCTTTAAAGTACCAGATGTGAGAGACAGGAGCAGCAAGCTCGATGTGCCCCATTCTCTCACGACGGACTTTTGCACGTGTTACTTCAACACCGCAGCGATCACAAACGACTCCTTTATAACGGATACGTTTGTATTTCCCACAATGACATTCCCAGTCTTTTGTGGGTCCAAAGATTCGCTCACAGAAAAGACCATCTTTCTCTGGCTTCAAGGTACGGTAGTTAATGGTTTCTGGCTTCTTAACTTCTCCTCTTGACCAAGAGCGGATTTTAGCCGGTGACGCCAGACCGATTTTCATATACTCAAATTTATTGACATCTATCAAGGGGCCTACCTCCCTTTAGAATTCAGGTTTAACCCTTACTCACTCGCCTGATTTGACCCAACATTCAAGTTTAATTTCTCACTGGATTGGTCTTCTTCATCGTCTAACTCTTTCATTTCAATTTCTTGCTCATCACTTGCTAGCATTTTGACATCCATACCAAGCGACTGCAATTCTTTGATTAGAACTTTAAACGATTCTGGAATACCAGGCTCAGGAACATTTTCGCCTTTTACGATTGCTTCGTAAGTCTTAACACGTCCAACAACATCATCCGACTTCACAGTCAAAATCTCTTGAAGGGTGTATGCAGCACCATATGCTTCGAGTGCCCATACTTCCATCTCACCGAAACGCTGTCCACCGAATTGTGCTTTACCACCAAGCGGTTGCTGCGTAACAAGTGAATATGGTCCAGTAGAACGTGCGTGAAGCTTGTCATCGACCATGTGAGCAAGTTTGATCATATACATGACACCGACAGAAATGCGGTTGTCAAATGGTTCGCCTGTGCGACCATCGTAAAGAACAGTTTTACCATCACGTGGCATTCCTGCTTCTTCTAGTGTTTCCCATACGTCTTCTTCACGAGCTCCATCAAATACCGGTGTTGCTACGTGAATTCCAAGTGCACGTGCGGCCATACCGATATGCAACTCTAGTACCTGTCCAATGTTCATACGAGAAGGAACACCTAGAGGGTTCAACATGATATCGATCGGAGTTCCATCAGGCAAGTATGGCATATCTTCTTCAGGAAGAATCCTAGAGATTACACCTTTGTTACCATGACGTCCCGCCATTTTATCTCCTTCATGAATCTTACGCTTCTGGACAATATAAACACGAACAAGTTGATTTACTCCCGGAGGAAGCTCATCGCCGTCTTCACGGTTAAAGATCTTCACATCAAGTACAATACCATCTCCGCCGTGTGGTACACGTAGAGAAGTATCACGAACTTCACGAGCTTTTTCTCCAAAGATTGCATGAAGTAGACGTTCTTCAGCAGTTAGCTCTGTTACACCTTTAGGAGTAACTTTACCAACGAGGATATCTCCGTCTTTCACTTCAGCACCCATGCGAATAATTCCGCGTTCATCAAGGTTACGCAATGCGTCTTCCCCAACGTTCGGAATGTCACGAGTAATTTCTTCAGGTCCTAACTTCGTATCGCGAGCTTCTGATTCGTACTCTTCGATGTGAATTGAGGTATAAACGTCATCTTTTACAAGACGTTCGCTCATAATAATAGCATCCTCATAGTTGTAACCTTCCCATGTCATAAATCCGACTAGGACGTTACGCCCAAGGGCCATTTCACCTTTTTCCATTGAAGGTCCGTCGCCAAGGATTTCTCCTTTTACAACGCGATCGCCTTCAACAACAATAGGTTTTTGGTTATAACACGTTCCCTGGTTGGAACGAATGAATTTAAGCAATTTGTAACGATCAAGATCGCCTTTTACTTCCTGTCCATCAATGACGGAGATACGACGAACATGAATTTCTGCAGCAGATGCAAACTCGACAAGACCGTCATGCTTACAAATAACAGCAGCACCGGAATCTTTTCCGTTAACATGCTCCATACCTGTTCCGACAATTGGTGCTTCAGGAACCATCAAAGGTACAGCTTGACGCTGCATGTTCGCACCCATAAGCGCACGGTTGGAGTCATCGTTCTCAAGGAACGGAATACAAGCCGTTGCAGCCGAAACTACCTGTTTCGGTGATACGTCCATGTAATCAATTTTTTCACGAGCGATGATAATGTTTTCGCTACGGAAACGAGCAACAATATCTTCGTCTTGGAATGAACCATCATCGTGTAGCTTTGCATTTGCCTGTGCCACAACGTAGTTATCCTGTTCATCAGCAGTTAGGTAGTCAATAAACTCCGTCACTTTACCTGTTTCAGGATCTACTCTGCGGTATGGCGTTTCAATAAAGCCAAATTTATTAACTCTCGCATAAGATGACAATGAGTTAATAAGTCCGATGTTTGGTCCCTCCGGCGTTTCGATCGGACACATTCTGCCATAGTGGGAGTAATGTACGTCACGAACTTCAAAGCCAGCACGCTCACGTGTTAAACCACCAGGTCCTAGAGCAGATAAACGACGCTTGTGAGTTAACTCAGCTAGCGGGTTTGTCTGATCCATAAACTGGGACAACTGAGAGCTACCAAAGAATTCTTTAATAGAAGCGATAACAGGACGAATGTTGATTAGCGCCTGAGGCGTAATAACGTTCGTATCCTGAATAGACATACGTTCACGAACGACACGTTCCATACGAGATAAACCGATACGGAATTGGTTCTGAAGTAGTTCACCTACAGAACGAAGACGACGGTTACCAAGGTGATCAATGTCATCTGTGTTACCTACTTGATGTAGAAGGTTAAAGAAATAGTTAATAGAAGAAATGATGTCGCCAGGTGTAATATTCTTCACGCCTGTTTCGACTCCACCATTACCAATTACATTAATGACTCTTTCCCCTTCTGGATCATCAGGTGCGTATACCTTAATGGATTGCAGACCGATAGACTCATCTTCAATTACTCCACCGTGAGGCTCAACGTCTTTAAATCCAACATTAGTCTCTAGTGCAGGAAGGATTCTGTCAAGTAGACGACGATCAAGGATCGCGCCTTCTTCTGCAATCACTTCGCCTGTTTCAGGATCAACAAGCGTTTCCGCAAGACGTTGATTGAATAGACGGTTTTTAATATGAAGCTTCTTGTTAATCTTGTAACGTCCTACATTCGCAAGATCATAACGCTTTGGATCAAAAAAGCGAGAATCAAGTAAGCTTTTGGCGTTATCGACAGTCGGAGGCTCGCCAGGACGTAAGCGTTCGTAGATTTCTAGAAGCGCTTTTTCCGTGCCGTCCGTGTTGTCTTTTTCCAGGGTATTGCGAAGATACTCATCTTCACCTAGGAGATCTATGATTTCTTGATCAGACCCAAACCCTAACGCTCTGAGCAGCACCGTAATTGGTAGCTTTCTAGTACGATCAATTCGTACATAGACAATATCTTTGGCATCAGTTTCAAATTCCAGCCATGCTCCTCGGTTTGGAATGACAGTAGCTGTATATCCTTTTTTGCCGTTCTTATCGATCTTTTCACTATAGTAGACACTTGGAGAACGCACGAGCTGAGATACGATTACGCGTTCTGCCCCATTAATAATAAACGTACCTGTTTCAGTCATTAATGGGAAGTCACCCATGAACACTTCCTGTTCCTTTACTTCGCCTGTTTCTTTATTGATCAAGCGTACTTTTACACGTAAAGGCGCAGAATAGGTCACATCTCGCTCTTTGGTTTCTTCCACGGGATACTTAGGTTCACCGAGGCTGTAATCAATAAATTCCAGCACAAGATTACCAGTGAAATCTTCGATTGGAGAAATATCCTGAAACATTTCTCGTAAACCCTCATCAAGAAACCATTGATAAGAAGCCGTTTGAATCTCAATTAGATTTGGCAAATCCAACACTTCTTTGATTCGCGCGTAGCTTCTTCTTTGGCGGTGGCGTCCATACTGAACTAGTTGGCCTGTCAAATGATTCACCCCTCAAATCCAGCGTATTTATTTTCTTAGCCCAATGATATTCTGTTTTAAAAAGAATCTATCGTTGGACAAAAAAAGAAAAAGGGCATTGATAAAAATTCCCCTTAACTATAAGCGATTATATTAGTTTTTCCAGACGACGGTATTTTATACCTCTTTGCACACGAATGTGAAAAAGGCCTGGAAAATCCATCATTGGCATTATATTATATTAGCATAGGCCATCCATGAAGTCAAAGGATATTTTCATATTTTACTTGACTGCTTTAAGAATATAGTATCCTTTCTTTTTCACGACGGTTTCAACATGCTCAAACATTTCATCGAGTTTGGTTATTGCAGATGGGGCCCCTTGCTTCTTTTGGATTACTACCCAAAGCGTCCCACCTTTTTTTAAGACGTCATAGGCCTCTTGAAGAATTCCATGAACAACTTGTTTACCCGCACGTATAGGAGGGTTCGTAAGGACAGACGCGAACGTTTTATCTTTTACGGCATTCAACTGATCACTTGCCATAACGCTCAAATTATGAACGCGATTCTTAATGGCATTGCTCATCGCAAGCTCTGTTGCGCGTTCATTTATGTCTAGCATATAAAAATAACGATTTGAAAATTCAGAAGCGAGTGAAATGCCGATCGGGCCATAGCCACATCCAACATCAACAATATCCCCTTCGAGTTCAGGTTCTTCAAATGATTCGATTAGAAGTTTACTCCCAAAATCGATTTCCTTCTTTGAAAAAACACCAGAATCAGTCGTGAATTGAAATTTACTTCCCCGTAAATCCACATCAATTTTGTTCGGACTGCTTTTCACACCCGGATTCTTCGTATAATAATGTTCACCCATTGCTTTCCCTCTTTTCAACGTCATTTCTATAAGACTAACCCCTATAACCAAACCAAAAATAATAGCGTCAAATAACAAAAAGCTCGCTTTTAAAAGCGAGCTTTTGTTTCAAACGACTACTTAACTTCGATTACTGCGCCAACTTCTTCAAGCTTGCCTTTAAGCTCTTCAGCTTCTTCTTTAGCAACGCCTTCTTTAATCGGGCTTGGTGCGCCATCAACTAGTTCTTTAGCTTCTTTCAAGCCAAGACCAGTGATTTCGCGAACAACTTTGATGACCTTGATTTTGCTGCTTCCAGCACTTTCAAGAACTACGTCAAATTCAGATTGCTCTTCAGCAGCACCTTCTGCTGCGCCACCTGCTGCTGCTACTGGAGCTGCTGCAGTTACACCAAATTCTTCTTCGATTGCTTTAACTAGGTCGTTAAGCTCAAGAACTGTCATTTCTTTGATTGCTTCAATGATTTGCTCGTTACCCATGAGTAAATCCTCCTTAATTTTTGTTTTATTTATACCAATTGATAGGCCGTGTATTTACGCGCCTTGTTCTTCCTTTTGATCAGCCACAGCTTTTGTAGCAAGTGCCATATTGCGCATAGGTGCTTGAAGCACAGATAGCAACATAGAAAGTAGTCCATCGCGGTTTGGTAGGTCCGCAAGTTCTTTGATCTTTTCTACTGATACAACGCCGCCTTCGATTACGCCAGTCTTGATTTCAAGAGCTTCGTGATTCTTAGCGAAGTTGTTCAAAATTTTAGCAGGAGCAACAACATCTTCATTGCTGAACGCGATTGCCGTAGGTCCGACAAGGTGTTCATTCAAATCAGTAAGTTCAAGCTCTTCTGCCGCGCGACGAGTCATTGTGTTCTTGTAAACACGGAACTCAACGTTTGCATCACGCAATTGCTTACGAAGCTCAGTTACTTCAGAAACATCAAGTCCGCGATAATCAACAAAAATTGTTGATTGGCTATCACGTAGTTTGTCTGCAATTTCCGTAACTAGTTGCTTCTTCTGTTCAACTATACTGCTCATAGTTCCACCTCCTAAAGAAATGTATCTATACCGCCCTGGAATATGAGGTCATATAAAAAGCCTTCACATCCGAAGACATGAAGGCTTTACGATTACATACGTATCGAATCACTTCACACCTCGGCAGGATATTAAGTGCAAGAACACCCCTGCTGTCTACGGTACAGAAAGTATTAATTTATCAAACAACATTTACAAGTATATTTAATAGCTACGCAAATGTCAACAGCTAATTTAATTAGCGGTAAGTTGATGCGTTAACTTTAACACCAGGTCCCATTGTAGATGTAACCGAAATGTTTTTAAGGTACGTACCTTTAGCTGCTGCCGGCTTAACTTTCACAAGTGTTTCTACAAGTGTGTTTAAGTTTTCTACAAGCTTGTCAGCTTCGAAAGATACTTTACCGATCGGTGCATGAACGTTACCAGCACGATCAACGCGGTACTCTACTTTACCAGCTTTGATTTCGTTAACAGCTTTTTCAACATCGAACGTTACTGTTCCAGTTTTCGGGTTCGGCATTAAACCTTTTGGTCCAAGTACACGACCTAGTTTACCAACTTCGCCCATCATGTCTGGAGTTGCAACGATTACGTCAAACTCAAACCAACCTTCGTTGATTTTAGCGATATAGTCTGCTTCTCCTACATAGTCAGCGCCAGCTGCTTCAGCTTCTTTAGCCTTTTCACCTTTAGCGAATACAAGAACGCGTTGTGTTTTACCAGTTCCGTTTGGAAGTACAACCGCGCCACGAACCTGCTGGTCGTTTTTCTTAGGATCTACTCCAAGACGAACTGCTGCTTCAACTGTTCCATCAAAGTTTCCTACAGATGTCTTTTTCACAAGTTCAACTGCTTCTTGAGGCTCATAGAAAGTTGTACGTTCAACTAGCTTAGCAGCCTCCTGGTATCTCTTACCTCTTTTTGCCATTTTGTGTTCCTCCTTGAATGTGGTTTAGCGGATTAACCTCCCACTATTTATGACGCCAAAATGCCGACATCATAATAAAAGTTGCGAACCTGTATAACACAGGCAGGAATCCCTTTTAATCGCAACGGCTTGTGTAACATTAATCTTCGATCGTAATTCCCATGCTACGTGCAGTACCTTCAACCATACGCATTGCAGAATCAACATTCGCTGCGTTAAGGTCTGGCATTTTTGTTTCAGCGATTTCACGCACTTTATCACGCTTCACAGTCGCAACTTTGTTGCGGTTTGGTTCACCAGAACCTGACTCGATACCTGCTGCTTTCTTAAGAAGAACTGCAGCTGGTGGAGTTTTAGTGATAAATGTAAATGAACGGTCTTCAAAAACCGTAATTTCTACTGGAATGATCATACCAGCCTGGTCAGAAGTACGAGCATTAAACTCTTTACAGAATCCCATAATGTTAACTCCAGCTTGACCTAGTGCAGGTCCTACTGGCGGTGCAGGATTCGCCTTCCCAGCCGGGATTTGCAATTTAACTACCTTGATTACCTTTTTAGCCACGCGACACACCTCCTTAAGTCCGTGATGTGGTATTTGGGTGTTTCACACCCTCCCACCTTATATATCAATTGAATGTCTCGATTAGTATGAGACTCATGAAACATTAAAATTCTATCATTAATCGAAAAGTTAAGCAAGGACTTTTCAATTAGAACTTTTCAACTTGTCCGAAATTAAGTTCAACAGGCGTTTCTCTGCCGAACATATTTACGTGCACTTTGACTTTTCCTTTGTCCGTATCGATCCCTTCAACAGAACCTACGAAATCAGCAAATGGACCTTCTTTAACTTTAACTTTCTCTTTAAGTTCAAAGTCTACATCTACTTTTGGTTGCTCCATACCCATTTGCTTAAGAAGCGATTCCACTTCTTCCGGAAGCAACGCAGTCGGTTTAGACCCAGCACCACTAGACCCTACGAATCCAGTAACACCTGGTGTATTCCGAACAACATACCATGAATCATCTGTCATGACCATTTCTGTAATAACATAGCCAGGAAAGACTTTTTTCATAACTGTCTTTTTCTTGCCATTCTTCTCTTCTGTTTCTTCTTCTACCGGGACGAGAACACGAAAGATCTTATCCGTCATGCCCATTGTCTCAACCCTTTTCTCAAGGTTGGTTTTTACTTTGTTTTCATACCCCGAGTACGTATGAACAACATACCATCTTTTTTCCATATTTGCAGGACTGCGTCCTTCCCTCCCCAGCTCATTTACTCTCTCATTCTAACCTTCTGAATGAAAATTTATAACGAATTATCCTAAAATGAGGCGGATTATCGAGGAAATACCCTGGTCAATCAATGCGAAGAAAACAGCTATAAAAATAACCGTTATAACAGTTACAATCGTATAGCGTGTTAATTCCTTACGCGTTGGCCAGCTTACCCGCTTCATTTCACTTGCGACATTACGAAAGAACTTACCAGAACGTTGAACAATACTTGCCATTACTTGTTACCCCCAATTAATCTGGTGGAAAACTCCCCCGAGAATCTATTTTGATAAGGTTTGCCTCAAGAAGCAAACACCCTTCGAGGCATTACTTTGTTTCACGATGGACAGTATGAACATCGCAGTATTTGCAATACTTCTTAACTTCCATGCGGGCCGGGCTCGTCTGTGAGTTTTTCATAGTTGTATAGTTTCGGCTATTGCATTGAACACATGCTAGTACTGCCTTTTTTCGCATAATGACACCTTCCTAAGCCGCGCAGTAGTGAAGTTTGTAATTTATATAAGCTATCTCATTTCAAAAAAGAGCAAAATAAAAAAACGTTCAGCTACCCTGTGACGTTCTTACAAACCTAACAAAAAATTGACATTCTTACTTTTATCACTTTATCACAGCGTGTTTCAGCATGTCAATAAAGCGTCGGATAGGTACTCATAAGAAAAGAACAGGGAACTCGCCCCTGTTCTTTTCCCTACCCATCATAGGTTTGTCCATATTATAGGCTGACTTCACGTAGTTCGAGATAACGCTCTAACTTGCGCTTCACTCGTTGCAATGCGTTATCAATTGACTTGACGTGACGGTTTAGATCAACCGAAATTTCTTGGTACGAACGTCCATCGAGATAGAGCATTAGCACTTTTCTCTCTAAATCGCTCAAAATTTCTGACATTTTAAGTTCAATGTCATCAAATTCTTCCTGATTAATAATTAGTTCCTCAGGATCAGTTACTTTTGTGCCGCATATAACGTCAAGAAGCGTACGATCAGACTCTTCATCGTAAATTGGCTTATCAAGCGATACGTAAGAGTTAAGCGGAATATGCTTCTGTCTTGTTGCGGTTTTGATAGCTGTAATCATCTGCCGGGTGATGCATAATTCGGCAAACGCTTTAAAAGATGAGAACTTGTCTCCTCTAAAATCACGAATGGCTTTGTAGAGACCGATCATCCCTTCTTGGATGATATCTTCTCGGTCTGCTCCAATGAGAAAATACGACCTCGCCTTAGCGCGTACGAAATTTTTGTACTTCGTAATCAAATGTTCCAACGCTCTACTGTGACCTTCATGAACCATGATGACGAGCATTTCATCATCAAGTTGATCGAATGCTACGTGTTCCAGGTGTCTTTGGTCTACTGACAGTTGTTCTTGATTTACCGTGCTTTCTTTGAGGTCTACTGTACTCAATATGCGTTCCCCCCGACCAGTACGCTATATAGAAATATTATACAGTACGTGTCGAAAAATCGTCAACCGCCTATTTACCGCCTCTTCGCCATTTTTCAAATATTTCGCTAATTTCTTCTGATAAATGCAGGCCACCAGAACGATTGCGGCGATTTTCAGTATTTACACTTTTTTCAATTCCTTTTTCGATTCCTTGCATTTCGTTGTAAAGTTCACGCGCAGATTTCCTAAGTGCCCCTTGACCAAAGATAGCCCACTGCTCTGTAAAATCTGATGTTGCCACATGGATTTGTGTTCTTATACCCTTCAGTTCCCTCGCCATTTTCTCAATCCGCTCATCTGCTGTTTCGTTTTCTCTCGTATAAATAACATCAATTCTGTACTGGCTATGACGTTTTTCAATACCATGAGAGAGGTGAGCGTCAAAAACGACGATCACCTGATACCCGGTATAAGCTTGATATTCGGCCATTTTTTCAATTAGAAGCTCACGTGCTTTACTGAAATCTCTCTCTTTAAGTGTTCGTAATTCTGGCCATGCACCAATAATGTTATAGCCATCAACTAACAGCACGTCCATTATTTACTCCCCCAAAGGATGACGTTGTCGGTAAACCTCATACATCATTAAACCTGCAGCAACCGAAGCGTTGAGAGAGGTTACTTTTCCGGCCATTGGAAGACTTACTAAGAAATCACATTTATCCTTAATAAGACGTCCCATTCCTTTACCTTCACTTCCGATGACAAGTCCTATCCCCATATCATAGTCTGCCTGGCGATAATCCTGGCCACCGGTTGCATCAGTGCCCACAAACCACAAGCCGCGGTCTTTCAACTCATCCATTGTTCTAGCAAGATTCGTTACTCGCGCAACCGGGATATACTCAATCGCTCCTGTAGAAGATTTGGCAACGGTAGAAGTTAAACCAACCGCTCTTCTTTTTGGAATAATAACTCCGTGAGCTCCTGCAGAATCCGCTGTTCTTAATATAGATCCTAGATTATGAGGATCTTCGATTTCATCAAGAATAAGGAAAAACGGTGGCTCCCCAGAATCTTCTGCTTTCTTAAATAAATCCTCAATATCAGCATATTCATAAGCCGCAATTGAAGCGACAATACCTTGATGGTTACTTTCCCCGGAAAGTTGTTCTAGCTTTCGTTTCGGTACGAACTGCACGAGTACATTTTGTTCCTTTGCTTTTTGTATCAAGTTTTGAAGAGGGCCTTTTTGAGACCCTTCATTTATCCAAATTTTATTGATTTCGTGTCCTGATCGTAATGCTTCAAGAACCGAATTTCGTCCTACAATAAATTCTTTATCCATCTGACTTCACTTCTTTCTTCGGTTGTTCTACGAATTCATAAAGCTTTTGTAACAATTCATTTACTCTCTCTTCATTTCCCTTTAAATGATGGTACCCAAACAATGCTTCAAGAGCTGTTGAATATTTGTACGTACTTACGCTCGTATTCTTTGGGACAGTTCCCGATTTAGCATTTCTTCCTCGGCGCACAACACCAGCTTCTTCCTCTGTCAGCCATTCTTTGTTTAAAACATGGTGCAGGAATGCTGCTTGGGCTTTTGCAGAAACATACGTCGTTGCTGTTCGGTGCAGCTGATTAGGTCGAATGTGACCAAGTGAAAGCAGCCGCTTCCGAACGTTAATTTCAATAACCGAATCTCCCATATAAGCAAGTGCAAGTGAATTAAGTTGTTTTGCATCGATTTCCTTCATGCGCTACATCCTTTTCCAGCGAACGCCTTGAGGTGTATCCTCAAGAAGAATTCCCTGTTCTTTTAATTCATCACGAATTTCATCCGCTCTTCCAAAATCACGTTGTTTCCTTGCTTTATTACGTTCTTCTATCAGTTGATCCACATCTTCATCAAGTAGAGCTTTTTCTCTTTTGAAGGAAATGCCAAGAACGGAACCAAAATCTTCAAAGCGCTCCATAAATAGTTCAAGAATCTCCATGGATGAATTTGTCCCCTGGAGGTAGAGATTAGCTTCTTTAGAAAGTTCAAACAAAATGGAGATCGCATTCGCCGTATTAAAATCGTCGTCCATTTCTGTAACGAAGCGTTCACGATACCCCTCAATTTTCTCTTGCCATTTCTCGACATCTCCATCAAGATCGGCACTGTGTTGAAGGCGGTGCTCCAGGTTTTCTACCGTATCCTTAATGCGATCAAGTCCTGTTTTAGCACTTGCCAGGAGCTCATGGTCAAAGTTAATGGGATTACGGTAATGAACAGACAACATAAAGAATCGAATCGCTTCTGGGTCATGCTGTTTAATCAAGTCATGAACAAGGACAAAATTACCTAGTGATTTAGACATTTTCTCGTTGTTAATATTGATATACCCGTTGTGAAGCCAATAATTCGCAAAAGTATGCCCAGTTAACGCTTCCGTTTGCGCTACTTCATTTTCATGGTGAGGGAATGCCAGATCTTTTCCTCCCGCATGGATATCAATTGTATCCCCTAAATATTTCTTCGCCATCGCCGAGCATTCAATATGCCAGCCTGGTCGCCCCTCTCCCCATGGACTTGCCCATGAAATTTCACCTTCTTTTGCAGATTTCCAAAGTGTAAAATCAAGAGGGTCTTCTTTTTTTTCACCCACCACAATTCGAGAACCAAGCTTAAGCTCATCGATGGACTGGTGCGAAAGTTTTCCATAACCTTCGAATTCACGTGTTCTAAAGTACACATCTCCTTCAGACTCATATGCGTAGTTCTTTTCAATAAGAGCTGTAATAAAATCAATGATTTCCTGCATGTTCTCTGTTACTCTTGGATGTTCGTCTGCTTTCTTAACGCCAAGCGCACCAGTATCTTCATGATAAGCACCGATAAATCGTTCAGCCACAGCCGGTACATCTTCGCCCAATTCATTGGCCGCTCGAATCAATTTATCGTCTACATCCGTAAAGTTGGAAACATATTGCACATCATATTCTCTGTATTGAAGATAACGACGAACAACATCAAAAACAATAGCTGGGCGCGCGTTACCAATATGAATATAGTTGTATACGGTCGGACCGCACACGTACATCCTTACTTTACCTTCTTCAATTGGTTGAAACGTTTCTTTTTTCTGTGTCAATGTGTTATATAGCTTAATCGCCATAACTTTCACTCCTCTTCCTTAACGTACGTACTTCCTCTGTTAACTCGCGCAATTCTTGTTCCATTTGCTTGAATTTATCAGCCACTGGATCCGGCATTTTATGATGATCAAGGTTATGTGGAACTTTTACTCCATTTTGGATAACCACTCTTCCAGGTATACCTACCACAGTTGAATTAACCGGTACATCCTGCAAAACAACGGACCCGGCACCTACCTTGGAATTCTCTCCAATCGTGATGGAGCCTAGCACCTTCGCTCCCGTCGCAACAAGCGTATTATCCTCAAGAGTTGGATGACGCTTCCCTTTTTCTTTACCAGTCCCCCCAAGTGTTACACCTTGGAATAACGTCACATTATTTCCGATCTCACATGTTTCACCTATAACAACGCCCATACCATGATCAATAAAACAACGTTCTCCAATTGTTGCTCCTGGATGAATTTCGATACCTGTGAAAAATCGACTGATTTGCGATACTGCTCTAGCAAGAAAGAAAAACTTCTTTTTCCAAAACCAGTGTGCCACTCGATGTGACCATATTGCGTGAAGGCCAGCATAAGTTAAAATAACTTCAAAATAACTTCGTGCTGCTGGATCTTGATCAAAGACCACATCGATATCCTGCTTCAACGTCTTCCACATTTCTTCACCCCTCTCCGTATACTCCCTTAAGGTCAACTAGAATGTAGGTTCACCATCTTAGCGTTCCAAAGAACTATAATTATTAAAAAAAGCGCCCCTGTGTGATGACTCCATCACACAGAGACGCTATTCGCGTGGTTCCACTCTGCTTCGAACATTTTTACAAATGTTCCTATCCCCGATAACGGCGGCACCGCTCCTACCTAATCACCTTAAAGGCTTTCTGCAGAAGACTCAGAGGGGCATTTCAATGAGTGAATACTTAAGCTGCTTTCAGCCGAGGACAGCTCTCTCTATAAAGAATTACACTCATTTACTTTTCCTCTTCAACGTTTGTTGTCAATTCGTTTATTATTATGCTTTATTCATCGCAAGAACTTGATTCAAACGAGCATTAACTGCTTCTCTTCCAAGTAAAGCAATTGCCTGTGGAAGTTCAGGACCATGTGTTTCACCTGTCGTAGCCACACGTATTGGCATAAAGAGTTTTTTACCTTTATGACCAGTTGCCTTTTGAGTAGCCTTGATAGCTGATTTAATCGCAGCTGGCTCAAATTCTTCAACTTCTTTAAGTTGGTCTAAGAAGCCTTGCATCACTTCTGGAATTTGCTCTTCGTTTAGTACTGTCATTGCCTCTTCATTATACTGAATTTCTTGCTTAAAGAACAACTCAGTAAGCTCAACAATTTCTCTACCATAGTGAAGTTGTTCTTGATAAAGGGCGATTAGTTCTTGAGCCCATTCCTTTTGTTCAGCTGTCATTTCAAGAGGGAATCTTCCTGCTTCAACAAGATGTGGAAGAGTAAGTTCAACCACTCGATCAAGACTCGCCTGTTTAATATATTGATTATTCATCCAGTAGAGTTTTTGTGAATCAAAAACTGCCGGCGAAGTGGACAAGCGTTCTGGATCAAAGATTTCGATCAATTGCTCTTTCGTAAACAGCTCTTCTTCTCCCTTAGGCGACCAACCAAGTAGTGTCACAAAATTAAATAACGCTTCTGGAAGAAAACCTAAGTCATGGTACTGTTCAATATACTGCACAATTGATTTATCCCGCTTACTAAGCTTCTTCTTCTGATCATTAACGATCAGTGTCATATGACCAAATTTAGGTGGTTCAAAACCAAATGCTTCGTAGATCATTAACTGCTTAGGTGTGTTTGAGATATGATCATCCCCACGAAGAACGTGAGAAATCTTCATATGGTGATCATCGAGAGCAACTGCATAGTTGTAAGTCGGAATACCGTTCTTCTTAACGATAACAAAGTCGCCAATTCCATTCGATTCAAAGGACACGCGGTCTTTTACAACATCGTCAAACGAATATTCTTTATCACGTGGAACTGCAAAACGAATGCTCGGTTCTCTACCTTCCGCTTCTAACTTTTCACGCTGATCTTCTGTAAGATGTCGACATTTTCCAGAATATCGAGGCATTTCTCCTCGCGCACGCTGTGCTTCTCGCTCTGCCTCAAGCTCATCTTCTGTACAATAACATTTATATGCAAGTTCTTTATTCAAAAGCTCTTTTGTATGTTCAGTATAAATATCTAGACGTTCCATTTGAGTATATGGACCGTATTCTCCCTCTTTATCGATACTTTCATCCCAATCCATTCCTAGCCACTTTAAGTAATCAAGCTGATTCTCAACGCCGCCTTCAACATTACGAGACTGGTCCGTATCTTCAATACGAATGATAAATTTACCGCCTTGATTTCTAGCAAACAAATAATTAAACAACGCCGTTCTTGCATTCCCAATATGTAAATAACCTGTTGGGCTCGGCGCATAACGTACGCGTACTTCGTTTCCCATTATATCCACCACCATTAATTATTATCTTTAACTGTCTTATTATTTTACCATTACCGTCAAATTATCGGTCAAGCTTTATGAAGCAATACGACAACTTCAGCCGCAATTCCTTCCCCTCTACCAGTAAATCCAAGCTTCTCTGAAGTAGTAGCTTTCACATTGACCTGGCTAATGTCACCCTCAAGTAAATGAGCAATCACTTCACGCATAGCTGAAATATGAGGAGCCATTTTGGGAAGCTGCGCAATAATCGTGCAATCCACATTACCGAGCGTGAAGCCTTTTTCCTTCACAATTCCAAATACATGTCTAAGAAGTTCCTTTGAATCAGCATCTTTAAAAGCTTCATCTGTATCGGGAAAATGTTTTCCTATATCACCTTCTCCAATAGCCCCAAGACAAGCATCCGCAACGGAATGCAGGAGTACGTCAGCATCGGAATGACCAAGCAAACCTTTCTCAAATGGAATGGTAATCCCTCCAATAATACACGGACGGTCTTCCACTAACTTATGTACATCAAAGCCATGACCAACTCGCATTAAACTCCACTCTCCCTCTTCTCTCGCAAGATCGCTCTCGCAAAAATTAAATCTTCAGGTGTTGTTAATTTCACATTCCAATAATCCCCCGGAATCACTTGGACTGAGCGTCCATTCATCTCTACTAAACTGGCGTCGTCAGTTCCAATCACACCGTTCTCCTCAGCCCATTTATGAACTCCTTTGATGACTGAAAGACGAAAAGCCTGTGGAGTTTGCACAGCCCACAAGCTTGAGCGATCAATGGTTTTTTGCACCTTCAGTTCATCCACTTGCTTCACTGTGTCCTTAACTGGAACAGCTACAATCGCACCATCGTAATCTTTAGCTGCTGTCGCCGCTTGATTTGCAACTTCATGTGTAAAAAAAGGACGGGCGCCATCGTGAATTAAAACAATTTTATCCCCTTGTAATGCTTTAAGTCCTTCATAAACACTTTGCTGACGTTCATAGCCACCTGTTACGACATGACTTACCTTTGTTAATCCATATTCCTGAATCAGCGAGTGAAAATCTTTATGCTCACGTTCATTTACAGCGAGCACGATCTCCTCGCAATGTGGGTCACTCTGAAAAACCGATATCGTATGAACGATAATCGGTTTTCCTTCAAGCATAATAAATTGTTTGTTTTTCCCTGCGTTCATCCTTTTTCCCTGTCCGGCAGCAGGAATGACTACTGAATATTTCAAAGCTAGAACCCCCGTCGCCTATCACTTAAAGTGCTTTTTCGAGTAGTTTGGGTTTGGCAAAAATCATGCGTCCAGCTGATGTCTGCAATACGCTTGTTACAAGAACATCAATCGTTTTGCCAATATAATTCCTACCTTCTTCCACTACAATCATTGTACCATCGTCTAGATAGGCTACGCCCTGATTATATTCTTTTCCATCTTTGATGACTTGAACATTAAGCTCTTCACCAGGGAGAACGACTGGTTTAACCGCATTAGCTAAATCGTTGATGTTCAACACTTGAACCTTTTGAAGTTCGCATACTTTATTTAAGTTAAAGTCGTTTGTAACAACCATGCCATTAACAAGCTTGGCAAGCTTAACCAGTTTGCTATCAACTTCTTGAATTTCTTCAAAATCACCTTCGTATATTTCCACATTCACCGCAAGCTCTTTTTGTATCTTGTTTAGTATATCAAGACCTCGACGACCACGGTTTCGTTTCAAAACGTCTGATGAATCAGCAATATGCTGCAATTCCTCCAGTACAAATTGTGGTATAACGAGTGTTCCTTCAAGAAAACCAGTTTGACAGATATCAGCAATTCTTCCGTCAATAATTACGCTTGTATCAAGGATTTTCAATTTGGATGAACCAGAATCAATTTCATCCTCATCGTTATCCTTTTTCTTATCTTTTCCTTTGGTGTTCGAGAAAAGATTAATCAGCTCATCACGCTTTTTAAATCCAACCTGGAATCCAAAATACCCAAGCAAAATGGTAATGAAAATCGGCAGAATGTTACTCACAACTGGAAAATTAATCTCAGCCAGAGGTACGGTTAGTAAAAATGCAATTATAAGTCCAATAATCAGTCCAATTGCCCCAAATAGTACGTCTCCAACCGGTGCACTAACAACCTTTTCTTCAACCAGACGAATGAAATCGACAATATAATCTGTCACCCAAAAAGTTGCTAGAAAGAACAACACCGCTCCTATGACAGCACCTGCATAAGAATTAGTAAATACTGCTGGAAGGTCCCCTATATTGAGTAATTGTATTAAATCTGGTAAGTATACTAATCCCAGTGCTCCGCCTAAAATGATAAAAAATAACTGTACAATCCACTTTATCATTGACGTTTTCACCTCCTTTTAACATTATAAACAAATTCTCAGAATTGAAACATAAATCCTTGAAGTTTGTGAATTTTATAGTATGATTATAGGTTAGCTTGCATGACTATAAATTAATTATAGATTAGCACACCCCCTATGGAATGTCTATTTCACAGCCCTATATGTGGCGATCTACAAAGAGTTGCTCCTGAATTCGTTTCAATCCATCTTTAATTTTCTTAGCTCGAATGGCCCCAATTCCATCTACATGATCGAGTTCTTCAATAGAGGCTTTAGAAATAGCGTTAAGGTTTTCAAAACTATCTACCAAGTTCTCAATTATATTTGATGGAAGTCTCGGAATTTTATGCAAGATCCGATACCCTCTCGGTGCTACATTCTCATTTTGATCATGATAACCCAGAATTCTCATAATGGCATTGTCTTCTAGTAAGTCATCACTTGAAAGCTTCTTTAAGCGTTTCATAACATCAGCTGGAGATTCATCTACATCTTTTACGTAATCTCCAATCAGCCACTTTGCTTCCGATTCAAGATTCGAAACAAGTTCTTCCATCTGCATACTAATCAGTCGACCTTCCGTACCAAGCTCATTAATGTAGTTAAGAATCTCTTTTTTGATGCGCAAAACCATCTCGATACGATGGATAACTTGAGCAACTTCCTGAAGGGTTACGAGTTCTTCAAACTCAAGAGCTCCGAGATCGGTAATCCCTTGATCAAGAACTGATTTGTATTTTTCAAGTGTTTGCATCGCCTGATTCGCTTTTGTCAGTATAACGCCGATTTCTTTTAATGAATATCGAATACTTCCTTGATAAAGTGTAATAACGTTACGACGCTGTGAGATCGAGATCACTAGATTACCTGTTTGCTTGGCGACGCGTTCCGCTGTTCGATGGCGGATACCCGTCTCAGTAGACGGGATCGAAGTCTCGGGTATTAACTGTGTATTAGCATAAAGGATTTTAGAAGCTTCTTTGTTTAAAATAATGGCTCCATCCATTTTCGCAAGCTCATACAAGTAAGCAGGGGTAAACCGACACTCTATTGAAAATCCACCATCAACAATGTCCTGCAATTTTCCATCATACCCCACAACGATTAATCCGCCAGTATTAGCTCGGAGTATATTATCGATTCCATGCCTTAACTGCGTACCGGGTGCAACGATTTTTAGAATTTCATTTATGATTTCCTGCTGCTTATCGATCTCCATCTTCTACCCTCCTAGCGCTTCATTTAATGCTTCATCTACGGTTTGAACTCCAATAACCTGAATACCTTCAGGGAAAGTCCAACCACCTATATTTTTCTTCGGAATAATAGCCCGCTCAAAACCAAGTTTGGCAGCTTCAATCACTCGTTGTTCGATGCGTGATACCCTTCTGATTTCTCCTGTTAGTCCAATTTCTCCTACCACAATATCTGATGGACGAGTTGGTTGATCTCTAAAACTGGACGCGATTGAAACTGCAATAGCAAGGTCAATTGCCGGCTCATCAAGTCGCACACCACCCGCAACATTTAAATAGGCATCCTGATTTTGCAAGAGAAGTCCTACTCTTTTCTCAAGTACTGCCATTAATAGAGAAACGCGGTTATGATCAATTCCTGTCGCGGTTCTTCGTGGATTCCCAAAGCTTGTTGGTGATATTAATGCCTGGATCTCAACAAGAACAGTTCTCGTTCCCTCCATAGATGCAACAACCGTTGAACCAGCTGATCCAGATGATCGTTCTTCTAGAAAGATTTCTGAAGGGTTCAGCACTTCTTCAAGCCCCTCTTCCTTCATCTCAAAAACACCAATTTCATTTGTTGAGCCAAAACGGTTCTTTACTCCGCGTAGAATTCGAAACGTATGGTGACGTTCCCCTTCAAAATAAAGCACAGCGTCAACCATATGTTCTAAAAGTCTCGGACCAGCAATTGACCCCTCTTTTGTCACATGGCCAACAATGAAAATAGCTATTCCTCTTGTTTTAGCTATACGCATAAGTTGAGAAGTACATTCCCGCACTTGTGAAACACTTCCGGGTGCAGACGTAACTTCTGACCTGAAAATGGTTTGGATCGAATCGATGATCACAAGCTGGGGGTTTATTTCTTCAATTGCTTTACTAATATACTCAAGATCAGTCTCTGCTAATACATATAATTTTTCTGCATCTACTCCTAGACGATCTGCACGAAGCTTCGTCTGCTTGACCGACTCTTCACCAGATATATATAGAACCGGATGATCTTGGTCAGCAAGCTTTGATGACGTTTGGAGTAAAAGAGTTGATTTACCAATACCTGGGTCCCCTCCAACAAGTACGAGGGAGCCTGGTACTACTCCACCGCCTAACACACGATCAAGTTCTGTAATATGAGTTAAAATTCTAGGCTCCATTTCTTTTTGAATACGTCGGATGGACGTTGGTTTACTTGCAGTTTCATTACTTGAAGTAACAAAACGTCTTCGGTCATTGTCACCTGGTACAACCTCTTCCACCATAGTATTCCATTGATGGCACCCCGGACATTTCCCCATCCATTTTGCCGACTCATAGCCACAATCCTGACACATAAATTTCGTTTTTTTCTTTGCCATTTAACACCCTCACCTTCACGATCAACCGAACAAATTACTATCTTTATTTTATCATAACTTATAAGTTCCTATGAACTCATAATGATTGGCAGATTTAAAAAGTTCTCTAGGCCAAGTAAACCGTCCTGATTATTGAAATAAACTGCTTTTCAACTCTTTTACTCTAGCATCCCGAAATAAGACATAAGCATTGTCTCAATACCTTTCCCTTAAGTATCTCAAACCACTCCTCAAATATAAAAAAACCGGAAGACATTTGCCTTCCGGTTGTTTTTCTTAAGATGAAGTTGCTTCAGAAAGGGTTTCGACAACAAAATCATTTTCTTTATAATCGATTTTCACTCGTTGACCTTTTTCGATGTTACCTCTAAGCAATTCTTCAGAAAGACGATCTTCAATATGGCGCTGTAGGGCTCTTCTTAGCGGCCGAGCACCATATTCTGGGTCATAACCTTCCTCGGAGATCTTATCTAGAGCCGTATCCGTTAATTCAAAATCAATACCATGATCTGATAGACGAGCTTTAAGCTGGTTGGCCATCAGAACAATGATTTCCTTCAAGTGTTTCTTTTCAAGAGAATGGAACACAATCGTCTCATCAATTCGGTTTAGGAACTCTGGACGGAAAGTCTTCTTAAGATCATCCATCACTTTACCTTTCATATCGCTATATTCCTGACCTTCAGAGCCAGTTGAAAAGCCAACGTATTTATTACGTTTAAGCGTGCTAGCTCCAACGTTTGAAGTCATAATAACGACTGTATTACGGAAGTCGACTACGCGGCCTTTAGAATCAGTCAAACGTCCATCTTCTAGTACTTGAAGAAGAATATTAAACACATCTGGATGTGCCTTCTCAATTTCATCTAGCAAGATAACAGAATAAGGTTTGCGTCTTACCTTCTCAGTTAACTGCCCGCCTTCTTCATATCCAACGTAACCTGGAGGTGAACCAACAAGACGTGACGTTGAGTGTTTCTCCATGTACTCAGACATATCAATTCGAATAACAGAATCTTCTTCACCGAATAGTGTTTCAGCAACAGCACGAGCTAGTTCAGTTTTACCTACCCCTGTTGGCCCAAGGAAAATAAATGAACCAATTGGGCGTTTAGGATCCTTCAATCCAGCACGAGCACGTCGTACTGCTTTTGAAATAGATTTTACGGCTTCTTCTTGACCGATCAGGCGATTATGAAGAATCTCTTCCATTTTCAATAGACGTTCTGTTTCCTGTTCTTCTAGCTTGGAAACCGGGATACCGGTCCAATTGGCAACGACAATCGCAATATCCTCCGGTGTAACCTCTTGATTCTCTTTTCCTTGCTTTTCTTTCCATTCTTTCTTCGTCTGCTCTAGCTGCTCGCGTAAGCGTTGTTCAGAATCACGAAGAGAAGCGGCTTTCTCAAACTCCTGGCTTTGAACGGAGGCATCCTTTTCTTTTCGAACCTCTTCAAGCTTCTTATCAAGTTCCTTTAAATTTGGTGGTGCAGTATAAGAACGAAGGCGAACTTTCGAAGCGGCTTCATCAATTAAATCAATTGCTTTATCCGGTAAGAAACGATCCGAAATGTAACGATCTGAAAGTTTAACCGCGGCTTCGATCGCATCGTCAGTAATTGTAACGCGGTGATGTGCTTCATAACGATCTCTAAGTCCCTTTAAAATAAGAGCGGACTCATCACTTGTCGGTTCGTTAACTTGAATTGGTTGGAAGCGGCGTTCAAGGGCAGCATCCTTCTCAATGTACTTACGATACTCATCAAGAGTAGTAGCACCAATACACTGAAGTTCTCCTCTTGCTAGTGCAGGTTTAAGAATATTTGAAGCATCAATTGCTCCTTCTGCACCACCAGCGCCAATTAGTGTATGAAGTTCATCAATAAACAGAATAATGTTACCTGCCTGACGAATTTCATCCATTACTTTCTTCAAACGGTCTTCAAATTCACCGCGGTATTTCGTACCTGCAACGACAGTACCCATATCTAGCGTCATAACGCGCTTGTCACGAAGCGTTTCAGGTACTTCATTGTTAATAATTTGCTGAGCAAGGCCTTCTGCAATTGCAGTTTTACCAACTCCTGGCTCTCCGATTAGGACAGGGTTATTCTTTGTACGTCGGCTAAGCACTTCAATCACTCGCTCAATTTCTTTGCTTCGACCAATAACAGGATCGAGTCCGTTGTCTCGAGCGATCACAGTAAGATCTCTTGCAAGACTATCTAGTGTAGGAGTATTTGCGCTCGCTCCTCCAGCTTGATGACTAGAAGAAGAGCTTTCATTACTACCTAACAATTGTAGAACCTGCTGACGAGCTTTATTCAAGCTTACCCCTAAGTTATTAAGTACGCGCGCAGCAACACCTTCACCCTCACGAATTAAGCCAAGTAGAATATGTTCAGTACCTACATAGGAATGGCTCAACTTACGTGCTTCATCCATCGATAATTCAATCACTTTTTTAGCTCGTGGTGTATAGTGAATAGATTGAACAGAGTCCTGTCCGCGTCCAATTAATTTCTCTACTTCTTTTTGAATCTTGTCTGGGCCAAGTCCAAGTGCTGTTAACGCTTTGGCTGCAATACCTTCACCTTCACGGACTAACCCAAGTAAGATATGTTCAGTACCAACATTGTTATGGCCAAGTCGGATCGCCTCTTCTTGTGCTAAAGCAAGTACTTTCTGGGCACGTTCTGTAAATCGTCCAAACATCATTGTTCATCACCCTCCAAATTCTTCGTTAGTTGATCTTCAAGTTCAAGTCTTTCTCTAATTAAAGTAGCACGTTTGATATCTCGTTCCGTAGGGGTAAGACTTGCCCCAGCATACTGCTGTAAGAAACCTGGTTGCGTTAGGATAAGCAATTCATTCAATATCGATTTAGATAAGCCTTTTACAAGACCTAAATCAATACCAAGTCTTACATCAGACAAACACTTAGCTGCTTCTTTTGATTGAATAATTCTGCTGTTCTGCAGAACACCAAGGGCACGATAAATACGATCCTCTAACTCAATTCTGGAGTTATCTAGAAGTGCCCTTCTAGCAGCACGCTCTTTTTCGATAACTTGCATAACCACACCTTGTAAATCTTCGATGATGTCATCTTCTGTCTTTCCAAGAGTGATCTGATTTGATATCTGAAAAATATTACCTAGCGCTTCGCTACCTTCCCCATAGCTACCTCTTACGACAAGACCGAGCTGGTTGATAGCCGGAATAATATGATTTAATTGCTGTGTTAATACAAGCGCAGGGAGGTGTAACATAACAGAAGCTCGCATGCCGGTTCCCACATTAGTAGGACAACTTGTTAAATATCCTTTTCTTTCATCAAATGCGTAGTCAACTTTTCCTTCAATCCAGTTATCTAATGAATTTGCAATGCTTAACGCCTTCTTCAGTTCGAACCCTGCAACTAGACATTGAATACGAAAATGATCTTCTTCATTAATCATTATACTAACCGTTTCATTCTCGCTCAGAAGCACGCCGCCGTTATTTGAGTGTTCGATAAGGTTAGGACTAATCAAGTGCTTCTCCACAAGAACTCTCTTCTCGATAGGTTTTAACTCATCCATTTCAATTAATTCAAGTTCACCAATCTGGTCGTCTGGAATATCTGTAAACTGTTGTCGAACTTCTTTTATAACTTGTAAATTATCCTCACTGTTTGAAACGATCGGAAAAACATAATTCTTTAAGTTACGTGCAAATCGGACCCGACTACTCATGACAATATCAGAATCTGGACCCTCATCTTTCATCCATGGGCTTACGGCTTCACTGATAAAATGCTGAAGTGACATTATGCTCCCCCTTCCCATTTGCTCTTTTCTTCAAGGGAACGAATCAAATCTCTAGTTTCTGCAGCTTTTTCAAATTCTTCATGCTGGATATACTCTTTCATTTTGCTTCTTAAGTTCTGGACTTTGCGTTCAATTTCTATCGCTGCTCCAGCCCTCTTCGGAACTTTTCCAGCGTGAACAGTATTGCCCCCATGAACTTTTTTAAGTATAGGATCCAAGTTATCCGAAAAGGTTTTGTAGCAATCAGAACACCCAAATCTTCCAATCTGAGTGAATTGTTGATAGGTCAACCCACACTTTGGACAGTGTATTGGCTCTTTTTTATAAAAAGACTGAGCTGGATTCTCCTCAATAGGGGTATCGAAATTTAGTAATCCCGATAATAAGTTATGGATAGAAAAATGGTTAGTGCCTGGCTCAACCTCACCTTTTTCTTTAGCACACTTCTCACAAATGTGAAACTCTGTTTTTTCACCATTAATAATCTTAGTGAAATGAAGCGTAGCAGGGCGCTCACCACATTCCTGACAAGTCATAGGGCAACCCTCCTTCTCTACCCTAAAAAGTATAAAATTTATTTATATTTTAAAGCAGTTAGCATTGCACGCAACATATTCGCACGCAGATGATCTCTAACTGGTAATTCTATAGTAATCACAGTACGATCTAGTACGCTTAACATTAACTTCGCTTCTCGCTCCGAAATTACCTCTTCTTCATGTAAACGAAGAATAATATTTTCTGAAACTACTTGTGGCACTTGATTATTGACGATCTGTATCATTTCGTCTATTAAATCCGCGTGGGTTTCGGGTTTAACTTTAACGATCCGTATATAACCCCCTCCACCTCTCTTACTTTCCACAATATAGCCCTTTTCAATCGTAAAGCGGGTATTTATTACATAATTAATTTGTGAGGGAACACATTGAAATTTATCTGCTATTTCACTTCGCTTTATTTCAACAGCATCCCTTCCATCAACCATTAAAATTTTCTTTAAATATGCTTCAATAATATCGGAAACATTCCTCACGTAGTTCCCTCCTCTCCGTCTCCATACTGACTTTGACTATATTTGACGTTAAATATATTATAACGTTTTTATCAAGGATTGCAAAGCAACAAGCCTATCGTAGTTCTTCTGTATAAAGCATTACCATTTAAGATAAATCCAAGACTCTTTTTTCTCTAGTTTTCACCTTTTAATAGAGCAACTAAAATTTTCTTCAGAAAACTATTAAACAAAAAATACGATCAGACTCGAATAATTCATTTGCTACATAAGGGTAGCAAGATTTTTCATTAAAAGTTTCTTAGCCCTGCTATATGAATTGCTTTTATTTCTCTATTATATTGAGTGCTTAGATAGAGAATATATCCGATCAGGTATTTAATGCTTGAGGAATTACTCTGCGATAGTAAGGCAAAACTATTATGTAAACAGAAAAATTAATTTCGCGATGTTTTATAACAGAACTAGCTATCTAAAGTGTTGAGAAAGAAATACAAAAAAAGCGAGAAACCCTCAGGTCTCTCGCTTTTCTTCATTGCCCAGCGACGTCCTACTCTTGCAGGGGGAGATCCCCCCAACAACTACCATCGGCGCTCGAGCTTAACTTCCGTGTTCTCATACGGAGCGCGATAAGCGGCGAACTTCGCCAGCTGCGCGATGCCAGATCCTCATGGATCTCACGAATATCCACTCCGGTCTGACATCACTTGCTTCCTCGAATTTCTTGCTTCTTCCACCCCTACGAAGCTTTCGAAGAAGTTTTTGATTGTCTTTCCTGCAGCTTTTTTCTCTTACGAGCTTTCAACATTTTTTGAATACAAAAAAGCGAGAAACCATTTGGTCTCTCGCTTTTCTTAGTTGCCCAGCGACGTCCTACTCTTGCAGGGGGAGATCCCCCAACTACCATCGG
>NZ_JBEWYW010000017.1:0-53222 GCF_041366475.1 Pseudalkalibacillus sp. JSM 102089
CCCGTCCGCCGCTAAGATCAGGGAGCAAGCTCCCATCTCTTCGCTCGACTTGCATGTATTAGGCACGCCGCCAGCGTTCGTCCTGAGCCAGGATCAAACTCTCCGATAGAAAGCTTAATCTAGCTTTTAAAACAATGTTTTGTTTCCGTAGAAACAACTACTTACATGGCGTTTCGTTCAGTTTTCAAAGATCAATTTATTTCTTTCGATGTCGTTTTCAGCGACTTTATTAATATACCATGTTAACTAAGTCGATGTCAACAACTTTATTGAAATTCTTTTCGGCGTCAACCGCGTTGTTGCGGCGACCTATATAACTATATCAGGGTTACTTTAGATACGCAACCCCTTTTTTGAATTCTTTTTAGAAAAACTAAAAAGAATGAAGTTCGATAAACGAACTTCATTCTAAAGGCTTTTAACT
Source organism: Pseudalkalibacillus sp. JSM 102089 (assembly GCF_041366475.1). NCBI lineage: Bacteria > Bacillati > Bacillota > Bacilli > Caryophanales > Fictibacillaceae > Pseudalkalibacillus > Pseudalkalibacillus sp. JSM 102089. The sequence goes on from NZ_JBEWYW010000017.1 coordinate 425, forward strand.
TCTATCGTTCCGTATTTCTCATTTGAGGGAATAGAAGAACATCTCTAATAGAAGGAGAATTTGTTAGAAGCATTACAAGACGATCAATTCCAATACCTAAACCACCGGTTGGTGGTAAACCGTACTCAAGAGCTTCGATAAAGTCATGGTCCATCATGTGGGCCTCGTCATTACCTTGCTCTCTCTCCACAAGCTGCGCTTCAAACCGTTCTCTTTGATCAATTGGATCATTAAGCTCAGTAAATGCGTTGGCGTGTTCACGAGCTACGATAAACAACTCAAAACGATCTGTGAAACGGCCATCTTCAGGATTTTTCTTAGCTAGAGGCGAAATAGCCACCGGATGTCCATATACAAAAGTAGGTTGAATGAGCGTTTCTTCAACTTTCTGTTCAAAGAATTCATTTACGACATGTCCGAATTCCATTGTCTCTTTGATTTCGACGCCATGTTCCTTAGCGATACTGCGCGCTTCTTCATCCGTCATCTCTTTCCAGAAGTCGACACCTGTTGCTTCTTTAACAGCATCGACCATATGCACTCTTTTCCACTCTGGTTCGAGGTTAATCTCATAATCACCGTACTGAATCATTGTAGAGCCTGTTACCTCTTTAGCGATGTGAGCAACCATTTGCTCTGTTAAGGACATGACATCTTTATAATCCGCATAGGCTTCGTATAACTCAAGCATTGTGAATTCAGGATTGTGTCGTGTAGAAACACCTTCATTTCGGAAAACTCTTCCGATTTCATATACACGCTCCATGCCACCTACAATCAATCGCTTTAGATGTAGTTCAATGGCAATACGCATATAAAGCTCCATATCAAGAGCGTTGTGGTGTGTAACGAAAGGACGTGCTGATGCGCCGCCAGGAATAGAGTGCATCATTGGTGTTTCAACTTCTAGGAAACCCTGGTCATCAAGATAACGTCTCATCGATTGGATGATGCGACTTCTTGCGATGAACGTTTCTTTAGAGTCAGGACTCATTATTAAATCAAGATAACGCTGACGGTAGCGTTGTTCTACATCTTTCAAACCATGGAATTTGTCTGGCAATGGACGTAGTGATTTTGAAAGCAAATGAAGGTCACTCGCTTTAACAGAGAGTTCTCCGACTTTTGTTTTGAATGCTTCACCACTTACACCAATGATATCTCCAATATCCATTGAATCAAAAAGATCATACTGCTCATCTCCAACAGTGTCTTTACGAACATAAAGCTGAATTTGACCAGTTAAATCTTGAATATGCGCGAATCCAGCTTTTCCTTTTCCACGTTTAGTCATAATTCTTCCAGCTAAGGAAACTGCCTTGCTTTGTTCAGCTAATTCTTCCTTTGAAAAAGAATCGAACTCTTCTAACATTTCGCTAGCTGAATGAGTACGATCAAACCGATGTCCGAATGGATCAATATTATTCTCTTTCAGAACGTCAAGCTTTTCTCTTCTTACTTTAAGAAGGTCATTCAGTTCAAGCTCCTGACTCATCTCTATCACTCCTGTCAAATCTATGTTTATCCCGCTATAACTTTATCGGAAAGCATCATGAATAGCAAGCATTCACTTATATAAAACTTATGACAAACGCCCCGGGTGTATCATGGCAAAGATGAAGAGCTAGTTAGAAGGTCAAACTGCCTGTCTAAATTCAAGCTCTGCAATAAACCCGCATAGTAATTCAGCAAGACCATCTCTCGTAGTCGTTACATTGATTTGGTAAAGAATCTTACCGTTACCGTGAAGTTCTATTGAGTATTATTCAACATGTTTACCTATTTAGTGAACGGAAACTTTTTCTCCTTTAAGCTCTATAAGACGATCAAGATGAAGCATTGCTACATCAATCTTCTCTTTAACCATAGGATACCCAGAATCTTTTCGGTTTCAAGGTATTGAACCGTGCGATAAAGCAACATCACCAGTCGTTAACACGCTTCACTTCACTTTTTAGTTGTGTTCTAAAGGAAAAAGTTCCTCAAGCGGAACTCTGAGCTGCTTAGCTACTAGCTGCATAAAATCATTTGTAGGTCTTCGGTTCCCTCGCTCGATCTCTCCTAGTACAGATACCGAAACGCCGAGTTCCTTCGCAAGCTGTTCCTGAGTATAACCTTTCAACTTTCGAAAAGCGCGAATACGTCTTCCGTAGATCTCCGCTTCCATAGACGTACACCTTCTTTATCTTCTATATGATTAAAATAGGAATCAATTCTCTTATTGGTAGTTGGAATAATAATATCAGGACTCAATTCGTGAAGAGGTATAACCACAAATCCTCTTTGAATGAGACGAGGATGAGGAATGACCAGACCTTCTGCTACAATATTCTCATGATTATAGAGCAAAATGTCAAGGTCTATTGTTCTTGGACCCCATCGAATGTCGCGCTCTCTACCTAGAGACTGCTCAATCCCTTGGAGAATTTCGAGCAGCTGAAATGCATTCAATTCTGTTTCTAGCAAAGCCACCATGTTAAGAAAAGCACCCTGCTCTGTTACACCTACAGGAGCGGTTTCATATAATGAGGATGTAGATGTGATCTCTACACCTGGGTACTCTTGAAGTCTTAATAAAGATGTTTTGATATAGTTTTCTCGATCCCCTACATTGGATCCAATACCAACATATACACTATTCATTACGTTCCCTCTTCATCTCGATTGCAACAGAATCATATTGACCATCGATTGGAGGATCCGGTTTAGTCACTTTCACCGTACAAGCATCGACAATCTCAAATTCTTGAAACATCTTTTTTGTTATTTCCTCAGCAACAGTTTCAACTAGCTTTCTTGGTGTGCCTTCAACAATTGATTTGATTGAATTATACGCGTCTGCATAATTCACAGTGTAATTTAAATCATCAGAGTTACTAGCCTTGGATAGATCTGTTTCGAGGGCCAAATCAACATAGAAACGTTGACCAAGCTTATTTTCTTCAGGAAAAACGCCGTGATAACCGTAAAATTTCATTCCGTTTAGATAGATCTTATCCATATCATTCACTCTCCTGTTGTTTAATTAAGCTGTGGTTTAAGCATAGCATCCATCATACGAGCCATACGTACCATTGGTTTCACATCATGAACTCTGATAATTTGAGCGCCTCTTTCAATCCCGAGACAAACTGTCGCTCCAGTACCTTCTACTCGATCATTCGGCGGCGTATTCAATGTTCTAGCAACAATCGATTTTCTTGATGTACCAAGCAAAACAGGATATCCAAGAGAAGAAAATTCATCGAGTCTCCTCATAACTTCAAGATTTTGCTCATGAGTTTTTGCAAATCCAATTCCAGGATCGAGAATGATATTTTCAGTCCGTACACCTGCAGAACGAGCTATCTCAATACTTTCTTCAATGTCAGACTTGATATCAAGCATGATATCCGCATAATTCGTGTCATACCGATTATGCATAAGAATAATTGGTACATTATGTTCCGCTGCCACCCTGGCCATATCAGGGTCCGCCTTAGCTCCCCATACATCGTTAATAATATCCGCTCCTGCTAATATTGCTTGATTAGCCACTTCCGCTTTATAAGTATCAATAGAAATAGGGACGTCAACAGTATGACGCACAGCTTTGATAACTGGAATTACACGGTTCAACTCCTCATCCACCGGAACTATTGTAGCCCCTGGGCGGGTAGATTCACCGCCAATATCAATTAGGTCCGCTCCATCTTCAACAAGTTGGAGAGCATGAGCTACCGCTTGTGCTGTAGTGTTATATTCTCCACCATCAGAAAACGAATCAGGGGTTGCATTCAGAATACCCATAATCCAGGTTTTTTCATTCCAGTCAATGAATCCATCCTGCCATTTCATCATCATTGGGTGTTTTTTATGATTATCTATTACCGTCGCCAAACGGCTCACTCCTTTTCGTACATACGTTCTCGGTTAGCATTCATTTCGACTCATTAACGAAGTGCGGTGTTGTTCATATTGAAGGATGAGCTCATTTGTCGCATGACCCTCAAGTCCCGGTAAAGATTTGTGCTCAATCTTAGATAATGGCACAATCTCTTGGATAGAATTTGTAACGAACACTTCATCCGCTTCAAGAATTTCCTTTTTCTCGAAGTTACCTTCCCTAACTAAAATCCCCTTTTTTCTTGCAACATCTATTACATATTGTCTAGTAATCCCATTTAAGATTCCTGTAGTAAGGTCCGGGGTGTAAAGAATGCCGTTTTTAAACCAGAATAAATTTGAAACAATTCCTTCAGCAAGCTTTCCTCTTTGTGAGAGAAAAATCCCTTCCACTGAAGGATCATTTCCAACTTCTCTTTTCGCAAGAATATTATTTAAATAGTGGTGTGATTTAAGTCTTACAGGGCCTTCAGGCGTATTTCGCCTAAGCGAAAGAATCACACCATGCTTTTCTTTTTGTACTGGGTCGCCTATTTCTTTCACATAAATAATTACCGTTGGACTATTGTAAGGTTCCGTCCTCAGACCAATCTCTCCTTCTCCAGCAGAAACATTTAAGCGAACATATGCGTCTGTAATGCCATTCACTTCAATCGTTCGCCTTATCTCAAAGAGAAGCCCTTCTTTTGTAAAGGGTAGTGCAATTTGAAGTTCATTTAAGGAATCACAAAGGCGATTATAGTGATCTTCAAATAAAAAGGGATGTCCATTGTACGTTCGAAACGTCTCAAAAACTCCTACTCCATAGAGATAACCGTGATCATAAGCCGGTATAACAGCTGATTTTTCATCGACAAGTTCTCCGTTAACGTTTATAAACATGGCTCTTTTCGATGCTCATCTATAAAGTTCTTAAGCAAAGCTTTCCCTATACCAGTCATAATCGATTCAGGGTGGAACTGAACCCCTTCAATCGCAAGCTCTTTATGTCGAATTGCCATGATTTCGCCTTCCTGTGTCCAGGCGCTGATCTCAAAGCATTCCGGTAATGTCTCTTTTTTGACAATTAATGAATGATATCTCGTTGCAGTAAACGGATTCTCGAGCCCCTTAAAGATTGATCGCCCGTCATGATGCATCGGGGATGTTTTCCCATGCATTAGTCTATCGGCTTTAATAACATCTCCACCAAATACCTGCGCAATTGACTGGTGACCAAGGCACACACCGAATATCGGTATGCTACCGGCAAAGTGCTGAATAACAGACATACTAATTCCCGCTTCATCAGGACTACACGGTCCTGGAGAAACCATAATAAATGACGGACGAAGCTGTTCAATTTCTTGAATAGTTATCTCATCATTTCTTTTTACAACTAGCTCTTCTCCCATTTCTCCAAGGTATTGCACAAGGTTATACGTAAATGAATCGTAGTTATCAATCATTAAAATCATTTTGTTTCCTCCTCTAAGCTAATCTCTGCTAATCTCTTCACTTAACTCTTTTGCTTTCCATAATGCTCTTGCTTTCTTTAGTGACTCTTTGTACTCCGCTTCGGGATTAGAGTCAATTACAATTCCAGCACCGGCTTGTACGTGAGCAATATTATCTTTAATGACCATAGTTCGAATAGCAATATTTAATTCCATATCATCATTGAACCCAATCCATCCGATAGATCCAGTGTAAACCCCTCGGCGAACAGGCTCAAGTTCTTCAATAATTTCCATTGTTCGTACCTTAGGAGCTCCCGTAATTGTCCCCCCTGGAAAAGTGGCTTTAATAGCATCAAATGCTGTCGCTTCAGGCGATGAAATACCACGAACGTTTGAAACAATGTGCTGCACATGAGAATATTTTTCGATCACCATAAACTCATCTACTTCTACCGTTCCATAGGTACAAACGCGCCCCAGATCATTTCGCTCAAGATCGACAAGCATCACATGCTCGGCGCGTTCTTTCTCATTCTCAATAAGGGTCCGTGCAAGTTCTTCATCCTCATCGTCATTCTTTCCCCGTGATCTCGTCCCCGCAATTGGTCTTGTACTTAATTCTTGTCCCTTTTTCTTAATAAGTAATTCTGGTGAAGCACTCACAAGATCAAATGAGTGAGTATGAATAAAGGACATATACGGAGATGGATTAATCGTTCTAAGCGTCTCGTAAATAGAAATAGGGGCTGTGTGGATACTTCTTGACTCTCTTAAGGAAAGATTGACCTGAAAAACGTCTCCAGCTGAAATATACTCCTGTACTTTTCGAACGGCCATCGAGAATGACTCTTGACTCATTGAAAAGGTCTGTGTAGCTGCTTTTGAATAAGAATCAGCCACAGAAGAACTTGCTTCACTTTGTTGTACCCACTTCTCCTTATACGCTTCGAGACGCCGCTTACCTTCTTCTTTATTTCCCTCTTCAACTTGTGCAATAAACCATAGTGTTTGCGTAGTGTGATCATATACGCCAACATCTTCATACACAACAAAGAAAAGTTCAGGAAGCTCCAGGTCATCTGATGCTATATCAGGAAGTTTTTCAATTTGACGCGCAATATCATAGCTCAGAAACCCCATTGCCCCACCCTGAAAGTCAGGTAAGCGTTCATCCATGATCGACACATTCCGTTCCATCCAGTGTTGCATCAACTCAAGTAAATTACCCTCTAACGTTTTCGGTTCTTTTCCTACTTCATCAATCGTAAGAAAAGTGCCGTGTCCATACAGGCTCGCAATAGGCTTAATACCAAACATGCTATATCGACCACCACGTGTACTATCCAATAAAATATGTTCATCGCGGCCTTCAATAAAAGATTTATACCCTGAAAACCACTCATCCGCACTTAATTCGAGAGTTTCAAAAATTGAAACCCGTGTTGTTTTCTCTAGTTGTTCCGGCAAATTTTTCACACCCTATCACAAGCTAAGCGTACGCCCTGTTTATGCCTCTATTCTACATGAAGTCTTTCGTTGCTTCATCCTTTTTATATTCCCCAAACTCTTCTGAACAACCTTTTAGAAAAACTTACCTTTTTTCTTTTCGTTTAGCTTTTTGTTGTCTCTAATAAAAAACTTGATAGACTGTCTTGTTTAATTAACTATTATTTAGGATAGTAAAGAATCAATACTTCAAAAAACTAAAAAGAAAAACAGCCCGTTAAGGACTGTTTTTAGAGTTGCTTAATCTTCATCAAATTGAAAAAGAGGTGTGCTGAGGTAACGTTCCCCATTACTTGGAATTACAGCAAGCACTTTCTTTCCTTTACCCAGTTTCTTTGCTACTTCCAGCGCTGCATAAATCGCCGCGCCTGAAGAAATGCCTCCAAGAATACCTTCTTCTCGTGCAGCTTTTCTAGCCCACTCAAAAGCCTGATCATTTTGAACCTGAACGACTTCATCATATACATCCGTATTCAAAACTGCCGGTACAAATCCTGCACCGATCCCCTGAATTTTATGTGGGCCAGGCTTGCCTCCGGATAGAATAGGTGAATCTGTTGGTTCAACCGCGTATAGCTTGATCGAAGGGAAATGCTTCTTTAACACTTCTCCTGCTCCAGTAATCGTACCACCAGTTCCAATACCTGCCACAAATCCGTCAAGCTGGTCCATCTGATCTACAATTTCTTGACCAGTCGTACGACGGTGCACTTCCGGATTTGCTTTGTTATTAAATTGCTGAGGCATGAAATAACCATGTTCCTTCGCTAGTTCTTCTGATTTACGAATCGCTCCGCCCATACCTTCAGAACCAGGAGTAAGGACAAGCTTTGCTCCATACGCCTTCAGCAGGTTACGACGTTCCGTGCTCATAGTATCTGGCATAACAAGAACAGCCTGGTAACCTTTTGCAGCCGCAACCATCGCAAGACCAATACCCGTATTTCCACTTGTTGGTTCTACGAATGTATCACCAGGTTTCAATTCACCTTTTTCTTCAGCTGCTTCGATCATTGCAAGTGCAATACGATCTTTAACGCTGCTTCCAGGGTTCATGAATTCAAGCTTTAAATATACCTCTGCATGTTCCTCGTTAGTGATGCGATTTAGTTTCACAATAGGTGTTTGACCGATTAAGTCAGTAATAGAATTTGCTACCCTCATCATCACGCCTCCTCAAACCCGAGTGTTTTTATAGGAATTCTCTTTCTAAAAGAATATCACCGTAGGTCAAAAGTGTCAATTTGAACCTTTTTAAACTTTACTCTCAGCGTGTAATTCTTCAAGCTCTTCTTTCGAGAAGTGATAATGTGCATTGCAGAAGTGACAAGTTGTTTCCGCTTCACCGTCTTCTTCAATCATACTTCTGATCTCTTCTTTGCCAAGTCCCATAATGCCATTCGAAAAACGCTCTTTGGAACAACTACATTCAAATTGAACAGGCATATTGTCAATAATTTTAATGTTTTCTTCTCCGAGAAGATCATTCAAAATTTCTTCAGGTGTTTTCCCTGCTTCAATCAATTTAGAGATTGGAGGAATCGCTTCAATACGCTTTTCAATAAAACGGATCGTTTCTTCACCTGCACCAGGAAGTAATTGAATCATAAAACCACCAGCTGCAAGAATCGTATTATCTGGATTAACAAGCACGCCCACTCCAACTGCTGAAGGAACTTGTTCTGAAGTCACAAGATAGTACGTAAAGTCTTCTCCTAATTCACCTGAGACAATCGGAACTTGCCCTGTGAATTTTTCACGCATACCAATATCTTTTACAACGGATAAGAAACCATCTTGTCCAACAGCACGCGCAACGTCCAATTTCCCATTATCATTAAGATCAAAGTGCACATGTGGATTGCTTACATACCCGCGCGTTTCACCTTTCGCATTAGCGTCTACTACAACGGCTCCGATAGGACCACCGCCCTCAATCTTCACAGTAATTTTCTCTTCACCTTTTAGTCCTGTTGCTATCATTGTCGAAGCAGTCATAGCACGACCAATTGCAGCGGATGCAGTTGGCCAAGTAGTGTGACGTCGCTGTGCTTCCGCAACCATTTCAGTACTAGATATCGCATAAGCCCTTACATTGCCATCGAACGCAAGTGCTTTTATCAAATAATCATTCATTTGTTTGTAGCTCCTTTCACTAATGGGCCAATGCCCAATTACACGATACAATATTTTTTCAAGAACTTCCATTATGAGAAACTGACATGCTCTCGCTTCCATATCTTTCGTTAAATAAATCTGTGGTCTGCGACTTACCTTTTAAATACTTTTGTGTACTAACTTTAGATATCATTATGGAAAACGTCTCATTCAATAATAAAATAAGAGATATAAAGAGTATCTATTTTTATTTTCCCCCAAAACGCAAAATGAAAAACGCACCCCGTTTTATCGGTATGCGTTTAATTCTTCTTTGTTCTTATTATAAATTAAGTGTAATCCTTTTAATGTTAGAAACGGGTCAACCACATCGATAAGATCGCATTCTTCTGCTATAAGTGAGGCAAGTCCACCAGTCGCTATTACAGTAGGTTCCTTCGGAGAATGTTTCTTCATCCTAGAAACAATCCCTTCCACTTGTCCTACGTATCCATATAGCGTGCCGCTTTGCATGGCGCTAACCGTATTCTTTCCAACGATATGATTTGGCTTCGCAATTTCAATTCGTGGAAGCTTTGCTGCATGCATGTATAGAGCTTCTGTCGAAATGTTAATGCCTGGTGCAATGGCGCCCCCAACATACTGTTTTTGCTCATCAATGTAGCAGTAAGTTGTAGCTGTTCCAAAATCCACAATAATTAGCGGTGCTCCATATAAATGAATCCCCGCCACGGCATTCACAATACGATCCGCTCCTACTTCTTTCGGATTATCATATTTTATATTGAGGCCCGTCTTAATTCCTGGACCAATCACTAACGGTTTATGATGAAAATATTTCTGGCACATACGCTCAAGAGCGAACATAATAGGTGGCACTACAGACGAAATAATGATGCCTTCCACATCGTCAAAAGAAAGCTCCTCATGAGAGAAGAGTCCTTTAATAACCATTGCGTATTCATCTTCTGTCTGTTTTCTGCTTGTCCCCATTCGCCAGTGATGCGTTAACTCTTCGCCTTCATATACACCAAGAACAATATTTGTATTTCCTACATCAAGCACAAGTATCATATTATCACCTTATTAAAAAAATTTAACTTTCATCATGCTCTCTATAGTTATACCACACAATGGAATTAAAAACGAAGTTCTTTTTTGAAAACGATTACTATCCATATGGATTTCACAAAAAACAAGCATTTATTTTAAATAAAAAAGCAGGACGTCCTTGAGACATCCTGCTTTCAATCATATTTATTCTTGTTCTTCATCTGTTTCAGGCTTATCTTCCTTTTTAGAGATGTTAACTTTCACATCTTCAGAGGTACCAGTTGCATGGTGACCTTCAGGAAGTTTTCCATCTTCAACAAGAGAACGAATTTGTTCAGCATCGAGAGTTTCAATATCCTTAAGCGTTTCAGCGACAAGGTTTAACTTATCCTGATTTTCAAGGAGTATTTCACGACAGCGTTCATAAGCTGATTTAATGATTTTTTGAACTTCAAGATCAATTTCATTGGCGAATGAATCACTATAGTTCTGTTCATTTTGAATATCACGTCCAAGGAAGACGTTTCCTCCTGAACCTGATCCAAACTGCATCGGACCTAGCTTTTCACTCATACCATATTCCGTAACCATACTACGTGCAATGGCTGTCGCACGTTGAAAGTCATTACTTGCTCCGGTACTTGCTTCACCGAATGTAATTTCTTCTGCAACGCGTCCACCAAGTAAACCAATGATTTTATCAACCAATTCAGGCTTAGTCATTAAGTAGCGATCTTCTTTAGGAAGCGTTACGGCATAACCACCAGCTTGTCCGCGTGGAACAATCGTAACCTTATGAACAATATCTGCATTATCAAGTTGTGTACCGATAATTGTATGACCCGCTTCGTGATAAGCAACGATATTTTTCTCTTTTTCAGAGATCACGCGGCTTTTCTTAGCAGGACCAGCAATAACTCGGTCAGTTGCTTCGTCGATATCATTCATATCAACCTTTTTCTTGTTATGACGAGCGGCTACAAGCGCAGCTTCATTCAATAAGTTCTCAAGGTCTGCACCAGAGAATCCTGGAGTACGCATAGCGATCGTTTTCAAATCAACTTCATCGCTTAACGGTTTGTTACGTGCATGCACTTGAAGGACAGCTTCACGACCGTTCACATCGGGACGGTTTACCGGAATTTGACGGTCAAAACGTCCTGGACGAAGAAGTGCCGGGTCAAGTATGTCAGGACGGTTTGTTGCTGCAACGATAATGATACCTTCGTTTGCACTAAAACCATCCATTTCAACGAGAAGTTGGTTAAGCGTCTGTTCACGCTCATCGTGACCGCCACCAAGACCTGCTCCACGTTGACGACCAACTGCATCGATCTCATCAATAAAGATAATACAAGGTGCGTTCTTCTTCGCATTTTCGAATAGGTCACGTACACGAGATGCACCGACACCAACGAACATTTCTACGAAATCAGAACCAGAAATTGAGAAGAATGGAACGCCTGCTTCACCAGCAACTGCTCGTGCAAGCAACGTTTTACCTGTACCCGGAGGTCCTACTAATAGAACACCCTTTGGAATACGGGCCCCAACTGCAGCAAACTTACGAGGATCCTTCAAAAATTCAACGACCTCGACAAGCTCTTGCTTCTCTTCATCAGCACCAGCTACGTCTTTAAATGTAACTTTCTTTTTCTCTTCGCTGTATAACTTCGCTTTACTCTTACCAAAGTTCATGACACGGCCACCGCCGCCTTGAGCCTGGTTAAGTAGGAAGAAGAACAGAATGAAGATAATAACGAAAGGAATGATACTTGTTAAAAATGTTACCCACCCGCTTTGTTCAGGGGCTGGTTCTGTCGTTAATTCTACAATTCCTTCGTCAGCTGCAGTTAAGATATTCTCTACAGCTTTCTCTGAGTCAGGTACATTCGTTACGAATGTATTAGCATCTTCGCTGTCTTCATCACCACCAGCTAATTGACCAGTGACAGTGTAAACCCCGCGCTCAGGTTGTAACGTTAACTCTTGAATCTCACCATTATTCAATTTGGACTGAAATTCGCCGTAATCGAGGACATTCGTGTCATTATTTGTTCCGTTAAAGAAACTGACAACACCTACTACGACGAGGAATATTAACAAATAAAATATTGTATTTCGGAAGATACGATTCATTCCTTACCTCCTCCCACGAACAGGAAACCATAGATTATCTTACCATACTGGCACAACTGACTACAACAAATTAACCTTGATAAATCTCGGGTTTAAGAATCCCGATAAACGGAAGATTACGATACCTTTCAGCGAAGTCAAGACCGTATCCGACTACAAACTCATCAGGTACGATAAATCCTGCGACATCCGGCTTTAAATCAACTTTTCTTCCAGTAGGCTTATCTAGAAGCGTTACAATCTTAATCGACTTTGCTTTACGGTATTTTAGAAGGTCGATCAAATAGCTAAGCGTTAACCCACTATCTATAATATCTTCGAGAATAAGAACGTCTCGTCCTTCTACGGAAGTATCAAGATCTTTAATTATCTTTACTTCACCTGAAGAAACGGTTGAATTGCCATAACTTGATACGTCCATAAAGTCCATCTCAAGATGACAAGTCATACGCTTTGTTAAGTCACCCATGAAAGGCATTGCACCTTTAAGGACGCCAATTACAAGCGGAAAGCGATCCTCGTATTCGTCTGAAAGCCGTTTCCCTAACTCGCGGCATTTCTCTTGAATCTGTTCTTCACTAATTAGTGTTTCTTGAATTTCATTCAACATCAGTGGTATTGCCCTCCCAACCTATGTAAGTGTTTTTTTCTCATAGTGCACGTGCACGAGCTGATTCTTTTTTGCAGACAGTGTTGCCTTTTCAGAACGAGTTACTCCAGCGACCCAGATTGTGTGGCCCATCACATCCTCAACGATTGGCCATACATCGCGTTCTGAACGGTCTATTTTACGGTCGATAAAAATATCTTTTACCTTTTTCGTTCCTATCATGCCTTTTGGCTGAATTCGATCACCAGGACGCCTGGAGCGTACAACCGCAGGAAGCAATTGCTCCTCAATAATAAGATCATCACTTGTCAGGTGTTGCGGAACGTCGTTAACTGGAACGGCCGTAATCGTTCCAAGCGGCGTTTCGACAGCACCCCATAAAGGGAGATGATACTTATACGGTTCTGGTTGCAAAAAGGTTTCAAAAGAAAAATAACAGGTGGTATAAGATTTTACCGCCCTCAGTTCCAGGGGTAGATTAAGGGAAGCAGAAGGGTGCTCAGAATCGAGCATTAACCGCAAATCCTCAATATGTATAGAAGAAAAAGGAGCATTGCCTGTATAAAGATAATTTAATATTAGATGAATCACTCTTCTTTGTAAAGGAATAGGAAGGCAATCATACGCCTTGTTATCCATCTTCACAAATTTGTCATTTTGATCGATGATCACTTCATCGAGATATCTCTTAGCTAAATCCATTAAAAATGCTTCGTCACTTTGAGCTCGTTCGCTATATAATTGGTATCTTATATGGACATTGGGGTTTTCTTCCTTAAGAAAAGGTAGCACATGATTCCGAAACCGATTCCTCATATATTGATTGCTCTCATTAGATGGATCGAGCCTATACCCAAGTAAATGCTCCTTACAATAGTTCACGAGATGCTCCTTTGTAACGCATAGAAACGGACGAATGATTTTTCCAGTTGAGAAGGGACGTTGGACCGGCATCCCAGTAAGTCCAGAACTTGAGCTACCGTGAACCTGTCGCATAAGCATTGTTTCAATCTGATCGTCTCCGTGGTGAGCAAGGGCCAGGGCGCTAGCATGATGTTTTTCCATTACTTTTCGAAAAAAATCATAGCGGCAATCTCGTGCTGCAACTTGTGTAGAGAGGTTTCGCTCCTTTTTGTAGGCATTCACATCTACCGTAGAAGCTTCAAAGATGATCCCTTCTTGTTCACAATAGCTCTCCACAAACGCTAAGTCTTCAGCAGATTCCTTTCCCCGTAAACTATGGTCCACATGCGCGGCAACAATTGATAATTTTAATCTGGGAGCAATACTTACTAAGTAGTGAAGTAGCGCAACAGAGTCTGGTCCTCCAGAAACTCCAATAACTAGTGTATCCCCATGTTTGATTAAATCATGCTTATGGATAAAACGTTCGACATCTTGCAACAAACTCTGTCTTCCTCTCACTCACTGTCTCGATAAACAGCAATTCATTTTAGTACTAATAACCCAACCACGTCTTTTTCAAACCTTTCTTTTATATAGGCTCTGTTAAAAAACATGACCAACTAAGTATAAAGTATAGAAGAATAGAAGAAAAGCAACTATTAGTACGGTTTCAATCCATTTTGAGCCCTTTTGTTTCACACGTTTTGGAGGCTTCTGCCTTGAGGCTACCCTTGAGTTAGAAGGTGCTTCTGGTCGTTTACGGACCTTTGACTTATCTCCTTGCAGTAGGGAAAAAAGCTCCTGTCGCATATCTTGAGCATGTGTATACTTCCCTACTAGGGCCTTTCGAAGAATTGGCTTATACTCCCTAAGCAGATGACTTTGTTCTATTTTATTGAGCAAATAGGTTTCTGAGTCTTTCTTAGGACGGTCAAACCGCTTAGGGTAAGCGGCATTCATTACGATCATAGCTACAGAAAATAAATCATACGACGGCTCTGCTACTCGGTTGCCAAGTCCCCAGTATCCTCGATCGAAAAACTCCGTAAACTCCTTCACTGATCTTCCCATTGAAGTCGTCCCTCCCACATCAAGCCACCTCATAGTTGGAGGCGATCCTTCTACTAGAAGATTGTCTGGTTTCAGATCACCAAAAACCCAGCCTTCTTTATGAAGGGCTGAAAGATCACGGAGCAATTGAAGCATCAAGATCCCAATCCATTCTTTTCCTCTACGTTCAATGAAAGTAAAAAGAGGTTCACCATCAATATATTCCATCACATAAAAAGAATAACGCTTCCCGTTTATCTCCCAGTCATCCACCTCATAGAAAAACGGCCCAAGAACTGTTCCCTGGACCACCGAAAGCTGTTTTAGAACATTCACTTCTGACGTGATGGACATACTATCAGTACCTAATTTTAATGCGACTCGCCCCTTTGCAGAGTCAGCTAAGTATACTGTACCAAGTGCCCCGCTACCTAATTTCCTCATAATTTGGTAGCTTTGCTGATTCCATTTCCCTCTTATTCTTGTTCCACGAGGAACATTAGCTGCCTGATTCTTCGAAGTACCCGTCATCTAACAGCCCTCTCTTTGAGCGTTTTTTCTGATAAGCTTCGATCGCTTCTTTTAATGCCGGACCTGTTGGCGTAATACCGCCAGATGTCAGCTTTGGAAAAATGGTATGAATATCTTTCAACATTGGCGTCCATTCCATTAGACGTTCTACTTGCTTTCGTTTCCCGGGAAATGCATATAGAGAATATTCGTTTTCACCGATTCTTGAATGAAGGCTAATTGAAAGATCAAGAAGGGCATCTTCTACCGTAGGAAGTTTATGCTGCATACTCGCACTTGTATCGATCATAATTAACACTTCGAGATCCATCGTTTCCCCCAGTTCATCGACCACTTCCACGACCTGCCCCCGTTTGTCAGGTGGTAAATCTTCTATTTCTTTTTCGCTACCCAAGATCGATTGCAATTCTTTATGAATGAATCCTTGAATCGTCTGGGTCATCGCTTTACGTGTAACCATTTGCACCGTATGCGATAGCTGCTTAGCATAAACAAGCTGGTGGATGCCCCCGCCAGATAAAGCAATATTCTCAATTTCTTTTAGACCATGATCTGTCCGCTCGTTTTCGTCTAGCACGCCAATTACATTCACTGTCATTCCATGCTCCCGTGCAAGAGCCGCCATTGCAACCGGATCTTCCCCCTGATTTGAACATCCGTCTGTGATTAATAGAATCTGTCTTAGCGTTCCTTTCTTCATCTCGACTCCTCCTTTTTTGCTGTTACAAGCATCGCCTTTAGGAGGAGAGTTTATACTTACCTACTGCGCTTTTTTCTTCCTGAATGAAGGAGCTGAATAGATTGGAATAGTTGACCATTTAGGCACATTACGTTTTATTCTTGCCACTACAATCGTCATGTCATCATCAATTCTGCCATACTCCGTTCTAATTACTTCTTCCATGATGAGGTCTGCGATTTCTTGTGGCTTATCTGTTGAAAGCTCTCTAATTTTCCGCTTCATCCAGAACTCCGGATTCTCTATATTTTTAACCCCTTCATAAATACCGTCGCTCATCATAATCAAGAGATCCCCAGCTTTCAATTGTTCACTTACGACCTCTACATCAAATTCTGGAATAATCCCCATCGGTAGATTACCAGATTCCACCATCATGACTCGATCGCCTCTTTTTATAAAGCTTGGAATTGATCCGATTTTAAGAAACTTGGCTGAAGCATCCTGTAAGTCAATCATAGCTAAATCAAGTGTTGAGAATATTTCGTCGGTATTTCGTAAAGATAGAACAGAGTTAACCGATTTAATCGCCACCGTCTCATCAATTCCTGAATGAAGAATTTTTTGAAGGAGTTGAATGGTTTCCGTGCTTTCCTGATGCGCTCTTTCTCCATTGCCCATTCCGTCACTTATCGCAATAGCATATTTGCCTGCACCTAGCTCAATCGTAGAATGACTGTCTCCAGATATCCAAGCTCCTCCTTTCGCTGCATTTGCTACGCCTGTTTCAATCACGAAATCTTTAGCTGATCCAAAGTAAAGGTGACATGTGTCGTGCTCATGTTCTGCACACACTTCTTTTTTCACGACGATGTTTTCCTTTAGAATATCTGACAGCATTGGAGCGATGACCTTTTCTCCTTCTCCTCTCCCTCCGCAGGCAGGTATCTTCATTTCAATGTCGACGTTCCCCTCTTCTAGGCTGTAGATTTCCACCTGTCCTACTTCCAGACCCATACTTTGAATGGCATCCATGATTTGCTCTTCTTGTTGGTGGAGATTATCACGTTCTTTTTGTATTTCTTTTGCGAAATCCCCCATAACATGCGACACTCCACGCAATTGATCCGCAACGATCTTCCGGCTTTCACGAACTTGTTTTTTTAACATTCGATTGGCGTGATAGTGACTCATCTCCTTTCCAATAAGATCAATCACCTTATTTGCCTTAATGCAGTGCTTATCGAAGTCTCTCTTCAGACTATAATTAGTCAATTCTGCCGTTTGTTCCAGTTCCTCCATTATTCCTGTCATATACCCATAGGTAGCATCGAAGTTCTTCGCCCAGCACGTTTCTTTCTTAAAACAATTTTGACAAGTCTTTTCTGTAACATGACTTAAAAAATAATCAACTTCGCGCTCTGACTGTTCATCACCTTGAAGGTCGGCATCTGTAAAGCTACTCGACAGAGCCTGAAATAAGCTTGAAAACTGCTCGACGCGATTGGCTGTAACGTCGCGTACTTTTCTTAAGTATTGTTGCTGCTCATTCGCATGTTCCACCGTTCCTGGTATATATTTAGAAAGCTGAGAAGTAACTTTAGATGGTGTGAAGAAAAAGAGTAATACGGCAATCACAGACTCCATCAGATTAGGATATAGAAACTCAGGACCACTCCCATATAAAGCGATTAATAACGTACCGATCAGTAAACCCATACCAACTCCAACTTTTCTACCGTCTTTCAATAACCCTCCTAATAATCCCGAAAACGCAAGCATACTCATCTGATAAAGACTGGCTACATTAGCGAGGGCCAGTATCAAGCCAGTAACCACGCCAACTGTTGAGCCAATCGCTGCTCCACCTACATATGCGAAAATTAATACGAGATACCGAGAAAGGATATTTTCAATTGAGAAACCATATACAACCCAACCTATTGTTCCGGTTAACATCGTTGCTAATAAAATGATAAAACTAATGATCTCTTCATTTTTTAGAGCCTGTGTTCTTTTCTTAATAGATAATACCGGTATACTCTGAATAAAAATAATGGTTAGTATCATTCCAAGAGCACCTTCAACTGCTGCTAGGATCCAATTAGTGTTAGCTAATGAACGTTCAGTAAGTAAACTTAGGATCAGACGTCCCAACATACTCGTTGAGAACACAAGTATGGGTAACGTCTTAACAAGAGAAAGGGAAGATAACTTCACAAAACGATTAATGAATAGAAAAACAAGAATGCCACACATTATAAATGCTGTATTCTGCAAATTAGCCGTTGATACCGCTCCAGCTAATAAAGCAACGATAATCATAGGTGCACGTTCTCGTCTCAGGAAGAATACTGCGCCAAAAAAAGGAATAGCGAAAGGAGTAACCTGAGTAAGGATGACAGCTCGTCCAAGTAGGAACCCAATCACAAAAAGCAGAAGACCTCGCTGGAATAGAATCGTTTCTATCCGACTCTTTGTTCCGTGAATCCATTTGCCCATCTTCGATTTTGACCTTTCCATCACTAGTTCGCTTTGCATTCCCCCACCTGCTTTCTTTCATTCTTTTTTTCACCGATCTGCTTGAAGCAGTTTGTGTTAATCATTAAAACACAATAGAAATTCGCTTTTTGTCAAAAAAAGAACAGGTATGATATAAACTTCTCGACTTCTTTCAGTGAAGCTTGTCAATCACTTGTAGACAGAACAAGAAACCTGTAAACAAGTGGAACGATCTATAATATAGGAGAGTGTGAATTTTCATTAGAAAGATAAAGCTTTTTCATGCTTTTCTATCTAAAAAAGCAACTAGAAATAAAAGGTCGAAATGTTAAAGATAAAAAAGAAAAGAAACTCTCATAAAACCGATAAAAGAGTAGTAATAACGTTTGTTTTCACTATGAATCCTAGAACTCATAGTAAAATCATGAAAGACAAGACAAAAAAACACCCTGCATTAATAAAATGCAGGGTGTTTTTTAGCAGACTATGTATATAACTAACATTCAAATGAATAGTTATTACTAATAAGTGGTGACCCGTACGGGATTCGAACCCGTGATACCGCCGTGAAAGGGCGGTGTCTTAACCACTTGACCAACGGGCCAATTAATAAAAATGGTAGCGGCGGAGGGGATCGAACCCCCGACCTCACGGGTATGAACCGTACGCTCTAGCCAGCTGAGCTACACCGCCATAAGACTGTTGCTTTCTTAAGCACAAGATATATAATACATTGCGAGAAAGTTTGTGTCAACTTCTTTTTAATATATTTGCATAAAAATCTTATAATCTTCTTCAGAAACTATAAAAGATTCATTTCGTATAATCCTATACTGTAACTTACTTAAGAAAATTAACCAAAAACATTTACTGAGATGACAGGGAATACACCTTCACATATAACAAACCAGGCATGCGAATGCATGCCTGGTTTGTTATAGAATATAAATAGTAGACAACAAGCCCTAGCCGCGACGAGCGCCGCGACCACCGCGTTTTGACTCTGTTTGTTTCTTCAAAGTTGAAAGGCGGTCTTCACTGTCTTTAAGGAACTTACTCATCTTATCCTCAAATGACTCTACCGGTGGACGTCCGCCACCACCGCGTGGCTTACCTTTAAAACCACCGCCTCCAGATCTTCCACCGCCTTGTGGACGGCCTCCGCCACCTTGAGGGCGACCTTGTGGACGGCCCTGAGGACGCTCAGGAGCAGGTCGATCTTTTGCTTTCTTAATCGATAAACCAATTTTACCGTCGTTTTCAACCTGGATGACTTTTACCTCAACCTGATCGCCAACTGAAAGAAAATCATTAATGTCCTTAACATAATTGTCTGCAACTTCACTAATGTGAACGAGACCTGTTTTGCCGTCTGGTAGTTCAACAAACGCGCCAAAATTTGTAATACCTGTTACCTTTCCCTGTAACTTGCTGCCTACTTCGATTGCCATGTAAAAAAAGCTCCTCCTTAGAATCTTTAAAAGATCAGTCGTACGCTAATTATACCCCTTCAAAAAACAACGTGTCAATTTGAGGAAGAAGGAAGCTTAAAGATTGTCTCTCCGGGTTTTGACATAAAGTAGTCTCTTCTTGCCAATTCACCAATATAATCAAGGTCATTAAGTTTCTCAATTTCTTCCGTTAAATATTTTTCCTGTTCTTTCAGTTTCGTTAATTCTTCTTCAGCCTGCTTTTGCTGTAAGTTTTTTTCTTCGATCGTTGCTGCCTGTGAAGTGAATACGGAGATGAATAGAATAGCTATGGCTAAAGCAGCTACCGCGAAGGCCGTCAGACGCCGTACAAGACCTCTCTTTCTTCGTTCTTTCACTTTGTCCTGTAGCTGTTTCTCTTGATGATATTCCGAATGCACTTCTGTAACTTTAGGCTTACGCTTATTCGCAGTAACCAAGCTTTTCCCTCCTCACTTTCGTATTTTAGTTAACCAATGGTATATGTAGTTCTTTATTTTATCGGCAACTCCTGCTAATTTTATTAGTGGCATTTGTACCGATTGTGGTATTAATCGCCAGATCAACGAAGATCCCCACTTTAACGGTACCCAAAAAAACTTAAAGATAAACCAAAAAATGGTTGTCATAATACTCACTATCATCATACATAAGCTAAATACAACTTTCAATATGAACCTTATCGGCTGATAAATAAGATAAATAAATAAAGACTTCACAAAACGAATAATAGCAATAGTTATTAGAATGATTCGTTCAAGTAAACGGCGATATAACGGTTGAAAAAGGGACCGATATGCTGCATAACCACATAATATGGCCAAAAAGACATAAAATCGTAATTCACCCTCGTTAACAAGATAGAGAACATAAAAGATAATCAGCCCTTGTAGCAACCAGAAAACGATATCGTTCGCATAAAGCCACAAACTTTTACTTCTATCTGGATGAAGAAAACGGCTATAGGTATCCATGGCTATACCAAGCCACACCCCCATAGCCACCATGGCAACCATCGTATAAAATTGCACCGTTAGCGTCATTTGAACAGCTTGCTAAAGAAACCTTTAGCTTTTTCCCCTTCGTGATGATCGAGATAACTAAGGTCAAAGATTTTCCCTTCGATCGAAACACGACCTTGCTCGACATTTAAATTTTTCATTTTCAAATGCTGCCCTCTGATCGCAAGAAATCCCATTGCTGTTTCTAGAAGAAATTCTTCATTATCGAAGCTATCTACGTGCTTCACACCTGTAATTTCAAGCGACTTTCGCGACTTCATAACTAAATCATGCTCAGGGGGGTTAGAAGCCTTATCATATGTGCCATATTCATAATAATTATCCATCGCTCTCCTCCTCTTCTCGATACATGTCTATGAGAAGAAGAGATCATTTAGAACAAGCTGTTCTGATGGTTTAAACGATTCAAAAAGGAGCCCATCCCCTTCTCATTTAGAAGAGAATTTCAAAATGATCATCAATAAAAAAAGACCCTCTCGGATCTTTTTTTATTCACCTGCAGCTTCTTCTTTTAAAATGGTAAACATATTGCTAGCTTCTTCTTTCTTCGTTGTTTCTTTAATTTCATCAACGCGAGCCGTCACTTTCTTATGACCAAAAGAAATCACCAGTTCGTCGCCGGCCTTCACATTTGTTCCAGCTTTTGCTTTATTTCCATTCACTTCAATTCGTCCTTTATCACAAATTTCTTTAGCGATTGAACGACGTTTAATTAAACGTGATACTTTCAGAAATTTATCTAATCTCATTTGTTTCAACGCTCCCTATTAAATTCCTTTTTCTTTTGCCTCATCCCAGAAGTGATCAAGTTCCTCAAGTGATAAATTCTCGATCTCAAGTCCCTTTTCCTTTACCCGATTCTCAATATATTGAAAACGCGAGAAGAATTTATGATTCGTGCGATGGATCGCCACTTCCGGATCAACTTTATAGTACCGAGCTAAATTGACGACAGCAAACACTAAATCGCCTAATTCGTCTTCTCGATCATCAAAAGATTTTTCATTTACAGCTTCTTTAAATTCGGCTAGTTCCTCATAAATCTTTGCCCAAATCGGTTCAACTTCGTCCCAGTCAAATCCGACTTTCGCAGCAGCCTTCTGGATTTCATTGGCGCGCATGAGACCTGGAAGCCCTTTTGGTACCTGGTCAAACTGTGATGGTGCAATTTTCTTTTCTTCTTCTTTCACTCGCTTCCAAACACCAGCTACTTCTTCGGCTGTTTGCACATTTTCGTCGCCGAATACGTGTGGATGCCTCCGTATTAATTTGTCGTTTAGCTTATGAATCACATCATCCACAGAAAACATACCTTCATCTTCACCTATCTGGGCATGAAGCATAACTTGAAGCAGCACATCACCAAGCTCTTCTGCGAGATGCTCTTCATCTTGATCATCAATAGCTTCTAATACTTCATAGGCTTCTTCAATCAAATATTTTTTGAGAGACTCATGCGTCTGCTTCCTATCCCACGGACAGCCCCCAGGTCCTCGCAGTGTTGCAACCACATTTCGTAACCATCCGAAATCCTGGTAGAGAAGCTTTTCTTCTTTTACTGGAGGAACATAGACAGCGGTTAAATTATTTACTTCCATCGAACGATCTAATTCAAAAAGCGGAACAGAGACGATTTTCTCATCCCGACTTCCCGCTGCTTGCAGTACAGTAATTTCATAATCGTCAGGTAAGAGCTCCATTAATGTGAGTTTTACACTCGATGCTGTAAATTGATCATAAACTTGGACAAAGATTAAGTGATTACGTACCTGAACCTCAGACCTTGTAAAACGCGTGGCATCTAGAATTTGACAACCTTCAATAGGATCGATTTGAACTGCAGTAAAAAGCGCATCAAGAAAGCTTTGGCCTCCAGCAACAGTCACTTCAACACCATGCTGAGATTGTTCTTCCAACAGGAGCTGCACGGTTGCTTCAGCCATCATTGGATGACCAGGTACTGCGTAAACAAGCGATCCTTTTTGTGCTTCATGAAACAGCTGATTAACAATGGTTCGATAAGTCTCCTCGAAAGATTCATTCGCTTCATATACCTCATCAAACCCTGTCATCGATAGCCCATCATCCATCAATTCCCTAAGAACGGGGTGATCAAGCGTCCTAGCAAATATCCGTTCAGCTGACTGAAGCATGCGGTAACTTCCTAGTGAAAGCTGACTGAGATCTCCCGCTCCAGTTCCTACAATTGTTATACGTGGCATTGCTTATGCCCCTCTCCGTAATTTATTTTGATAGATCGTAATAATTTCTCCTTTTGGCAATTGCATTAATTCTTTCTCTGTAAACACCCGCAGCGCTAATGTTGCAAACCCAAAAACGATGCCTCCGAGCAACGCGCCTCCAAGTGCTGAAACACTTGAAAGCCCCCTAGAAAGGAAGGAGGGGATAAATAGTTGCAGAATGATTACAGCTGCACTCATGAACATAACGGCTGTTACTGCACGCCCTACATGAAATTGGTACTGGAGAAGCCCTACTTTGTAATATACGGCAAGAATGGCGAGCGTAGCGACAACGACAAAGCCAAAAACCGTGGCCACTGCCGCCCCATTAATACCGATAAGCGGGATTAGAACAAGGTTTAACAATCCCTTAACTAGTATTCCAATTCCAGCATACCGAGCAGCGTTTCTCGCTAAGCCCACTCCTTGCAAAACACCTGCTGCCGTCATGCTAAGCGAACTAAAAAAGATTGCAACGGCAAGGATACTGAGCGTAGCAGAAAGGGATTGATCTTTAAATAACATCATGTTTGTCTCACTCATAATAATGGCCAACCCCGCTGCAGCAGCAAGCCCTATTACAAAGCTCACTTTAAGAGCAAGAGCTGCTTTTTCGCGAATCAATATCTCATTATTCTCTGCAGCCGCTTTAGAAATGACTGGGACAATCGATAATGAGAGAGATGTGGCCAGAACGGTACCGACCTGCATTAATGGCTGTCCTCGATCAAATACCCCTTTCATTTCACGAGCTTCTAAAGAAGAAAGACCATGCTCAGTTAATCCCGGCACAATCGTTAAAGCATCCATTAACTGAAATAGCACCAATACAAGCGCACTTACACAAATTAACGTACCTTCTGTTAGGAGCCTACGCGCAATACCAATGAACTGAAAAGACTCAAATTTGATTTTCGTTATTTTAGCTACTCGGTTCTTAAATCGAAGCACTACAAGAAGCAATAGCGCAGCGACTCCCCCTAATATTGACCCTAGCGCTGCACCTGTACCAGTCGCATATGCATCCGCTCCGCCCGCTACAAGACCAATTGAGATAGCAAGAATAGCGATAACACGAATCGATTGTTCTGTCACTTGAGACCATGCAGTAGGTACCACATTTTCCTGTCCCTGAAAAAAACCTCTGATTGAAGCAATGCCAGGCATAATAAGAAATGAAAATGCCGTCATTCGCAGAGGACCAATTAAATTTCGATCCTCCATTAAAGCCGCCACGGCTGGCGCACCTGTATAGAGCAAAATAAAGCCTGTAATGCCTAGAATCACAAGCACGTAAAAGCTATACCGTGAAAGCTCCTCAGCCTTCTCATACTCACTTTTTGCAATTTCTTCTGAAATAAGTCGGGAGATTACGACCGGAAACCCATATGTAGCAAGTATTATTGCGATTGAGTAAAATGGATAGATTTGTTGATACACATAAAAACCGATGTCACCAGTTATATTTTGATAAGGAATTCGATAGCCGACGCTGAGAACTTTCATAAAAAGAGCTACTGCAGTTAGCAGAAGCGCGCCTTGCCAAAATCCTTTTTGATTTTCTTCTTTTGTCATATACACCTGCCAAATGAAAGTACCAGTTTATGTACGAATTATATCACATGAATAAAAATGGGAAACTTTTCAAGCTTCATAAAACGAAGAAAATGGAGGCATTGGCCTCCATTTTCTTCTATACTTATTGTTCCATTTGTCTTGCAAGGAAACCTGCTGCCGTTTCAGACAGCTTTTGTTCCAATTCAGTCACTTTTTCATCTTCTTTTGCAAGTAGAATCACCGTACCAATTGGATCGCCATTCGCTATAATTGGAGCTATCACGTGACCTGTATCAACAGGAACACCTTCAATGAGCTCTGACTTACTTTCGTTCAATAAACTTCTTCGCTCATTCATTGCTTTTTCTACAGAATCGCCAATGCTTTTGTTCAAATACTCTTTCTTTGGGCCACCTGCAGCTGTAATATAGACATCTCGGTCAGATATGAGAGCAATGTGTCCCGAATGTTCTGCAAGAGACTCGGCATACTCTTTGGCAAAGTCACCTAGTTCACTAATGGGAGAATACTTCTTAAGAATAACTTCCCCTTCGCGATCAACAAAAATTTCTAATGGATCTCCTTCTCTAATCCTGAGGGTTCTGCGAATTTCTTTCGGAATGACAACACGACCCAAATCATCAATACGACGAACGATACCTGTTGCTTTCATCTAAGTTGCCTCACTTTCTGGAAGTTGTAGGTGATTGCTCCAATCACTTTTACTATTGTTTGTTCTACAATATGTTTCCATTAGTATCCTTTCGAGGTATCAGTTCTATTCACAAACCTGTCAAAATTATGAGATTCATCCAAAATCGACTTTAATTCGCATTCATTGGCTGTTTTACTGCTTGCTTCACTTTCTTTAAGACTTTCTCAACAAGCTGTAGGTGAGCTTTTGTATCAAGACCTCTTCCTTTCACCGTTACCTTCACTTTATTTCCATCTGCTCCTAAAGCTAACTTATTTCCAAATTCATTCGCTACTTCAAAAATTGTTTCCCCACCAATCGCCTCTCGAGCCGATTCATGGAATAGAAGTTGAATATCTTTTTTACTTCGGCCAACTTTCTCAACCTTAACTTCTTTGGCAATCTCTTTCATGCGGGAGACTTGGAAAAGATAGTCCACTTCTTCAGGAAAATCACCGAAGCGATCCATCATTTCATCTTGTAAGTCCATAATATCTTTCAACGATTCAATTGATCGGAAACGTTTATACATATCGATTTTCTGTTTCTCATCGTTAATATACGTACCAGGAATATAGGCATCTACTTCAAGGTCAATTTCAACGTTAAATGCCTTCTCTTTTGGTGCATCACCTTTTCTTTCTTCAATGGCATCTTTTAACATTTGAGAATATAAATCAAAACCTACTGAATCAATAAATCCATGCTGCTCCGCACCTAGAAGGTTACCAGCACCTCGAATTGAAAGATCTCGCATCGCAATTTTAAATCCAGAACCTAGCTCAGTAAATTCCTTAATCGCTTGAAGACGTTTTTCCGCTACTTCGGTTAAAACCTTATCCCGTTGATAAGTAATATAAGCATAAGCTACTCGGTTGGAACGCCCAACGCGACCACGTAGTTGATAGAGCTGAGAAAGCCCCATTTTATCCCCATCATATACGAGCAGTGTATTGACATTCGGAATATCAACGCCTGTTTCAATAATCGTTGTACTTACAAGAACATCGTAATTCCCATCAAGAAAATCAATCATCACAGACTCAAGCTCCGTCTCAGTCATTTGACCGTGTGCAAAACTGACTCTTGCTTCAGGCACTAGTGTACGAATTTGGTCTGTCATATATTCAATTGATTCCACTCGATTATAAAGAAAATAGACCTGTCCCCCTCGAGCAAGCTCTCTTTCAATTGCTTCTCGTACAAGGGTGCCGCTATATTCAACCACATACGTTTGAACCGGGAAGCGATTCTCAGGCGGAGTCTCGATTACGGATAGGTCCCTCACACCTAACATCGACATATGAAGCGTTCGTGGAATTGGCGTTGCAGTAAGAGTAAGCACATCGACATTCGCTTTTAACTTTTTAATTTTCTCTTTATGTGTTACTCCAAACCGCTGTTCTTCATCCACAATAAGTAATCCAAGCTCGTTATAGGTGACGTCCTTTGATAAAAGACGGTGCGTACCAATAACAATATCAACGGTCCCATTTTTTAATCCTTTTAACGTCTCATTTTGCTCCTTACGTGAGCGAAAACGACTTAATAAGCCAATGTTAATCGGGTGATCTGCAAAACGCTCTTGAATCGTAGCAAAATGCTGCTGAGCTAGAATTGTAGTTGGAACAAGCAAGGCTACTTGCTTTCCGTCCATTATAGCTTTAAAAGCGGCACGGATACTGACTTCTGTCTTACCGTAACCAACATCTCCACAAAGTAATCGATCCATCGGACGTGTTTTTTCCATATCCTCTTTAATTTCTTGAATGGCTCTAAGCTGGTCGTCTGTTTCTTGATAAGGGAAGGCAGCTTCAAATTCTCTTTGCTCTTCCGTATCTTTCTCAAAGCTGTGACCAACGCTTGCTTCACGTTCTGCATACAATTTAATTAAATCGTCTGCAATATCTTCAACGGAAGATTGTACTTTACGTTTAACTTTCTTCCACTCTGTTCCACCAAGCTTATATAGCTTTGGTTCTTTCCCTTCAGATCCAACGTACTTCATCACCTGATCAATTTGTTCAACTGGTACATACAGGTTGTCATTACCAGCGTAGCTCACATACAGATAATCCTTGTGAATACCACTCACTTCAAGGGTTCGAATACCGAGGTACTTTCCTATCCCATGATTCACGTGAACGATATAATCGCCTACTTTTAGTTCTGAATAACTCTTGATTCGCTCCGCATTAGACATCTTTTGAGAACGGCGCGGTTTTTTCGACTGCTTCGTAAACACTTCCGCCTCTGTTAGAACGGCTAGTTTCTGCATCGGCAGTTCAAATCCACCATTAAGACTTCCGATTAATATTTGTGGCTGTTGATGAGAGATCGGCGTATCTTGTTCGACCATCATCGCATTAATCTCATAATCCTCTAGTACACGTTCAAGTCGTTTACGTCTTTCTTCCGTTGCTGCAAGAAAGACAATCGCCATACCGCTTTTCTTCCATCGTTCAATCTCAGTACTTAATACTTTCATCTGACCATGGAAATTTTGCATCGCTTTACTTGAAGCATTAATGATATTCTCAGGATTAGTATAAGGAACATGTCGTAAGAAAATTGATAAATAGATAGTTGAGTGTACAGGCTTCGAGAATAACGTATCATAAGATCTCGATAGGGAAACAGACGAGACAATCTCTCCTTGATTGAGAAGAGCTGTTTGCCATTCTGCTTCTTCCTTATCCAGATCAGTTGACATTTCCTGAATGCGACTCACTTCATCAAAAACGACCAAACCATCTTCGGGTAAATAGTCTAGCAAACTCGCAGGTTGATCGTAATAAAAGTCCATGTATTTGATAACACCCTGGAAATTTTGCTGGTTTTTCAATTGATCAATTTCGTAAGTAATGTTTTCATGCATTGCTTCTTTTACTTTCTGATCCTTCACTTTCTTTAAGGAACTCTGAAGTTCTTTTTGAAGACGTTCTGCCCCTTTTTTATAGTGCTCAGGGAATAAAACAACTTCGTCTGCTGGCCCAATCGTAATTCGTTCTGTTTTGTTAGCAGAGCGCTGAGACTCGATGTCAAAAAATCGAATCGAATCAACTTCGGTATCAAATAACTCAATTCGTATTGGGCTATTTTCAGTCAATGGATAAATATCTATGATACCACCACGCACACTGAACTCCCCCGGTGAAGATACCATTGGTACTCGTTCATAACCCATCGCTACAAAAGTAGCGAGTGTTTCATCTAAAGGAATATCGTCGCCTACTGCAAACGAAATCTGACTTCTTTCCCAGATACTCTTCGGTGGTAAATATCTTCTTACCCCCGAGATCGGGGCAATCACAATACCATTGTTATTTTTCATCCAATAATTTAAAGCTTCCATTCGCTGCCCTCTTAATTCCGGGCTAGCAATCGCGATTTCCGAAGAAATGAGTTCATTAACTGGGTATAAGTAAACTTCGTCTGGTGAAACAAGCTCACACATGTCTTCATATAGCTTTTGAGCTTGATATAAATTATGGGTAATAATCAGCTGGGGGCGCTTTGTTTCATGATAGAGAGAAGCCATTAGGAACATCCGAGCAGAACCAGCTAGCCCTGCAACAAGTTGTTCTTTAAGACCCTCTTTCACCCCGGTAAAAACGGACTGGAATTCATCGCCCTTACTAAAATATTCTCTTAAGCCTAACATCGGTAGGTTATTCTCCCCTCTCACTCTGAAAAGCGCAAGCGCACATGTAGTCCCAAGAAGCGCTTCCACCAATTAGTCAAAACAGATCTTGATTGTTTTGAAAAAGGCGAAGCAGCCCATGGGACCTGGCACTGAAGCTAGACTTCTCTTAAATTTATATTCTATAACACAAACTAATCTTTATAATCATTCTGTTAACGCAAAAATGCTTTGGACGAACTCCCAAAGCTTCTTACTGAATAAATGTATCAAGCTCATGAAAAGAAGGCGTACGCTCCATAGCTTCATGACAATCTTCACAAATGGCTTTCACTTCAATTGTACCATCGTGGTGGTAATGAACCATTGCTTGCCGCTCCTCTTCAGTGAGCTGCTGAAATCCGAGTTCATCAGCTGTGTGGTTCATCTGTGACAGTCTTCCAATCTCAGCTCTACAGTGACGACATACGTAATGAATATCCATAACAGATCCTCCCTGTTCCTAACTTTTACTAGTATGGACGGGAGAATAGAAGGATATTCACGTGTTATATTGATTCATTACTTCTGGGAAAGACGTTGTTGTCCACGCTTCACAAGCTTTGACCGTCTGTTCAATGGCAAGCTGAATTGGCTCTGCCTCTTCTTTAGAGAATGGCTTTAGAACGTAGTCAATGACGGACTGTCTGGCAGAACGATCAATTCCTATACGCACTCTCTTAAAATCTTGAGTATGAATGTGTGTGATAATTGACTTCATCCCATTGTGACCGCCAGCGCTACCTTTTTGACGAATTCTCACTTTACCAGTAGGAAGGTCCAAATCATCGTAAATGACTAACAAATCATTCACTTCAATATTAAAGTATTCCATCAAAGGACGTACCGATTCACCTGACAAGTTCATATATGTTTGCGGTTTTAAGAGGTACACTACTTCTCCGTTTACTACACCTTTCCCATAGATCCCCTGAAATTTCTTCTGATCTAAAGATATGCCTAAGTCTTTCGATAGCTGATCAATAGCCATGAATCCTACATTATGTCTTGTATTATCAAATTTCTTCCCCGGATTACCGAGGCCTACAATTAATTTCAACAGCTGACGCCCTACCTTTCATTACTTTTATTCTATCCTATCAAAAATGCGACCACTTATTCACCTGTTAGCTCATTATCTTGAAAAAAAGACGTAACCCGTTCGGTTACGTCTTCGAAGTTTATTCGGTTTTCGTTGTTTCATCATTAGTTTTTTCTTGATCTGCTGGTGGCTCTTCAGCCACTTCATCAGCTTCTTCTTCGTCTTCAGCAGGTTCTTCCGTCGGAGGAACAATTGAAGCAATTGGCTCTTCAGCGTCTAAAAGAATTTCGTATTTATCTCCTTTTGGAAGATCTCCCGCTTGAATAGCATCTCCAATGTTAAGTTCAGCAATACTAACGTCGATGCTATCAGGGAAATCGTTCGGCTTCGCTTTTACGAGAATCTCGTGAAGCATTTGCTGAACAACGCCACCCTCTTTGCTACCTGCAGCTTCGCCAGTCAAATGAACTGGAACCTCTGCTTCAACTTCCTTGTTAAGGTCAACTGAATAGAAGTCTACGTGAAGAACTTGATTCTTGATTGGGTCGACTTGCATGTCGTAAACCATGACTGGATAAGTGCCCTGTCCTTCAAAGTTCAATTCAATAACGCCGTTTTTTCCGACCTGACGATATACTTTAATGAACTCTAAAGCGTCAACCTGTACCGGTGCGCTTTTGCGGTCTTTACCGTAAAGAACAGCCGGAAGACCTTCTTCTGTTTCGCGTAATGTTCTAAGTTCACTTCTTTTTTTCGTATTACGATCTAATGCTTTTAATGTTGCTGCCATTTGAAATCACCTTCCTGATTAGGTTTTACTCTTCTATATGGATACCCATAATCACGAGGCAATAAACATAATTTATTTAATCAAATAATTTACTTACAGAAAGTTGCTCATGAACACGGATGATTGCTTCACCAAGAAGAGGTGCAACAGATAGTTGTGTGATTTTATCGATTTGCTTATCATGCGGAAGCGGAATCGTATTTGTGATAGCAAGTTCCTTAATTTTAGATTGATCGATGCGTTCAATAGCTGGTCCTGATAAAACAGGGTGCGTACAGCATGCAAATACTTCTGTCGCTCCATTTTCGATCAATGCATTGGCTGCTAAGGTAATTGTACCGGCCGTATCAATAATGTCGTCAATAATGATTGCCGTTTTTCCTTCAATATTACCTACAATATTCATGACCTCTGCTACATTTGGACGTGGACGACGCTTATCAATAATAGCAATTGGTGCCTTTAGTCGCTCAGCAAGCTTGCGAGCACGAGTTACACCGCCATGGTCTGGAGATACGACAACAATATCTTCAAGGTTCTTTTCTTCAAAGTGTTTAGCGAGAGTCGGAACCCCCATTAATTGATCAACAGGAATGTCAAAGAATCCTTGAATCTGAGAAGCATGAAGATCGAGTGTAATGAGTCGAGTTACTCCAGCAACTTCAAGTAAGTTTGCAACTAATTTCGCCGTAATGGGTTCACGAGACCTTGCTTTACGATCCTGACGTGCATATCCATAATAAGGGAGTACAATATTAATTGTTTTAGCTGAGGCTCTCTTTAGCGCATCAATCATGATAAGAAGCTCCATAATGTTTTCGTTTACTGGAGCACAAGTTGATTGGATTACGTAAACGTCACACCCACGAATACTCTCTTCAATGTTAATCTGGATTTCCCCATCGCTAAAGCGAACAACAGAACATTTCCCCATCGGAACACCAATATGTTCTACGATCTCTTCTGCAAGATCAGGATTCGAGTTTAAACTAAACACTTTCAAGTTTGGATCTAAATAATTAGCCATTGGCCGGTACCCCTCCATTAATTAGTAAGAAAAGCGCGAGCGTCTTAATCAATCCAAAACGATTATGCATTGGAGTAAGACACCAAGAGTTCAAGCTTTCTTATCTTCTTAAAATTAACTATCCTTCTTTTTCGTTGCGTAGTCTTCTTTATTCGTCTGACGAGAACGAGCAATTGATAGCGCCTGTTCAGGAACATCATCTGTGATCGTCGATCCAGCAGCAACTGTTGCACCTTTACCTACCGTTACAGGGGCAATCAAATTCACATTACATCCAATGAACGCGCCATCTTCAACTTTTGTTAAGTACTTTTTCTTACCATCATAATTTACTGTAATAGAACCACAACCAAGATTCACATCTTTACCAATTTCAGCGTCGCCAACATAGCTTAAGTGGGAAGCTTTGCTACTATCACCCATAACGGATTTCTTTACTTCAACGAAGTTTCCAATCTTCACTTCGTTTCCAATTTGTGAAGCTGGACGAACGTGTGCGAAAGGACCAATATTGACAGCATTTCCTACTTCGCTATCATGAATAACCGATTGTTTCACAACGCTCTTATCTCCAACTTTACTATCCTTAATTTCAGAGTTAGGGCCGATCTTAGCTTCATTACCAATAGTAGTTCTGCCAGTTATAGTGGTTCCTGGATAGATAACAGTATCTTGACCAATCACTGCTTCTGAAGAAATATATGTTTGATTGGGATCAATTAACGTAACGCCATTACGCATATGTTTCTCATTAATTCGTTTTTTCATCGCAATTTCAGCTTTTGAAAGCGCGACTCGATCATTTACGCCCATTGTTTCATCAAAATCTGCTGTTTGATAGGCGCTTACGATCTCACCTTGCTTTTGAAGAATTTCAACAACGTCTGGAAGATAATACTCTCCCTGAGCATTTTCATTCTTAACGAGCTGAAGCGTCTCAAAAAGGGTTTTGTTATCAAAACAGTATGTACCTGTGTTAATTTCCGTTACTTTCTGCTCAGCTTCACTTGCGTCTTTCTGTTCGACAATTCGTTGAACACTTCCATTCTCATCACGGATAATTCGACCGTATCCAAATGGATTATCCGCATCTGCTGTTAGAATCGTAGCTTTTGCACCCTGATCTTCATGATAAGTCAATAGCGCATCCATTGTTTCTTTCGTAATTAAAGGGGTATCTCCACATACGACAAGGGTGACGCCATCCTTATCGGATAGGGTGTCTTGAGTCTTCATCACAGCATGCGCTGTACCAAGCTGTTCTTCCTGGAGGACATAATTCACTCGACTACCAAGCTGGTCACGAACCTTTTCAGCGCCGTGACCGACGACAGTTACAATGTTTTGGAGCTTAAGTTCATCAAGTTGATCAACAACATGCTCTACCATAGGCTTCCCACAAACGGGGTGAAGCACTTTATAAAGCTTTGATTTCATCCGTGTTCCCTGACCTGCTGCTAGCACAACTGCAAATCTATTCATGTATATGGTTCCTCCATTGTATCCTATTTTTCCACTTTGACTATATCTCAAAAACCCCTCATTTTCAAGGAAGTTCCCTAAATCCTCAGCATATAAAAAGTTGGAAAAGAAAGGTCTATGACTTTTTTCTAAATGAAGCGAAATTTTTGGTCAAATAAAAAAGCCCGGTCAGTTGACCAGACTTTTACGATTAGGAAGCTCCAGCTTCCTCATAAGCAGCTTCCATTTCACCAACACGGTGATATTCAGCTAACACAGCTGTTTGAATCTTTTCCCTTGTATTCGAGGAAATTGGATGAGCGATATCGCGAAACTCTCCATCTGGAGTTCTTTTGCTTGGCATCGCTACAAACATGCCGTTATTCCCATCAATGACGCGAATATCATGAACGACGAATTCATGATCCATTGTGATGGAAGCGATTGCGCGCATGCGTCCTTCCGTATTCACACGACGTAGGCGAACATCTGTAATTTCCAACTTGAGTGCACCACCTTTTTCCATTAATTAGAGCATATATGCACTATTCAACTTCTAGTTATTAATTCCTTCTTCTAAATATAAAAAATGTTATAAAAATTTAGTTGCTTTCATCCTAAGATTCTATTCCAGAATAAAAAATCGATTGAAACAAGCTAAATTAATCACCTTAGTGACATTCACTCCAAGAACTTAAATAAGTCAGATAAAAGTTTCATAAATAAAAAACCCACTCAGCGGATGAGTGGGTTCAATTGATTAGCCTACTAGGGCAATTACTTCTATTTCGATAAGGGCATCTTTTGGAAGACGCGCAACTTCAACACAAGATCTTGCGGGTTTATGTGCATTGAAATATTCACCATAGATTTCATTGATCGCGCTAAACTGGTTCATGTCTTTAATATAAACTGTAGTTTTTACGACATTCTCGAGTGAAGATCCGGCAGCTTCTAGAACAGCTTTCACATTTTGAAATACTTGATGAGTCTGGTCTTCTATCGCTCCATCAATGAGCGTTCCATCTGCTTTAAGCGGAATTTGGCCAGAGCTATAAAAGATGTTGTTCACGATCATTCCTTGTGAATAGGGGCCAATCGCTTCTGGTGCTGATTTCGTATAGACTGTC
Organism: Pseudalkalibacillus sp. JSM 102089; assembly: GCF_041366475.1. Lineage (NCBI taxonomy): Bacteria > Bacillati > Bacillota > Bacilli > Caryophanales > Fictibacillaceae > Pseudalkalibacillus > Pseudalkalibacillus sp. JSM 102089. Next base: position 34,960 of record NZ_JBEWYW010000017.1, read on the forward strand.
TTCATTCGTTCTCCACTCCTTCTGTTAATGGCGTAAGAAATTTCTTGTAATTCCCTGGCGCAACCTGAATCGATCGCTCTTTCATATCGACTCCACCAAGGTTCATCATAGATACGTACTCTTCAACTAGTCGTTCTTCGCCTTCACCCTCAGCCTCAACAAGCACTCCAATTCCAGCAACGTCTGCTTGAAATTCTTCAAGCAAATTAACCATTCCTTGAATTGTTCCACCAGCCTTCATGAAATCATCTACAATCAATACGTTCGCTCCTGGTTTCAAACTTCGACGAGCAAGCGCCATTGTTTGAATTCGTTTTGACGATCCTGATACATAGTTAATACTTACTGTTGAGCCTTCAGTGACCTTGCTATCGCGTCTAACAATGACAACCGGAACGTTAAGATGACTTGCAGCAGCATACGCAAGGGGGATTCCTTTCGTAGCAACAGTCATCACACAATCAATTTTACGATCAGCAAAAACAGACGCAAATAAGCGGCCAACCTGATTCATAATTTCCGGATTACCGAGGATATCTGTTAAATACAAATAACCACCCGGAAGAAGACGATCAGGACTTTCTAGAAAATCGCATAGTTCGCCAACGACACGATCTGCTTCTTCTTCACTAATAAGGGGCATGTATCTTACGCCTCCAGCTGCACCTGGAACGGTTAATAATGATCCAACACCCTGTTGTTCAAAATTCTCTTTAATGATGACTAAATCCTCACTTATAGATGATTTAGCCGCCCCATATCGCTCTGAGAAATAAGTTAGTGAAACTAACCGGTGTGGATGCTCTAATAAATACCTTGTCATATCCACTAGCCGAGAACTTCGTTTCATCTTCATAGAAGAACCTCCAAAAAATCCGAATAATTAATCATAATATATCACTAATGTACGGATTTATTCAAGGGTTCTTCTCACCTAATAGACGTACCGCATAAACTTGACCACAGAAACCTCTTAAACCGTTATAAATTCGTTGCATGCGCGATTCATGTCGCGTAAGACCAAAGACGGTTGGCCCACTGCCACTCATTAGCACACCGTCTGCTCCGAGGCTTTCCATCTTTTCTTTAATTTGACGTACTTCAGGATGAAGTTTCAATGTAACATCCTCGAGAACATTACCAAGGCGCTGACATATCGCTTCATAATTTTTTTCCTCTATTGCTTGCATCATTCCTCTTACGTCTGGATGGTTCATCTCTGCTGTTTTAAGGCGTCGATATACATCTGCTGTCGATACCCCAATAGAAGGCTTAGCAAGAATCACCCAACAAGGAGGTGGTGCATCCATTGGCTGAATAATTTCTCCACGTCCTTTTGCAAGGGCAGTGCCACCATATACACAAAACGCAACGTCTGACCCTATCTCAGAACCAATATTAGCAAGCTCATCATAAGTTAAACCTAATTGCCAAAGCTCATTAAGTCCTCGTAATGCCGCGGCAGCATCACTGCTTCCTCCAGCAAGACCAGCAGCAACTGGAATTTGCTTATCAATCTTGATCGATAAACCCTGCCGAATATTGAACTTTTTCTTTAATAATGCTGCAGCTTGAAAAGCTAAATTCCTTTGATCGTCTGGGACAAAACCGCTTGTTGATTCAATAACGATTTCATTTCGTCTCAATTCCGTTAACTCAAGTCGATCTGCAAGATCGACATTCGTCATAACCATTTCTACTTCATGAAAGCCATCAGGTCGTTTATGAAGCACATCGAGTGCTAAATTTATTTTCGCCGGTGCTTTCACACTCAGTTTTCTTTTCATCTCGTTCACCTACATTTTCGTCCTACCGTTCGACATTTTAACTTACTGTGAATTATTGTAACACAACAAGCCTAAAAGAAAGAAACGGAATAGGATGCAACCACGGAAGAGTTTAACTTCTCTGCAACAAAAAAAGAACCCTGACTATTAGTCAGAGTTCAATCGTCACAGGGTTCAGTGTTTTGGTTGGTTTGCAAGTTGCTCCTCAGCTAGTTGAATAGCACGCTTCACGATGTTACCTGCATCGCGAGCTTTTATTCCTCCCCAACCTTCTTTCTGAACCGTATCATAAAAACCAAGCTCTTTCGCAATTTCTTCTTTCAATTGATCAGACATAATCCCTTTACGTCTTGCCATGCGAATCAAGCTCCTTTCTATCCTGTAACACTCTTAGTGTGAGGATCGAAAGCCATCGCTATACTGCAAATATGTAACCAAAAGAAGGAGAAAAATTATTTATTCCCAAATAAAGCAAAAAAGCAGTTAGACCATTTGCCTTAACCGCTTACTGCCGCTTGTTCTTCATTAAATGTAATTTGTACTGTATCTGTTAGAATATCTGTGTAGCTGTATGACACACGCTCAAATGCGTTCGTGTCCTGATCCAGCTTAACAATGAACACTGCCGGGTAGGTTTCTTCAAGGATGCCTGAACGTTGAATTGTCTTTCTGCGACCTCCGTTTGCCTTTAAGGTCAACCGTTTGCCAACCTGAGATTGTAACGTTTGTTTGATCTCAATAATCGTTTTTGCCATCGGAACCTCCACCTCACTTAGACAAATTATAACATCTTTTGCACCATCTTGTCAAATAAAACTTAAATTATAACAACGAAGCAAAAACAATGTCAATTGTTATTTACTGATGATGTGTATTTTTATTGTTTCTTAATTTGTCGAAAAATATGTATACTCATTGAAATATGCTGGTTATCTCATGTTTCGCAAAAGAACATTTCTCTATTCTAGTCCCTTTCAACAAGCATATTTTTTTATTAAAACTGACATAAAAAAGCGAACGGATGGATATGTATTCCACCCGCTCGCTTACTCTGAATAATCCTCCTGGTCCTTCATAGGCATACCTGTACGTAGAATTCCTCTAGTTTCTACTCCACCAAGTCCATCTTCACCAGTCAACGTGTTTCTAAGAGCGTCCCAAACATTAACGTGATCAGTAAAAGATGTGAGTGCAATTTTGGATACGATAAAAACTGGATCAAGCATGTGAATGTTAATTCGAGCTGGAGAGCTTGCAAAATTAGCCCCTGCACGAATGAGTGACTCAAAATGAGACTGACACGCTCCAGCAAAAATAACAAGGTGATCAAGATTCGGAAAAACACTTCTCACTTCTTTTACAGCTCGAACAAAGTACCGTGAATTTCGATACGATTGAAGATCCTTTTTCTCGCCTTTATGTTTTGTATACGCATCATGCCCTGTGATAACCAAAATATCTGGTCTAACATTGTTAACTAATTTGATAATATTCTCCGGTATTTCGCTCTCCTTCATATATAGCCCATAAACCGGGACGCCAAGACGCTTATACATTTCCAAACATTTACTAAGGTATAGTGGATCCCCGTCAATATGAAGAATTTTTCCCGGGAGTTCAAAAAAACTTGTTTCTTTCTTGAAATGACTAGTTGCCGAATATTCTCGCTTCATTCGCAACAGTTGATAGTCTTGTCGAAACAAACGAAAGGAATAGTCTTCTTTCTCTTTGGACTGCTCCCGTCTCATTTTGTGTTCATTGGAGTCAATTACCACTAGATCGTCAAACGGGGCATCTGCGATTAGCCTCATATCCTCGCCCACGAGCTCCGCTGACTTACTTGACTCATTCATCCTTGTCACTCGAAAGATTAAGTCACAGCCATATGAACGCCTGGCAACGATATCTCCTTCTTTCATCGTCATTATCTTCCCTCCACACCGCTTGACCTGAAAGACTAAACAGCATCTCCTTTACCTACTATATGAGAACTTTAAGAAAAGATGATTTATATAGAAATGAGAACTTGGTTTACCTTCACTGATTATTAGGAAGATGTTCGAATCATGACAACTAAAAAAAAACACCCGGGAAGTTAGTTTTTAACTCTAACTTTCGAGGTGCTCCACCATCAAGGTGTTCTTTTAGTTTCATCTTTTCTGCTATAAAAAGCATTACTCAACGCCGCGAATTCTTCCATTGAGAGCGTTTCGCCCCGACGTGTTCCATCAATCCCTGTCTCTTGTAATACTTCCTCAATCATTGGCTTTTGCTCTTTACTTAAAAGATTATTTTGCAGATTGTTCAATAAGGTCTTTCTACGTTGACCGAAGCTTGCTCGAATCACTTCAAAGAAATAGGCTTCATTCAAAAGATCGACAGGAGGCTCCTGACGCAGCTCCAAGTGAAGAACGGATGAATCTACATTGGGCTTTGGTACAAAAACGGTTTTTGGTACTGTGAGAGCCGTTTTAGCCACTGCATGGTATTGCACTGCAAGTGATAATGAGCCGTATTCCTTAGAACCAGGCTTTGCAGCAATACGCTCTGCTACTTCTTTTTGAATCATGACAACGATCCCACGGACTGGTAATTTTTCTTCCAATAACTTCATGAGAATAGGCGTCGTCACATAGTAAGGAAGATTCGCTACTACCATCAAATCCTGACCCTCTTCAAACTCTTCTTCAATCACTTGACGAACATCTGCTTCTAACACATCACTATGACGTATATGAACGTGTGGATAAGGAGAAAGAGTGTCTTCTAGAATAGGGAGTAGACGCTGATCAATCTCAAATGCTACGACCTTTTTAGCTTGTTTTGCTAGTTTCTCTGTTAAGGCTCCAATACCAGGCCCAATCTCGATAGCGCCAGAATTCGGTGATAACTTAGCCTGGTCTACAATTTTTGTTAGGACATTCGAATCAATTAAAAAGTTCTGTCCAAGACTTTTCTTAAAAGTAAAACCATGTTTAGATAAAATTTCTTTTGTTCTAAAAGGGGTTGATATTTCTTTATTCATTTCTCTTCCTCCTGTAACACTTCTTCCAAAGCCTGACTAAACTCTTCTCTTGAAATTTGAAATATTTGTAGCCGTTTGAAAAGCTGCTTTCCATTCATATAGCCCATTTGCAACCGATCTCCTAAAGCTTTTCTTCTCTCCTTAGAACGATCGCCTACAACCAGACCAGCAGCGATAAGATCCTCCCATTCAATCAAAACATCTGGAGCTTCTATCTCTTCTCTTACTGAAAGAATGGCTTCTTGAATATCCTGAATAGAGGCATGTTCAATTCCAACTTTCTTTCCATTAGATGAGATGGCACGTTTTTTATTTAGAAAGGCGTGTTTACAAGAAGGCAGTCGGTCACTAATGATCTGACGAATTCTTGTACCAGGATAATCTGGATCTGTAAAAACAATTACGCCTCGTCTCTTCCAAGCAAGCTCAATACGTCTAAGCGTCTCTTCGCTAACCTCAGATCCATTCGTTTCTAGCGTATCCGCATCAAGCGCTCGTTTCACAGCCAATGTATCGTTTTTGCCTTCTACGATAATAATTTCTTTTACTTTCACTCTGTTTCCTCCATAATACATAACCGATTCTACCCTGTTATTATAACTACACGTGAATTTTTATAGTTTCTCTCATAAATCTTTTCTTTATCATACAAAAAACACAGAGAGAGACTTTCCCCACTCTGTGTTATTAGCATACCATATCTCGATCACTAATCGAGAATTGTAATTTGAACAGTCTTGTTTCCCCATGCGTAAGCTGCAGACTTCGAAGAGAAAAACACATCAATCTTGTTACCTTTAATCGCACCACCCGTATCAGCCGCAATAGCCGTTCCATATCCTTCTATGTGAACTTTTGAGCCGAGTGGAATCACACTAGGATCAACCGCAATGATTTTCGCATCAGGATTAGATTTTAAGTTAAAGCCCGTAGATGTGATACCTGAACAGCCAGCACAATTTGCCGTATAAGCTGTCGTCGATACGTTCATTACCTTCCCTGACGACTTACTTTCAGGTTTAGATGGTGATTTTGAAGTTTTTGTAGCAGGCTTACTAGCTGTCTTTGTTGATTTAGATTGAGTTGAAGGGGCACTGCTAGTTTTCACAGCTGTTTGTGTAATAACCTGGGTACCAACAGCAACGATTTTGTCACTGCTTTCCTTCACTACATCGGTTTTCTTAAGCTCACGGGAAACCTCTTTACCATTTTCTAAAACAACTTCGTAATGTTTCTCCCGCTTGCCTTCTTGTCCGTCTTCTAGGACTGTTTCTTTACCTTTTTGAATTGAACTATCATTCTTCTTAATCGTTGCATAGTCAATCGTCTCTTCCACTACATCGGTGACCTTTTCCACTCGAATCACGTTGATTTCCGAGTTCGCTGTAACGTCCTCTTCTTTTTTGGGTTCTACGCGATCAAGTTCTCCAAGTTGTATATTCTGCTGTTCTAAAAAGCCAGCGACCGTAGTCGAAGTTGTCCAAATCTCTTTTTGTTTCCCACCGTCGTTTACCGCAACTTTGAAAGCTTCATCAACGGCAATCGTCATATTTTCTTTCAATTCATCATCGAGTGATACAGACATTTGATCATGCTTACCGAGCTCCATGTTTTGATCTTCAAGAAACCCTTTCACTGTATCTTTGGTGGACCAAACTTGTTGGTTATCCCCATTAATCGATAGCGTTACTTGAAAAGCCGGTTTCCATTCAATCACATCTCCAGCCTCAACCTTGGCTGATAAATCGTGACTTAAATAATCATGAGAACCAGGATTCAATTCTTCATCCTTTAATAACTCCGCAACTGTATCTGCATGTGTATCTACTGGCTTCTCTTCCCCATCAAGGACAAGCGTGACCGAAGCTTTTGTAGTTTCAAACACGATAAAGCCGGAGACTAAACCTAGTACAATTACACTTAAACAAATCATGAATACGTTCTTTCCACCCTTAACGCGAGCAAAAAAGTTTTCCATGTTCGATTTCATTGTCATAGTTACCCCCTGAACCGACTGTGTTTCAAAAAGAAAAGCTTCTTACTTATCCCCAATTGCTAGTTTAGTAGAAAAGGCATCTACTTTGATCTTGTATGATGGGAGAAGTTATTTTTAAAAGCATCCTATCATTTCTTTTCAACGACAACGGTCTTTTTTATTAGCGACTAATACCGAATAATGTCATAGCATTTTCGGATGTTCTTCTTGCTAATTCTTCATAATCCATTTCTTTCAAATCCGCAATTTGTTCAGCGATGAGCTTCACATATGAAGGTTCATTTCGCTTCCCGCGGTTTGGGTGTGGTGCTAGAAAAGGACAGTCCGTTTCAATTAGCAAACGATCAATTGGTATTTCTTTCGCTACTTCTTTTGGTAGTTTAGCGTTCTTAAACGTTACTGGTCCACCTAGAGAAATGTAGAAATTCATATCAAGGCACTCATTAGCCTCTTCTACAGTTCCAGCGAAACAGTGCATGATGCCACCTACCTCAGCTGCATTTTCTTCTTTCAATACATCAATGACATCTCGCGTCGCTTCACGATTATGTATGATGATCGGTAATTTCACTTTTTTCGCAAGTTGAATTTGCTTACGAAAAACATCTTTTTGTATGTCATGAGGTGATTTGTCCCAATGATAATCAAGTCCCATTTCACCGATTGCTACTACTTTTGGATGACCAGCAAGTTCTTCAATCCACTCAAGGTCCTCTTCTTTCATATCAATCGCATCAACAGGATGCCAACCTACGGCGGCATAAAGAAAATCATACTGTTCAACAAGTTCCATAGCATGTGTTATCGTTTCACGATCAAAACCAACAACAACCATCTTGCTTACTCCCGCTGCCTGGGCACGCTCAATTACTTCTTTTTGATCTTCGGAAAATTGTTCAACATTCAAATGCGTATGTGTGTCGAATAACATGTCAAAACTCCTTCTCCGCTCTAGTACGATGCTAGTGTACCAAATGTCCTAGTTATTTTCTAAGTCTAAACAGTTTCATTTTAATTACATTTTGTTTACAATGCTCACAAAATAAGTTAGAATATTCTGTATATTAAGGTGTTTTGGTTCTTTTTTATATACTTATCTTGCAACTCAAAATGGAAGTTTAGTCACAAATAGCAAAGTAAATAGCAGGGATTTATTGTGAATTAGAAAGTAAAAAAGACCCGGTCTATTTTAAGACCGAGTCATGAGTCATTATTTGATTTGTGTTCCATTTGGCAAGCTTTCAGCAATAGTCGACAATTTCAGCTCGCCGTCATGCTCACCTGCTAGAATCATACCTTCAGATAATTCTCCTCTAAGCTTTACTGGCTTAAGATTGGAAACACAAACAACTTTTTTGCCGATGAGTTCCTCTGGTTTATAATGTTTTGCAATTCCTGAAACAACTTGTCTCGTTTCATAACCAAGATCTAATTTTAATTTCAATAACTTATTGGCTTTTTTCACCGGCTCTACTTCAAGTACTTGGGCGACTCTTAAATCAACTTTTGTAAAGTCATCAATTGAAATCTCATCTAAATCTGGTTTTTCAATTGGCGGTGCTTCCTTAACGACATTGCCACCCATTTGTTCAACTATATATGCAACCTCTTCTTCACGTTCAAGTCTTGGGAAAAGCGGAGCATCTTTTTGAACCGTTGTACCACCGAATCCTTTTTTGAAGCCTAATGATTCCCAGCTTGTTTTCTCGCCTTCTTCAATACCTAGCTGTGACCAGATCTTTTTAGGCGTTTGCGTAAGGAAAGGCTGCAATAGAATACCCACTTGTCTCAGTGATTCAGCGAGGTGAACCATTACAGCACCAAGCTTGTCTTTATGAGTTTCTTCTTTAGCAAGAATCCATGGTTCTGTTTCATCAATGTACTTGTTCGTTCGACTAATGAGCTGCCAAATCGAAGCAAGGGCAACTGAAAACTCCATGTTTTCAAGAGAGGTCTCTACTTTAGAAATTGTTGAATCTACCATCTCTACAAGAGTATCATCAAAATCTGTGACCGATCCTTCATAAACAGGTACTTCACCGTCGAAGTACTTAGCGATCATCGCTACTGTTCGATTTAACAGGTTGCCGAGATCGTTCGCCAAATCATGATTGATTCGCTCCACAAAGCTCTCAGGTGTAAAGACGCCATCTGAACCGAACGGTACTTCACGCAATAAATAATAACGTAAAGCATCAAGGCCATAGCGATCAATTAAGGTAACTGGGTCAACCACATTACCTTTGGATTTAGACATTTTTCCATCTTTCATTAACAACCAACCATGAGCAAAGACTTTCTTTGGTAACGGCAGGTCTAGTGACATCAGCATAATTGGCCAGTAAATCGTATGGAAACGAACGATTTCTTTCCCAACAAGATGTACATCCGCTGGCCAGAACTTATTATAAAGCTCATCATTTTCAGTGCCATACCCAAGGGAGGTGATGTAATTGGACAATGCATCGATCCAAACATAAATGACATGTTTCGGATCTCCAGGAACTTTAACACCCCAGTCAAAAGAAGTTCTTGATACCGCAAGATCCTCAAGACCAGGCTTGATAAAGTTATTGATCATTTCATTTTTTCGAGATTCCGGCTGGATAAACTCGGGATTGTCTTCATAAAACTTCAATAGACGATCGGAATACTTGCCCATTTTAAAGAAGTAGGACTCTTCCTTTACTTTCTCCACCTCACGTCCACAGTCGGGACATTTCCCATCGACTAACTGGCGTTCAGTAAAGAAGGACTCACATTGTGTGCAATACCAACCTTCATATTGGTCAAGGTAGATATCACCCTTCTCATACATCTTTTGAAAAATCGTTTCGACAATTTCCTCGTGACGCTTTTCGGTTGTACGGATAAAATCATCGTAACTAATGTCTAACTTATCCCACAAATCTTTAATGCCAGCAACGATGTCATCAACATACTTCTGAGGAGTAACCCCCTGCTCGTGTGCTTTCTTTTGGATCTTTTGCCCATGTTCATCCGTTCCTGTTAAATACTGAACATCAAAACCTCTTAAACGCTTGTAACGTGCCATAGCATCTCCTGCTACAGTTGTGTAGGCATGACCTATGTGGAGCTTTCCACTAGGATAATAGATCGGTGTCGTAATATAAAACGTCTTGTCACCCATGTTGCTTCCTCCTTGATTAAAACAGTGATAAAGTGAAAAGCTTAATTTGTTCTTTAGGACAGTGAATCCCCCACCTTAACGCAAAATTGACTCACGTTTAGAGGTGGGGGCTACTGGACAAAAAGCTCCCGCCCCATGTAGGACGAGAACGTTAGCAACTCTCAACTACAGCCCGCGTTTGCGTATCGCTGTGTAACGTCATTTTGTTCATTCAAGTACAATTCTTCTTCATCAAAATATAACTAATTTAAGGAAGAAATGCAAGGAAGCGGAGCTTAAATCGCGTAACCTACACAAATTTACAATTAATGTCGAAGGATTTACAAGAAAATTGTCGAATTATTTATTTAAGGAAGTCAGGTTTTGGTAATAATATAGTACTTCGAATCCCGTAACAAACCTATTATAGGAAATATTTACCCAATTAAAAGGATTGACGCTTATGGGAAACACTGGTATTATATAGAACATAAATAGAGAAATTTGTCGAATCCTGACGTAATTAATAAAAAAATGGGAATAGGGGAGTATAAAACATGAAATCTACTGGTATTGTACGTAAAGTTGACGAGCTTGGCCGTGTTGTTATTCCGATCGAACTACGCCGTACACTTGGTATTGCTGAAAAGGACGCTCTTGAAATCTACGTTGACGATGAGCGCATCATCCTAAAAAAGTATAAGCCTAACATGACTTGCCAGGTAACTGGTGAGGTATCCGATGACAATCTTGCCATTGGTAACGGCAAACTAATCCTTAGTCGCGAAGGTGCGGAGCAAGTATTGGAAGAAATCCAAAAAGCTCTTGCTAAATAATGAACGTATAGAAAAGCTCCTGCCAATATAGGCAGGAGCTTTTTTTGTACTCTAAGATTCTACATGATAAGCCTGATACACTTCTCTTTTGGGTAGCTCACGATCAAGCGACACTTGTTTGATCGCATCCTTACTTTTCATTCCGTCATTAATATAGTGTTCTACATGATCTCGTAAAGTGAACTCTTCCCACCAAAGCTCTTCATTCACTTCTTCGGATATTCCACCTTCGACGATCACACAAAATTCACCACGGATTTCATTTTCTTCACACCAGCGAAGCACCTCTTCAACTGATCCCCTAATAAACTCTTCATATTTCTTCGTTAATTCTCTTGCTATAATAATTTCTCTGTTTCCCAGAACTTCAAGAACCGCTTTCATCATTTCTTTTAAGCGATGAGGAGCCTCGTAGAATAGAACTGGTGAAGGAATTGTTTTTAGCTGTTGTAATTCAATTTTCCGCTCTTTCCTTTGTCTAGATAAAAAACCATAATAATAGAAATGCTGTGTTGGCAAACCTGATGCCACAAGAGCAGTAATTGCTGCATTCGCACCCGGTAATGGAATAACAGGGATTTCCTCTGCCACACATGCCGACACAATTTCATAACCAGGATCTGAAATAGCGGGCATTCCAGCATCGCTAATAAGGGCAATACTTTGTCCTCCCCTTAATCGCTCCAGAAGTTTATATCCACTCGATTCCTTGTTATGTTCATGATAGCTAATCAACCGTGTCTCAATTTCAAAATGATTCGTTAGCTTTTTTGATTGTCTTGTATCTTCTGCAGCAATAAGATCTACGTCTTTTAACGTCTGAATAGCGCGGAAAGTCATATCATTCAGGTTTCCGATAGGGGTAGGTACGAGATAAAGTTTACCTGTCTCGCTCTTTTTGTAACTCTTCTGACTCCACATGAACTTGCCTCTTTTCTTTTATTATCTTTTCTTTTTGAATACGAGATAGTTGTTTGATTCGATATTCTTCTTGCATTGCTTTACTTTTTGTCTCATATTCTGCTTGATAAACGAGTCGTAGTGGACCTCTCCCCCTCGTATATTTTGCACCTTTTCCACATTCATGTTGAGCTAATCGATGAGATAAGTCCGTCGTATAGCCTGTATAATAACTACCATCTCGACATTCGAGCATATAAACAAAATGACTATAGTTCTTCATAAACATTTCTCATCTCGTCACTATATGTATTATCTTTCTGATAAACGATGAACGGCGGCAACACTTTTAAATCAGGCTTCCCATCTTTAATTCCTTCAATTAATAGCGTATTTGCTTCTTTACCAGCTTTCGGATAAACGAGCTGCATTCTCTTAGGTTCAACACGGTATTTTCTCATTAGCGTCACAATATCAAGTAACCTCTCAGGACGATGAACCAGTGATACCTTCCCACCCTGTTTCGCTAAACGACTGCAAGATTGAATAACATCTTCGAGAGTACACATAACTTCATGTCGGGCGATGGTAAGGTGTTCATTTAGATTACGCTGTTCATTTCGCTGACTTTGAAAATAGGGTGGGTTGCATGTTACTGCATCATAAGATTCCTTTAATAATCCAGCAGGTAGGTCCCGAATATCCCCATGATGTAGGGTAAGCTGATTATTAAGGTCATTTAAATCCACACTTCTCGTCCCCATATCATATAGCCGATCTTGAATTTCGACCGCGTCAATCGGAACCTGACTTCTTCTCGATAATAGAAGTGGAATAATGCCATTACCTGTACAAAGATCAATTATTTTACCACGTTTTATCGGCACCCAGGCAAATCGTGCAAGTAGAACGGCATCTAGAGAAAAAGAAAATACCGTTGGGCTTTGAATAATTCTTAATTCATTTTCAATGATGTAGTCAATCCGTTCATCATCATATAAATGCATGATGCTTTTCTCCTATCTATTTTAATTCTTTAGTGAACAAATTATATAATTGTAAAAAAGGTCTTTCCAGATGTGGAAAGACCAAATCACTACTTTTTATTTAAGAACGACAAGCAGAAAAGACAATCTCCCTCTGTCCGGATGCTACCATAATGGAGATTACAAATATGGAAACCTTCTTGATATAATCTCGCAAGATTATCATACCCTTCTCCAACTTCTGGTTTACCGCGCTTCTTTTTGCCAGATGAATGACTCTTCGGCTCGGAAGTTTGTTCTAACCGCTCTCGCAAGTGGTGATTCTCAATTTCGAGATGGTGATTTTCTTCCAGCAGTCCTGCAAGATGTTCTTTTAGTTCGCCTAATTGTTTGTATAAGTCACCAATCTGTTCTTCCATTGAGCTTACACGTGAAAAAACTTCTTTTTTCTCCACTTCCGTTCCACCTCAATCAATCTGTGGCTTGCGTAGATACTGCGCCGTCTTGTATCAATTCATCAAGCGTATATTCTGTCACGCGGTTGAGTTCAAATAATTCGACCTGAACAAGACGTTCCAATATATTCAACCCAACAACTTTTCCTTTACCTTGTCCGGTTTGAATCGTCTTCCCAACGTCTGGAAGCTCTTTTTTACCGGATTCGTATGCATCGTTCTCATATTTCAAGCAGCACATTAACCTGCCGCAAAGTCCAGAAATTTTAGCAGGATTTAAAGATAGATTTTGATCTTTCGCCATCTTAATCGAAACAGGTTCAAAATCGCCAAGCCATGTTGAGCAACAAAGCATTCGGCCACATGGTCCAATTCCACCAAGCATCTTCGCTTCATCTCTGACACCAATCTGACGAAGTTCAATTCTTGTTCTAAAGATGGATGCGAGCCCTTTCACAAGTTCGCGGAAATCTACTCTTCCATCTGCTGTAAAGTAAAAGATGATCTTATTGCGATCAAATGTATATTCAACATCAACAAGCTTCATATCAAGCTTGTACTCTTCAATTTTAGAAACACACACTTCAAAAGCTTCTTCAGCTGCGTGTTTATTATCTTCTACAGCAAGGCGATCTTTTTCATCAGCTATGCGAATTACTTTCTTGAGAGGAAGTACAACATCCTCTTCATCAACTTGCTTGTTTGCTAATACGACTTTGCCAAATTCAACCCCTCTTGCAGTCTCCACGATAACAAATTCTTTGTTGGACACCTGGAGGCTACTCGGATCAAAGTAATAGATCTTCCCCGCTTTCTTAAAGCGAACGCCAACTACTTCATACACAAACTTATCCCTCCCGTAACCTGAGTACTAGCTGTTCCATCACAAACTGCGGGTTTGTGTTTGCACTCAGACGTCTTTTGGCATCAAGTATCGCCATCATATGCTGACTTATCTTCTTTCTTCCGAATTGAAGGGCATAACGTTCGAGCTTATCCTTCTGATCTGCATAGACAATCCGATTATCCTGCAGTTGTATTTTCATTATATCCTTATACCAAAAAAGCATAAGATTAAGTCCCATATCCTGCTGCGTTTTATCCTTAAAATGAGCTAGCCATTTGTCATGGATCGTTAGGAAAACCTGATGAGGTCTTTCCTTCAACTCTTCAGTCAATTGTATCACTATCGCTCTAGCCTGTGCAAACCACTCATCAAGCGCCAACTCCTTTGCTGCACGCTGATCATTCGTTAATTGAGCAGCTAATTTAGCAAGCTGTGGTGTTACTCCGTCATTCACTAAGGCTTGTTCCACCCCATTTGTTGAAAGGGGTTGAAATGTAATAACCTGGCACCTCGAATAAATCGTGGATAGAATATGCTGCTTTTGCTCTGTTAAGAGAATAGCCATCGTCATTTGTCCTGGCTCTTCAAGAAATTTAAGTAAACTATTAGCAGCTTGAGTTGTCATTCGATCTGAATGATTCAATATATAAACTTTCTTTCGAGATTCTACCCCAAGATAAGAGAATTCCTTCTGAAGCTTACGAATTTGATCGATTTTAATCGATTGTCCATCAGGTTCTAGGAGATGTAGATCGGGATGATTTCCAGAATCAATCCTTTTACAGTCTCTGCAGTTTTGACACGGATCGATACCCGTTCTTTCCTGACAAAAATACGTTTTCGCCATATGAACAGCAATATCTTTTTTGCCTGTTCCTGCCCCACCGTCAAATAAATACGCATGAGAAAGACGTTCTTTCTTGAAACTATTTATGACCATTCTAACAACCGTGGGTTGCCGGTCTTTTAATTCATTCCAATCTGTCATTGCTATCACTCATCCTACCGTGCATATTAAAAATGATGGAAGGCCTCTACTGGAAGTACAAATACCGTTGCTCCTCCAACTGACACTTCAACAGGATACGGTACATAAGAATCTGCATTTCCTCCCATCGGAGAGACCGGTGCCACCATCTGTTCTCTACTCTGACAATTGTCTTTAATAATATCAAGAAGCTTTTGTACACGATGATCTTCCGTACCTACTAGAAATGTCGTATTTCCTGCACGTAAAAACCCACCTGTAGTCGCAAGCTTTGTCGCCTGGAAATTATGATCGACCAGGGCGTTGGATAACCGATTGCTATCCTTATCCTGAACGACAGCCATTACTAGTTTCATGTATATCCCTCCCCGGGCGGCAAGCATGCACCCGTCAATTAGTTATTACTACAATAGTTATCCCACAACACTGTAAAATCCTTTTTTATTGAAGAAAAAATCTCATCCACAGCATTTTCACCATCGATCAAATGAATCCGTTCATTATTATTTTTATATAATTCCAGAAAAGCTTCTCTCACTTTTTCATGATAAGCTGTTCCTTTTTGTTCAATTCGATCAAGTTGATTTCTTGCTGCCATTCTTTCTTTACCAACAGAAACAGGAAGATCAATCATATAGCTTCGATCAGGTGTTAGCCCTCCTGTTGCAAATTCATTGATGACCTTTATCGTTTCTACATCTAGTCCAAGGCCAACCCCCTGATAAGCAACTGATGCATCAACAAAGCGATCACATAGTACAAGATATCCTTCATTTAATGCTGGCAGAATCTTTTCTCTCACATGCTGAGCTCGGGATGAAGCATAAAGAAGCACTTCCGTCTCATCCACCATCTCTTCATGTTCTGGATTAAGGATCAAAGATCTAATTTGATCGCTTATAGCTGTACCACCTGGCTCTCTTGTATGAATAAAACGAATGCCTTCTTCGTTTAAATAATCGGCTAGTTTCTGAACCTGTGTTGACTTACCTGCGCCATCCGGTCCTTCAAATGTTATAAATAATCCTTTCAATGCCCTACTCCTCTTCTATTGCAATCTCAATCATCTCACCATTCATCCCCTGTATGTGTCCTCCGCCATTCAACACTGTTTCTACTAGTTGGATCTTACCTAAAGTTATGCGCTCCCCTGGGAGAACGATAGGAATTCCTGGGGGATAGGGGATAATGGCTTTCGCTGCAATTAAACCAACAGCGTTTCTAATACTAACTGTATTGGTATTCATCGTTTCCAACTTCGCAAAAGAATAAGCAGGAAATGTTATCTCTTCATGATTCAACTGATTCATAGATATTCTAAATGTGGCTTCATCCCTATGAACTGCAATCCTTTCAAATGCCTGTAACGTTCGTTCATAAGCCTCACCATTAAATGCTATGGGACAAATGAGCAAAATGTTTAATGGGTCACTAAGCTCAACAAATATACCTTCATTCTCAAGCTTTTTTGCCAAATCATATCCTGAGGTGCCAGATAACTGGACCGTTATTTTTATTGGATCAATCTGCTTATAAGCATGACTTACATCTCCAATAACGTTTATACCAGGAATCTTATTCAGCCGGTGCTTAAACTGAAGAATCTCTTCTAAAATTTGACCAAGTTGTTTATCAGGAAGTGAAGAAATATAGTGTCTTGCTAAATCGAGCGAAGCCATGATCGGGTATGAAGGGCTGCTTGATTGAAAGACTTGTAAATAATCGTTTATTGCATTCCTATATTTCGGATCACCTATATGTAAGTATGAGCCCATCGTCATGGCAGGGAGTGTTTTATGTGCTGATTGAACAACAACATCTGCTCCTAGTTTCAAAGCACTTTCAGGAAAAAACCTTTCTTTTACAAAATGTGCTCCGTGTGCTTCATCAACAAGAACCGGAATTCCTTTCTGATGAGCATAAGAAATGATCGGTTTTAGATCATTCGTCATTCCGTAATAATTTGGGTTTGTCAGTACGATTGCTTTAATATTTTTATATTTTGTTATCGCTCGATGGATGAGATCGACTGACACACCTGTGGAGACCTGACTTTCCTCATCAATGGATGGATTAAGAAAAATAGGGTGTGCTTTCGATAAGCGAAGTCCATTTAGTACTGATTTGTGACAGTTCTTCTGAACAAGAACAATGTCCCCTTCAGAACATAATGCCATGATCATCGCGAGGTTACCAGCTGAAGATCCCCCTACCAAAAAGCGGCTTTCAACACTTCCATAAAGATCAGCAGTAAGCTGCTCTGCCTTCTTAATTGGACCGTCTGCATGATGAAGATCATCTAGTCCCGAAAGTTCTGTAGCATCTATATTCAATATTTCTTTAAATGAGTTATCTGCACTTCTATAAGTTGAAAAGACCGAACCGTTTTTATGACCTGGTACATGAAATGAGAGGGGGTTCTGATCCTTCCACATAATTAATGCTTCATATAAAGGTGCTTGATCTGCTTTATTCATAAAACCAACTTCTATCTATCGAAGATTCATTGCTTATACTAGTATTCTATCATTATCTAGACTTTCGGAGAAGTAAAGGGTCAAGCAAATCTGTATCGTTTTTTCCTACTTACTGCTGCTTCACATTCATACGTAAAAAAGCAGATAGCCTATAAAACAGCTATCTGCTTATGCTAATCGACTAAGTCGTAGTTTTCGTAGTTTTTCAAGATAAAATTGATAGTTTTCATGACTGGTATCTGTTTGAATTACCTTTCGCTCACACTCATAACAAATAAATCGGTCGCAAATATGAATACCTTTTAAACTGTGTTCTTCGCAAACAAGACAGCACTCACTTAAGCTATGCCTAATTCTCTTCTCCATCTTCCCACCTCCATGGTAAAAGCTTTGCCCAATTATAGTGGATCTATACCGATTCACTTCATTTCAGCCTATTTTTTTCTTCTTTCTATGGATATGTGCCTTTAACTTATCCCGTGTCAGTGATTTTAAAAAAGAAAGGAAATTTCATAGGTATATTATCCTTGTAGCTTAAGAAGGTAAAAGAAGATACGAATTTTATTCCGCTACATTTTAGATATTTCCGCGAATTTCGGATTTTTTCCGCGCTTTTCCATAATAATTCCGCAAATTTGAGATTAATTCCGCGAACGTAAAAAAACCATACAAAAAAGCGAGAAACCCTCAGGTCTCTCGCTTCTCTTATGTTGCCCAGCGACGTCCTACTCTTGCAGGGGGAGATCCCCCAACTACCATCGGCGCTGAAGAGCTTAACTTCCGTGTTCGGCATGGGAACGGGTGTGACCTCTTCGCCATCATCACTAGACTAACAG
>NZ_JBEWYW010000018.1:0-45059 GCF_041366475.1 Pseudalkalibacillus sp. JSM 102089
CATGAGGATCTGGCATCGCGCAGCTGACGAAGAAGTTCGCCGCTTATCGCGCCCCGTATGAGAACACGGAAGTTAAGCTCGAGCGCCGATGGTAGTTGGGGGATCTCCCCCTGCAAGAGTAGGACGTAGCTGGGCAATGAAGAGAAGCGAGAGACCTGTGGGTTTCTCGCTTTTTTGTATGGTTTTTTTACGTTCGCGGAATTAATCTCAAATTCGCGGAATTATTTAAAATATCGCGGAATAATCGCATGCGAGTAAGCATTTTAATTCTATTTAGCCAGAACGTGGTGCTTAACAAGAATAATTAATTGAAAATTTCGAACCGTATTTCTTGAAATTACTCTCTAGAACACGTACAGTTAATGAAAAAGAATTTTATTAAGGGGAAGGGGAAAATAAATGGATTTTCATTTTGATACAAAAGCAGTACGTTTTCCACGAAAGACGAAAGCAGATACAGTTAGTAAGGTTCAACCGATTTATCAAACCTCTGCCTTTGTGTTTGAAGATCTCGATGATTTGGAATCTTTTTATGAAGGTAAAAAAGACTATTTGTATACGCGTGTTAGCAATCCGAATACAGATGATCTTGGAATGGGTGTAGCAGACCTTGAGGAGGCTCCTAAAGGCATTGCAACTTCTTCAGGTTTATCTGCTATTCTTGCAGGAGTACTTGCTGTTGTTAAGGCTGGCGACCACATTGTGGCTTGTGAAGATCTATACGGAGGTACATACTCTCTTTTTAATGAAGAACTCCCTGACTTCGGCATAGAAGTTTCTTTTGTTGATTTTACTGACATAGAAAAAATTGAGCATGCCATACGTCCAAACACAAAGTTACTTTATACGGAATCAGTAACAAACCCACTATTAAGAGTAGAGGATCTAACCCTTCTTAAAGAACTTGGTGAAAAGCACGAACTAATTACAATGATAGATAATACGTTTGCTACTCCGTATCTTCTTCAACCTTATCAAGTTGGAATTGATCTGGTTGTACATAGCGCAACAAAATACATTGGCGGACATAGTGATGTAACAGCAGGCGTACTAGTAGGCAGAGAAGATCTTATGGCTAAAGCAAAAGCCAAAGTGATTAACCTTGGTGCTAACCTTAGTCCATTCGAAGCGTGGCTAGGGTGCCGTGGGTTAAAAACGATGAGTGTACGAATGGAACGGCATGTTAGGAATGCTGCATTTCTTGCAAGCCAACTGAAAGACGTTAAAGGCATAAAGAATGTATATTATCCAGAATATGTAGCTGAAAGAGGATCTGGGGCAATGGTTTCCATTGAATTAGAGGATGCAACCGATGTGAAAACGTTCTTCAAGTCACTAGGATGGGTGAAGATTATACCGACTCTGGCTGGATTAGATACCACCGTTTCTTATCCCATTGCCACCTCCCACCGAACAGTACCTGAAGATACTAGACAGAAGCTGGGGATCAACAAGCAGCTCGTCCGTATTTCTGTAGGAATTGAAAACGAAAATGATATTGTAGAAGCATTCAAAAATGCTGTGGAAAAATCCCTCTAATAGGGGGTTTTTTTCTTTTTCTCCTAAAGGTTGCATTCATTACATTTATCTGGTATAGTAGTACTTGTGTCCGAGAGACATATTAAGTTCTTTTTTATCGTCGCGGGGTGGAGCAACGAGCGTTACTTCAATGAGACAACATCGAGTTGTTTCGACGGATACGCATCGTAGCATAATCTTGCAGAGGAAGAAACAGTGCACTGTATAAAGAAGCAGGCACAAATTATTTTTTTATATCGTCGCGGGGTGGAGCAGTTCGGTAGCTCGTTGGGCTCATAACCCAAAGGTCGCAGGTTCAAATCCTGCCCCCGCAACCAAAAATTTACCTACGTCGATTAATCTTCCTTGTTAAATTTTTATTGTAGTCCCTTTAGGGGCAACCTAAACTGATAACTTGGTATTATTTCTCACAATCGTAAGTGTATATTGTTCAAACATTGCATAACTTGGTCTCGTGGTGTAGCGGTTAACATGCCTGCCTGTCACGCAGGAGATCGCGGGTTCGATTCCCGTCGAGACCGCCATTTCTAATAGAGCGATAGAATCGCTTTTTTTTTATACTCTAAAATCGTTTTTTTTCTATAAACCTTAGGAAAAATAGAAGTTTTTCTAAACAAACATGTGAATTTGTCGTTAAGTAAGATAAACTGATAGAAAAAGCACCTTAGGATGAAATTCCTAAGGTTTTTTTATAAAATAGAAAGAGAGATGAGTTTGGTGAAAGATGAATTTGCATTTATTCAATCCATTAAGCCAGCTTATACATTTCGTGAAGAATTGATTCAAGGGATTGGAGACGATGCTGCTCTTTATCGTATTGGATCAGACTGGGATGAAATCGCCTGTGCAGATACAATGGTGGAAGGAATCCATTTTAAAAAAAGTACGCTCTCCCCTTTTCAAATTGGCAGAAAAGCGCTTGCCGTCAATATAAGTGATATCGCTGCTATGGGCGGAATTCCGATGTTTTACCTTGTATCGATATCAGTACCTCAGACAGGCTGGTCGTCTAAGCAGCTAAAAGAAATTTATAAAGGTATGAAAGAAATTGCTGATGATTATGAAATAGATATGATCGGCGGAGATACAGTCTCGACGCGAAGCGATCTTCACATTGCAATTACTGTGATTGGTAAAATCGAGAAAGGACGCAAACTTCTGAGAAGTAATGCGCGAGCTGGAGATATTGTCTTTCTTACTGGACCTGTCGGTGGGTCTGCAGCAGGACTTTCTTCTTTGCTTAAAGGGGAAGGGAATGAAGCCCCTTATGTAAAATATCATCAAGAACCTAGTCCACGAATAAAGCAAGGACGTATTCTCGCAAAAAGTGGGTACCGGATTTCATTAAATGATGTTAGTGATGGAATTGCAAGTGAGTCCCATGAGTTAGCTGAAGCAAGTGGCGTTTCTATTATATTGAATCAGGATACGATTCCGGCTCCTGAGGGCTTCGATGCTTATTCTTCCTTTCAGCGGTTAGAATGGATGTTAAATGGTGGAGAAGATTATGAACTTATCGGAACGGTTGCTGAGGAGAATTGGGAAAAGGTTGTAGAACTTTTCGAGGCGCACGATGAAGAAATTTATCGGATTGGTTATGTAGAGGATAAGCGAACAAGTGTATGGATGAATTATAAAGATCAAAAATTCAAACTGGACAAGAAGGGTTACAATCACTTCTCGTCTAAGGAATAGGTGATGACCATGAGTGGATATGCTTTCATCATGAAGTCTCCAGATGAAACGATGGAGTTTGGTAAAAAGCTTGCAGAAAAGCTTAAGCCAGGCAGTGTATTAACACTTGAAGGAGATCTAGGTGCTGGCAAGACAACATTTACAAAAGGAATCGGAAAAGGACTAGGCGTTACGAAAGTGGTAAACAGCCCGACTTTTACGATTATCAAAGAATATGAAGGTACAATTCCTCTGTTTCATATGGACGCATATCGTCTAGAAGAGAGTGATGAAGACCTTGGTTTTAGCGAATACTTTGAAGGTGAAGGGGTCACTGTAGTGGAATGGGCAAAATTCATACAGGATATGCTTCCAAAAGAACTTCTCAGAGTTGAAATTTATCATCAAAGAGAATCAGAACGTCGGCTAATATTGAGACCCTTTGGTCCTTTTTATGAGTCGTTATGTAAGGAGTTGCAACATGAGAGTACTAGCCATTGATTCTTCGAATTATTGTATGGGTGTCTCCGTTATGGTGGAAGGCACGATTGTTGGAGAAATCATAACAAATATAAAGAAAAACCATTCGGTTCGGTTGATGCCTGCTATTGAGCAATTGCTAGAAGAGGTTCAATTAAAGCCTACTGACCTTGATCGTATTGTAGTAGCTGAGGGACCAGGTTCTTATACAGGTCTTCGTATTGGCATTAGTATTGCTAAGACGCTTGCTTGGACATTAAACATTCCACTTGTGGGTGTTTCAAGTTTAGAAGTCCTGGGCCAGAACGGCCGTTATTTTTCTGGAGCCATTATTCCCTTTTTTGATGCTAGACGAGGACAGGTCTATTTGAGCGTATATCGAGCAAATGGAACAGAAGTCGAGAGAGAAACCGACGATCATATCGTCCTATTTGAAGACTGGTTGAAAGAGAATAAAGATCGCTATGAGCGCTTCTTATTTATTAGTGGCGATTTAAATCTGCACAAGGAACAAATCGAAGCGATTTTAGGAGAGAAAGCAACTTTTGCACCGAGTAGCAGTTTGAATGCTCGTCCTTCTGATCTTGCAAGATTAGGGTCTTGTAAAGAACCGGTAGAAGATGTCCATCAGTTTACACCAAACTATGTAAGAATGGCTGAAGCTGAAGCGAAATGGCTGGCTTCACAGAAAAAGTAGGGGATTAACGATGAATGAGACGGTATCGTTTCGATCGATGACGATTGAAGATATAGAAGCTGTCATGCGAATTGAGCATGCAACGTTCCCTACGCCTTGGAGCAAATCCGCTTTCTATAATGAAATTGTAATTAACCATTTTGCTACTTATCTATTGCTCGAGGTTGGGGAAGAAATAGCGGGATATTGTGGTGTGTGGGTCATCATCGATGAAGCGCATATTACAAATATAGCGCTTCATCCGGACTATAGGGGAATGAAGCTAGGAGAAGCACTACTTAAGAAAGCCATTCATTTTGCGAAATTACGCGGAGCGTTGACCATGACTTTGGAAGTTCGCGTATCTAATAAAGTTGCGCAAAACTTGTATCGGAAATTTGGATTTGAAGAAGGCGGCATCCGCAAAAATTATTACACTGATAATCATGAGGATGCGCTAGTTATGTGGGTGAATTTTAATGGAAAATAAAAATGAATTAATACTAGGTATTGAAACGAGCTGTGATGAAACGGCAGTAGCGATTGTAAGAAATGGGAAAGAAGTTTTGGCCAATGTCGTGGCTTCTCAAATTGAAAGTCATAAACGGTTTGGTGGGGTTGTACCAGAAATTGCTTCAAGACATCATGTGGAGCAGATGACGCTGATTTTAGAAGAAGCATTGGACGAGGCAGACGTTACGATGGACGATATTGATGGAATTGCTGTAACGGAAGGCCCAGGACTAGTGGGGGCACTCTTAATAGGTGTGAATACAGCAAAAGCACTTGCTTTCGCTCATCAAAAACCACTAATCGGTACTCATCATATTGCTGGGCACATATACGCAAATCAGCTTGTAGCAGAGCTAACATATCCATTGCTTGCTCTCGTCGTCTCTGGGGGCCATACAGAGCTTGTTTATATGCCATCTGAGGGTGAGTTTGAGGTAATAGGAGAAACGCGTGATGATGCAGCGGGTGAGGCCTATGATAAAGTAGCAAGAACGCTTCAGCTACCTTATCCAGGCGGACCCCATATTGATCGACTAGCTGCGGAAGGCGAGGAATCCGTCCCTCTTCCTCGTGCCTGGCTTGAAAAAGGTTCTTATGATTTTAGTTTTAGTGGCTTGAAATCCGCGGTTATCAATACTGTTCATAATGCAAAGCAAAGAAACGAAGAGTTAAAGCCTGAGGATCTTGCGGCAAGTTTTCAAGCTTCGGTCGTAGAAGTTCTTGTAACTAAAACTTTACGAGCAGCAAAGGAGTATGGAGTGAAACAGGTTGTACTTGCTGGTGGTGTAGCTGCTAATAAAGGACTTAGAAGTTCTTTAACAGAAGCATTCAACGACAGTGAGACAGAGCTTGTGATTCCGCCACTTTATTATTGTACTGATAATGCAGCTATGATTGCAGCGGCTGGAACGATAGCTTATCGGAAAGGGAAGAGATCTAGCTTACAACTTAACGCAAATCCGGGATTAGAACTGGAAATCTAATCCCGGTTTTTTTATTTGAAGAAAAGTCATCCATTTATCAGAAAGCTAAACAGACGTTTTTTCATGTTTAAGGAGAGGTATTTTAATAAGAACAGTTATCCACATGATAGTGGATAATGTGGATATAAGGAGAGGAAAGGGGTTCTTTCGCGTTTTTTTGGGAAGTGGTCATTTTGTGGATAATTGGTTATCGTCCTGTGGATAATGTTGATAGTTTTTACGAAATTAGTCATAACAGGTGATTAATTGTGTATAAGTGTGTGGATAGTGTGAATATGTCGGAAAATTCTCACCTAATAAAAAAACAGTCCACTGTGGACTGTTTTTTATTATGCTTCTTGTAATTGCTCCCATTCTTCCATGAGAGTTTCCGTTTGATGACGAAGATGATCCATTTCTTCATTTAATTTCATTACTTTTTCATGATCTTCAAAAATTTCAGGAATGCAAAGCTCTTCTTCTATTTCTGCGATGCGAACTTCAGCATTGTCGACCTCTTTTTCAATTTCTTCAATTCGTCTTTGCATTTGTCGTTCCTGGCGCTTCGTTTCCTTATCCTGTTGAAAGGTTGATTTAGCAGATGGAGCATCTTGTGTGATATTGTTCTTTTGTTGCTCAAGCGCTGCTAATTCAGCAAGCTCTTGCTTTTTCTCAACATAGTAATCGTAATCACCTAGATAAGGTGTTACGCCATCAGTTGAAAGTTCAATGACGCGCGTCGCGATTCTGTTAATAAAATATCTATCGTGCGAGACAAATAGAATTGTACCAGGAAATTGAATAAGTGCTTCTTCAAGAATTTCCTTACTATCTAGGTCAAGATGGTTTGTTGGCTCATCCAGTATTAGTAGATTTGATTTTTGCATCATCAACTTGGAAAGCGCTAGACGCCCTTTTTCGCCCCCACTTAAATCAGAGACATTCTTCAAAACGTCGTCACCAGTGAAAAGAAAACGTCCTAAAACTGCTCTAATATCTTTCTCATCTGTTAGTGGGAAGTCATCCCATAGTTCTTTCAACACGGTTTTATTCGAGTGAAGATTGGTTTGTTCCTGGTCATAGAAGCCAATTTGAACATTGCTACCATAGTGAATATCACCATTGAGGAGAGTTTCACCTGATACGATCGCTTTAAGTAGAGTTGATTTCCCAATTCCGTTTGGCCCTACAAGCGCAACACTCTCTTGGCGCTTCAAATCAAATGTTAGGTTTTCGTTTATGGTGTTATTTGGATAGCCTATCGCTAGTTCTCTCAGCGTTAAGACATCGTTACCAGTTTGCTTATCGATCCCGAACGTAATATTAGCAGATTTCTCGTCGCCTTTTGGTTTATCTAGTCGCTCCATTCGATCAAGTTGCTTGCGACGACTTTGGGCTCGTTTCGTAGTTGAGGCGCGAACAATATTCTTCTGAACAAACTCCTCAAGCTTGGCAATTTCTTTTTGTTGCTTCTCAAACTCTTTTAATTGCTGTTCATACCGCTGTTCTTTTTCATCAAGGTAGTAACTGTAATTACCTTCAAATCTCTCCGCACGATGACGTGATACTTCATAAACTTTATTTACAATTTTATCGAGGAAATAACGGTCGTGAGAGACGATTAATAAGGCCCCAGAATAGTTTTGAAGATAGCCTTCAAGCCAAGTAAGTGTTTCGATGTCCAGGTGATTAGTGGGCTCATCTAGAATTAGTAATTCTGGTTTTGTTAGTAAAAGCTTACCAAGCGCAAGGCGTGTTTTCTGACCACCACTTAACGTTGAAATTTTTGTGCTGTAATCAAAGTCTTTAAAGTTGAGTCCGTGTAAAACCGTACGAATGTCTGCTTCGTATTTGTAACCGCCCTGATCTTTAAACGCCACTTGAAGTTCATCGTATTCTTTTAAAATTCGTTCGTATTCAGTTTCATTCTCGTAAACATCAGGATTGCCCATCTTCTGCTCGTAACTCCTGAGTTCAGATTCCATTTTCCGCAAACGATTAAAGACGCCAAGCATTTCTTCCCAGATTGATAAATTTGATTCTAAACCTGTATCCTGCGCCATATAGCCGATGGAAACACCTTTCGGCTTAATAATGTCTCCTGAATCATAGGAAAGCTGACCTGTTATCATTTTAAGAAGGGTGGACTTGCCTGCGCCATTACGTCCGACAAGTGCTACACGGTCTCGTGATTGTACTTCTAATTTAATATTCGATAAAATGGTATCAGCACCAAATGATTTGGTGAGTCCATTAACTTGCAATACGATCATGTTCTTTCACCTCTATTTCCTTCCTTAAATCCGTGAAAAACGGTTAGTAAGGAAAGGTTATTTCCTGGTGTATCACCGATAGTTCGGCATTATCCGAGTTTCCTTTAAGTTTACCGCAGAGAGGACGAGCTGAGCAACTAAAGGAATGTGCATGAGTTAACAAAAAAAGTCATCAAAAAAACAGCAAAATCGAAAGAAATGGTGTATAGTCACAAGTAGCAGCATTATCCTTCTATCATCTTCGGATGAGGAAAGGGGCAAATATGAGTTCATTTACTCACTTTAATGAAGAAGGCCGCGCAAGAATGGTCGACATTTCTGATAAAACTCCCTCCGTTCGGACTGCAACAGCACGAACGAGCGTAAAGGTGAGTGAAGACATCTATTCTGGTATTCAATCAGGAACGATGAAGAAAGGCGATGTGCTTCAAGTCGCTCAAATTGCCGGAATTATGGCAGCAAAAAAAACATCTGATCTCATCCCCATGTGTCATCCGATAGCGCTTTCTGGCGTTGACCTTCATTTTAACTGGCAGGAGAAATCGCAAGCCTATGAGCTAATTATTGAGGCTCATGTGAAGACGAGCGGAAGTACTGGCGTTGAAATGGAAGCGCTGACGGCAGCCTCGGCAGCAGCATTGACGGTATATGATATGTGTAAAGCGGTGGATAAAGGCATCGTTATCGGGGAAACCTATCTTGTTACTAAAACAGGAGGTAAAAGCGGGGATTATGCGCGCGAATAACGTGACGATGGAGCGCGGAGATCAATATGGAGGTAGTGTATGGATATTGATCAGACAAAAATTCCGCAGGCGACAGCAAAAAGACTGCCGCTCTATTATCGATATTTAAAAAATTTAAGTGCATCAGGTAAACAACGCGTTTCGTCAGCAGAGCTTAGCGATGCCATCAAGGTCGATTCTGCTACAATTCGAAGAGATTTCAGTTATTTTGGTGCTCTTGGTAAAAAAGGCTATGGGTACAATGTTCATTATTTGTTATCCTTTTTTAGTAAGACGCTTGATCAGGATGAAACGACAAAAGTCGCGCTTATTGGTGTAGGTAATCTTGGAACGGCTTTCCTGCACTACAATTTCATTAAAAATAATAATACAAAGATCGAGCTTGCTTTTGACGCAGACTCTGAAAAAGTAGGACAGGAGATTGGTGGCGTTCCAGTCTATCATATCGACGAGTTTCAAAAGCGGCTGAGAGAAAATGACGTTTCCGTCGTTATCTTAACCGTACCAGTTCATGTTGCTCAATCGATTGCCGATCAGATGGATCAAACAGGAATAAAAGGAATATTAAACTTTACGCCGGCGCGATTAACGGTGCCGGATCACATTCGAGTGCATCATATTGATCTTGCAGTTGAGTTACAAGCACTTGTTTATTTCATGAAACATTATCCAGTATAACGACATGTTAAGGAGGTGACACGCATGGGAATGGGTGGCGCAAGTATCGCTTTAGTTGCTGTGGTTGCTTTAATTATTTTTGGACCTAAGAAATTACCTGAACTCGGTAAAGCTGCAGGAAATACGCTTCGTGAATTTAAAAATGCAACAAAAGGTTTAGCGGATGATGATGATGAACCAAACGAAAAGAAAAATAACGACAAGTAATCGGTTAGGACGGATAGTGAATGGAGGATCAGAAGCAATCCATCTATGATCATTTAGAAGAATTAAGAAAACGGATTATTATTACAGTCGTTTTCTTAATTCTTTCCTTTATTGCGGGGCTGTTTCTGGCTAAGCCAGTCATTGTGTTCTTGCAACATGCTCCTGAAGCGCAGGGTATACCGATGAACGCGTTTCATCTGACTGACCCGTTGAAAGTGTATTTCAGCTTCGCTTTTTTAATTGCTTTTATTATGACATCTCCACTGGCGCTTTATCAGCTGTGGGCATTTATTTCACCAGGATTATTTGAACACGAACGGAAAGTGACACTATCGTATATTCCCGCAGTGTTTATTTTGTTTCTTGGTGGTGTATCCTTTTCCTACTTTGTTTTATTTCCTTTTGTCATCGATTTTGTAGGGAATCTTGCTCAAAGTCTTAACATACAAGAAATGTACGGAGCGAATCAATATTTCAGCTTCTTGTTTCAATTAACGCTCCCATTTGGGTTTGTTTTTCAGTTACCAGTCATCGTTCTTTTCTTTACAAGGCTTGGTATGTTAAATCCAGCTATGCTTGTACAGATTCGAAAGTATGCCTATTTTGTCCTTCTTGTTATAGCGGGGATGATTACACCACCTGAAATCATTTCACATCTTATGGTTACAGTACCGCTGTTACTTCTGTATGAATTTAGTATCATTGTGTCACGATATGGCTACCGTAAAAGATTGCAGGCTGAAGCAAAACGGATTCTTGAGGAAGCTCAGGAAGAGAGCAATAATTAAATGCAAATAAAAAGCGATAGGGGAAGCCCTATCGCTTTTTGTTATCATCTTTTTTCTTTAGTTCCGTTATCCTTCTTTTCAAGACGAAGAAACGAATAGCATAAACAAAATCTACTGTAGCGAGAACCATCAGCAGAATGGTATAAAAACTCCATATTTCCCCGTTACTACTAGCGCTTTGAATCGCCAGGTAGGTGAAGAGGGAGCCAAGTCCCAAGTAGAAAAAACCCATTACAATTGGTGAAAGTTTCATGAAAAGAGTCCTCCAATAAACGATTGCATCTCGTTCAGCTGCTTTTCCATCTCCATAATATCATCAGCAAAATAGACGTTAATTAATACAACAAATGTATTCATCGTCATATGAGCAATGATTGGTACAATCAGACGCTTCGTTTTTACATAAAGAAAAGCGAAGGTGAGTCCCATTGCCGAATAAATAAGAATATGAGAAAAGTCAAAATGAATCGCTGCAAAAATAACAGAGCTGAGTATGCCGGCAATCCAAAAATTAAATCGTTTGTATAACGAACCGAAAATAACTTTTCGGAAAACAATTTCCTCAAGAATTGGTCCGATAATTGATGTCACAATAATAAAAACAGGTGCCGCTTTTGCGACTTCTATCAGCATTTCTGTGTTTTCAGAACCAGGATCAATCCCAAATACGTTCATTTCGATCATTGCAGCAATAATTTGGGAAGCATAAGCCATGAATACGCCTAGAATGCTCCATCCAACCGCCTGACCAGGAGAGACGCGCGTTGAGCGTTCAAAAGGGACGTCCGGAGTGAAGCGGAGAAGAAATAGCATGATAATCAGTGCTGTCAGAAAACTAAACACAGACCAAGTGACGACTGGATCAGGGATGTTTAACTCCTGAAGTAGGGGAACGCCTACTAATCCTGAGAGCTGCATTACAATATAAGTAATCAATATAGTCCAATAATGTTTGGCCAAGAAGCATAACTCCTTTTAATGGTTTGCATGCCGTAAATGGCATTTTGCATACTCGTATTAGTTTAACACACTTTCTTAAGGGAATGCCGTTCATAAGACTTCGTATAACTATTTCATATAGCTATATCGAATATAATCGAAAAACAGGCCATAAGTCTTATCAGTTTATGTCACATGGTGACGAGTTAAGGAGAAAAGAAAAAACTGAAAAAAAAATCAACTTAAGTACTTGCAAAAGAATAGTGAATTATTTATTATATACATGTGTTAGCACTCGACGATGGTGAGTGCTAAAAAACGAATCAAACCATAATTTCCATCTGAGGAGGGTGTTTGAGTTGTTAAAGCCTTTAGGTGATCGAGTAGTCATCGAACCAATTCAATTAGAAGAAAAAACGTCTAGTGGGATCGTACTTCCAGATTCTGCGAAAGAAAAGCCACAGGAAGGTCGCGTCGTTTCTGTAGGTAGCGGTGCACTAACTGATGGTGGAGAGCGTGTAGCTCTTGAAGTATCAGAAGGCGACGCTGTTATTTACAGTAAGTATGCTGGTACTGAAGTGAAGTATGACGGTAAAGAGTATTTGATTCTTCGTGAGAACGATATTCTTGCAGTCGTAGGTAAGTAAAAACAAAAATAAAAAGCACTACATACATTTAGGAGGGTAACAAATGGCAAAAGATATTAAGTTCAGTGAAGAAGCCCGTCGCGCAATGCTTCGCGGTGTTGATTCTCTTGCGAACGCAGTTAAAGTTACACTCGGACCAAAAGGACGTAACGTTGTCCTCGAGAAGAAATTCGGATCTCCACTTATCACGAATGATGGTGTAACGATCGCGAAAGAAATCGAGCTTGAAGATGCATTCGAAAACATGGGAGCAAAGCTTGTCGCTGAAGTAGCTAGCAAAACGAATGACGTTGCCGGTGACGGTACAACAACTGCAACCGTTCTTGCGCAAGCTATGGTACGTGAAGGTCTTAAAAACGTAGCATCTGGTGCGAACCCAATGGTTATCCGTAAAGGAATTGAGAAAGCAACTAGAGCTGCTGTTGAAGAGCTTAAAAACATTTCTAAGCCAATCGAAGGCAAAGAGTCAATCGCACAAGTTGCGTCAATCTCTGCTGCTGACGAAGAAGTAGGTCAATTGATCGCTGAAGCAATGGAGCGCGTTGGTAACGACGGCGTTATCACTGTTGAAGAATCAAAAGGATTTGCTACTGAGCTAGAAGTAGTAGAAGGTATGCAGTTCGATCGTGGATATGCATCTCCTTACATGGTTACAGACTCCGACAAAATGGAAGCTGTCCTAGAAGATCCTTATATCCTTATCACTGATAAGAAAATTGCAAGCATCCAAGATGTTCTTCCAGTACTTGAGCAAGTGGTTCAACAAGGTAAACCACTTCTTATGATTGCTGAAGACGTTGAAGGTGAAGCACTTGCAACACTCGTTGTGAACAAGCTTCGCGGAACGTTTAACGCAGTAGCTGTTAAAGCTCCTGGCTTCGGTGACCGTCGTAAAGCAATGCTTGAAGACATCGGTACACTTACTGGCGCAGAAGTGATCACAGAAGATCTTGGTCTTGACCTTAAGCAAGCGAACATGACTCAGCTTGGTCGCGCTTCTAAAGTTGTTGTAACGAAAGAAAACACAACAATCGTTGAAGGCTCTGGCGAAACAGACAAGATTGCTGGTCGCGTAAACCAAATCAAAGCTCAGCTAGAAGAAACAACTTCTGAGTTCGATAAAGAAAAGCTTCAGGAACGTCTTGCTAAGCTTGCTGGCGGCGTAGCTGTCATCAAAGTTGGTGCGGCAACTGAAACTGAATTGAAAGAGCGTAAACTTCGCATTGAAGATGCTCTTAACTCAACTCGCGCAGCGGTTGAAGAAGGAATCGTATCCGGTGGTGGTACAGCGCTAGTGAACGTCGTTAAGGCTGTTCAAGCTGTAGAAGCTTCTGGAGATGAAGCAACTGGCGTTAAGATTGTTCTTCGTGCACTAGAAGAGCCAATCCGTCAGATCTCTCACAACGCTGGTCTTGAAGGATCTGTTGTGGTTGAGCGCCTTAAAGGCGAGAAAATCGGTATTGGATTTAACGCCCTTACTGGTGAGTGGGTAAACATGGTTGACGCTGGTATCGTTGACCCTACAAAAGTAACTCGTTCTGCTCTACAAAATGCAGCATCCGTATCTGCTATGATTCTTACTACAGAAGCAGTAATCGCTGATAAGCCTGAAGAAAATGCAGGCGGCGGTGGCATGCCTGATATGGGCGGCATGGGTGGAATGGGCGGTATGGGCGGCATGATGTAATCATCCGCTCATAATCCCCTTTATAATAGGGTTTGAAAGGTCTTATACCCCTTAGATATCAACTAGGGGTAACGAACGAGTAACATTTTCTTGAATAAGGACCTAAAATTAGAGGTTTTCCATGAGTTCTCTGAACTTATGGGAGGCCTCTTTTTTCATTTTTTTTGTTACGTGTAGGTAAACATTTTTTGTCGTCGATTCGTCTTTATGCCCTAACCGCTCCATGATTTGCGGAAGACTTACTTCTGCCTCGGCTAAAAGAGATGTGTGAGTATGTCGTAATGAGTGAGGAGTAAGATCTGTATTTAATCCAGCTAGTTTTAACAATCTCGTCATACGGTTTTCCACTTTTTTAATATAAAGCGGGTAACCTGGCAATTCATCATCAACACTTGCAAAAACAAAGCCTTGGTCATGGTATATGTCTCTATGCAACATGATTGTTTCCTTTTGAAGTGCTTTATGCTTTTTTAATTCACTAATCACAGTTTCATCAACATCGATTACACGAACAGATGTGGTAGTTTTAGGTGGTAGCAGCTTATATTCCTTTCTATTATTAGTGGGGTTGTAATAAGTTTTAAAGATACTGATAGTTTGTTCTTCCATATTAATATCTCGCCATTTTAAGGCACATAATTCACCAGACCTCAATCCCGTATAGCTTAGTAATAGGAAGATAGGATAGTCTTGATCTAAACCCAATTTGTCTGCAACTTGAAGAAAATGCTTTAGTTCTTGTTTTTCAAGATATTTCGGTAAATCCTTTTTTCCTTCCAATTCCTCAATTGTCTTCTGATATCTTGGAACATGGGTGAATTCTGTAGGGTCTTTTTTCAAAGTCCCTAATTCTACAGCCTTTCTAAAAATCATTCTACCTGTACGATGTGCTCCGTCTATGGTGTTTTGGGCATATCCTCTATTCTTTAAGTCATTTATAGCGTTTTGGTATTGCTGTCTGGTAACTGTTTTTAATTTTAATTTGGAAAAATAATCTAAGAGACGCTTGATTTCATGTTTACGTATTCGAACGGTACTCTCTTTTACATTCCCGCTTCCCTCATAGATAGAAAGCCACTCATAAGCAAAATCCTTAAATGTCATGTTGGATTCTTCGATATATGTCCCCTGATTTAATTCATTCTTAAGAATTGCAGCCGCCGCTTCGGCTTCTTTTTTTGTACGGAAACCACTTTTTTTCTTTTGTTTTCTTTTTCCGGTTTTTGGGCCGATACCTATATCCTCGATGTATGCCCAGCTTGCTCCACACTTACATTTCTTACCCTTGCATTTACACCGTGGTCTATAATAATGAGTCATAGTCTATCCCTCCGTTTGCTGTTTAACCGCTCTCTGTACGCCTCTTGCTTACAAGCATCCGAACAATACTTTTTACGTCTAGATTTGATAAAGGGTAAGCCACAGCTTTTATTTCCGCAAATAAATATATTCTTATCATCGTTAATCTTCTGCCACAAATCGTAATAGATTGCTGCCAACAAATAAGGTGTATATCTTTGTTCAAGAACTTTAAAACCTTTGGTAGAAGGATTACGAATTAGATCTCCAACGCCTAAATGAATTCCATCTGATATGTGGGAAGCCAATACCTTAGATAAGGTGTATTGTCCGATTTCTAACATTGACTTTTCCTCCATATCTTCCGGTAGCATAAGAATTTGCTCACCTTCCGTCCAATAGACAAAATAACGATCCATCGTTGTTCTATCTTCAGCCAGTGAGCCAAACCTTCCACTGTGCTCTTTAATTTCAATTAACTCATCAACCCGATCATCAAAGCTTTTTCTTACAACATCATATAGCTTCAAGATTTGGCGAACTTCATTTATATGCCAAAACCACAAATCGACAGGTTCAATTACGCTAAACCCGTAAGCGTTGTAAATGAAATGAGGTTGGAAGATAGTCCATACTAACGAGCTTTTGCTGTTTACCTGTTCAGTGTCCGGGGGTTTTACTCCCAACAACCCATACTTTTGTGAGAATGCTTCAATATCTTTTATGTTTTTTAAATGTGAGAATTCATTTATAAGACCATCGATATTAAATACAATTTGATGTGATTCTCTTTCTGTTCCTGCCAGCTTTAAAGCTAACGACAATTCATGTTCCATACCTCTACTCATAGCCTTACTCCAATTATTCACACTGTTTCTTAAGATTTCTTCAGAAGCGTGTCCCACTTGTTCTTCTTCAATAATTAAACGTTTAACGTTGACCAATTCCACAGGATATACATTTATTACTATATTTTGATCAGTAAGTGGATATTGATAGTCCGACAAATTAAATCCCACCTTTTTTAAAAAAGTTACGTTTTGTTACGATATATAGGTTAATAAACAATATTTAACGTAACAAAATGCGTTATGATGATTATATCACCACCACCAACACATAACAACGTAAGGAGGAAAAAAATGAATTATTTCAAAAGAAATTTAGAGATAAGAGAAGCTAAAGGGTCTATCCCTAATTGGTTAGTAGCTGAAAAGTTAGGGATACATGAAAATTCATTTTACCGACTGTTAAGGCAAGAACTACCTGAAGAGAAGAAGGAAGAAATTTTAGGTGTAATCGAAAAAATAAAGTGGGGTCAAGAGGATGAGTGAAAGAGTGCTTTTATTTTTTGAAATTAATTCTTAATAGGAGGTGTGAATTAATGGGAGAACCTAAGCTGCCAGAAATTTTAACGGCTAAAGATATCGCTCTTTATTTAGGGATTTCTAGACGCCGTGTTTATGAGCTTTTACGTATGAATGAAGAAGCAGGCGGAATTAGATGTATTCAAATTGGTTTAACCAAGCGGGTTGAAAAAAAGGACTTTTTTCATTGGATTGATCAGATGAAAAATAAAGAACCGCAGTAATTTGCACATGATTATAAATGATGGAGAGAGGAGGAGGATAAGTTGACTACAGACGTTATGTCACGAAATGGAAAAACCGCTCAAGCATACGCCAGTAAACTAGGCTGGGCAGTTTTCCCGCTTCATACACCTATTGATAAAAGCTGTTCCTGTAATAATCCAAATTGCAGGAGTATAGGGAAGCACCCCCGAATAAAAAACGGTTTAAAGGCTGCGACAACCCAAATAGATATTATAAGAAAATGGTGGAGGCAATGGCCATCCGCTAACATTGGTGTAGTCACAGGAGGGGATAGTGGTTTTGTTGCGTTAGACGTTGATCCCAGGCATGGTGGCGATGATTCACTACGTAAGCTTAATGATAAATACGGTCAGTTTCCTGCCACAATTGAAGCTATTACAGGAGGAGGCGGAAGCCATATATTATTTAAGAATATAGGATATATCAAAAACCGAACCAATATATTACCTGGCCTAGATATTCGAGGGGATGGGGGATATATAGTTGTATCTCCTTCCCTACATCTAAGCGGTAATAAATACGAGTGGGAATTATCAAGCCGACCACTTGAAGTACCGTTAGCAGAAATGCCCAATTGGCTGTTACAGAAAATAACTGAACCAATACAGGAGCCGAAAAGAAAGCCTGATTGTTATTGGTTAGAAGTCATCCAAGGCGTAGGAGAAGGTGAGCGTAATACGTCCGCCGCCTCCTTTGCCGGGTACTTGCTAAGACATGGGATATCAGCACCTGTAGCCTATGAATTATTACTTTTATGGAATGAGAGAAATAACCCACCTGAATCTGTTGAGGTTATAGAAACCACCTTCAATAGCATCTTAAATGCAGAATTGAAGCGGTTGAAGGGAGGGAAAAAGTTTGGGCCTTAACACTGCATTAATTACAGAATACGAGGCTGTAAAAGAGGCAAAGAAAGAGGAAAGAAAGTCCTCGGGTTATAGAGAATGGGGAGCTCCCGTACCATTTGATGAATATACACTTCCCGACTTTCCAATAGAGGTAATTCCAGAATGGTTGCGGGAATACGTGAAGGGTGTAGCAGAATCAACCCAAACACCAGTAGATGCCCCGGGAATGGCAGCTATATCTGTTTTATCGACTGCATTAGCCCAAAAATTCTATGTTCGGTTGACAGGGGAATGGAGTGAATCTTTAAACACATACTCCATTTTAGCATTACCCCCTGGTAATCGAAAAAGTTCTGTCTTTAAGGCATTACAAGAGCCAATTACCGCCTTTGAGAGAGGGGAAAGAGAACGTTTGTCAGTGCAGGTAGCAGAACAAAAAGCAAAGTTTAAAGCAAATCAAAAACGACTGGAACAGCTTGAAAAAGAATATGCCAAAAATGGAGATCAAACCACTTTGAAAGAAATTGTTTCGTTAGCGAACGAAATTGAGAATGAAGAAATATTATCCTTACCCCGCTTTATAACCGAGGATGTGACACCAGAAAAATTAGCAGACTTAATGGCAGAGAACCATGAAAAAATGGCATTATTGTCAGCAGAAGGTGGGGGAATATTCGGCATCATGGCCGGGCGGTACGCTTCAGACGGAAAAGCAAATCTTGAAATATTTTTAAAAGGTTTTAGTGGAGATTATTGTGCTGTTGATCGGATGGGCAGAGAGACAAAAGTTCTGAATGAACCTGCATTAACTATTGGACTTTTCCTTCAACCGGAAGTTGTTCAAGGTGTACCTCCAAGCTTTCAAGAACGAGGATTAATGCCGAGGTTTTTATACTCATTTCCTCGTTCACTGGTTGGACACCGTAAAATCACACCGCTGCCAATAGAAGCAGATATAAAGAGTCGCTATCTATTGAACATTAAAAAGCTATTACAAATGGATACCCATGAGGCTGTCCCAATCACATTTAGCAACAAGGCTAGAGAGCAAGAGGAAAGGTTAAGAGGAGAAATAGAAAAAATGTTTTTAGATGGGGGTGATTTATCGGAAATGAAAGAATGGGGCAGTAAATTAGCTGGACAAATTATCAGGATTGCGGGATTGCTCCATGTTGCCCAACATATTCAAGCCTTAACATTGGAAACATCAAATATGAAGTTGGTACCAAGGCAAATACATGAAGAAACATTCACCAAAGCATGTCAGCTTACCAGTTACTTTATAGAACATGCCAAGGCCGCTTATGGATGTATGGGAGCTGATGAACGTGCTCAAGATGCAGAGTATTTACTGAAAGTAATTAAGCGACAGGATAAGCCAGTTGTTGAATACCGAGAAATTCAAAACCTTACTAGGAAAAGGTTTAAAAAAGCCATGCATTTAAGGTCTACATTTTTTGAATTGGAGGAGAGGGGTTACCTCTATCAGAAGCGGGAAGGAAGAAAAATTGTTTGCGAGGTTAATCCGTGTATTCTAAGTTCTCACAAAAATGCCCACAGTACCCACAAGCACAAAGAAAAGTCAGTAGATAAAGAAAAAGGACGTGGGAAGTCATTAGCCACTTCTACTCACAATACCCACGAATCAGTTGATGAGGATTTAAATGCGGGTAACGTGAATGAAAGTGTACAGGGTGGATCCACACAACAAAACCAACAGGCGCAAGGGATTAAGTCAGAAGTGGGTAATGTGGGTAAAAATCCAAGGATAGAAAACGAAGA
This sequence comes from Pseudalkalibacillus sp. JSM 102089, assembly GCF_041366475.1. Taxonomy (NCBI): domain Bacteria; kingdom Bacillati; phylum Bacillota; class Bacilli; order Caryophanales; family Fictibacillaceae; genus Pseudalkalibacillus; species Pseudalkalibacillus sp. JSM 102089. The sequence goes on from NZ_JBEWYW010000018.1 coordinate 19,352, forward strand.
TGATGAGGACTTGATTATCTAATGGAAGCATAGACTGTTATCCGATCAGCCGAGCAAGCAGGGTGTGAATTAACGGCAGAAGGTGACTGTATTCGAATTATAAACGGCAAACAACTCCTTGATCCACTTAAATCCAGTATGAAATATTATAAAAGTGATATATTGGCCATACTCAAAAGGAATAAAAAAGCAAAGGAAGCGGGTTTAATAATTGGTGTTCCTGGAATGGTATATACGGTTACTATAAGTAATATAAGCAGCGTCTACGTTGAATGTATAAATGGTATATGGAAAGCATGGAGGGAAACACACTACCCGACTCAAAAAAAGCCTGTCAGTACAAAGATAATTGCCACAGGTAGCACGTTTAATTATGTTATTTCAAAATTGAAGCGATACCTTGAATATATTATTCAAAAGAAGGAAGAATGAGAGTTTTGGCGGATACTATTAAACGAGGTGAAGATAATGAAAAATAACAAAACAAAACAAACGTTCATTGAATTAAGAGCGGCTGGATATAGCTTTGACCATATTGCCAAACAGTTAGGTGTCGCTAAATCAACTTTAATTGACTGGTCTAAGGAGTTTCAACATGAGATAGCCAATTTAAAAGCTATTGAAATGGAATCCCTACAAGAGCAATATTACGTCGTAAAAAGAGCCCGTATTGAAATTATTGGGGATCAAACCAAAAAGCTCAAAGAAGAGCTTATAAAGCGTGATCTTGGAGATATACCGACTGAAAAGCTGTATGATCTCCTACTTAAATATATGCAGTGGTTAAAGCAGGAAGAAGTGGAGCCCGTTTTTCAAAGACAGAAAGAGGATGATGTAGAAGATATGATAAAAAACACACTTACAACAGTAGAACGGTGGAAGGCGAACTAAAACCCGACTAAAATTGACCGATATTGTAGGCAATTTGTATGCTTTATGTCTCTATCAATGATAATTAAGCACTCTTAACGGGTGCTTAATTATATCTGGGAATTATTTTAAAGTAACCACCTTATATACGACCCAAGCCCTTTGTGGTTTCGGTTGCTTTTTTATTTTATAAACTTCAAATAAAATTTCAGCGCTAGGAAAATTTTCAACTGGTTGACCAACGCACAGTCCTTTCGCTCCTACAGGCTCTCAACCATTTTGGTTGGGGTCTTCTTTAAATTCGAATATGACTTTTGACCACGTAATGATTATATATTCATCAATCATAGTTCGATGTACCATTGGAACTTCTGCGCTGTTTGCTCTTTTAAATAGTCTGTTACGTGCGTGTAGATGTTCATTTTCATTTGGATATCTCTGAACCCAGCCGCTCTTGAACCTCTTTAATGCTTGATCAAGACTCAAATAGGAGGGATGCATGTGTATGTCGTAGTCCATGGATAGTAATCTTGTGAAAGTTGAACTTTTTAATAATGATATTAAGCTTCTCATTTAAGTAGGCTAATCTAATATTGGGTGAAATTTTGCAATTGGAATAAATGTTCCATGTGCTTAAATAGAGAAGCCTTTAATTATTATCAAGAAAGAAGCTTAGCCCAGAGAAAACTTTCTATACAGGAAAGACTTACTAGAGAATATTATTACAAAGGGTATGAAGATGTATTTCACTTCAAAAAAATTTTAGATTCAAACAATATGACACATAATCTTTTGATCATGGGAAATCCGGGAACCGGTAAAACACATTTATGTGTACCGGTTGCAAGTACACATAGAGACAGTGGCTATACAGGTGGTTTTTTAACTACGGGACAATTACTTGCTAAAGTTAAACCGACTTACAATAATGCATCAATAAATACAGAGAAAGCTGTTATTAGTGACCTTAATGAAGTTGATATTCTAATCTTAGACGATCTAGGCTCAGAAGCAATGGGAGGAAATGAGGATTGGAGAAAAACTATGATTTTTGAAGTGGTATAGAGCCGGAGTGGTAAAACGACTATCTACACAAGTAACTTGACAGATAGAGATCTGCCCGCCACTGTGGGAGTAAGAGTCTCTAGTCGTTTACACAATAATACCAAATTTATTGACCTCTTTACAGATCTAGAGAAACCGGTGGGGAAAATAGGATAATCAGTATTTATTGATAATGGAATTTAAAGTATTAGTTTAATGAGAAAAATTATTGGGAATTTAGATAGGGCAGAAGGGTTTTTCTATGAATAAAGAGAACTATTGTTAATATGTTTAAAGACAAGGGTATTTTTGTTCTCGAAATTCCCCATAATAATTAATGCGATGAGAACACCTTTTCCCTTGTGGAGTAATAAACTATATTGTAAGATGTTGTAAGTACATTTTTATTTTGGAGGTTTACATATGAATATCAGAGAATGGTTTGGTTACACAGGCGAATATAATAAGGAATCAAGTATCAACGCATGCATAGATGGACTTTTAGAAATGTATGCAGAAGCCATTAAACAGTATTTTTCTGTCGACCATGCTCAAAGCTTTCATGATATTCAAGACGTAGATCGTACTAATTTAAATAATGGCGAAATATTATTTCTAGATTGGTTAGAAGAAAAAGGATTCCCTTATTTAGTAAGTCTTGCTAACAAGCACTTACCTGATGATGAAGAATTGATTGCACAAATAGATTATGATAAGTATATTCTTGAAGAAGAAATGGACTTTGAATTTCCAGAGGATGTTCGTTCAAGTTTAATAGCAGTAGTTACAGACATGCCCGAGTATATTCAATCCTCTTTAGAAGTTTCGGTCACTGTAAATGTTAATGAATTTTGGGATGATTGGAGCACATGGGTAACTGAAACTCAAACAAGTGATTTCGAATGGTCTTATGAAAACACAACTCATTATGAAATAAAAGGAAATGAATATCTTGTGTCGAATTATAAAGAGTCCGCAAAAGCGGGCTCTTTATTTTTATACAGGGGGTACTTTAATGGAAACTTTGGACTATTACAAATTGATAAGGAATCATGTTCAAATCTATAAGGCTGAGCTTGTCTCAATGAATTGTTTAAAGCGATATGTAGAAAAGAAGAGTGAAAAGAGTGAAGTGCAAATATTATTGAGTCGTGAAGTGAATTTGGTTACAGAAAAGCGTGTGGAAATAATTTTGCACTCAATAGTAAGTATTCCAGATGGTCCATTTGAGTTTGATATTGTATACAAAGGTTTTTGTGGAACAAATGCCGAGTTGGATAGCGCCCAATTGGAACAGTATGCTTATGATCAGGTTGTTCCTTTATTACTTCCTTATGTAAGGGAATGCGTGGCTAGTACTATGGCTAGAATGGGATTACCAATTTTTACTCTACCTACAATGGATGTTTTAGACGCTATTGAGGCGAATAGGACTCCAGAAGAAGAGCAGGAATAATTTTTGGCTAAGTTAAACTTAGGGCGTATTTCATTTACACGAACTGATTTTTCTATACCTAGCCACATAGAACAGTTTGGTAAAGATTACGCAGATCATTTTAAAACACCTCGTAACTATGTTCCTCAGTTTTGTAAATTGATACAAACATCAAAGCGGTGGGAAATGGCCAATTTACAAGCTAAATTAAAGTATTGGGAATCAAATTTTTCCCGTATTGGTAGAGTAGAAAAGATTATCGATTTAGTAAAAAGAAGTTTTAATAGTTGTCAATGCGATGATGAAATAAGTGATCTAAGGGGTGTAATGGTTGAAGCGTTGATCATTGGTAGAAATGGAGGATCGGCTATACTCACTAAACAAAATTATGGCTGGGGTGCACGAGTTGATCTTCATTTGCCTACTGAAACAGTTGCAGTGAAATATAACTGCTTAACCCCTCAGTCTCAAGGTTGTAGAAGACGATCTACAGTTGATTTTGGTTATTGGGATGGAATTCATGGTCAGTTTTATGAGTGCAAAGCCCAGCCCAGAGGTATTGGGTGTAAAGAGGTAAAGTATATGCAGAAGTTGAAACATGAGTTGGAGCAAGAAGAGATAAGCCATGAAATCTTTTTTGTGTGCGCTGCTCCTCATGAAGAGGTGAAAATACGACTTGAAGAAGATTTTGGTCTCAGACCAATATATCATCCTTTTGGCATTGAAGATATTAGATCGATGATGGGGGCTTGATTTTTAATTTAATGGAATGTTAACAAAAGGACTCTTCCTCATTTGAGGGGAGAGTCCTTTAAATCCTTATCTTAGGGGAAACTTAAAACTTTAATGCATGGGATAACGCTTGATGATCAAACAACAGCGGGATGTATAGGTTGTATCCCGGGGATAAAAATATTGTTCTCAATTCATCATCTGAAGAGAAGCGTTTGTCTTAAACAATGCGGTGTTAACTCTTCATTCAGTCAAGCGATCTTAAGCAACCTTTTCATACGGTCTCGTACATTTTTAAGCGTGAAGAATACCTGTACCATAAGTAACTGCGAAGTTAACATTGAAAACTTTAACACCGATATAACAAGAGAGGCAAAAAAAACCACTTTAAGCATTTATTATTTAATGTTGGAGTTTAAATATAGTATTCATACCTAACACGACCTTACATTATTGTAAGGTCTTCTCTATTTTTCGTTTGATAAAGTGATATAATATGACTATCTTTTTTTACATAGCTAAGGAGGACTTGGTATGGTTATAAGCTATGATAAATTGTGGAAGCACTTGATTGACAAGAAAATCAATAAAACGGAGTTGAAGGAGCAGGCTGGAATCACTTACAACATATTAGCTCGCCTAGGAAAATGCCAACCTGTAAATCTAGAAAGCTTATATAAAATTTGCAAGTGCCTCGATTGTAAGATTGGAGACATTATGGAATTTGAAATAGAATAAGCGATTTTGTGGAAAATAGGGTGAAGGGGCTGAGCTAATGGGAAAGAGAAATTTATCTGAAGAAGATATCAAAGCTAGATATATCACACCGGCAATCACTAATGCGGGCTGGGACATAAATAAGCAAGTTCGACTTGAATACGCCTTTACGGCTGGTAGAATCATACTTCGTGGTAATGTAACTGCAAGAGGAAAAAAGAAAAGAGCGGACTATGTACTTTTTTACAAAAATAACTTTCCTTTAGCAGTCATAGAGGCCAAAGATAATAATCATCCGGTAGGTGGAGGTTTGCAACAAGGGATCGACTATGCGAAAGCACTGGACATATCCTATGTCTACGCTTCTAATGGGGATTCCTTTGTCGAGCAGAACTTGATTACTGGTGAGGTAAGAGAACTTAGACTGGAAGAGTTTCCATCGCCAGAAGAGTTATATCAAAGATATTTAGTTGATAAAAATATCAATGAGGCTGAAGAAAAGGTTATCTTAGAGCCATATTATTATGTGCCAAATTACAAGACACCAAGATATTATCAAAGAGTCGCAATCAATCGAACAGTAGATGCGGTTGCCAAAGGACAAGACCGTGTGCTTCTAGTGAGTGCCACAGGTACCGGTAAGACCTATATGACCTTCCAAATGATCTATAGGTTGTGGAAATCTGGTTTAAAGAAAAGAATCCTTTTCTTAGCAGACCGCAATGTACTGGTTGACCAGACTATTTCAGGAGATTTCAAGCCTTTTAGCGGGAAAATGACAAAGGTGAAAAATAAAGATCTTGATAGTTCCTACGAGATTTATTTAGCTCTGTATCAGCAGCTTACTGGTGACGATGGAGAAGAGACGTTCCGTCAGTTCCAGCCGAACTTTTTTGATTTAATTGTGATCGATGAGTGCCACAGAGGGAGTGCAAAAGAAGAATCAGCATGGAGAAAGGTTTTAGATTATTTTTCATCGGCTACTCACATTGGTTGTACAGCAACACCAATCGAAACAAAAGAAGCTTCAAGCCAGACATACTTTGGCGAGCCTATTTATGAGTACTCTTTAAAACAAGGAATTAATGATGGCTTCTTGGCGCCATATAAAGTCATCAGAATTGGTCTTGATAAAGATTTAGAAGGTTATCGACCGGAAGCAGGAAAGATTGATAAATATGGCTATGAAATTGAGGATCGAGAGTACAATGCAAAAGATTTTGAACGATCTCTTGTGATTGATGATCGCACCCGAGTTATAGCCTCTAAAATCACAGAGTTCTTAAAGAAAACTGAACGCTTTAGTAAAACCATCGTATTCTGTGTGGACATTGAACACGCCGAGCGTATGAGACAAGCACTTATCAATGAGAATAAAGACTTGTATGCGGAAAATCACAAATACATCATGCGTATTACGGGGGATAATGATGAAGGAAAAGCCCAACTGGAACATTTTATTGATGAAGAAAGCCCTTATCCGGTTATTGCAGTAACCAGTAAGCTGATGACGACCGGTGTGGATGCGAAAATGTGTAAGTTGATTGTTTTGGAAAATAACATTAATAGCATGACCGAATTTAAGCAGATTATTGGTCGTGGTACAAGACTTCTTGAAGAATACGGTAAGACATATTTTACGATTATGGACTTTCGTAATTCCAGCCGACTATTTGCTGACCCTGCCTTTGATGGCAGACCAGAAGTGGTTATTGACCTTGATGGGGATGATCCGGTGGATGAACCAGACCCACCGACAGATGGAGGAGAAGAAGGTACTGGAGAAGATGCTGGGAATGATGGTGTCAAAGAAGATAATGGTGAGTATGGAACTGGAGACACACCACCTTTTAATGATGAGGGTGAGGATAAACCTCGCAAATATTATATAGGCGATGTTACTGTTCGAGTTCTTTCAGAGAGAGTCCAGTATGTCGATAAGGATGGGAAGCTCATCACTGAAAGTCTGACTGACTACACAAAGAAAAATATCCTGCAGCAATATGCAAGGCTGGATGATTTCTTGAGGACATGGACAGAGGCGGAGAAAAAGCAAGCCATCATTGATGAATTACAAGACAGTGGGGTACTGCTAGATGCAATTAGAGAAGAATTGGGCAAAACGGAGCTAGATGATTTTGATCTCATCTGTCACTTGGCGTACGATAAACCACCTTTGACAAAAAAAGAGCGAGCGGAAAATGTGAAGAAACGTCACTATCTGTTCAAGTATTCCGATACTGCTCAGCAGGTCATTGAAGCACTACTTGATAAGTATGCCAATGATGGCATTAAAGAAATCGAAGACACAAAAGTACTTCAATTGAAAGAATTTGCTAAGATTGGTAGTCCAATGAAAATAGTCAAAGCTTTTGGTGGAAAAGAAGCCTACATGAAGGCAGTAAAAGAACTAGAGAATGAGATTTATTACGCATAAAATAAACTAACAATAGTAGACAAGGCAGGTATATGTTATGGCGATTAGTAATTTTGTTAAGAGAATTCAAGATGTTATGCGGAATGACTCGGGTGTTAATGGAGATGCCCAGAGAATCGAGCAAATCGTGTGGATTCTTTTCTTAAAAATATATGATGCGAAGGAAGAAGCGTGGGAACTTTATGATGACAACTACAAGTCCATTATACCAGAAGGCTTAAAGTGGAGAGATTGGGCAGTCGATCTAAAAGACGGAGAAGCACTTACAGGTGACTCTTTACTGAATTTTGTAAATAACAAACTGTTTCCTACGCTTAAGAAACTAGAAATTGATGAAGAAACACCAATGAGCCAAATCATCGTAAAAACCGCTTTTGAAGATGCTAACAATTATCAAAAAGACGGAGTACTGCTTCGGCAAGTTATTAATATCATTGATGAGATCGATTTCACAGAATATAAGGAGCGCCATGAATTCGGTACAATCTATGAATCGTTCCTAAAGGACTTACAGAGTGCAGGAAATGCCGGTGAGTTTTACACGCCAAGAGCTGTCACAGACTTTATGGTAGAAGTGGTTAAGCCGGGATTAGGAGAAAAAATTGGAGACTTCGCATGTGGTACTGGGGGCTTCTTGACATCTGCTTTAGCTGCACTGGATAAACAAGTTGGTAACTCTCTTGAAAATAGAGAAATCTATAACAAATCTGTTTATGGAATTGAAAAGAAAGCATTGCCGCATATGCTGAGTGTGACCAATATGCTGATTCATGATATTGATGATCCAGACATTCTTCATGGGAATGCATTAGAAACAGACTATAAAGAACTTCGAAAAATGGAGCCTTTTGATGTAATTCTGATGAATCCGCCTTACGGTGGAAGTGAAAAGGAGAGCGTCAAAGTCAACTTCCCAACAGAACTAAGAAGTTCTGAAACTGCTGATTTATTTATGAATGTAATCATGTATCGTTTGAAGAAAAATGGTCGAGCAGCAGTTATTATTCCGGATGGATTTCTGTTCGGAACGGATAATGCCAAATTCAATATTAAGAAGAAATTATTCAGTGAATTTAATGTCCACACAGTAATAAGGATGCCTCATAGCGTTTTTGCGCCTTATACGTCTATCCGGACTAATATCTTGTTTTTTGAGAACAGCAAACCCACGGAGGAAACTTGGTTCTATCGTGTAGATATGCCGGAAGGATATAAGAACTTCTCAAAGACCAGACCGATGAAGCTGGAACACTTCAATGAAGCTCTAGCATGGTGGGAAAACCGAGAAGATATTGAAGTTGACGGTTATCCAAAAGCGAAGAAATATACCGTTGATGAAATCGTAGAAAGAAGTTACAACATTGATCTTTGTGGCTTTCCTCACGAGGAAGAAGTGATTCTAGAGCCAATGGATTTGATTCAAGAATATCAAGAGAAGCGAGCGTCTCTTAATGCGGAAATCGATCAGGTGTTAGACCAGATTACTTCTATGCTTGGAGGTAATTAAGATGAATTCACAGGACTTAAAAAACAGCATTCTGCAGTTAGCGATTAAAGGGAAACTTGGTGAACAGAGAAAAGAAGAAGGAACTGCAAAAGAACTGCTTGAGCAGATTAAAGCAGCAAAAGATCAGCTTATAAAAGAGAAGAAGATTAAAAAGCAAAAAGCACTTCCAGAGATAAAGGAAGATGAAATTCCTTTTGATATTCCAGAAAGTTGGGTATGGGTTAGATTTGGTGAAATTGTAAATGTTGTATCAGCTAGGCGTATCCACCAATCTGATTGGAGAAAGGAAGGTATTCCTTTTTACAGAGCTAGGGAAATTGGTAAATTAGCTGAGTTTGGTAATGTAGATAACGAGTTATTTATTGACGAAGAATTATTCAATAAATTTGCGGAATCTGGAGTACCAAAGGCAGGAGATTTAATGGTTACTGCTGTAGGAACTCTTGGCAAAACTTACATCGTTCAAGATGATGATATATTCTACTATAAAGATGCAAGTGTAATTTGTTTAGAAAATTTTTACGATGTGTCCTCAGAGTATATTAAATTAATTATGGAATCAAAACTCATGGAGAAACAAATAAAAAGTAATTCAGGAGGTACAACAGTATCGACCTTAACAATGGCAAGGATGAATATGTACTGTCTGCCACTCCCTCCACTTGAAGAACAAAAGCGTATCGTAGCAAAGATTGAAGAGCTATTGCCTTATGTGGATAAATACGATGTAGCTTATTCTGAAGTGGAGGAGCTGAATAAAAAGTTCCCGGAGGATATGCAAAAGTCTATTTTGCAATATGCCGTCCAAGGCAAGCTGGTTGAACAGAGAGAAGAAGAGGGTACAGCTGAAGATCTGTATCAGCAGATTCAAGAAGAAAAAGAAAAACTGGTTAAGGAAGGCAAGGTTAAAAAGACGAAGGCACTTCCAGAAATCGCTGAAGATGAGATACCATATGACATCCCTGGGAATTGGAAATGGGTTAGACTAGGAGATATCTTTGAAATTAATCCTCGAAATTCTGTGAATGATGGTACTACTGTATCCTTTATTCCAATGGCACTAATAGAAGATGGATATAGAAGTGAATTTTCATATGAAACCAAGTCTTGGGGTGAAGTGAAGAAAGGCTACACGCATTTTAGAGATGGCGATATAGTGATGGCAAAGATAACTCCCTGCTTTCAAAACTTAAAATCTGCAATAATGTTAAATCTTGAGAATGATGTAGGAGCCGGTACGACAGAGCTTCATGTACTAAGAGCCTACAATGATATCTGCTTGGAGTTTTTCCTGTGGTTTATTAAAAGCCCTATCTTCGTTTCAACTTGTGTATCCAAGATGACAGGAACCGCAGGACAACAAAGAGTTGGTACAGCTACAATTACAAATTATGTTACCCCTCTCCCACCACTAGAAGAACAAAGACGGATAGTCTCAAAGATAGAAGAAATACTACCTCATTGCAAACAGCTGGTTAAGTAGATTTATTGTGGTACCCTAGGGGAGGTCAAATCTCTACACCTTTCAAAATGACGACTGCGTCCGGGCCGCACGAAATCTAATTAAAACGGAATTGGAGAAAATGGCGATATGAAAATGTCAAAGACGGGTTGGTCTCTTGCTGCAGCAGCGGCAACGATAGTTCTTGGGTATGGTGCTAAAAAGGGGGAAATACCTTTTATTTCATCTAAGGTAGTTTCTGACATGGCAAAAGTTGCTTCTGATGCTGTAATTAATGAAGAAAAATCATTTGGTGGACTTAAAGAGAGCGTGATAAATGGGATAGCTACAAATACTAATAAAGGTGTGAAAGCATTTATTGACGGCAATGAATTAGTGTACAAGTTTAGATCTAATTCGAATAAAACGATTCTAGAGTCGAGATTTATAATAGATTCTGGAAAGTTAGTTATGACTTTTGTATCGGGAAGGTATGGAAATCAACCTAATGCACCATGGTTTTTTAGAGATAGTTTAGTAGACGCAATGAATAAAGCCAATGAGAATTTGTAAAATGATTATATGATGGAATTTATGTCTGTGAAATTCACTCGGGTATACCGAATGTATTTCACACTTTTGTTTGTAAAACTAAGATTTAAACTTTCCTGCTCGAATAGCGGTCCATATCTTCTACGGACAACCGGTTTTTATCATTTTTTGTGCGGAGCTCCAAAATGATATCTTCAATTCCAGGTCTCTTTGTTCATACACAAATGACTTGCTTTTTTGTGGCTTCAGAGTTATATATGGTGTAACCAAAAAACGAAACAAATAAAAGCAATCAATTTATCTCATTAATTGGATTGGTTGATGGGGAAAAACAGGTTATTTATGATCGTAAAAAAGTAATTGCAGAGAAGATATCAAGAAATTAAAAGGCTGCTTGGAATGTCATGTAGAAGCAGTTTGAAGGCTAAGTAATGAGTCCAAAGATTTGGGGTAATTGGTGCAAAATGATAGCCCACCAATAAAAGGTGGGCTCGCTCTTTAAAAAGGAGTAACAGAAGAGTAACATAGTCATGTGATAAGTCGTTAATTAGCATTAAAGATGTTACAGTTCAACTTATATCAAAACGCCTAAATGACGCACTTTAATCAACAATCGTGCAATAGAGTGAACCATGTTTCTAATCTACGGAAATATGGGCGGCATGATGTAATTCATGCTCCCCTTCCGTCCGGTATTTCCGGATTGAAGTTCAAAAGCATTCTCTTGGTGATGAGCCAAGAGAATGCTTTTTGTTTTGTTCCAAAAGGAATTTTTTTCTAAATCAGTCTTAAGACGGAGTACTTATCAAACTGAGGGTCATCGTCTAGATTTCTATGATTCGATACACTTAAAGTATCAAAACAGCAGGGGTGTTAGTAATGGCGATGAAAGAAAATGTTATGGAAAGAATGCCGGATGTAAAATCAGATAAGATTGACTCCATATTTAAAAATGAAAATTTCCTTCTTTTATGGGCTGCAGCGTTTTTATCAAGCTTTGGCATTTCCTTCTTTCTTTTTGCTGAGAGCTGGTACGTGGTGAATGTTTTAAATCTTGAAGCTTCACTCGGACTCATTTACATTGCTTCAAGTATTCCAAGACTAGTATTTATGGTGATAAGTGGAACAGTAGCGGATCGTATGAGTAAGACGAAGATCATGTTCTTATCTGATTTTTCAAGAGGGGTCCTTCTTGGTGGTTTAGTGCTCTGGTTTATATTTGGAGATATCACTCTTTGGACATTTGTCGGAGTTGCCTTCTTCTTTGGGATTCTGGATGCTTTTTTCTGGGCAGCAGAGAGCGCTGTGATCCCATCGATTATTCGAAAAGAAAATCTGACTCGAGGCAATTCAATTATTCAAATGACCAATCAGGCATCGTTTATTATTGCACCTATGCTCGCAGGATTACTTATTGCTTTTGGAAGCTATGAATTCGTCTTCGCTGTAACAGCGCTAATGCTTTTTCTTGGAAGCGTATTGATTTATTTGATGAAAATCCCAAAACAAGAAGCAGGACAGGATAATCAAGACCAAACTTTTATTGAAACTTTTAAAGAAGGTCTTCTCTATGTGAAAGAGTCTAGGATTCTGGTAGTAGTTGTACTAACAACGGTCTTTATGAATCTATTTCTCGTTGGACCACTTTCCATGGGGCTACCTCTTTTTGTGAAAACAGTCTTAAATGGAGATGCATTTGCTTTCAGTTTAATGGAAGCCGGGGCGGCGATTGGAATGTTAATTGGGGCAGTAGTAATCGGTATCCTTAATCTAACGAAAGGACGAGGAAAAGTAGCTTTGCTTGCGTTAATCGTTTCTGGTTGTGCTTTTATAGGTCTGAGTTTCTCAACAGAGCTGTGGATGAGTATTGTCATGCTCGTTATTTTTGGAGCGTGTCTCTCTGGAAGTAACATCCCTTTATTTTCTGCAATTCAGTCATTGATTCCAGAGAATGTGCTAGGGCGAGTAATGGGTTTGCTGTCTTTAGCTTCAATGGGGCTTATTCCTGTTAGCTATGCGATGACTTCCCTTCTTCTCTCAGCAGGAATTGGCATTCAACATATCATGTCAGGCGGTGCGTTTCTAGTTGTTTTGTATGCTTGCTTCGTCTATATGAAATATCACGAATTGAGAAATGTAGATTAATGCGATGATGGTTTCATAGACCAACCAGATTGAATAATCGAGCATAGTAATGAATATCTAATAATCTAAAATATGGTTTGATCTTACTTTATTCGGGGAACCTTCTTATATAAGAATTTACATATATTAGCGGGAGGTATTACTGTGAGTGAAGATAATAAGAAAAAAGAACAACTAGAACAATATAGCACAAATGATAAAGGGAAAATGACGACAAATCAGGGCTTGAAAGTTTCGGAAGATGAATTTTCCCTTAAAGCCGGTGAACGCGGACCGACATTGATGGAAGATTTTCATTTCAGAGAAAAAATGACGCATTTCGACCATGAGCGTATCCCTGAACGTGTCGTACACGCAAGAGGATTTTCCGCTCACGGTGAATTTGAAGTATATGATTCATTGGAAGAGTATACAGATGCTGAATTCTTAAAAGATCCTTCTAGAAAAACGCCAGTATTTGTTCGGTTTTCAACGGTGGCAGGTTCAAAAGGTTCTTCTGAAACGGTTCGAGATGTTAGAGGATTCTCAACGCGTTTCTATACAGATGAAGGGAACTACGATTTAGTTGGGAATAACATGCCAGTCTTTTTCATTCAAGATGCCATTAAATTCCCTGACTTAATTCATGCGGTCAAACCTGAACCTCATAACGGTATGCCGCAAGCTGCCTCTGCTCATGATACGTTCTGGGACTTTATTGCAAATAATCAGGAGTCAGCGCACATGGCATTGTGGGCGATGTCAGACAGAGCGATTCCTCGAAGTTTTCGCATGATGGAAGGCTTTGGCGTTCATACTTTCCGTTTTGTAAATGCAAAAGGAGAAGCGCGGTTTATTAAGTTCCACTGGAAACCAAAGTTGGGGGTCCATTCACTCGTATGGGATGAAGCCCAGAAGCTCTCAGGTAAAGATGCTGATTTCCACCGCGGCGATTTATATGAGTCCATTGAAAATGGCGACTATCCTGAGTGGGAATTAGGCGTGCAAATTATCAAAGAAGAAGATGAATTTAACTTTGACTTTGATGTTCTTGATCCAACTAAGATTTGGCCAGAAGAAGATATCCCTGTTAAAATCGTTGGGAAAATGACTTTAAACCGAAATGTCGAGAACGTATTTGCTGAAAACGAACAGGTTGCTTTTCATCCTGGTAATGTCGTAAAAGGCATCGACTTTTCCAATGACCCGCTACTTCAAGGGCGTTTGTTCTCTTATACAGACACACAAATCAACCGTTTCGGAAGTGCGAATTATCATGAATTACCGATTAATCGACCTGTTTGCCCATTCTTTAACAATCAGCGTGATGGCTTTATGCGTCAAACAATTAACAAAGGTCAAGTAAGCTATCACAAAAATTCTCTTGCAGACAATCAGCCAGAACCAGCTACAGAAGAAGAGGGTGGCTATGTTCATTATCAGGAGAAAGTAGAAGGCCATAAGGTTCGCGCACGCAGTGAAAGTTTTAAAGATCATTTCTCTCAAGCGGTTCTTTTCTATAACAGCATGAGTGATGTGGAGAAAGAACATATCAAGAATGCCTTTAGCTTTGAGCTCGGCAAGCTAAAGAGTAAGTCAGTTCAGCAACAAGTGGTCGATATGCTTTCGAATATCAATCTTGACCTTGCTCAAACCGTTGCTCAGAATGTTGGAGCTAAAGAACCTACAAAAGGTGGATCAAATATCACGAAGAAATCACCTGCGCTTAGCCAACTAAATACAACGTTTACGGCGGATACTAGAAAAGTAGGTGTCATTGTAGACGATGGATTTAATGGAGAAGAACTCATACAAGTGCTTAATGAGCTTAAAGAAAAAGGCATTAAGCCTGAGCTCATTAGTGACAAGCGTGGTGTAAAAAAAGCCACTGACGGAGCCGAGGCTGAAATTGATCATACGTTCCTTACAAGCGAATCCGTTTTATTTGATGCTATTTATGCGGTTGGTGGAAATCAGGAAAGCAAAGGCTTCTATCAATCCGCTAATTACTTTATCAATGAAGCATTCTCACACTTTAAACCGATCGGTGGAACGCATGAAGGGATGAAGTGGCTAGAGAATAACGACTTTGTAGGTCAACCAGGAGTAGTCATTGGTAAAGATATGAATACATTCGTGAAAGAATTCAGTGAAGCTATTGCAACACATCGTCACTGGGATCGTGAGCTAGTATGATGGAATAGAATGAAGGAAGAGAGGATTAGATCCTCTCTTTTTTTAGTGGAATAAGTGAAAATCCTTGTTCAACCCTCAATCATTTCTTTTAACACTACCGCGTGATTATGCTCCATGTCCTTTGCGCCAAATAAAAGAACGAGTCTTTCGTTTGTAGCCATTTTCTTTAGTTCTTGTAATTTTGTCTGTGCCGTCTTACTTCCATTGATTTCTTCTTGATATGCTTTCTTAAAGTCTTCAAACTTATCAGGATCATGATCAAACCATTTTCGTAACGAAGGGCTTGGTGAGATTTCCTTCATCCATTCATTTAATTTGGCTTTTTCTTTTGAAATGCCTCTCGGCCATACGCGGTCAATCAGAATACGATTTCCTTCAAGCGGGTGTTCTTCTCCATAAATTCGTCTAAGAATAACTGACATTTAAACCACCTTCCGGATTTATTGGCTTCGTATTAGTAGTATATAACTTAAAAAAAGAAGTCAATCCTAGCGATTAGGATTGGCTTCTTTTTGATTTTACCTTCTTAACATCCCATGTGGATCAATGACGAACTTTTTTGATACACCACTATCAAATTCGTTATACCCTTGAGGTGCTTCATCGAGACTGATAACGGTTGCATTTACAGCTTTAGCGATATCCGCTTTTCCATTTAAAATCGCCATCATTAATTGACGGTGATACTGCATGACAGGTGTTTGTCCTGTAACAAAATGGTGGGCTTTTGACCAGCCAAGTCCAAATCTTACTTTAAGTGAGCCTTGCTTAGCATCTTTGTCATCTGCTCCTGGGTCCTCTGTTACATATAACCCTGGGATCCCCATCTTTCCTCCAGCTTCTACAACATCCATCATCGTATTTAGCACAATTGCCGGCTGCTCTTCGTTATCTGTTCCATGACCATAAGCTTCGAAACCAACTGCATCGATCGCACAATCCACTTCAGGTAAACCGAGTATTTGTTCGATTTGTTCGCCGGGATCGCTGTGTTCTTTTAGATTAATCGTTTCACACCCGAAACTCCGTGCTTGAGCGAGACGTTCTTCTTTTAAATCGCCAACGATCACAACAGCAGCACCAAGCAACTGAGCAGAATGGGCTGCAGCGAGTCCAACTGGTCCTGCTCCAGCGACATACACAGTGGACCCTGTCGTTACTCCTGCACTAATCGCTCCGTGGTAGCCGGTAGGAAAAATATCCGATAGCATCGTTAAGTCGAGGATTTTCTCCATCGCTTTCTCTTTATCGGGAAAGGCTAGTAATTGAAAGTCTGCATAAGGAACCATCACATATTCGGACTGGCCACCAACCCAGCCGCCCATATCAACGTATCCGTAAGCTGCGCCCGGACGTTCAGGGTTTACGTTTTGACAAATATGAGTGTCCTGACGCTTACACATTTTGCATCGACCGCAAGCAACATTGAATGGAACAGAGACAATATCTCCTTTTTTAATGAATTCAACATCTCGTCCAACCTCAATCACTTCTCCGGTAATTTCATGGCCGAGAACTAAACCAGAAGGAGCAGTTGTGCGACCGCGCACCATATGCTGATCGCTCCCGCATATATTCGTCACGATATTCTTCAAGATTACTCCATGTTCACATTTACGGCCGACATTACTCTTGGGAACGCCTGGACCCTCACGAAGAACTAAATCCGGATAGCTAATATCCTGAACTTCTACACGACCTGCACCTGTATAAACGACACCGCGATTACCTACCATTTAATTTCCTCCTTTTCGTTTTAGACGAGTGGGACGAGAGGCATAGCGTAATCTTATGTACTCACCTCATTGTAATGGTTTGAAGATTCAGGATTCTTTTGGTGTTTTCATCTGAAAATTGTATTCCCTTTTTCATCCAGTATGAAACGATTTGCGATGTAGCTAGTCATATCTTTATTTGGATCAATAATGAAATTATAGGAAAACTCGCTTCTTATTAACGTGCCTAAAGTATTTTTTGTTACAATAAGGTTATGAGTATTCAGACATTTACTCTTGCTAATTTGTTGGAAAATTGATAGGTAAAGAGGCCTGTTTTTAAAATAAAAATTTTGAGAGTGACTATTGGAGGAATCAGCTATGAGTTCATCGTACCAATTTGATGCGTACCACCCGGCTGTCAAACAAGTGATTGAAAATATTGAGAAGGTGATGGTTGGTAAGCGAGATGTAACAGAATTAAGCCTGGTTGCCCTGCTTGCTGGAAGTCATGTCCTTCTGGAGGATGTGCCGGGTGTTGGGAAAACGATGATGGTTCGTGCTCTTGCAAAATCAGTAGGTGCAAAGTTTAATCGAATACAATTCACACCAGACTTACTTCCGTCTGATTTAACAGGGGTATCCATTTTTAATCAACGTGAGATGAAATTCGAATTTCGTAAGGGGCCGTTATTAGGCAATATTATTTTAGCAGATGAAATTAACCGAACGTCACCTAAAACACAGTCGGCTCTTCTAGAAGGAATGGAAGAGGGGAATGTAACGGTTGATGGAGAAACGCACATTCTTCCACAGCCGTTTTTTGTTATGGCGACTCAGAATCCGATCGAATATGAGGGAACGTATCCTCTGCCGGAAGCTCAGCTTGATCGCTTTTTATTGAAGTTACGTATGGGCTATCCATCTCCTGAAGAAGAACTTGAAGTATTGAATCGTACGGAACACGCGCATCCAATTGACTCGATTGGGACGGCCCTTGAGCTAGAAGACCTTCTTGAGATGCAGAAAAAGGTGAAAGCTGTGTTTGTTGAAGGGTCTGTAAAACAGTACATTATCGATATCGTGAGTAGAACGAGAAATAACTCATCCATTTATCTTGGAGCTAGTCCACGCGGGTCACTCTCACTAATGAAAGCGTGTCAGGCATATGCGTTCATGCGCAATCGCGATTATGTACTACCTGACGATGTGAAATTCTTAGCTCCTTTTGTATTATCCCATCGCATCATTCTTAAATCTGAGGCTGCGTTTGAAGGACAGAAGCCTGAGGAGATTATTAAGGAGATTCTTCATCGTGTAAGAGTTCCTATTCAAAAGGAAGAGAAAGTGAAATGAGAGAGAAGCTAGCGAATAACAGAGTGTTAAAGTTTTTCTTTTTAGCACTGCTTTTCCTGATTACTTTTTCGTATGCGATGTTTCAGGGAGGTTTTGTGAGCTGGTTCTTGTTCTATAGTTTTTTACCTTTCGTTATCTATTCTATCCTTCTTATTTTCTATCCCTTGAGCGCAATCAAGATGACGCGATCGATCAGTCATTCTGAATTAACGGATGGACAGGAGTTAACTGTTACGATTCAGATAGAGCGGAAAAGTCACTTTCCTCTTTTTTATTTAGTTGTTGAAGATATGCTTCCAGATCGGTTAGCTCCGTTTGCTAAAGAAGCTTCCTCAAGGTATCAAAAACGATCACTTGCCTTGCTGCTACCTATGTTCAAAAGAGAGTTAACTTATCGCTATACCATCAAGCCAATTCCGAGAGGAGAATACCATTTTAAGAAACTACGCTGTCGAACGGGGGACCTCTTTGGATTCGTCCAACATGAGAATATGATAGAGAACGATCAAGCGGTTTATGTTCTACCGCAATATCAAGAAATATCATGGTCTCCCTATAATCAGCAGCTCTCTGGGACGAGACCTTCTCCACGTAAAGCAGATTTAGATTATTCTACGGCAGTTAGTGTTCGAGATTATGTACCAGGAGATAAATTGTCATGGATTGATTGGAAAGCAACCGCGCGAGGTTCGAAACTATTAACCAAGCAATTTGAACAACAAATTAGCCAGGATTATATGATCTTCCTCGATCGAGAGACCGATCACTATGGTCGTGTAGATTCGCCTTTATTCGAGAAGGGTGTAAGACTAGCTGCTTCTGTGACGAACGCTGCTTTAAAGCAGAATGCGATGATCGGCCTTGTTTCCTCAGGAAAAGATCATTCTGTTCTGAATATTAATGGTGGAAGAGCACAACGAAGGAGAGTATTTCATCATCTCGCACGAGTACAAGCTAATGGGATGACAACGTTTGATACAGTTGTTAAAAGAGAGGCTCATCATTTCCCTGCTGGAACAGGTGTTATGATCATTAGTCCTTCGCTTGATGGGGCATTCACTTCTACATTAAAAGAGCTTGTTGCACGAAAGGTTCAAGTGGAATTCTTTTATGTTACTGAGCACATTACGTTAGCGCAACAGGCTGAGCTTAGTCAGCTTACTCAATTCGGTGTTAAAGCACACGTGATTGCGGGAGAATCGTTTAATGAAGAATTAAAAGGGGGTGGGAAGCGTGCAACAAGGTAATGAAAAAACAGACTGGCTTTACGCGCTTCTCCTCTATGGATTGGGTTTTCTTCTGTTCTGGGAATGGCTACGACCTCTTTCGATCATTTCAGATACAGGTCAAACAGAAATTTTCATTCTATTTACGGCATTTTTATTTTTGCTTTCTTATTTTCAGCTACCTTTTTGGCTATCTTTCCCGATTAAAGGAGTGGCGCTAATATATGCTCTACATGCCATGTTTTTTCCGGGACCGTTCTTTGAATCTCTGTGGATAGATTACTTTCTATCAGACTTTTCACAGAACGTCGATTTTCTATTTGATGGTAGTTTTGATCGTTTGTCAAATGTATTTCGAACCTTCTTGTTTTTCATATTGCTTTGGCTTATAAGCTATTTAATGCAATACTGGTTAATTCAAACAAGACGGATTTTTTTATTTCTATTAGTGACGATCGTTTACATTTCGGTTATTGATACGTTTACAACTTATCAAGCGGATAATGCGATTATTCGTATTGTGATCATTGGTTTTGTGTTACTAGGTCTCCTTCAAATTCTGCGAATTCAAGAACAAGAGGGAGTTATTTTTTCAAAAGGTCGCTTCCCTGTCTATTGGCTTATGCCACTAGTTGTTGTTATTGCTTTTTCTTCTATAGTCGGTTATATCGCTCCGAAGGCTGAGCCGCAATGGCCGGATCCGGTACCTTTCCTGAAGAAAACGACTGGAGATGGTGACGGAGAAGGAAGAAATGGCAACGGAATTAGTAAGATTGGATACGGAGAAGATGACTCACAACTTGGCGGCCCTTTCGTCATGGACGATACTGCTGTCTTTACTGCACAAATTAAAGATAGAGGGTACTGGCGGGTTGAAACGAAAGATGTGTATACCGGTAAAGGCTGGGAATCTTCCGTGCAGGATCGAGTTATTTTTGAAGGTAGCACAGAAACATTATTTGAAGATGGTGTTGAGTTAGAAGCCTTTGATATGAAGATGAATATGACTGGGAATGAGAAATTTGATTTTATTGTCCATCCAGGACAAGTAACAAACATCGAAACGGGCACAGAAGTTCAACTACTTGAAAACCCTCTGACTGGAAAAGTGTTTACACAAAATCTTGGCGAGTCTATTGTGCTTGATAATTATAATTTAGATTACGAATCCCCTACCTTTTCTGAAAAGATGTTACGAGAAGCACCAGTTAATTATCCAGATCGGTTGGCAAATACGTACCTTCAATTACCGGAGACTCTTCCTGAGAGAGTCAGTGATCTTGCTGAAGAGATTACGGTAGAAGAAGAGAATTCTTATGATAAAGCGAGAGCGATCGAAAATTACTTCGTAGGGAATGGTTTTGTATATGAAACAACGGACGTTGCCGTTCCTGGGGAGAATGATGATTATGTCGATCAATTTCTTTTCGAAACGCAGCTAGGTTATTGCGATAATTTCTCTAGTTCGATGACCGTTCTTTTAAGAAGTCTCGGGATTCCGGCAAGATGGGTCAAAGGATTTACCGAGGGAGAATTTGTGGCAACTGCTGGAGACTATCGAGAGTATGAAGTAACAAATAACAACGCACACTCGTGGGTTGAGGCATACTTCCCGGGTGTCGGTTGGGTTCCTTTTGAACCAACTCGAGGATTCACTAACCAGGCTGATTTTGTTAGCGATTATAGTGATGATGAAGCGACAAATTCTGAAGCACCTGATCCTGCACAAACTGAAGAAGAGCAGGCGCAGCAGCAGGAACAAACACCAGAGGAACAGGCATCATCAGGTTCATCATCTGTATCGTTTGAATGGACAGTGTGGTATACCGTTGTGCTTGTGCTTATTCTATTGTTACTTGGATACGTCGTATTTAAGAATTATAAGAAATGGTTGAAGAGATTGGTTATTTCAAGATATAAGAGACGAGATGACGGAAAGGTGTTATCTGAAGCGTATTTTCGACTGCTATGGTTGCTAGAATTACATGGCATTAAGCGTGGGAAAGATCAGACTTTGCGGGAATATGCTGTTCAAGTTGACAGCAAGCTTCAAACAGAGGATATGAAGGAATTAACACGTCGCTATGAAGAAAATTACTATCGTGGAAAAGCGAACAGTGATGGTTGGGATGAAATGAAGGAATTATGGGAAAATTTAATTAAAAAGATGCAATCTTGACCGCTGTATAGACGGTTGATAGAATGAATCCATAGTTTGAACAACAAGTTGTAACCTTCGTATATCCCTGGGAATAAGGCCCAGAAGTCTCTACCGGATCACCGTAAATGATCTGACTATGAAGGCAGATACTCCTAGTATAAGCCAGGATTCTGCCTTTGTACCATGGCAGGGTTCTGGCTTTTTTTATATGACCTTGGATGAAAGAGATCGAAAAGCTTGTTAATCCTCTTTTTTTCGATTCGATTTCGGCAATGCTACTAGAGACTAAATAGAAGTGAGGGAATTAGATGTTAGAAGAACAGGAATCCATTATTGTCCTCGATTTCGGTGGACAGTACAATCAACTAATTGCTAGACGTATTCGTGACCTTGGTGTGTTTAGTGAATTGCACCCGAACACGATTACTGCTGAAGAAGTAAAGAAAATTAATCCAAAGGGGATCATCTTCTCAGGTGGACCGAACAGCGTATATGGTGAAGGCGCGCCGCGCTGCGATGAAGAAATTTTCGAGCTTGGCATTCCGGTTCTTGGCATCTGTTACGGCATGCAGCTGATGACACATCACTTTGGTGGAAGTGTAGAAGCGGCGAAACACCGTGAGTATGGTAAAGCGATGCTGACAATCAAGGATAAATCCCCATTATATGATGGTCTACCAGAAGAACAATCTGTATGGATGAGTCACGGTGATCTTGTTAAAGCTCCACCTGAAGGATTTGAAGTGGCTGCAACAAACCCATCTTGCCCAGTTGCGGCAATGAGCGATGCTTCTCGCCACCTATATGGCGTTCAGTTCCACCCGGAAGTTCGTCATACTGAGCACGGAAATGAACTATTGAAAAACTTTGTTTATAAAGTGTGTGAGTGTGATGGTAACTGGTCAATGGAAAACTTCATCGATGAACAAATTAATGAAATCCGTGAAGCTGTTGGTCATAAAAAAGTTCTATGCGCTCTTAGTGGTGGAGTTGACTCTTCTGTAGTTGCTGCCCTTATTCATAGAGCTATTGGTGACCAGCTAACATGTATGTTTGTCGATCATGGTCTTCTTCGCAAAGGCGAAGCAGACAGCGTAATGAAAACATTTGGTGAAGGCTTCGATATGAACTTGATCAAAATTGACGCAGCTGATCGATTCCTTACAAAGCTCAAAGGCGTAACCGATCCAGAGAAGAAACGAAAAATCATAGGTAACGAGTTTATCTATGTGTTTGAGGAAGAGTCTGAAAAGCTTGAAGACATGTCCTTCTTAGCACAAGGAACACTTTACACAGATATCGTTGAGAGTGGAACGGCGACTGCTCAAACCATCAAGTCCCACCACAACGTAGGCGGACTGCCTGAAGATATGAAGCTCGATTTGATTGAGCCCTTAAATATGCTTTTCAAAGATGAAGTTCGTAAAGTAGGTACAGAGCTTGGTCTTCCAGACGAAATTGTATGGAGACAGCCGTTCCCGGGACCGGGTCTTGGTATCCGTGTAATCGGAGAAGTGACAGAAGAAAAGTTAAAAGTTGTACGTGAATCTGACGCGATTCTTCGTGACGAAATTAAAAAAGCAGGCCTTGATCGTGATATCTGGCAATATTTCACGGCGCTTCCTGATTTCCGTAGTGTTGGTGTTATGGGTGATGCAAGAACGTATGACTACACAATTGGTGTTCGTGCTGTAACATCAATCGATGGCATGACATCTGACTGGGCGCGTATCCCATTTGAAGTTCTTGAGATTATCTCTACAAGAATTGTTAACGAAGTGGATCACGTTAACCGCGTTGTGTATGACATTACTTCTAAGCCGCCCGCTACAATTGAGTGGGAATAAACACGAACAAAATATAAATAAATAGATAAAATGTTCGTGTTTTGTGTTGACGGCTTGTGAGAAAGCTGATACACTACAAAAGTAAATAAATAGAACGACCATCCATCGTATAACATCGGGAATAAGGCCCGAAAGTCTCTACCAGGTTACCGTAAATAACCTGACTACGAAGGAAATAGGGAAAGTATTGAAACGTCTTGCTCATGTAGCGACTCGTGGAGAACCTTCTCTTTTCCTATTAGTCCGCTCCGGGTAGAGAACCCGGAGCTTTTTTCTTTTTATGAATAGTTAACCTAAATGAATCAAGAATAAAAAAAGAAAGGTTACTAACCGTTAGAAAGATGGATGAAGGGGAATAAGGGGGACTTAAAGAAATGGATCGTTTTTTTCGTTTTCATGAGCATAATACAACATATAGAAAAGAAACTATTGCTGGATTAACGACGTTCTTATCAATGGCTTACATTCTATTTGTGAATCCGGCTGTTTTGGCCGATGCAGGAATGGATCAAGGAGCTGTCTTTACTGCTACAGCACTTGCTGCTGCGCTCGGTACATTAATTATGGGTGTTCTAGCGGGATATCCAATCGCTCTGGCGCCAGGAATGGGATTGAATGCGTTCTTCACCTATTCTGTTGTCACCGTTATGGGCGTACCGTGGGAAACAGCACTTGCGGGGGTACTTGTTTCAGGAATTATCTTTATTATTATTACCATTTTTAAAATTAGAGAAATGATCATCAACGCGATTCCGATGGAATTAAAATACGCGGCAGCGAGCGGGATTGGACTTTTTATAGCATTTATCGGTCTTCAAAGCGCAGGAATTGTTCAAAACAATGATTCTACACTTGTTCAACTAGGTAATCTTCTCGCCGGGCCGACGTTACTTGCAGTCTTCGGATTAATTATTACTGTTATCTTAATGGTTCGTAACGTAACTGGCGGTATTTTCTACGGAATGGTGATTACAGCCATCGTAGGTATGATCTTTAACCAGGTGCCGATTCCAAGCGGGGTTGTGGGTAGCGTACCAAGTCTTGAACCAACTTTCGGCGTTGCTTTGGGTCACCTTGATGATTTGTTTACAATTGACATGCTTGTCGTTGTTCTCACGTTCTTATTCGTCGATTTCTTCGACACAGCGGGTACTTTAATAGCTGTTGCGACGCAGGCAGGCATAATGAAAGACAACAAACTTCCAAGAGCAGGGAAAGCATTGTTTGCTGATTCATCCGCAACTGTTCTTGGCGCTGTACTTGGTACGTCAACAACTACAGCCTACATTGAATCTTCATCAGGAGTAGCGGCAGGTGGTCGAACTGGTTTTACATCTGTTGTAACAGCAGGATTTTTCTTGTTAGCACTATTCTTCTCTCCGTTACTAGCAGTGGTCACACCTTCAGTTACAGCGCCAGTCTTGATTATAGTCGGTGTCCTGATGGTGAGCGTACTCGGTAACATTGAGTGGAAACGATTTGAGATTGCGGTTCCAGCATTCTTAACGATTGTTGCAATGCCATTAACATACAGTATTGCAACAGGGATTGCGTTAGGATTTGTAATGTACCCGATCACTATGGTCGTAAAAGGTGAGGGGAAGAATATTCATCCAATCATGTATGGTTTGTTCTTTGTATTTATCGCATATTTCGTGTTTTTAGCATAGTTCGTTTTGAAGCAGTCGAGAAATCGGCTGCTTTTTTTATATAGCGATACTCTCCGGT
Organism: Pseudalkalibacillus sp. JSM 102089; assembly: GCF_041366475.1. Classification (NCBI taxonomy): domain Bacteria; kingdom Bacillati; phylum Bacillota; class Bacilli; order Caryophanales; family Fictibacillaceae; genus Pseudalkalibacillus; species Pseudalkalibacillus sp. JSM 102089. Next base: position 44,440 of record NZ_JBEWYW010000018.1, read on the forward strand.
TTGTTCCATTATTAAGGTGAGATCAAGTTTCGTAACCGAAGTGAGAGAGTACTTTTTGTTGCTTAAGTAGAACGAGGTGAGGAAATTCATTTTGTTAGTTAAAAGGTTAATTAAACGTTTGTTTAACCTTGAATATAGTGCTTTTAAATCTCCGTAAAAAAAAGCTTCATTATAGGGGATTCTTTAGACGTGAATACTTGCCAATATTAATGTGACTTTCTAAACAAGCTATGTCATATTGATTTAATTAATTTGAAAAATACTATTGACCATATCATTCTTTACTGATAAAGTAGAGAACGTTGTTAAGAAAACAACAACAAACGCATGAAAAAAGTGATTGACATCATTTCGCACTTCATGTATTATGAATAACGGTGCCGCTAAAACAAGTAGGTAACACTAAAAAAACATTTCAAATTAGTTGTTGACATTAAACGAAACAACATGATATATTAGTTGGGTCGCTGAAAACGACAACGAAAGAAACGAATCGATCTTTGAAAACTGAACGAAACGCCATGTAAGTAGTTGTTTCTACGGAAACAAAACATTGTTTTAAAGCTAGATTAAGCTTTCTATCGGAGAGTTTGATCCTGGCTCAGGACGAACGCTGGCGG
>NZ_JBEWYW010000019.1:0-33415 GCF_041366475.1 Pseudalkalibacillus sp. JSM 102089
CAGGAAGGATGCAAAGATAGCAGCAATTATTTCTTTATGTTTTGTGATTTTTCTTTAGCTAACGGATACGCTAGTTTAATATTTGTGTCAGAATCTCTCGGAATCGAGTCTTCAACATTTTCGGAGCTTTAATCTAAAAAGGAATACGCTCCTTTTTGTTTAAGTTAATAACAGGGCAGTTTAACGGAAAAAGAGGTTGTCATATTCAATCCATAGAAGGGCCAGAGATTGTTGAAGAAAAACCTGTTCAGTTTATGCTAGAAACTAAATGGAATACTAATCATAAAATACATTAAAAAGTGGGGAAATCAATGGTTGCAAAAACTAAAAAGGATTTTGATGGATTGAAAATAATTGGTGAAATTTGTGGAGCGATTCGTGATGAATTGGTCCATAGTACGAAGCCCGGAATTACGACAAAAGAACTCGATGAAATTGCAAGAGAGATGTTTGAAAAGGCACAAGCTCAATCTGCGCCAAAAAGAGAATACGATTTTCCTGGGTATACGTGTATTAGTATAAATAATGAAGTGGCGCATGGGATTCCGAAGAGAAAACGGGTCATCCATGAAGGAGATTTAGTGAATATAGACGTTTCAGGTTCAAAAAACGGATATTACGCCGATACTGGAATTTCATTTGTCGTAGGGAAAGGAGACGCGGCATTACAAAAAATATGTGACGTTTCTAAAGAGGCATTCCATGCTGGACTTAAGCAGGCAAAGCCAGGTTCAAAAAAAAGTGCTCTCGGAAAGGCTGCCCACAATGTAGCGAAACGCCATGGCTTAACAGTTATAAAAAATCTTACTGGGCACGGTATTGGACGTTCGCTTCATGAAGAACCTAAACATATTTTTAATTATTTCGCTAGTTGGGATGATGAAATCTTAAAAGATGGTGCGGTAATTGCCTTTGAGCCTATGATCTCTACATTTGAAGAGGAAGTTTTCCAATCCGAAGATGGATGGACCTTCCTAACCAATGAAAGTTTTGTGGCTCAATACGAACACACTCTTATTCTTACAAATGAAGGACCAATTATTACTACATTGTAAAAAGCACCTATACCGCAATGGGGCGTAATTCAAGTATATTGGATCACGACCTTTGTTCCGTTATCATCGGAACTTTAATAGAGCAACCAAAAAAAATCTAATTTCTCTATTCTATTATTGAGAAATTAGATTTTTAAACAACAAAACTGTTTAAACACTGCAAAACCGTATTTCCATGACGATACCTAAGTTGGATATAGTTATTTTTCATTATTCAAACATCATTTATCCTCAAGATAATTTCCCACCTCTAATGAAAAGGTGCAAAACTAAAAGAACCGTACCTGTAATTAGAATTCTATGGTTAGAATTTTTATTGAGACGAATGAACTGCCAAAAAAGGAGCTGATGCAAAGAATCATAGTAAAAAAGAATAAGTGGAAATTCAAATGGGAAGACATTGATGTATCAGGCTTCGCTTCGTCAGCTTTTGGTTTATTTTTCTATAGTCTCTCACTCATGTTCAAATTAGACAAAGTTTTATAATGGTTTCGCTAAAGGACATCTGCCTCAATTTCTAAACCAGTCTCCTCTTTTGTTTCACGAGTAATTGAAAAAAAGCTTTGCCGGAAGTGGGTTCGGTCGCGTTATCGGGTTTTCATGAAATGAAAAAATATCCATTTTATTCATCTCATGAATATGTATTATTTGAATTAATGGAGGGACTCTAACATGGGTGATAACTTTGAAATTGTTTAAGATAAAAAATCCAATAATAAGAAGTTTCCTATTGGTTACTGCGGTCTTTTCATCTATATTTATAATTGTTATTTTGATTGCGACCCTTTCGGCAAATGAAATCGGTCACCTCCCAATCGTCATCAAATGGTGATAATCATTTTTTCATTATGAAATAATGATTTAATATCCAAACAAATCTCATCTAAAAGCCCCATGCTTCAAATTGAAGCGTGGGGCTTTTAGATGAACGAACTTGAAAACATCCGCCTGGATTCTATTATTACTACATTCAGCTATCTTTCTTCATTTTTTTATATGCTAGTGGTCTGTTTGATTCCAAATTTGTCCAAGATTTAAAGGAACATAAACCTCATCGCCATGAACGTGACGATTAAAAATCGGTTTATGAATTGATGGTTCTAGAAGAGGATAATAGCGTTTTCGTCGTGCTCGATACCGTTCCAAATAACTTATCAAAATTTTCCAAAGAGTCAATTCATCTATATCACTTTGGTTATAAAAGGTTAGTATGAATATATTCAGAGGGGGAATAGGAATATTTAATACCAGTCAACGTTACGGCAGAGAAAAAGAATGGTTGATAACAGACCATGTTTAAAGAATTGAGTGAATTTTCCTTTATTGCCCATTTTTTAAATTTAACCTTCCTAATAGAAGAACAAAAATTAATAAGGGAATACTACCTAACGCTCAGAGTGTAACCCCACTGAAACAAGGTGTTATAGCTATTGGAAGTACACCTTTTTAATTCGGAATTATTGTGTGGGTTTTTAAAGAAGAGTCCTGCAAGAGTATGGTGGTATTGTATTGTTTTATCAATGTAGGCTGCGCTGTTTCATTCAATATTCGATCCGGACCTGGAACCAATTACGGAATTGTTGAGTCAATTGTAGATGGACAAACGGTTACGAACTCTTGTTAGAAACATGGAGAGACTGTTATAGGCAAATATGGAACGAGTGATCTGTAGAATTATATTGGAGAAGGGTATATATCTGATACGTATGTGTATACCGGATCAGACGGATGAGTTGCCCCAATCTGTTATTGAAAACCGATTCTAGTGGAAAGAAGGGTATAAATGGTGAAATAAAAATGATAGGTATGGGAGGAAAAGCACCACGTATTTGTTGCATCTCATGAAGCTTATGACAAATTTGAATATTTTACTCAAAATGGGTTGATTACGTGTTGCTCTGATTTAAAAGTATTATGTTTTGAAAAAGATAGTAGGGTCGAAAATACCACATGATGTATTAAACGAACCTGTATCTTCTCTTTCATTGAATAGACTTTTTCACTAGTTTCGGACACTTCTGATGATTTGTGATAATTTACCAACTTTTCAGAAAAAAGACTTTTCATTTCCGTTTACTCATGTATAATGTGTATTAGTTTAATAGAATTCCTTATCGAGAGAGGCAGAGGGACAGGCCCGATGAAGCCCGGCAACCATCAAGTATATGCTTGAAACGGTGCCAATTCCTGCAGATTAACGTCTGGGAGATGAGGAGGAGTTCGTGTAAAACTCTTCCTTTTTACTAAGGAAGAGTTTTTTTGTTTTTAAGAAAGCTTTAACTTTATTAAAGGACTAAAGATTAAGAAAAATTAAGAGTTTCGCCATAATGGTCATGGCGATAAACTAAGTTTTTTCAATTTGATATCTATCCTATTTTGAAAACAAAATCATTCCAGCATGAGGTGTTGTGACAGATGGTCACAGCTTAAAAGGGAAGACCGGTGAAAGACCGGCGCGGTCCCGCCACTGTGAGGGGGAGCGACTTACTAACCACTCTTACGTAACGGGAAGGGGGAAGAAGCGTTGAACCTGAGCCAGGAGACCTGCCTCATGACTGCCCTTGTACTCTACGGATCGATAGAGGAGGTGAGGAATCATGTGATACATTGCTTTCAGCATAAATTCGCACAAAAATATTACGACGAGAGGAAGAGTAAAATGACATTTAAGAGTTCAAACATTGGTTACCCTCGAATTGGAGAAAAACGTGAATGGAAGAAGCTTCTTGAAAAGTTCTGGGCGGGTAAACTGGATGAAGACACTTTTACAGAGGAGTCAAAACAGCTTAGGCTTTCGTACCTTAAAAAACAACGAGATAAGGGGATTGATCTTATTCCTGTCGGCGATTTCAGCTTATACGATCATGTGCTTGATACCGGGGTAATGTTTGGAATCGTACCAACGCGCTTTGACTATGATGGTGGGGGTGTATCCCTTCAAACGTATTTTAATATCGCACGGGGAACAAAAGGAGCGCCGGCAGCTGAAATGACAAAGTGGTATAACACGAATTACCACTACATTGTTCCTGAACTAAATGAGAGTACACCTTCTCTAGTTCATAATCGCCCGCTTGAGTATTACAGGGAAGCGAAACAGGAACTTGGTATTGAAGGGAAACCAGTGCTAATTGGTCCGATCAGCTTTGTTCTTTTATCGAAGGGATATGCTAAAGAGCAATTCAACGATGTGGTTTATCAGTTCCTTCCGCTATATGAACAGGTGCTGAATGAACTGGGGGAGGAAGGTGTCCAGTGGGTGCAATTCGATGAACCTGCACTTGTTACGACTCTTTCGGATGATGTAGTCAACCTATATAAAGAGGTGTATGAGGCGTTACATAATGCGGCACCAGAAGTAAACGTGCTTCTTCAGACGTATTTCGAGAGTGTGACCCATTATGAAGAAGTGACGAAACTCCCTGTTCAGGGAATTGGGCTTGATTTTGTGCATGACCGGAGTGAGAATTTGAAGGCTGTAAAAGAGAAAGGTTTTCCACAGGATAAGGTTCTTGTTGCAGGGTTGATCGATGGACGTAATGTTTGGCGATCGAAGCTTGATAAGAAAATTTCTCTATTGAATGAGCTAGCCCAAGCTGTTGATAAAGGTCGTATTATTGTTCAGCCGTCTTCAAGTTTGCTACATGTACCTGTTACGGTGAAGAGTGAGAAGGACATTCCAGATGTGCTGTTTAACGCTCTTTCATTTGCTGATGAGAAGCTTGATGAAGTCGTTTTACTTGCGCAGGGACTCGAAAAGGGAGAATCGGCTATTCAATTGGAGATCAAGTCAAGTGTAAAAGCTATTCAAGAACTTAATCATTCTCCACAGCGGAATAATAAGCAGGTGCAGGAAACGATTCACAATCTCGGAGAAGCAAAACGGAAAGCACCGTTTAAAGTTCGTCATGACTTACAGCAAAAGTCGTTACAGATTCCGTTCCTTCCAACGACAACGATTGGAAGCTTTCCGCAGACAAAGGAAGTGCGCAAGCAGCGTTTGCAATGGAGGAAGGGTGAACTAAGCGATGCTGCATACGAGACGTACATTAAAGAAGAAATTAAGAAATGGATTGACATTCAGGAAGAGATTGGTCTCGATGTCCTTGTGCATGGTGAGTTCGAGCGAACTGATATGGTGGAATACTTTGGTGAGAAATTAAACGGGTTTCAATTTACGAAATTTGGATGGGTTCAGTCCTATGGTTCGCGCTGTGTGAAGCCACCGTTGATTTTTGGTGATGTCTCTTTTAATACGCCAATGACGGTAAAAGAAACCATCTATGCTCAGTCATTAACAGATAAGCATGTAAAAGGCATGTTGACAGGACCGATCACGATTGTGAACTGGTCGTTCGTACGGGATGATCGAACAAAGACTGAAGTAGCGAATCAAATTGCACTTGCGCTTCGAGAAGAAATAGAGGAGCTTGAACGAAATGCCATACTTGTGATCCAGGTCGACGAGCCGGCACTTCGTGAGGGTCTTCCACTGAAGGAAGAACTGCATGACAGTTATTTGAAAGCTGCAGTCTATGCGTTTAAATTGGTAACCTCCTCCGTGGAGAATGAGACGCAAATCCATACGCATATGTGCTATTCGGAATTTGAGGAAATCATTGGCTCGATTAAAGCTTTGGACGCAGATGTGATCTCGATTGAAACATCGAGAAGCCACGGCGAGCTAATTAAGGCTTTTGAAGACAGTACGTATGAACGGGGAATTGGGCTTGGTGTGTATGATATTCACAGTCCCCGCGTTCCTGAGCTTAGTGAGATGAAACGAAGCATTGATCGAGCGCTTCAGGTACTGGATCCAAAGCTGTTCTGGATCAATCCAGACTGTGGATTGAAGACAAGGGGCGTAGAGGAAACAGTTGAAGCATTGAAAGTGATGGTAGAGGCGGCTAAGCAAACAAGGGGAAAATATCTCGCCCAAAAGAATTAAGAATTAAGAAATAAGAATTAAGAGAATTGCGTGGACAGTTCGAGACAAATAAAAATCTTGGTCAGGCCCCACTTCTACCCCGATCTGTTTTTTTCTAAATGAAAAAACCTCCTGAATGGTATAAGGGCACTGAAAAAGCCTATTCAATGAAAAAAGAAATCAACCACCTACTATATATTGGCGGTTGATTTCTTTTTATTTTCAATATGTTGTTGCATTCGATGGATTTAATTGGGAAATCAAGTTTTTCAGTGTCCTCGAATAATATAATGGGTCCGATGAAATAACGACCATTAGGAGGTTTTGCTCATGCTTCGACTAGTAGCTCTGCAAAATACCTCATCGATTTTTATAGATAAGGTTGTCTAGAATAGTCCGGAAAAAATCAAGAAGATATCCTACAGAGCTCTAACCACAGTTCGCAGGAACACAATGGCTTATCCCATCAAGAAATCCATAAATTTCGGTAAGGAATCTAAAAAACATTGTGTGATTCTCAGGTTAGGGATTGGTTTTTTCATAAGACTCATATATAATGAAGTCAAAATTGAATAGAATTAACTAGGGGAGCCCGATGAGCCGGGCTGAGAAGGAAATGCCTTGAAGTTTCTTGACTCTTTGGACCTGATCTGGATCATGCCAGCGTAGGGAAGTTAGAATAATCATCAATGCAATGCTACTTCTGATACATATTAGCCGGGTCCAACCATTTACTATGGACCCGGCTTTTTTTATATGTTTCGATAGGCTTCTCCAGTTGGTGTGGTCAATCTCGTCCTTTATACCAAAAAAAAGGAGAGTTTATTATGTCATCATCTTCACTAAACAAAGAAAACATTTCCATTATGTCCAGTTTTTCAGGTAGTCAAAAGGTATACGTGCCAGGTTCAAGAAACGACATAAAAGTACCCATGCGTGAAATTGAGTTAAGTCCAACAACGGGGACATTTGGAGAAGAGGAGAACCCTCCAGTACGTGTGTATGATACTAGTGGCCCTTATACAGACCCAAATTATTCCGTGGATATTACCAAAGGTCTTCCAGCTCTTCGTAACTTATGGATTCAAGAACGAGGCGATGTGGAAGAATATGAAAAGCGTGAAATCAAACCTGAAGATAATGGGTATAAGGATGAAAATGATCCTCGTACAAACGAAAAAGTGTTCCCTGGATTAAGCCGTAACCCATTGCGTGCCAAAAAAGGGAGAAATGTTTCACAACTTTATTATGCTAAACAGGGGATGATCACTCCTGAAATGGAATTTATCGCAATAAGGGAAAATATGGATCCGGGGTTTGTGCGAGATGAAGTGGCAAAAGGTCGTGCGATTATCCCTTCTAATATTAATCACCCAGAGACTGAACCTATGATTATAGGTCGCAATTTCCATGTTAAAATTAACGCTAATATTGGAAATTCAGCTGTTTCATCATCTATTGAACAGGAAGTCGAAAAAATGACCTGGGCCACCCGGTGGGGCGCCGATAATATCATGGATTTATCAACGGGGAAAGACATTCACACCACTCGCGAATGGATCATTCGAAACTCATCCGTTCCGGTGGGTACCGTCCCGATTTATCAAGCATTAGAAAAAGTCAATGGTATTGCTGAGGATCTTACATGGGAGGTTTACCGAGATACGCTGATTGAACAAGCAGAGCAGGGGGTGGATTACTTCACAATCCATGCAGGTGTTTTATTGCGATATGTGCCACTAACTGCAAAACGTTTAACTGGTATTGTTTCTCGTGGTGGATCAATTATGGCACAGTGGTGCTTATATCACCACCAAGAAAGCTTTTTGTATACACATTTTGAAGATATTTGTGAGATTATGAAATCCTATGATATTTGCTTCTCCTTGGGGGATGGCTTACGTCCTGGGTCCATTGCTGATGCAAATGATGAAGCCCAGTTTGCTGAATTGGAAACGCTTGGAGAACTAACAAAAATTGCGTGGAAGCATGATGTTCAGGTAATGGTTGAGGGACCAGGACATGTGCCAATGAATCTTATTAAAGAAAACATGGATAAACAATTAGAAATATGTGAAGAAGCTCCCTTTTATACACTTGGACCACTTACAACTGATATAGCTCCCGGGTATGATCACATTACTTCTGCAATTGGTGCAGCAATGATCGGTTGGTATGGTACGGCAATGCTTTGTTACGTCACGCCAAAAGAACATCTAGGTCTCCCTAATAAGGATGATGTGCGTGAAGGCGTTATTACTTATAAAATTGCAGCCCATGCAGCTGATTTAGCAAAAGGACATCCAGGGGCCCAAAAACGTGATGACGCCTTATCAAAAGCACGTTTCGAATTTCGTTGGAGAGATCAATTTAACTTATCTTTGGATCCGGAACGTTCTATTGAGTATCATGATGAAACCTTACCTGCTGAAGGTGCAAAAACGGCACACTTTTGTTCCATGTGTGGACCGAAATTCTGTAGTATGAGAATTTCCCAAGATATTCGTAATTACGCAAAAGATAATGAGCTATTTACGAAAGAGGCTATTGAAAAAGGAATGCAGGAAAAAGCTGAAGAGTTCAAGAAATCTGGAGCAAATATTTATCAATAGCCTTTTTGAGGAGGGGATATGTGTGAAAGTTCAAAAAATTGAAGAAGAAATTAATCAAACGAAAAATCACCTATCCTTTTTAGAGAATTCTTTAAAGGAAATTCAAGAAAATTGCGAACATCAGTTTAAAGGAGATCAAAATTTTGAAAGATGTTTGAAATGTAATAAGGTAGAAATATTATATTACTAACTGTGGAAAAGCTGACGCAAGCTAAAATAGAGGTTCTGAAAAAGTCTATTCTATAGGATGCTCCTATGTATAATTAATAAATTTGATTAGAAAGACATACAAACGACAAGAACAATTGAACTATCTGTTATTAAAGACTTGAACTGAATAATTTAACTTTGATAGGGTACTATTAACGTTCCAATTATATAAGTTGAATTAATGATTCTGTTCTTCAACAAACGGGTATAGAATTTAAAAATATTTTAGTGGATGCATGCGTGTCTTTTCCGAATGTGCAGGAAATCAAGCTGAAAGTCAAAAAATTTTCCAGTATGTCAATCAGAGACATGTCGAAGTTATCGATCGACTTTGCTTAATAATGTAATTTAAAATCATATGTTCAACTAATATAGGGGCAAATAAAATGCTGAAAATAAATTGAAATCAGTAGTAAAAAAGGGGCAGCGTAAAACGTTGTCCTTTTTTACTACTGACCAATAATGATTCCATAATAATAGCAAATAGAATTTTGATGAAAAATATGTATGTCTTTCAAATTATCTTGATATCGAGTCTTCAAGAATCTCGGAGCTTATCTGTAATAAGATAAGTTCTTTTTTTCATTGAGCTAATTGTCATTTTTTGAAATAATTGGTATTGGGTTTGGTGGAGGGAGAGGATTTTAGAATGAAAGCAAATTATGAGAAATTAGTTTCTTGGGTTGAAAATATTAAAGAGTTAAATCAAAGCTCAGCAGCTTCTTTATTGATACTTAAAGACAATAAGGTTGTTTTGGAGCATTATAGTGGAACCCACTCCAATAATAATACAAGTCCAATCACAGAGAGTTCTAGATTTAATGTAGCTTCTGCGAGAAAAAGTTATTTAGGGTTGTGTGTCGCTTACGCTATCTATGATAAAAAAATAAGTGATATTGATGATTATGTAAGTCGTTACTTTGATGATCTGGATTCTGAGATACTTGGTGAGACTAAAATAAGGCATTTGGTCACTCACACTCATGGATTAGATGAAAGTACGAATGGTGAACTAATAAGAGAGTTCAAACCAGGTGAAAGTTGGGCATATAGAGGAATAAACATTAAGCTTATTACGCAGTTAATCAATAAATTATATGGTAAACCATTTACTGAATTATTACGTGAAAAAGTATTTGTCCCAATGGGTTTTCACAAAACTTGGTGGGAAACTGAAGATAGTATTGATTTGGTAAGTGTCATTATTGATCCAGAGAAGGATGGAGAAGACACAACGGGAAGTACGGATAATGGCATGGAGTCTAACCTTTTTGTGTCTACCCAAGAATTTGCAAGCTGGGGTAGTCTCTTCTTAAATAAGGGAAAGTTTAATAACAAACAAATTGTACCAAAAGAAGTTATTGAATTAGCTAATGAAATACATACTCCTAATGAAATAGATAAAGAATTACCTCGAAACGGATTTTTCTGGTTTGTTAATGATCTACCTAGAGAAATGAGCGAATTAGGTGACCGGGTACCAGCTGGATCTTATCAAATTCTCGGTGTCACTGGTCCAACATTACTTGTTATTCCAAAATATAGTGTCGTTATCGCAAAGATGTATAACAAGAGATACAATTACGGAAATGAAAACTACCTCTATTATCTTAAAGAGTTTAGTAATATTGCTGCTGATACATTTCAGTAGTAGTGTATTGTTTAACAAAGGTGAAAGGAGGAGTATTAATAAGTGATTAAGACAAAAGTGATAACAATTGCTTCGGTTTCAGGTGGTGGAAAAACTGCAGTTACGGAAGAATTAAGAAAAAGACTAAGCACTTCTGAAGCGCTGTATTTTGATAAATATGATTTTGAAGGAGCACCAGATGACCTCGTTAAATGGGTTGAGGACGGACCTGATTACAACCAATGGAACTTGGAACCCCTCAAAGCAGATTTAGAATCATTTTTAGAAAGAGAAGAACCTCCAGCATACATAATAATTGATTATCCATTCTCATATAAGAATGATAAATTGAAGGAATTTATTGATCTATCGATTTATATTGATACTCCATTGGACATAGCTATGGCAAGACGAATTCTAAGAGATCACCCTAAAACCACTTCTATCGAAATCAATGATGAATTAAATTATTATTTGAAATTTGGTAGAGGCGCCTATTTAGAAATGGGAAATGCAATAAAACCAAACTCAGACTGCATAGTAGATGGAACATTAAAAATTGTTGATATTGTTGATGCTATATTGCACAAGATTGAAACCTTATAGTAGATATAAATTAATAATATCTCGATACTAGGTCTTGCATTATATCGGAGCGTTTGTTTAATAGAAGTAATTATCTAAGTGATCTCTTGTAGATTTAGGGGTGAAGAAGCGATTAGAATTGAATTGGTGGTGCCTTCGCCTGACTTATGAATGGGGGTGTTCAGTTTGAAAAAGCATATCCTGGCTTTATTTCTACTTCTGCCAATTCTGTCACTGCTCGCTTGTACTTCTAATTCAATTAGTGAGACATCGAATGAATTAAAAGTATCAAAGGAAGAAAATAAATTACAAGAAAGCACAAATGAGATTGAAAAGGCAGTGACAGAAGGGAACTGGGTCTTGTCTTCAACATTTGATCATTCGGTTGAATATGAAACTGGTGAAGAAGGTTCTTACGAGATTGTGGGAAACAAAGATACGGTTGGCTTTACTGGACCATTTCCGATTATCGCGAAAGATAGCCAGAAATATTTTTGGTTTTATTTTGGAAAAGAAAATGTCTACAATAAACCGGTAGAAGTGAAAGCCATAAAAAAAGGGACAGAGGAGACTGTTAATATACTTTCAGGTCCAAGTAACTTTTATAAAGGTGCAGAAGTAAGTCCTGATAGCGTGAATATGCCATCGCATTTAAAGTTTCCATCAGCAGGGGTATGGAAAATACTCGTATTTATTGACGAGAAATTATATGAAAGTATTGTTGTAGAAGTTGTATAGAGATTGTCTTCTTCAACTAAATCGGAGCGATAGTGTATTAACCAAATAGATTAAGTAATTGTCTAATTTAAGTATTGAGTAGGAATACGAAGAGATAATGTAGATTTGGATTATGAAAAGGAATAGGATGAGATAGAAAATGGAATTCAAATACTACCTTAATGAAACTGGCTGGGCAACTTGTGTTGTGGAATTAAATTCACAAAAACTGGAGTTCTCAGCTAGTTATCTTACTGACTGTTTAGGTGATTTAGTAGAATCATTATTTTGTTTAAATCCATTACGAAGCGCCAAAGGTGAAAGAGTGTCTTTTGAATGGGAAGGTGAACCAGAAGGGATTCTTTGGACTCTTGAATTAAAAGAGAGCAACATCCTATTCATAGAGGCAACCTATTATGAGGACTTGGAAAACAAAGATATCGGTAACAAAGTAATACAAACGGAGTATTCCTATGATGATTTTTTAAAGGTAGTGTTAATTGAATTTGATTCTTTAATCAAGAGACACGGGATTATTGGATACAGGGAACAATGGGTTACTGCTGATTTCCCATTGCGTACTTTCTTGGAATTAAAGCATTATCTCTTTAAAAAGGAGAATTATCCAATATCAGAGGTTAAGGGAGAGATAATGGGAGAAACGACGGAAGAGGTTAGAAGTTCACTAAAATATGACCTGGAATTATTGATGGAAAGTATCCAGTAATATTGAAACTAAAACAACTAATAATGTAAATTTGATATTCCATAATCTCGGAGCTTATCTTTAATAAATTCAGCCTCGTTTTTAAGGAGAAATAAGAGGTCTAGTACTTCAACAAATAAGCAGTAATTCAATTAGAAGCTTTTTCAATAGAAACCGAATTTATAAGACGCAAGACCTATTTCAAAATAATACCAAAGAGCATTTCTAGGAAGTTCCATGAAATGTAAGATTAAAGAAAAGTTTGAAAGTAGGTCTAAGGAATTAATGATAAAAGCTGAAAAGAAGTATAAGTTTTGGGTTTTTATAAGGAATTTTTTATTAGTATTGATAGGCGCACTTGTTATTTGGGTCATTTACAATAACTTACTAAGCGCTTATGAACAAAAAAAGTACAAGCCATTAGGGGAAATCGTTGAGGTTAACGGTAAGGGGATGCACATTTATTCAAAAGGTGAAGGAGATAACACGATCGTTTTAATGAGTGGCCTTGGAACAGCAGCACCAGTACTGGATTTTGAACCTTTGATAGATGAGATTTCAAAGACTAATAGGGTTGTAGTTGTAGAGCCCTTTGGGTATGGTTGGAGCGATATCACCAACAAGGAACGAACGGTGAAGAACATTGTAGAGGAAATGAGGTTAGCATTAAAAAAAGCGGACATACCAGGGCCATACATTCTGATGCCTCATTCAATTTCTGGTATTTACAGTATGTATTTTGCTACTACATACCCAGAGGAAGTTAAAGCGATTGTAGGAATTGACTCAACTTTGCCACAAGCTTTAAATTATTTTGGGGAAAATTCTCCAACAATGCCCAGTTATTTAAGTTATTTGGCACCAACTGGTATAGCAAGATTAGCCCTAATGATTAGTCCTGAAAATTTTTTGCCTATTGCTAGTGATGGTACCTATTCTGAAGAAAATTTAAAAATGACAAAGGCGATCTCCGCATGGAAGGGTTATAACAAAAGCGTTGTTAATGAAGCTAATAATATAGAAGATAACGTTGACATGACAGTGGGGATGAAATTTCCTCCTAATATTCCGGTTTTGATTTTTACTACCGAAAAAGGGGACATAAGAGAAGATGGTAAGAACAATCTGTCCTTTTATAAAACACAGTTAACTAATACCCCTTCTAGTAAAATTGTTTTATTAGAGGGACACCATTACCTTCATTGGACTCGTTATGAGGAAATTAGTAAAGATGTGAATGAATTTATAAATTCATTCAATGAAAATCAATAATACCAACGTAAATAAGTTTTTCAAAAATCTCGGAGCAAATCTTTAATAATTAGATATAAGAACTTATTTAAGGGGGGAATTGTGTGGATGTACTGATGTATTTATTTCTTGCTGCATTGTTAATCCCAGCAAATATATTCATGATTAAATGGGCCAGAAGTGGGAGTCTTCCCTTATGGGCTTCTGGTATTTTATTAGCAATTCTTGGCGTTGGACTTGGCTTTGTTGTTGGTGGAATCCTAGTAGGCCCTGGTAATGCCGGCCAAGGTGGAAGCCTAATGGCAGCTTTTGTAGGTCTTATTACAGTAGCTAATGGATTAATACATTTCCTCATAGGACTTATAATAGTGATCGGAAAACTATTTACTAAAAAGAATACCCAAGTATAAGAAGAACCCAAGTCATACATAAAGGTTCTTCTATTATCTCGGAGCTTTTGTGTAACAAATGGGAGGTGTGATTAAATGTTTCGTACCCTGCCCCTTTATGGTCTAGGATTGCAAATTGTATTCTTTCTTCTCTTTTTTAGTGCGTTATTATCCAAAATGAATAATGTCATTGGTGCAGCCACCTGTTTGATGCTTGGGTTTTCAAGTATAACTCTCGGATTGTATTCTGTTAAACATAGTAATCGTTTGTTTCTGTGTGCCATTGTAATCGTTATTGGAACATTAATTATCGGTTTTACTATATTTGCGTACTTCTTAGGTGAGGCTGGTTACCCACCCTTGGTTAGAGTTTCATTTTGATAATTATTTTATAGGGTATTTGCTCAATTAAATCGGAGCGTTTGATAAATAAAAGATCTGCGCTGTATATAGTTGTAGGACAATGGTTTTTAATTGAAGTAATTAAAACAAAATCACAATGGTAACGGAGGTGACAGGATGAATAGATTTCCTATAAGTCCTAACCTACTTGAAAAGGTGGCTGAGCATCAAAGAATAATGAAAGACCTTATGCAAAGCTCTGCTGTGGAAGCAATGCGAAAGCTAAATGGACTTAATGAAACTCTAAGTTCAGTTAGTCGTGCAGTACTTGAAGCTCAAAAACAAATGACCGAGGTTGTGAATCGGTGGAAAGAACTGTTAAGGGAACGTGATTTAACTTTAGAGGAGTTAGCAGAGTTTTTAGCTGAGTTAAATTATCCACCAATTTCTACGGATCTATCTATAGATTTACTCAAGGATTTGAATAATCAATTAAGAGATTTAGAAGACTTTGACGACCAAGTCAGTGTCTTAGATAAGTTTATTGTTGAAGTTTTTCATCATGAGTATATTGACGAGAAATTTGAAATGTGGAATGAAATGGATTGCTTAAAAGATAGAATTCATATTATGGAAGAGATAGTTATGGCCCATAAATTAGAATTGTTTTCTTTGTCTACACTCGCAGTATTTCCTCAAATTGAAGGTGTACTAGCAGAAACATTTCCAGATTTAAGAAATAACAAAGGGAAATTTAACGGTTACTACCAAAAGAGAGCATTAGAAAAAGTTTTGGATACTACCTCTGACAAATTTGATGGTGTTTGGTCTTCTTATTATAATAAAAATATATTAAAAGGTTTTCAACATTTAAAACCAATAGAACATTTAAGTAGACATGCTTTAGCTCATGGAGCAGATAAAGACTATGGAACAGTAGTTAATTCTACAAAAAGTCTGTTAATATTTGATTATATTATTACTGAATTGGAGCTTTATAAATTTATAACAGATGAAAAAAACCAGAATTTTTGAATTTACGGCCCCTCAAAATATCCTCCGAATGAAAACAGCGATTAACTTTTTAAGTTAGTCGCTGTTTTGGTATGATGGAAAGGTATTGAATTGAAAAAAATGGTATTTCGTTAATTTACTACTGCGTTATCAACGTTATCAAATTTTAATTAAGGAGTAGAGACGAATGGGGAAAATTAAAGTTGGTTTGCTTTTTGGAGGGAAATCTTCAGAACATGAAGTGTCTTTACAGTCTGCCAAAAATATTATGGAAGCCATTGATCAAGATAAATATGATGTCACCCTCATTGGTATAGATAAACAAGGCAATTGGCATCTGAATAACAATACAAACTATCTAGTAAATGATCATGATCCGAAACGAATCGAGCTAAATAAGACAAATAAAAATATCGCTGTCGTTCCTGGTAGAGAGGAAAACCAAATTCTAAATATTGATAGTTCTGAGGCAATCGAACAATTAGACGTTATCTTTCCAATTTTGCATGGACCATTAGGAGAAGACGGCAGTGTACAGGGAATGTTACGTATGGCTAATAT
Organism: Pseudalkalibacillus sp. JSM 102089; assembly: GCF_041366475.1. Classification (NCBI taxonomy): domain Bacteria; kingdom Bacillati; phylum Bacillota; class Bacilli; order Caryophanales; family Fictibacillaceae; genus Pseudalkalibacillus; species Pseudalkalibacillus sp. JSM 102089. The sequence goes on from NZ_JBEWYW010000019.1 coordinate 16,000, forward strand.
TCCTTATGTTGGACCCAATGTTCTAAGTTCTGCTATTTGTATGGATAAGGATATAGCTAAGAAACTGTTAGTTGCTTCAGGTTTCAATGTTGCTAATTGGTTGTCAGTAAAAAAATCTAAAAAGAATTATCCTACATATGAGGAAGTAAAAGCAGAACTTGGAATTCCGTTTTTTATTAAACCTGCTAATCAAGGTTCGTCAGTGGGTGTTAGTAAAGTTAAAAGTGAAGAAGAATACATAGTAGGGTTAGAGAAAGCGATGCTTTACGATCATAAAGTGTTGTTAGAAGAAAACATTGTAGGTCGAGAAGTCGAATGTGCTGTTTTAGGCAATGAAGCACCTGTCGCTTCTTTACCAGGCGAAATTCTTCCGAATGGTGATTTTTATTCTTATAAGACAAAGTATATTGATGAAAATGGAGCTGTTTTGAAGATACCGGCTGATTTAAGTGAAGGTCAAGAGAAAATGATACAAGAAAAGTCTATTAAAGCGTTTGAAGCGTTAGAGTGTCAGGGGCTAGCACGTGTAGATTATTTCCTAAAGGAAAATGGCGAGCTTATTATAAATGAGGTCAATACATTGCCTGGTTTCACAAGAATCAGTATGTATCCTAAGCTATGGGAAGTAAGTGGTGTCACCTACCCTAAACTAATTGAGAGATTAATTGAATTGGCTATCGATCGCAACAAAGAGGACAATGCACTTAAGAACTCAGTAGACTAAGTTTTAGCTCTACAGAATCAAAGTATATTGTTAAGGTATCAATATTTTAAGATCGTGTATTCCGTTATATCGGAGCGTTTGCTGAAGAATATCAAGCAGCTAATTCTTATATTGAGTAGTCATTAGGGAAAGCTAATCAAAAAAAGAGAGGTATACATATGAAAAAAACTCTATTGATTACATCCCTTCTGGCTTCAGTATTTCTTTTTCCTAAAGAATCAAATGCTATCTCAATGCCTTGCAGTATGGTGTTAGACCCAATAGATGAAGGTCTTACTAATGCAAGAGGAAGTGCACTAATTTATAAAGTTCAATTGATTCCACCAAGCTTTGCCAGAACTAATATCAGTATCTTAAGTGTTCATCTACCTGAACCCTCTACATACGGCGAATATGATATTTATGAGGGATTTGCTTTTATACCTGGTGAAATAAGCTGGAGGTTCAGACTTTATCCTACTCCAGAAGAAGATAGTCCTACCTGGTCGGGAAGGTTTGACTTGATCACCGCAAAATTAAACAATGCTAAAGTTCAAGTGAGAGCTTCCAATTCTAAAACTGGAAAGTTTGGACCAGTGGTTCTGAATAATGATATTCTAAGCTGTAAATAGCTTACTCCACAAACTCGGAGCAATTCTAGAATATTTATAGCAGCTTAAACATTGCAGATTGATCTTCATTAATCGGAGGTAATTCCATGTTTTGGAATTACCTCTTTTTCAATCATTTATTTATAGTATACCTTGCATTATTAGGTAATCTATTTTAAATTAGTATAGGAGGTGAACAGATGGAAATTAACAAAGAAGTTTTGAAAGGGCATATAGATACCCTGATCCTATCGTTGCTATGTATAAGAGATATGTATGGCTATGAGTTAGCGAAACAAGTCAGGTTAAAAAGTGAAGAGCAGTTTGAATTAAAAGAGGGTACACTCTATCTGTCATTAAAACGATTAGAAAAAAATAAATGGATTTCTTCGTACTGGGGTGATGAACAAGGTCCTGGTGGAAGAAGAAAATATTATAAACTTACAACTCTGGGTAAAGCAGGTTACCAAGAAAAACGTAAAGAATGGCAATTTGTAAAAAGCATTATTGATTCATTTTTAGAAGGAGGAGAAGAAAAATGAAGCAAATTGATGAATTTGTTAATTCGATCTATGAGAATGTAAGTGGCAAAGAAGCTAAAGAGTTAAAACAAGAAATGCGTTCACATATAGTGGAAGCTGTTGAGGAATTAAAGTTAGAAGGAAAATCAGAGCAAGAAGCGATTTCAATTGCGTTGGAGAGATTTGGAGATGAAAAGCAAATTACCAAAGGATTACTAACCATTTTTCAGTATCAAAATAAGTTTGCAAAATGGTTAATGCGTTCTGCTATTGCCATTTTGTTAATTGGTTTAGTCGTTTCAATTAGTTTAACTATGAAAGATAATACATACAGAGAAACATCTGATTTGATGTCTCACGTAGTAAAAACCTATGAAAACAAAGGTAAATTAAATGCTGATGATAAAAGAGCGCTAAAAGATATGGTGGAACGGAACTCAGAAATCTTTAATAATATTAGTTATTTTGCCGTAGTTAAAAACACTGAAGAAGAAGGAGATAATACCAGTAAAAAGTTATTCCTTCAGGGGCGTGAAGGTATTGGAGAGTCTGGTTTAATGAGACAAGGTGTCGCTGAAGACAATACTTGGTACGTTGAGTGGGAATATGCAAATTATGACTTTTTGAAATATGAACCTTTTTATTATATTTTCTTCGCGATTTCTGGTGTTTTATTTATTCTTTGGAGAATAGTTCATTATTACAATCGAACTCGCTTTAAAGCCTTCGTTTAATTCGTTTCAGTAATTAGGAATATACTATCAACAGAAACCTTATTAATTTCGTTCTACGTTTCAATAAAAGAGAACATCTTATGATTCTTGTATTGTACACTTTATTCCGTTATCTCGGAGCTTATCTTTAATAAGATAGGCTCCTTTTAACTGGAATTAAAGATTGAGTTATGCGGAATGATTTGAAATAATTGGTATTAGAAATTTGAGCAGGATAATTGAATAACTTCCCTGTAATATTCATTAAGGAGGTACGTAATTGATACGTGTTTTTCTGATAATATTTTCAATAGTGTTGTTAACTTCGTGTGTAACGAATGATGTGGTTGATGAAGGAGGAAATAAAAGTAGTATTACTGAATCTCCAAACGCTGTAGGAAAGAATGGTCCTAAGTTTGAAAACTATGATGGGACACCATTAAAAATAGCAGTTGTTGGTGCCGAACCAAAAATAAAGGAAAATGAACTTATCACGTTCACACAAATAAATTTTGGTGATCTGCAAGATATTAATTCAAATGATTACGATGCGGTATTCATAATGAAGGAATTCCTAAAGAAAGCCTCTAAAAGTAAATACGCTGAGTTATACAAAACTACAAATTTGCCTTTCTTTTTTATACAGTCAGAAAAATTAACCTATGCTTTTACAAATGAGGACTCATCATACGAAAAAGCTCGCAGCCTTAGCAACTTAGAGTATGCTGTGGGATATTACTCCAAAGAAGATGGTCATTTAGGTTGGAAATACGGTCTATATAATGACCAAGAATCTCAAAAAAATATCCTGGATGTTTTCAGTAGGATATTTAAGACCATCGAAGAATTAAACTATCAATAGTACAGTACATATTGAGTAGAACTAGCCTTTTCACTGTAAAATCGGAGCGTTTGCGTAATAGAAAGTAAGCTCTCTAAGTTTAATGAAGAAAGAACTTTAGAGGGAGGAGACTTGAAATGACAAAAAAGTATTACTCCATTTTATCTGGAGTTTTCTTTATAATGGCTGTTTCCCCAATAGTAGCTGGTTTAACAAATTGGGGTAATGAATTATATGTTGCTGTATTAAATGTAAGCATCTTTTTACCTTTGATTTTAGGTGTTTTGGGATTCATATTTGCTTTGTTTGGTATTAAAGGTAAAGTCAAAGGTAGTCTTGTTCTGCTTAATGTTATAGGCGTATCATTATCTGCCTTTTTAGTATTTATAGCGATGTATGGTTTCCAACAACCTTAAATTGTGAACTCCAACAAACTCGGAGCTTATCTGTAATAGGTAGGCTCTTTTCTGTAGAAAAAGGATGGATTTATTAGAATTATTTTGAAATAATTGGTATATTGAGCGGTGAATTTGAAAAAACGTCCTATATTGGAAGGGGTGAGTTGATAAGTGGACATAAGAAAACCAAGTGAGGTAGAAATTGAAAAGATAATAGCACTTTCTCCACAGGCTATATTTGAGGGAACTTTAGGTGAATCTGAACCAACGATTGAAAAAGCAAAACAACTAGTAGAATCTCTTTTGAAAAAGGGAAGTTATTATTTAATATCAACTGAAAATGATGTAATAACGGGTTGGATTCTTTTAGGAGGAAGTAAAGACCAGTTTTCAGATATAAAACTAGGATTTATTTATGAATTATTTGTGATAGAGGAATGCAGAGGTAAAGGTATTTCAAAACAATTGATTAGAACTGGTGTTGAACAATTGAAACAAGAAGGATACTCCGAAATTCGTTTAAGCGTTTTTGATGGAAATCAAGCAATTAAGATATATGAAAATCTAGGCTTTAAAAACAGAACAATTTCTATGAGTATTTCATTATAGATAATACTCTTCCATTATCTCGGAGCGCTGGTTCAATATTATGATACATAATTTTAGGAATATAAATATAAGAAGGAGATCTTCTAATGAATAAACGAATTAAAGAGGGTATTATCTCTGCACTCGTTTTTGCAGTCGTTGCTATTCTCTTTGGATATTTCATATACGGAGAAATAAAATGGACAGTCGTAATAGGACTAATGATAGGCGGTTTTATTTCTTGGTACTTTATTATTCCTAAGATAAGTAAGCAAGGGGATGGAGAAAAATAGTGTATATATCTTGTTTTCGAGTCTTCCGCAAACTCGGAGCTTTACTCTAAAACGATTATGCTCTATTTTTTGCTAGTAACTGGGCAGTGTAATGAAAGGGTTGAATTCGACATAATTGAGAGTCTTGGAACTAAAACCAAACTTTTACCTATATGGAATCAGAAGGGATTAATATGACCAAAGATAATAGAAGTAAATTGTTAGTTATATTGGCATTTCCGTTTTTTTTCTCTTTTTTTATTTATGATATAAAGGATATCGAGTTTTGGTATTACAATGGTTTCACATTAGTTCTTTTTTTGACTATATTTAATTTAGTTGCAATCAAAGTTTTTTATCCAAGAGCTTCTTTTGTAATAGGTGTAATAATTTGGACAACTCTGTGTGCACTTTTATATAATGACACTTTCGTGGTCATAGGAATATCTTTATTTTCATTACTTACTATATTGACTTTCGTGTTTATGTATCAACGACCTAAAGGATTGAATAACGAAAACTAATATATCATTTTTATTCTAGTTCCGTAAAATCGGAGCAATAGCTGCACATGGGCTATCGCTTGTTGTGCTAACGGTGCAGGTTATTTAGAGTAGATCAGGATTTTGCATTAAAATTATACAAGAAATCACAGGGGAGATATTAATCGATGAAAGGAATATATGAATCTATAAGTGAAGGGCAGTTAAAAAAGTATGCAGAACTTGCTGTGCGAGCTGGTGTAAACCTGCAGAAAAATCAATTATTGATTATTCATAGTGATATACAACATGCTACGTTTGCACGTTTAATCCAAACGGTGGCCTACGAGGCAGGAGCGTCCAATGTATTTATAGACTGGACAGATGAACAGTCTACCACAGAGTTTTTCTTACACGCAGCAGATACTGTCATCGATGACTATCCTGATTGGCAGGCTTCTCGTTTTAAGGAATGGGAGGATGCAGGTGCTGCTTACATCCATATTATTTCTGAAAACTTAGAGGTCTTTAAGGAAGTTTCTACAGAAAAGATAAATCGTTTCCAAAAAGCTTCTCGTACCAAATTGAGGGATCATCATGCGAAAATTAGGTCACACGAGGTGCGCTGGTGTCTTCTAACTGTCCCGAGTGTTGGATGGGCAATGAAAGTATTCCCCAACCTAAGTAAAGAAGAAGCTTTACAATCCTTATGGAATTTAATCTTAAAAGGGTCTCGGGCAAATGGGAAAAGCCCTATAAAAGATTGGGAGAGTCACAATAGATCCTTCGAGTCTCGAAAAAGGATCCTAAACGAGAGCCAATTTGAATCCTTGCATTTTACAAATAGCCTTGGAACTGATTTAGTAGTTGGTCTACCTAAACATCATATCTATATCGGTGGGGGTGTCATAGATAAAGATGAAATACCTTTCTTTCCGAACATTCCTACGGAAGAAATATTTACTGCTCCTCATAAAAATAAGGTGAATGGAAAATTGGTAGGTACTAAACCTCTTATCTATGGAGGAAGTGTGATCGATGAATTTTATCTGATTTTTAAAGATGGACGAATTACCGACTATTATGCGGCAAAAGGCCAAGAGGTGTTACAAAACCTCACCGAAACAGACGAAGGATCACAGTATCTAGGTGAAATTGCCTTGGTCTCTAATAAATCTCCTCTTGCTCAGGCAGATACTCTTTTTTACAATACTTTGTTTGATGAAAATACGTCCTGTCATATCGGAATCGGAAATGCATCTCCTTCCAATATTCAAAACGGCATTGACCAATCTGAGGAAGAGTTGAAGGCAGCTGGTCTGAATACTTCACTTTTGTCAGTCAATGTGACCTTTGGTACCGAAGATATGAAAGTAGAGGGTGTTGAAGAAGATGGAACTGAAGTCCTGCTAATGAAGGAAGGGGATTTCGAATTCTAAAACATCTCCAACTTAAAAACAGTAAAAACTGATTTCTGGGGGATTAACTTAGTGCTAGTTATAGTGAAAACAAACTGGTGCATTAGGTAAAGATCCGTTTCAATATCTCGAAATCAAGTCTTCCGTATTATCGGAGCTTATCTATAACAAGATAAGCTCTTTTTAACTTGAATTAAAGATTGAGTTATTCGGTTTTGTTTGAAATAATTGGTAATATATAGTTGGATTGAGAGGTTTCATATGACTTTGTGTAAAAGGAGTTGGGGTTTAATGGAAGGAATGACTGGCAAAATATTACATGTAATAATAACTTGTGTTTTGTTATACGGATTCTTTAAGATCATTAGATTTATTTATAACAAATATATACCTTACAGTTTTGCAACAGATGCAATCGGAATAATAATATTTGTTATCTTTTGCATTCCTGCCTCACTAGTAATAAGCCATAAATTGTTAAATTCAGCAGGGAAATATTGATCATAAAGAGAGTACTAGAAAGTGTGATGAACTTATATCTTCAGTTATTTCGGAGCTAATACTTTATAAAGTACTCGTCCTTATTACATAATTATCGGGCAAAATAAAAGTTAATTTAAAATTGAAGGTGCAGGCTAACCAGTTATTCCATTAAGAACGCTACGATGAAGGTGGTGTAATTAACAATGGACGATGTTGTAATGTGTCCTGAATGTGGTAACCAATTGAAGCAAGGATATATTTTCTCTCCTCGAAGAATTTGCTGGTCAGACTCACCTGATTCCATCTTTGCGGATTTTGGAAGTGAAATATTAATAGGTGATGCATGGTTAAAAGTCAAAAAAGTTCCAGCGTTAAGGTGTGAAGAGTGTAGTGTAGTTATTTTCAAACATGGTGAAAACAAAGATATAAAATAGCAGTAAAGTAATTTTGAATTGAGTTTATTGTTTCGTTAAATCGGAGCTTATCTGTAATAAGATAGGCTCCTTTTAACTGGAATTAAAGATTGAGTTATGCAGTGTGATTTGAAATAATTGGTATTAGAAATTTGAGCAGCGATTGTTGAGCAGGAAATTCCAACCTATATTTGTAAATAAACTAGATGGTGGAATGAATTTTTAGATGAATGAAAAGGATATAAATTAACTTTGACAGTATAGTCTAAGATTCATCTATTAAAAAATAGCTTCAACACTTGACCCTGTACTATGGTACGGGGTTTATTCTATATATAGAGGTGATGAAATAATGGGATATCAAATAAGCGAATTAGCTAACCTTTGTGACGTCAATAAAGAAACGATACGCTATTACGAGCGCAAGAAATTAATTCCTGAGCCAGCTCGTAATGAATCTGGATATCGGTTGTACAACGATCTTTCTGTTAAACGAGTGAAATTTATTAAACGAATGCAAGAGCTAGGTTTTTCATTAGACGAAATTCACAAATTACTAGGTGTAGTTGATAAAGATGATGTACGGTGCAAAGATATGTATGAATTCGTAGCAATGAAAGAAAAGGAAATTGAGAAAAAAATAAACGACTTGGCTCGGATTCAATATCTCCTAATTGATCTAAAGGAACGTTGTCCAAGTACAAAAGATCTTCACGAGTGCCCCATTATAGAAACACTCATTGTTGACTGATCCGAGGATGGTTCTTATGAAGAGGAATAAGACTTTTATTACAGGCGTAATAGGAACAATCATTGCCCTTATTTGTTGTACGACTCCAGTTTCAATTATTTTACTAGGCACTGTTGGACTCGGTGCATTAACTGGCTATTTGGATTACGTTTTGATTCCGGCATTGGGTCTATTTATTTTAATAACGTTCTTTTCTTATCGAAAAAGAACTAAAACTTCCAATGAAAAAGAGAATTGTTGTTTGTAGGTTATGTTGATAAGAGTTCTTGTGAAGCTCAAGTTTGAATGAAGAATAAATAAGAGGAGGAACTTTGAAATGAACAAAACAGAGGTAAAAATCCAAGGTATGACATGTGATCAATGCGAACGTCATGTCTTTAAAACACTAGAAAGTCTTGGTGCTGAAGATATCAATGTCAGTTTTCGCAAAGGCGACGCTTCCTTTCATCGCCCAAATTCTTTAAATTATGAAAGGATTAAGAAAACTCTCGATACAACGCCATATAAAGCTGTTGATGTTTTTGATGTCAATACTACAGCAAGCAAATCAGTATCTTCTTCAGAAAAGGAGTACGACTTTGTTGTCATCGGATCTGGTGGCGCGGCTTTTTCTGCTGCGATTCAAGCGTCAGAAAATGGTTTAAGAGTGGCGATGGTCGAGAAAGGAACGATTGGGGGAACGTGTGTAAACATTGGTTGTGTTCCATCTAAGATGTTGTTAAGAGCTGGTGAACTGAACAGCCATGCTCATCATAACCCTTACAAAGGTTTAGCACTTCAATCAACCAAGCCAGACTTATCCCAACTTAAAGAACAAAAGGACGAACTTGTTCAAAAGTTGCGTAAAGATAAATACGAAGAACTTATTGAGGATTACGGATTTGATCTGATAAAAGGCGAAGCACGGTTTAAAAATGCACACACGATCAGTGTGAATCATCAAGAGCTAACCTCAAGGCATTTTCTGATTGCCACAGGAGCGTCACCTGCCGTACCTGATATACCAGGACTAAAAGAAAGTGACTATTTAACAAGCACCTCTGCTTTAAATTTGAAAGAAGTTCCAAAGCATCTCGTCGTAATTGGTTCAGGGTATATTGCGCTTGAATTAGGTCAAATGCTTCATGATCTAGGGTCAGAAGTGACATTAATGCAACGGAGTGACCGCCTTCTTAAAGATTATGATCCTGAAATCTCTGAAGCCATCGAAAAATCCCTCACCGAAAAAGGCATTCGCTTGATAAAAAATGTGGAGTACAACAAGGTTGTCCAACATGGCAGTGAAAAGGAAGTTCATATTCGAATGAATGGAAAAGATCAAGTAGTGTCTGGGGATCAACTATTGGTTGCGGTTGGTCGTGCTCCTAATACAACTGCAATTCAGCTCCAAGAAGCCGGGGTGAAGGTTGGTGAAGCTGGAGAAGTATTAGTCAATGACTTTTTAGAAACAAGTGTCCCTCACATACACGCAGCAGGAGACGTTACTTTAAGTCCTCAATTTGTATATGTTGCTGCCTATCAAGGAAATCTAGTCGCAAAGAACGTGACAAGGTCTCAAAAACGCAAACAGGACTTGACTACCGTTCCAGCAGTGACATTTACCTCTCCTTCCGTTGCATCTGTAGGTTTAACAGAACAACAGGCTAGAGAACAGGGATACAATGTGAAAAGTTCTATACTTTCATTGGAAGCCGTACCAAGAGCATTGGTCAATCATGAAACGACCGGTGTATTCAAGCTCGTGATGAATGAGGACAATCAGCAAATTATCGGGGCACACGTTGTAGCAGAAAATGCCGGTGATGTGATTTATGCAGCTACTTTAGCAGTGAAATTCAAACTCACAGCTGAAGACCTTCAGGAAACAATGGCACCATACCTTACAATGGCTGAGGGATTAAAATTAGCGAGCTTAACTTTTGATAAAGACGTTTCCAAACTGTCTTGTTGTGCAGGATAACCGTCATCCATGGCCCCGCTGTTATTAAAACGGTGGTTTTTTCAACCCTGGAAAAGGTACATGGTTTGATTCGTTAGTGATAAGGAAATGGTTTTAATAGCGAGTTAAAATCAAGGAGGTACTTAAGATGAAAACATACGATCTCATTGTTATTGGATCCGGTTCCGGAGGATCCATAACAGCAGCAAAATGTAATAAAGCCGGTTGGGATGTAGCGATGGTAGATTACCGTCCATTTGGAGGGACTTGTGCTTTGAGAGGTTGTGATCCTAAAAAAGTATTAGTTGGTGCGGCAGAATTATTGGATTGGAATAAAAGGATGCAAGAAAACGGAGTGCAATCAGAGCCCTCTATCGTTTGGAAAGATCTAATGAAGTTTAAAAAGAAATTTACGGATCATGTACCAGATAAAAAAGTAGACGCTTTATCTAAGAATGGAATTGATACCTATCATGAAAAAGCTTCCTTTATTAGTGAGAACGAAGTCCAAGTGGGCGAACACACCATAAAAGGGAATCGGATTTTAATCGCTTCAGGGGCAAAACCAACTCCTCTAAACATTAAAGGAGAAGACTATCTTACTTATAGTGACGAATTCTTAGAATTAGAAGAACTGCCAGAGAAAATAATCTTTGTAGGAGGCGGGTATATTTCATTTGAATTTGCTCATATTGCGGCAAGAGCTGGTTCTGAAGTTCATATCATCCACCGGGGAGAAACGCCACTAGAGAACTTTGATGCGGATCTTGTTGACTTACTGATGAAAAAATCTAAAGATATAGGCATAAAGGTTCATTTAGAGAGTTCTGTTGCGTCTATTTGTAAAGAAAAGGATGGCTATATCGTTACATCAAAAAAAGGGGAAGAAACATATGAACTAAAAGGAGATCTTGTTGTTCACGGAGCTGGTCGGATTCCTTCACTAGATATGGATCTTGAAAATGGAAATGTTGAATACGATAAGCGTGGGGTAAAGGTTAATAACTACTTACAAAGCGTAAGTAATCCACATGTGTACGCTGCAGGTGATGTCGCTGCGACAGATGGATTACCGCTTACCCCGGTAGCAAGCATGGAGTCTCATATTGTTGCTTCAAATTTATTAAAGGGAAATCATAAAGAAATGGATTATCCTGCTATGCCTTCTGTTGTGTTTACTGTTCCTAAAATAGCATCGGTGGGTCTTAGTGAAAAAGAAGCAAAAGAAATGAATCCTGATATTGAGGTTGTTTATAAGGAGATATCGAATTGGTTTACATATAAACGAACCAATGAATCTCATGCAGCCATAAAACTGTTAATTGACAAAGAAAAGGATATAATCATGGGTGCTCATCTTATTAGCAATGAAGCAGATGATCTTATTAATCACTTTGCGACAGCTATTCAATTAGAGTTGAAAACACAAGAATTAAAGCAAATGATTTATGCTTATCCAACGACTGCTTCAGATATTGGGCATATGTTGTAACATTGTATTAGTTGAAGTTATAGAGGAAGAACAGCTTAATTTAGGGCTGTTCTTCGTTTTGTTTTTTTAAGAAAGTATATAAATAAGGTAACCGATTTTCAATTATATGGTGAAAACACTAAAAATAAATGGTGCGCTTTGCTCCAGATTATCGTAGCGTTTACTTAACGAAAAGTTGCGATCAATATAGGTATAGGACAGCTTAATGGAGTAAAGAATGAGAGGTTTTTCTAAACAAAGGAGAAAGTAAATTGACTCGATTAGAGTACTTTTCGATATCTATTTTAAATTATGTTGCCTCTAACATATATTGTAACCAGTAATACTTCCGACTTACTAAAGAAACCAGAAGGCCATTCTTCATATAAGCATGAGAGTTAACCTTCTGGAATTTAAATAGAAGCGAAAAAGAATAGTTTTCTAATGAGTTCTTTTACTTACACATGGCGCTTTATTATTGAATAACGATGATGTATTGTAATAATTTACCAGGATAGTACACCATAAGGAAATTCCCCTATGAGTGCTAATGTATTATTGGGAGTTGTTTTTCAAAAATTTTATAATATATAAAACTAAAGCAATTATCGCAACCGATCCTAAAATTGTTACAACTAGGCCCACTAGTAAAAATACAGATTGAATTGCCCACCAATCATCCATTTAATTTCTCTCCTTTAACCTCAATTAAATACATAACTTTGTGCTACGTAGGCATATTTTTCTTTTTTATCCAACTTTTTTAATTTTATTTGGCTTCTTATATCATAATACCTACTTCCACCTAACCATCCCAATAAATCAATTTTTACAGTATATTCACCATAGCTGTTAATATCATGACCTTCTACGGGTGCTTTTGAGTCAGTTGTTTTTGCCGTAGCTCTTGAAATGTCGAATTTAGGTAAATAACTACGTGTACCAGACTTAGAAGAGTACCTCATTTTTAGCCCGTAATCCCCAACAGAATAATGACTACGAAGATACAATTTTCCTACATTTATTCCACTTGCTCTAAAAGTAATAATAGAGCTGTAACGCCTTGCTCCATAATCTTTCTTTTCACTTCTATAAGGAGAATACATTATCCCACTAAATACTGGTGCTCTATTAATTTCTATACCTTCACCTTCATATATTTCTACAAAATCTTCAGCTGGTAAATCACTATCTTCTTCTTCCTCAACAATATATTCTTCGGGTAATTCGTTTTCATCTACTTCTTCTGGAAGGTCACTAGTTTCTATGTTAACTTCACTTCCATCAGATAAAGTGATTTGTTCCTCAACGAAACCTTCCGTATTTAACTTTGAATTATTCAAATTATTGAGCTTGTGATTTAGTTCTTCCTTCATTTGATCACGATATTCAATTTTAGCTTCTTTAGTAGTATTTTCGTCAATAGAATCAAAGATTTCTATAATGTCATCCTTAGGAAGTTTAGAAACTTCTGTACTTTCGTTAACTTCTCTAATTACCTCAATTAATTCTTTCTTACTGATAATTTTAGAAGATTGTATAAATTCATCTTTAATAATTTCCTCGTTTTTTGAAGCGCTAACATAATTGGAGTCAATTATTCCTCCAAACGTTAAAAGTCCAACAATTCCAAAGACCAACAATTTTTTTAATTACATAATCTCCTCTGTTTAATTATTGGTAAAATTTTAATTATTTACCATGAAATTCATTATATATATTTGAATATAATTAGTCTATCTTTATTTTATAGAACTGGTTTGTTTAAAGCTGATAGCTTTAATGTTTATTCCCCCAGGAAAAGCTTATGGAACGACTATCTATTAAATGATTTAATAGATTTATCGTTTGTATAACTTGGTACGGCTAATTCGTAAGTAGCAGGTCCAGAATTCCAATGGAATGAGAATAAAGATGTGGCAACATAAACTTTTAAAGAGAAATATGATTACTCATTTTCAAGAGTAATAATAATTAATTAGAAATCAGCGCCTTATTCCAGAATCTCGGAGCTTATCTGTAATAGGTATTTAGTTTGACATTCGGAAGAAAAGGTCAGGAGGAATACTGGTGAAAATAATTAGAATAATTTTGGCGACTGTTTTAGTTGCCTTTTGTAGCTATGGCTTAGTAACTGGAACAACTGGAATCATGTTGCCTTATTTATTGCTATTAATGGGTGGTATGTTTCTTATCATGGGAGTTATTGAATTTCAAAAACGAAAGCCAGTCGCATTCACATCATTTCTTGTTGCTGGATTTAGTTTTTTTGTTGGGATTTATACTATATAAGTAATCTAGCAAAAAACAGAGTGAGATTTTGAGGGGAATCTAACTGATTGCTTCGAAATTAAGTCTTCAAGTAAATCGGAGCTTATTTGTAATAGGATAGATTCCTTTGAAAGCTAGTATATAAGTTGAGGCGGTTCTATTAGATACGCTTTCGTAAAATGCTTTCTAATCCAATGAAGCAACAACAAACAGATATTCTTAGAAAAGATCTTCTCTTCATGAGGAGATTTTTTTAAATTGAATTATTTTAAATATATTGAATTTTATATTCTATAATTATAGAATATATACCAAGAGGTGATAAATATGGAACTTATTTCTGCTGGAACTAAACGAAGAAGGGAGAAATATAAGCTTGAGCTAAAAAGCTCTTTATTATGGGAAGTTGCTTTAGGCATAGCAGCTATAACGAATGAATCTCTGATTGATACACTTGATCTTTCTAAAGAAAAGAGAGAACTGATTCACCAATCTTTATCAAAAAGCATGATAGAAGAACTAGAATATGTACAAAAAAATAATACTTGGAAAACCATTCTTCAGCTTCTCCATCAAAAAGATTTCGAGAATTTATCTTCGTTTAATGATTATGTGAGGAGTTTATCTGACGAGCAATTAAAGAACATTTCTATACCTTATCTTGGTAATGAACAAGAAGTGTTGAAAAGAGATTTATTAAATGGATCTGCAAAAGCGCTTCAGGAATTACAAAAGAGGAATCATGAACATCCTTTCCTACCATCTTACCTTGAATTTATTACTAAAGTTTCCTGCGAGGAATTGAAAAGCCATCTTCTAGTAGTAATGTCTGGTTGGTATAGCGCAATTATCGAGCCAGATAAAAATAAACTCGAAGCAATACTTCAAAGGGACATGGCTTCAAAGGAAAAAATGCTAGGAAGTTTAGAACCAGAACAATTTGTTGAGTGGGCAACAGATGGAGTGAAATACCTGCCGGAACCAAGTGTTTATAAGGTTATTTTGATACCCCATTACATATATCGTCCATGGAATGTCGAAGCAGACTTAGAAGGCGTTAAGGTCTTTTATTATGCGGTCTCTAATGAAAGTATTTCAAGTGAGGATAAATTTGTTCCTAATAAACTGTTGGTACAAAAGTATAAAGCATTAGGAGATGAAACGCGTTTAAGGATTTTAAAGATGATTAAGGAAGAGCCGACATCTCTGCAAGAGTTAACCACTGAACTGAAGTTAGGTAAAACCACCGTTCACCATCATTTGAAAATTTTAAAATCTGCAAGGGTCGTTTCTCAGAATTCCAATAAATATTCTATTGATGATAGTGTGCTAGATCATTTACCAACAGATTTAAAACTTTTCTTGGAAAGGGATTAGTAAAAGGGGGAAGTTTCATGGGAGTTCCTAATGCACAATTTGATTCAAAAGAAGTAGTACCTGAATTCAAAAAGAATTTCCAGGTATTTCGGTTTATAGGTGGAAATTTAGTTTCTTTTTTTGGAGACCAAATATATTTAATTGCTTTGCCACTAATCGTATTAGCTATTACTGGATCACCATTAAGTATGGGCATAGTTGCAGCACTCGAGAGGCTTCCTATCTTAATTCAGCCCTTTACAGGTGTTTTGGCGGATCGTTTCAATCGTAAAAAGTTACTAATGATTTGTGATTTAGGAAGATTTTTAACGGTTGGACTATTAGGTTATTTGTATTTAACAGATCAACTTACTATATGGGGAATTTATGCAGGTGCACTGCTTGTTGGAGTGTTGACACAAGTATATAATACTTCGCAATTTGCATCTGTCCCTAAATTAGTGCAAAAAAGGGACTTACAATTAGTAAACTCCATTAATACAGGAATATTTCAAACGGCTGTATTTATAGCTCCAGGCTTAGGCGGAATCATTATAAGTATCTTCAATCCTGGTATGGGTTTGATAATAAACAGTTTGACTTTCTTATTCGGATTTCTAGTGGTATGGAGTTTGAATATTGAGAGTACCGTTCAAAAAGAAAAAATAACTAGCTCTAAGGTGTTTACTGATATTAAAGAAGGCTTTCATTTTGTTATCCAAAAGAAGCCGATCCTTTATACGAATTTAGCGATGTTTTTCTCAATATTTGGCTCGACACTCTTCTTAACAATGTTGGTCATTCATTTAAAATCCACGGCTGGATTAGATTCAATTTTAATAGGTTATGTGCTATCTATTGGTGGTATTGCCGCAATTGGAGGGGCTTTAATAACAAACATACTAAAGAAACACTTTTCTTACAGAACCATTTTATTCTTCGCATCACTTGTGGGGGGAGTGTCTATTATAGCTTTTGGTATGAATAATTCTTTTATATGGTTAGCGTTAATGAATGCACTCGGTACGATTTCTGCTTCTATTATGAACCCTTGTATTGTGACTATTCGACAGAAGTTAACCCCAGATCATTTACTAGGTCGGGTACAAGCTACTAGTCGATTCATGACATGGATATTAATGCCCGTCGCAGCCTTAACTGCTGGAGTTCTTGCTGAAAAGTATAGCACAACTTTAACATTTTTTATTGGTGGTATAATTTCCACTTTTGCTTCCTTTATTTATTTACACCCTTCTTTAAAAAAGGCATAAGAATTCTAATACCACAAATGGATATAAGGAATTAGAAGTAAGAGATATCTCGATATCAAGTCTTACACAATCTCGGAGCGATTGTTCAATAGAGTCATAGCTCTTTTTTATATAAGCACAAGGAATATCAGGGCTATTGACAAAGCAGGTTAGTTTAAGATGGTACGGTATATTTAAACTCCTGCCACTAAACTCCAAATTGTTTTAAATGGTGGTCAAGATGCTTGTAGATGCCTTTTCCCCATTGTTCGGAAGTAAGTTTTCCGAAAAAAGGATGTGGATGATCTGTACAAGACTCTGGTCCATTCTTTTGAAATGTTATTATTTTTTGTTTTAGTTTTCCTCTTTCAACTTCAAAATCTCTTTTAGATGTAATTAAAATGGTTGGAATAGTCGGCATATTTTGGTCTAAAGGTTTGTCATTATAAAAGATGGGTTTTGCAAATCTACCTACTAATAATCCTAACAAACCTCTTTTAGGGAAAGAATCTCCCATTGCGATATCTTGGAAAGATGTGCAATGAGCTAACATTTGAGAAACATCCATTTTACCCCATTTTGGTTGTGAATTTACATTTAAGTTTTCGATACGATTTAATATTTCATCTGTATGCTTGATCTCGAAAATATTATTCATTAGAATCCTCCTTTAGTTTTTTAAACTAAAAAATCCCATTAATTATTATAGAGTTCACCGTCACCGTTGTTAATCCTTTAGACTAACTGGTGCTTTAGTTTAAAATCTGCTTCAAGATCTATCTCGGTATCAAGTCTTCCAGATTATCGGGCGATTGTTTTATAGGTCATCGAAATTAACTTGATAAAGAAGAATCCTTTATTGGGGGAGAGAAATTTGAGTAATGGTCAAAAGATAGATGTCGAAGGAACAGAGCTTTACTACGAGTATGTTGCTA
>NZ_JBEWYW010000020.1:0-30609 GCF_041366475.1 Pseudalkalibacillus sp. JSM 102089
CATGGGAAATACACAAGTATTTTCAAGGTTTTACAGATGAAAATAACATTCAAAAAGTCACTGAATTTAAAGTAGGAGAAATCAAAAGGATAGCAAACGAAGAGAAAGGCTTATTCCATTAAATCGGAGCTTATCTGTAATAGGATAAGCTCCTTTTAGTGTGAAAGAAAAGATTGAGTTGTTCTCAATTGTTTGAAATAATTGGTAATAGAGATGGCAGTTAAGCGCTATAGGTGATTTTTATATCTGATTCATAATAGGGAGTCACTTTGAGGAAGATCAGATAACTATTAGAGAGATGATAGGAGGGGTGATAATGGATTATAAGTTTAATGAAATATCACAAGAGCAAGCAGAGAAAATTTTAAACTGGCACTATGAAGGGGAATACTCTTTTTATGATTATAAGAATGATGAAGAGAATTTAGTTAAACTCTTGAGTCCTCATGGAGATATTTATTACATGGTTATAAAGGGGAATGATGAAGTCGGCTTCTTTTGCTATGAAATTGAGGAAGATTCCGTGGAGATTGGCTTAGGTATGAAACCCGAGCTAACTGGTAGGGGAATGGGTTTAGATTACTTGAAAGCTGGAATAAACTTTGCAATTTCAAAATATAACCCTAAAGAAATAACGCTTTCGGTTGCTACTTTTAATAAAAGGGCTATTAAGGTCTATGAAAGAGCAGGGTTTGAATCAGTTCAAACTTTTATGCAAGAAACAAATGATAATCGTTATGAGTTTTTGAAGATGGAGTACAAACGGGCAAAGTAAAATGATTGCATAGGTTCTTCTGTTAAATCGGAGCGTTTACTTAATAAAAGTGAGCGCTTTTTTCTATGCTATCTTTTTTCTTTAATTTGGTAGAATGAACCATTATTTATGATACAATATATGTGAAAAATTTCACATATTGAATCAGAGGTGTATGCAGTTATGAGTATAAAGACAAAACTACTATCAGCTTTTTTTTCTACGTTGTTTATAACCGCAACTTGGTTAATAAACGGAGTTACATACTCGGGTGGTGAGTTTTCTACGGTAGAAGATCTTGGATATGTTTTGATCGTTCTAATATTTACCGGGTTCGGCACTCTGATATATGGCATTCCTGTATCATTATTATCAGATTGGATATCTAATAAGATACCAGCATTTCGCTTTATCATCGCAGCGTTTATACATATTTCTTTAGCTCTCGCCACGTATACTTTTATTGAAGATTTGTCTTTTTTTGCTGTTATAGTTGCCGCACTATTCTTTGCAATTGAAGAATGGCAACACAGAAAGCGTAGAAAGTTCAATCTAAAATTATTACTGGGTAACAGCTTATTTATTCTTGTTCTCTTAGTTGGATTATGGGGGTTTACTCAACTTGATTTAGAAGAAAAGACGAATAGACAGTATCTTATTCCAGAAGGGTATGAGGGTGCTATTCTCGTTAGGTACAATATGGCAGGTGAACCTGATCTGGAAAAAGTAGATGGACAAAAAGTGATTCAAATCTCTAAAAATGGTTACTATGGAGAAGCTCGAACTTCATCACATGAACCACATGGTTTATTGGAAGATACGTATTATTATGTCAATAGTGAAGGTGAACAAACCGAAATTGATCAGTCCTGTGTGTATCGTAGCCAATTTGGAAACTATCAATTGGATGGAGAAAAGGAGATCGAATATGAAACCCTTCAAGTAACAAAAAACAATTGTGGAGAGGTTTTTGTACTTAAAGGAAGTGAACTTTATGAACAACAAGAAGAGCAGATCCTTTCTGATTTATTTTATTCAGATGGAGAATAATGAGAGCGAAACATATCAGAGTACATAACTAATATGGGTTAATTTTTTCCTATAAGGAGTGAAGCCTTTATGGCAGATATTTCTTTTGTATTCTATACGGTTTATATTGGAGTAATAGCTCTAATAATTAGTGTGTTAATAAGGTTTTTCCTAAGAAAAGTAAGTTCAATGTATGCCGTTGCTATTCCAATGGTGTTTGGTTTCTTCTATTGTTCTATTAAGGGAATTGCGGGCGCCATACCATTTATATTACTCTTCTGCTTTTTCATTTCTTTACTAGGAATTGCGATAGCAAAATTCCTAATCTTTATAGAAGGTTACGATGGGTAAAACATAAATAAAGATACTAATTGCTTATTGTTTGACATTCATATTAGGTCTTACTCCATTATCTCGGAGCTATTTTTGAATAACTGGAGAAACCCAATTTGGGCGAGGAACCTTTGTCTTTTATAAAATGAGTTGACTTAATATAAACATAAGAAGTAAAAGTCCAATTCCTAAAGCTCTTACTCCATAAAGTTGACTTTCTGATAATGCAGCCCCTTTCATACTCCTCCAACTGGGGTAAAAGAAGCCGATCACTGGAGCTGCGATTAATCCTATAGTCATTAATATTACTGCTAAGAATTCCATAATAGCCACCCTTTCTTTATAATAACTAGTAACCAAATAATCTCCATATCAAACAAGAAGAACCAGGTTATACTCATTGCAGCTGTAGTTTTAATATTGAATTGAGTTCATTTTTCCACTAAATCGGAGCTTATCTTTAATAAGATAGGCTCTTTTAAATGCTGGGATTTTAAACTCTAGTAAGATTATCTGGCTCATGTATAAGTCTCCTTCTAAAGTTGTAGCTTATTTAATGCTCGCAGCCGAGGCGTCATATTAAATTCCTATATACACTTAATTCATAGAAAATATGAAAAGAGGAAGTGGATAAATATGATTGAAGGACTTTACGAAGCTCATTTACCAGTTAAAGATCTAAGGTGTTCTATTCAATTTTATCAAAGCTTGGGGTTAGAGCTTGCTTGGGAAGGAGATGGAATTGCTTTTATCTGGATTGAGAGGCATAAAAGTTGGCTAGGGCTCTGGGAAGGAGAAGAATATTTAACCGCATACCACCCATCACTAAGACATGTGGCTTTTAGAATTCCATTTGAAGAGATGAAGAACTCTGTGAATTGGTTGCATAGTAAAGGAATAGAAGCTGTACCTTTCGGAAACAGGACATCAGTGCAGCCATTTGTAAGGCCTAATCAGGGGAATGCTTCTGTCTATTTTAAAGATCCAGATGGAAACAGTTTGGAGTTCATGAGTTTTGTTTCTGTTCCGGACGAACTCAAACAAGAAAGTGGGAAATTTGAAATGACAAAGTGGATGGAAATAGTACGCCTAAGAGGAGAAGAGAATACCTTGTGAGGATAAGGCGGCTTACTTTAAAAACAAAACATCTTGATAAAATGAAAATTTTTTATACAGAAACTTTAGGTATGCCATTAACAAAAGAATGCCAAGAAAGTTTTCAGGTATCAATTGGTTCAAGTCAATTGATATTCACATCAAGAAATGTAAAAGGCGATCCTTATTACCACTTTGCTTTCAATATCCCTTCAAATAAATTTAAAGAGGCTAAAGCGTGGCTAGAAGGTAAAGTTAAACTGAATGAAGAAGAAGGAAAAGATGAGGCGGATTTCCCAAACCTTCCTGGCCATTCACTATACTTTTATGACCCTTCTGAAAATGTAGTTGAGTTTATCTCCAGACATTCTATAACCAAAGCTAGTGATGAACCATTTTCACAAAGTAGCATTCTAAGTATTAGTGAAATTAGCCTTACTGTGGATGATGTAATAAAAACTGGAAGACAATTAATGGACCTTGGGATTAACGAGCGTGATAACAAACAAATAAGCGACGAATCACTTAATTTTATGGGGAATCGTGCAATTGGCGTCTTTATTTTGTTAGTTCAACCAGGTAGAAGATGGATATTTTCTGATAAGGTTTCTGCTATTTATCCAATTGATCTAGAGGTAAATACGAATGATCAAATAGTAGTAAATGAGAACCATGCAGTAACAATTAATTCCACTAGCTAATAGATTTTAGGTGGTTATTCAAGTATCTCGGAGCTACTATTTAATAGCATTTTGCAATAACCTCCACATTACAGGAGCGATTCTAGGTTAAAGTGTACGCTTTTTAAATTACTATCAATAGTTGTACTTTAGATGCAATAAGAATTTTTCGTAGTTTGGAAGGGGAATATTCATGGCCACACATGAACAAGTAATCATTAAATTTTTAGAAGGAAAGAGAGTCTACTTGAGACCAATTGAAAATAGTGATCTAGATTTATTCTATACAAGAGCCCTATGGGATAAAGAAGGAAGAAGGTTAACAGGTACACAAACAGTCTTTAGTCGAGTAGGTGTTCAAAACTGGTTTGATGGAATATCGGTAGATAGTTCGAGGATTGATCTTATACTTTGTTTGCAAGAAACTGATCAACCTATTGGGGATATAGCCATGCTGGATATCGATCATCAAAACCGAAAAGCTGTTGTCAGAATTTCTATATTTGACAGTGCATTCTGGGGAAATGGTTTTGGGACTGAGGGAATGTCACTACTGCTAGAGTATGGATTTAATATATTGAATTTAAATAGAATCGGTTTAGATGTCTTTGCATTTAATGAGAGAGGAATAAAATCGTATAAGAAGTTAGGGTTCAAACAAGAAGGACGAATTAGAGAGGATCTATTTTATAATGGGGACTATCATGATTCTATTTTAATGGGCGTTATGAAAAATGAATTTCAGAAGTACAACTTATAGTGATAATATCTTCTTCTTAATTAGTTATCATAACGTTGAACCCCATTCTTCCATAATCTCGGAGCGTTTGTGAAATAAGAAAAGGTTGAAACTTCCAATTACCTAAGGCTTACAAATAAGCGATTCCCTCATACTTCAAATTATTTCCTTGCCCCGAGTTCATTGGTTAGCGTTACAATACAAAGCGAACAATTGACTAAAAGTAAAGGGGCCTCCATAAAAATGGAGGTCCCGATTTTTTTTGACAGTAACTTTAAATTAGTCCATATTTTATTATTTAAGGCTATTTTACATTGATTTTTTTTATTTCTTTGGTTTTATAATCAACTTTATACTTTGCTTTTACTTTAATGTCACCCTCAGTACCTTCGTAAACTCTAATATAGTAATTTGTCCCTTCTTCTTTCACATAATCGACAGTGTATTTTTCTTTCTCATCCTTGCTCAGTGTATCATAAATTAAAACTTCAGCATCATCCTTTGATAAAATACCTTTTTCAGAGGCTTCTAAATCACTTTTTGTTTCACCTGAACAACCAGGTAAAATTACAAATACCAAAACAGTAATTAATAAAATGTATTTTTTCACAGAAAGCCCTCCTTTGTCTAATTCTGGGTACAAAATATTCTATCATTTCATCTGTTGTTAATAATATTGAATATTTCTTTGATAATCCAATATCATTTGATATTATGATACCACATTTAAATATGTATTTATTTACATTTTAAACATTAATTAACTAACGTTGTTATTAGTTGTTTATTTTTTGAAAATTTAAAAATCATGCCAGTTTATTGGTAATTTTTGTGTTAGTATAAAATAAGACAAAAAATACCAAAAAACCAGGAGGAAAGTCAATGAAAAATATGAAAATTGTAACATCAATTATTCTTTTCCTTTCACTCGTTTTTCCAGTTTATTCTTTTCAATCCCTTAAGGAAGTAGTTTCTAATATTACATATGCAGAGGCGAGTACAAACAAAAAAAGTGTATCAACAAAGACTGCCCGCGGAATAATTGAAAACTATATAAATGATAAAGAATATATTTCTCATTGGAGGGGAGCGTCGATCAAAGAAAAGCATAAACTCTATAATGTTGATGATACATTACTGGGTTATTATTACGAGGTCAAAGAAGGTAATAATATATTAGGATACTTCATTACATCAGCTACATTCGAATATGAACCTATCTTAGAATATGGTGAGGGTGAATTATCACAATTTGATATTGAATCAACCAAAGGAAACAAAATATATTATTTAGGTGGACTTGATTATAAATTTGCAAAGGATAATAAAGAATTAAAGCAAAAACACGATGATATTAAACAAAAAACACTAAATAAATTAGAAAAAGAGGGAAAGAAGAATACAAAATTGTACGAGAAAATAGAAAAGGAAAAATTGAAAAGTATTCAGAAGAATAGTGAACATAAAAAGCTTTGGGATGAATATTTACAAGATAATAAGCAGTCTTCTTCATTTTTTTCACCTAATGTAGCGAGAGCTGCTAGTTCATATAAAGTACTTGCTGTTGATGATATTGAGCAGGATAGAAATGGAATTGATCATCCAGGATCCGCGTGTGCCCCTACAGTCGGGGCGATGATTGCAGATTATTATCATGATGTTAAAGGTTACAATGTCTTGGACAACGCATATTATGGTAGTTGGGCAAAACTTGTTAATCACCTTTATGATGAAATGAATACAAATTGGTATGGTACAAGCATAACCGAATGGTCACATGGTATGTATGACCATGTTACTCATAAAGTTCATCCTAGTTCATGGGGATACAATTACCTTGATGCAACTTATAATGAACATAAGTTTACACAATCAATAGAAAGTGATGACCCAGTAGCATTAAGATTTGATCGTTATAAAAGTAGTTCATCTGTTTACACAGAGTACCATTTTATAACAGGAATCGGTTTTGATAAAAATGGAAGTTACTCAGGGGATCTTCATGTAGCTATTAAAGATCCAGACGATAATTCTTCGGGTACAAAATGGATTGATTGGACTGTTAATGACCAGGATATGGAAATCGCCTATCTATATTAATGCATTGCAAAATTATAAGAAGCACAATACATTTTCTTTTAGTATTGTGCTTTTGAATTTTATTGAAGTAGGAGAAGAGAAATTTGCCATGAAGGATAGGCGCCGTATAATCCACGGACCAATGATATTAACTAAGGATCTGAAGAAAGCTTTAAGTTTATCTTGAAATCGAGTCTTCATCAATCTCGGAGCTTATCTGTAATTAGGATAAGCTCTAATTTGAATAAAATAAAGATTGAGTTAGTCATTGGAATTTGAAATAATTGGTATTGAAATGATTGAGTAGATAAATGGAGTAAATAGAAATAATTAAAAGGAGAAGGTAGTGGATAATGATGGATAAACTTCTCTTGGTTCTATTGTTACTTGTTGGTGCTGTTTATCTTGGTTTCAACAGCGCTGGTTTAATGGCTGTTTTATTTAATGATGTTTTATGTGTCTTAATGCTAGTTTACATTTATACAGAAAGTGATGTGAAACCAAGTTATTCTCTTTATTGAATTAAATCGGAGCGATCATTCAATAATAATAATCTCCTTTACTTTACCATTCTAGAAAGCAGTAAATATAGGGCGTTTTTTGAAAAAGGGAAGCTAATTATATCTTTAGCTTCCCTTTTCTGATTATCATGAATAGCAGCATTCTTTTAACTAATCGACTTAGATAATCTTTCTATTTCATTTACGGAGATGTCTATGTCTTGATATGTAGTCTTATAAGAACAAACACTAATCCTTATGACTGATTTTTCAGACCACCGTGAACCTCCCATCCAGCAAACCCCTGACTCTTGGATTTCTCTTAATAATTTATCCGTTTTCTCATCGTCATTAAAGTAAACCAACACTTGGTTAGAATCAACCTCGTTTACAATTTCAAAGTTCCTAGCTCTTAATTGATCTGCAAAATATAGAGCTTTATGGTGTAACTCATCTACTAATTCTTGTACACCTTGAGACCCAAGTGATTTTAAGGTTGCCCAAAGTTCTACACCTCTTGCCCTCCTGGACATATCAGGTGTGTACATCATTCCATCTCTTTTCTCGCTTGCACTGATGATATATGGCCCAGTCATTTGAAGAGCATTGATTAAATCTTCACGACGCTTACACAAAATCATTCCATTGTCATAAGGGGCATTTAAGGTTTTATGAGCATCGGCAGACCAAGAATCGGCTAACTCCATTCCCTTCGTTAAATGAGAGAGATTTTCAGACGCTGCGGCCCATAAACCAAATGCTCCATCAACGTGCACCCAAGCTCCTTTTTGGTTCGCTGACGTGCATATAGATTGGAAGTCCTCATAAGCACCTGTATTTAAATTACCTGCCTGCAAGATTATTAAAGTTTTGTTGTCAATTTCAGGTAGATTGGAAACTAATAGTCTTCCTTGGCTATCAGCTGGGATTTTAGCGACACTATCTGATCCTATACCTATCATTCTCAAAGCTTTAAATACAGAAGCATGGGCTTCTTCACTTATTACAACTTTTATATCATCTGATGATTGGATACCTGTTTTTGTAATATCAAGGCCATTATTTTTAAGTAGATGATTTCTCCCGGCGATCACCCCGCATAAAGTTGCAGTCGAACTTCCAGTTAACAATCCTACACCTGTTGTTGGAGGGAGCTGAAGTAAATCTATTATCCATTGTTCAACGACTTCTTCAAGTTTAGAAGCAATAGGAGACATAATACTTAAAGCTGTATTTTGATCCCATGTATCAGATAACCATCGAGCGGATAAAGAGGCTGGGAGAATTCCACCGTTTACGAAACCAAAATAACGTCCACCTGTTTGGGCGACTGTAGCTGGAGAGCCATATGTATTCAATAATTCAATAATTTCTTCTGTGGTCTGAGGTGTTTGAGGCAGGCTTTCATCGAAAATATCAAGGTCTCTGATGGCCTTGCTTGTAGGATAAACGTTTCTCTTATTTATGTTTTCGATATAGGATAAAGAATAAGATTTCGATAACTCTAGGTATTTATTTATTTCTGACTTACGTACCGCATTTAATATTTCACTCTCAAAGTATTTACCGTCCATTAAGACCCTCCTATGTACTTCTTGATTATTGTTGTAATTCTATAACTGAAGGATAGGAGTTGTCAATTTCACGTAATTAGTCATACTATCTTGAAATCGAGTCTTCTACAATCTCGGGCAACTCAAGAATATGGAATTGAGTCCATTGTTCTGTTAAATCGGAGCGAAAGTTGAGTAAGGTGTCTTTGCAGCTATTTCATTATTTAAGAGCAACCCAGGAATAACGGGAGGTTATCATTGAAAATGGGAGTTGCAAAAAAGAAGAAAAACCAAAAGATAGCTGGTGCAATACTATTGGTGATAGTAATAGTTTTGTCCCCATTGTTGCATGATCATTTTAATCCATTAACTTTATTAATAACTACGATTATTATATATGCTATTGTCATGTTCATTGTTGGACTGTTATCAAAAGAAGAAAAGTCTTAACCTTAAGACAGAAGGATCGTTATTTACCATCTTCCAGTATCTCGGAGCGAATCAAGAGTAACTCATAAATGCAATTACAGGGGGCGGGGAGCCAAAGTATGGATCAATTATATATGTCATTAAAGAAAGCTGGTTTGATATTTAAGGACACTAGTGAGTATGGAAAAGTTGATTTTATTCTTCTTGAAACTTCGGAAGACGGAACGACAAATTCAGTTGATGTGATTACTTTCGAAACACTTTTCGGTGATGTAAAAACAAACCCAACTTATGAAGCTCTGTCAGGGTCGCATACCTTTAAGATTAAGGATAAGCAATATACAATGACAGCTACTGAAATGGGCTATCAAAAGTATTTTGATCAATGGTTGGCGCAAGGGTTAATTAATTAACTAAATATGTAGCAGCATATCTTCAACAATCTCGGAGCTTATCACGAATAGTGTAGGCTCTTTTTTTTACAAAATTAGGTTGTTATATATGTGTGATTTTGAAATAATTGGTTTAGACTTTTTGAGAAATTCTTAATTACTTGAACAAAGGTGTGAGTTTTATTAAAAAGAGGGCTCTAATTACATTCAATGTGCTGATTTTTATAATTGCTGCTGTTTATCTTTTCATAAATGCAATCCAGTACGAAAATGGTATGAATATTACATCCTGGGCACTATTACTATTTACAATCTCAGGAGTAGTTGGCGTGTATCGAGAAGTAAAACCTAAAGAATAAAATATACTGCTGAATACATTTGGTACTAAGCAATCTCGGAGCAATTCTGTAATAACAAAGCATAATATCATGTTAAGGGCGATCTTCATTAGTCATTCAGCTTACGTTTTTTACTTATCAAATAAGCTTAAATAAACACGAACTTCTCCCTTAGGTGATAATGCATGGTAATGTGAAATGGTAACTGTTTAAAAACGTTTAAAGGAGAATATTAGTGTGGGTATTAAATTTGATGAATATGATTTAATAGAGCTATTTGAATGTGAGCCTGATTACTTGTATGAAAAGGAACAAGGAATATTCATGATAGATAAAGTGGATGATGTTGGTATTCGTATACTAATGTTAGTATCGATTCATGAGCAAAGCTGTGAATTAGATTTAATTAATGCACATAATGATAAAGGACTTATTGATCTTGAATTTAAAAATGTATCTAAGATAGAAAGAAAGGACAATAAGTTACTAATAATATCAAAAGATAAAAAAGAACCATACATAGTTTGGTTTACTCCTCGTATCACTTTGCAAACCATTACTTTTTAATTTTAATCTGATTAATGTTGTAGGTAAACACAGTGATTTAAGCACAGTTGATAAATAGCTGTTCAAGTATCTCGGAGCTTTAATTGAATTAATCTAGACTTTATAAAAGCCACATCTTAATCCCAGAAGGGTTAAGATGTGGCTGAATTTTTGCAAACAACTAAAGAAATCAAAGCACAAAGTCAAATAAATATTCGCTTGCTATAGCATCGCTTTTATTAAATATTCTTTTAATGGATAATATTGAAAAAATATTATAATGGTGTAAAATTACACTAAAGATGAAATTGGGAACAGGGTGGTGCAAATGAATAAAGAAGAACTAATAAAGTTGGTATCAGATAGGCTTAGGTTAATCAGGCAAGAACAAGGCTATTCTCAAGACATCATGGCAGAGGTTTTAGGGACGTCGAAGAAAACACTTGTTCAGATCGAGAAGAATAGAATGCTTGCAAGTTGGACGGTGACTGTCGCCACATGCTCTCTGTTTAGTGAAAGTGAAGTATTGCAAAATGTCCTGGGTGATGAGCCACTTGAAGTAATCAAGTTACTGGCTCACAAGAAAATAGAATATCGCGTAGACAAAACGATGGGAGGTAAAGTCTGGTGGAAAGAAATTGAAAGCAAAGGGAGATATGTTTTACAGCAGAATGTCATTAGTCAGCATTACAGAATACTCGATGCCGATCATTTTCGCTGGTATAGCTCGTTTGATCGAGATGAGACAATTAAGAGATTTGGAGAATTGATTCAAAATTAGTTCTAGTATTAAGGAGATGAACTAATGAAGGCAACTCTTCAGGCTATTCTATTAATTCCGTTACTCTGTATATTTGGTTTTACATTCTGGTTAGCATCCTGGACAGCAAGTTATTTGCCATACTCTGATGACTGGAAAGAACATGTTGTTTTCACACCTGCATCAACTCAAGACCCTTCACAAATCTACCTGGTGGATATGTACCTATATGCTTTTCGGTACTCACCCTTCGAAACGATTGTCTGTACGATCTCTTTTATTATGATTGTTGTTGTTCTGTTTTTGTTAGTAAAAGCATTTTGGGATTTGAAATTAAGCAAAAAAATCAAAGAGGTTTAAACCCTTTTATATCAGGATGAAACTGAATGGAAACATGAATATGTTAAGTGAAATGAGAATCTAGGCATTTTTGAATATGTAACTCCTAAAGAATTGATTGCGTGCTGGAAGGATCATATTAAAGAATTTCATAGCAATTCTTCAACAAAGAACTCTTGGAAATAGGGGGTTAAAATAGATTGATAAAATTAAGGAAAATATGGCTTGTCTGTGCAATGGTTTTAATATTTACAGGAGTGGGATATGGTTATGTACAATTCAAATTCTTAACTTCAAAAAAAGCAGTAGAATGCTATTTAATTAATGAAATGAATATTTCGAAAGAGAGCTTTGAAGAAATTGACCCTTTTATTGGTAACTTGCCAGGAGATAAAAACTGGTTAGTTTATGTGAAAATTAAAGGTGATGAAAGAAGATATACTTACTATCTTAATCGAACAACAGACAAAGTCATTCTTGAACCCTACACATTAAACGGGAAATTATATGTTGAATAACGAGTCCAGTTAGGAACAAGTATTAAGCATAAAATCTAAGCTAAATAGCCTACGGTCTTCAGCAATCTCGGAGCAATTTTGTAATATAAAAGCACCGTAATGTTCAAGAACGATACTCATTAATCAGACGTAATTCCGCACTAAGGAATTACGTCTTTTTTTCAAAAAGAGGTTGAGTAAGTGATTTGATTTTGAAATAATTGGAATTTATTAGTAGTAGATTAATCGAAAAATATCACCTGAATTGCTTATGAAATTACCACACAAATTACTAAAGTAGAAAGGTGTATTCTATTGGAAATGTATACGTGAAGTTGAATTTTACACTTTCTGCTCGTATCCTTTTTACACTTCTGCTAAGACAATACTTTTCCGACTCTTCATACGATGACTTTCCTCATTTTCTCCGCCATGTATAACTTCAACACGATGAAGTAAATGATTGAAAATGGTTGTAGTTATGCCCTGATTCTCAATTAAACGGCCACACTCAACTTTTATTTTTTAAAGAGTTTAACGAGATAAAATCATATTTGTTGTTTAGAAGACACTGAGCTTTAAAAAGACGACTTTGGGATGAGGAAGCTAGGGAAGTTATTAAGGAGATTATAGGAAGAATTCATATTGCTCAAGTGAAAAGTTTGCCAAAAGAGAAACGCGATCTAATTTACGGAAGACGAAGGGGATAGCAGGGTTGTCGCAGAGGCAGATAGCGAGGAATTTTTAAAGTTTCTCAGACGCTGGTTTATAGGGCGTGATTAAGGTTATTATTAACTAGGAGGGCTAATTACGTATGAATTAGTTCACTTGTTTTTTTGTTATTTGCATGTTAGAAGAATAGTGAGAACCTTCCCACTGATTCATGTTGTCCCCAATAAACTAGATGAGCTAATCGTATATTGATTAGCTCATCCAATTTTAATTAGCCTTTTTAGTTAATAGTTGCCTTCAATTGGGAATGTTGTTGTAATTTATTTTGTATCAGTGTTTGAATAATCATAAATATACCAGCTACACTCCAATATAATGGTAATACAGCAGGTGCATTTATAGAAAAGATGAAGATGAATATTGGAAAAACCATTCCCATAAATATGGTAGTTTTACTATTTGTAGCATCCTTTGACACAAAAGCCTGCTGAATTAAATGATTGATAAGGTAAATCAAACCTGCTAATCCAGCTAGTAAAAGATCTGGAGTACCTAAGCTAAACCATAAAAACTGATGGGTGGCAATCGCTTCGGATCCCTTAAGAGCATAATAAAAGCCCATAAGGATAGGAGTTTGGATGATGAATGGTAAACAACCGATTGAAAAAGGATTGATACCTTGTTCAGTATAAAGTTTAGATAACTCTTTTTTTAGCTCATTCGTTTCTGATTTAGTTAAAGAGTTGTTTAGTTTTTCTTTAATCTTATCTACTTCAGGTTTTACCTTAGCTATTTTTTCTTGCATGCCTTTTTGTTTCTTTTGCTGCATGAGTAATATAGGCATTAAAGTAAATCGAATTATTATTGTAATCATTACAATTGCTAATCCATAACTCCCTCCTAAAACAGTTACAAACAAGGAAATCAAGTATATAAATGGTTCCACAAACAGATTATGAAGTGATGTACTTAGAGTTACATCAGCAGAACATCCACTTAACATACTAATTAGCATTATGATTAATAAACTTACATATAATTTCTTCATTGTTCTCCTCCTTTAAATTCAAACCTATTACTGAATGAAAGAGGAGGAGATAGTGTATTCATCCAGGTCGTTTTTCGGAAATAACTTGCGTTTTATATACCCAATTACAAATAGTAGTTTTTTGTTTAGTATAAATTTAGAAATACTAATCACTGTATTAGAAAGGTTAGGGAACGTCGTATCATGACGATGAAAACCTTCTTTAATTTTGTTGGTTGTAGTTTGGTATTTAATCTCTAAATTCAAATAAATTAAGATTGTAAAAGGTAGTATCATAAAATATTCAGGAGTAATAAGTGAAGCGTTAATTAAAAGCTCTATCAATTAGGTAGATACTCCTCTCATTTTTTTTAGATAGAATGTAAAAATTGCTTTCATTATAGTTCAACCATAATGTTGTTATAACAGTACTTGTTTTTTTATGAAGTAGATAACAATAGGAATCGACAGTACCGGTAGTGCGATTAAGCCATATAGAGAAAAGTTTAAGAATCCGAATATGCTACTTATAATAACAATAATCGGTAGAGATATTGAGATAATACTCTTTCTTGAAGATTTGGTAATGTCAGCACTGCTCCAATTAAACATCAAAAAAAAGGCATCATTACGAAAAGTGAGCCAGTTTGCCTTAACCCAATCAAGTACTGCGTATATCGTAAATCCCCAAATAATAAATGCAACCCAGATGTTAGTTATCTTAACCATTAAATAGATTAATAAAATGGTTAGTTGGAGTAGGGATGCTAATGCGCTACCATCTCGAATAAAACTTTTTATAAATGATTCAGAGATGATATTTGTTACGGTTCTATTTTTATAGATTCTTTTACCTTGCTTCATAGTATAAATAACACTTTTAGAGTTCGTTTTAATTAACTTTGCATTTCCGCTCTGTGCCAACAACAACTTTTTCCACTTGTGGTTTGCGGTTTCGTCGAATACAACAAGCTTTTCAAACTTACCATGAGTAAATTTAATTTGTTGCGAGAATATAACTGGTATTACTGATACTACGATAAGTTCTATCAACTTCATAGTAAAGCTTGAATGAGTGAAAAGTTTCCAAATAGCTAGGTAAGCAACAAGTGACAAAGCATAGAATACTAAGTTGTACAGCGGAAACTTGAATGCAAATTTTACAGCTTTCCTAGTAAATATAAAGCTTAAAAAGGATAGTTGATAATAAAGATAGAAGAATATGAGATCATATATTGACATATTGAATGTGTTTATAAGTAAGGGTAGTAAAATTATGAAGGTAAATGCGCCTACTACTAGTGTATTGAGTAACGCAATACCCATTCCTAACTTTGTAATTCTTTGTGCCACCGCTTGATTTCTTATCAGAAATAATTGATCCGCTCTGTATAAGAATGATTTTATTTCAGTTAAAAAAAACGAGAAAAATGAAATAATAAGAATACTGTTAAATGTAACACTATTTAAACCTTCTGGTGGTTGTTTCCAAAAGCTTACATAATATGCCGCGCAAACAATGATACCTGGTATTAGTATGTATACTATCACGGTCCAATCGAATACCATTCGTAGAATCTTATAGTTTTCCAAAAGTTGATTAAAGAGTCTGTTTTTAAATAGTTTATTTGCTTTCAACATTTTCTAGCCCCATTAGATAGTAAAAACAATCCAATAACGATGTATGGTCTGGTTGACCAGATTCTTCACGTATCTCTTTCAAATCTCCTGAAGATAACATTTCCCCCTGAGATAGTATTATAAATCTATCACAAATTTTTTCTGCGCTATCTAGTACATGTGTAGACATTAGGATTGATGCGCCTTCGCGCTTTTTTACTTGCAGAAGCGAAATCAAATTTCTGATAGCTAGTGGATCAAGTCCAATAAAAGGTTCGTCTATAATATATATATCTGGATCAATCATGAAACCAAGTACAATAAGAGTTTTTTGTTTCATACCTTTTGAGAAATTGATTGGGAATTTGTTTCTCACCGGATGTAAATGAAATAATTTAAGCAACTCTTCGGCTTCTATTTTCCAGATCTCTTCAGGAATATCGTAAGATGATGCTGCTAACGATAAGTGTTCCCATAAGGTTAATTTATCGTAAAGGATAGGTTCTTCTGGAATGTAGGATAGTTTATACTCATTATCTATTTCTACTTCACCTTGAAAGTGCGGTATTACTCCAAGAATAGATTTAATAGTTGTACTTTT
The DNA here is from genome assembly GCF_041366475.1 of Pseudalkalibacillus sp. JSM 102089. Taxonomy (NCBI): domain Bacteria; kingdom Bacillati; phylum Bacillota; class Bacilli; order Caryophanales; family Fictibacillaceae; genus Pseudalkalibacillus; species Pseudalkalibacillus sp. JSM 102089. The sequence goes on from NZ_JBEWYW010000020.1 coordinate 15,984, forward strand.
ACCAGCTCCGTTAGCTCCAATTAATCCTATAATTTCCCCTTTATTTAAATTAAATTCTATATTTTTTAAGTATGAGTTGTTCTTCGAATATCCAGCGTTTGCAATTTTCACATGTAGCATGCTACCCCTCCTTCTTACAAATTACTACTATATCAGATAAATGGAAACTAAATCTGCTAATATTGGTTATTTTTACCTAAAAAAGTTATTTCTAAAAAATTTTTGCTGTGAAAAAAGACCCACACGGGTTTTTGAACCCTTATTACTTAACACTACTAAAGTGCGTGGTTTAACTTGTATTACTATTTTAAAAAAAATAAAAAAAGAGGTTGAATAAATTTATTTAGATTTTCATGTTCAAAAAAAATAATAATAAGGAAAGAAACCGAAAAAAATACATTTTAATACAAAAAATTCTAGAAAAACCCTTTTATTTTTGGAAATAATAGTATAAAGTTATTCACGTTGATTGAGATTGATTAACAACTTACGAAATAGTATCTGGTTTTTAATTCAAGTAAACACTTTGGAAAATATAGATGGGAGGGATCTTGAGTTGTATCCTTATATCAAGCCTTTTGTAGAGATTACACCTTTTGAGGAAGGAGTAATCTTTAAAGGGAAGAATGATTATGTAGTTATAAACGGGAAGCTTGTTTATAAGTGGTTTATGACGATCAAGCCTTATCTAAATGGTAAGATCCCTTTTGGTAAGATTACACAATCACTAAATGATGATCAGCAGGCGTTTTTTAATAAAATAATTAATCCGCTAATTAAGGCTAATTACATCATCGATTATTCAACTACTTTATCTCATACCTTAAGTGAGAGAGAAATGGACCTATACTCTGAAGAGATAGGATACTTAGATGGAGTGGTCAATTCACCTGAATATTCATTCCAACAATATAGAAAGGCTAACATTCTTATCAAATCAGAAATTACGTATCTTCCTTTCCTCATAAGAGCTTTAATAAAAACGGGTGCTCGAAAGATTGATTATATTAAAAGTGATTTTGAAAACGATAGCTTTTATCTAACTAAATTAAACGAATATATCAAAACTCACAAAGAATATGATCCAGCTATAGAAGTGACAGGTAAAAAGTTAGGGGTAAGTACTGAAGAGTATGACGTAGTTGTTATTATACAGGACTTAGGAAGTCACAATGAGCTGCAATCTGATTTCTTCAACCATCCTAAGGTAGTAGCATCTTTTATAAACAAAAACAATACTTACATAATCCCATATCAAGATAGCATTAATTGGAGATACGATGATCTTATCAGCAGGATTCAAATGAGTGGAAAAGAACATACGAATAACTTTGAGGATAATAATGATTTTTTAACTATCTATGTTAGTAATTCAATAGCATATGAGGTGTTTAGGTCCGTCACTGGAATAGCAAAGCAGTCTCATAATAATGCTATTAAACTAAACAAGGATACGTTGGAGCAGTCTGAGGTCACTATTAATAATTTTCTTGAATCTAATAGTTTTGATAAGTCTTCTAAAATTACTAATGATCGTTTAAATAACGACTTAACTAATAAGAGCGACATTAACGCGTTTTTAGAAATAGTTGAGAATCAGATATTAAATACAGAGCTGCCTTTTCTGGAGATAATTGAAGGAGATTCACAATTACCTGTTTCTAATTGTGTTATTAAACTAATTACATCTAAATTTATTAAACATATAAGAAAATTAGGCATTAATTATAATGTAGCAATGTTTAATGCGATAGATCTTGCACTTAGAGAGTTCGCGATATCTAGGTTGACTAGCGAAATAACTATTGAAAACTATTACATATTCAACAAGGAAAAGTGGATCGAATTTCACGCGAAAGTTGAAGTTAAAGATATTGAATTAGTTAGCTCTATTGGTACTGAACAAGAGGTTTTTGATAAGTGTTGTCATTCAATTCGTTTGCGACAGTTAATCAAGAATTCTACTCGCTTTTTATATTTAGATAAACGTAATATTAACGCAGACACGCTTTACTATGTAGAATTACTTCAGAGAAAATATTCTGAACCCATTAATATTACCTACTACTATTCTCCAGGCACATATGTCGTATTAATCAAGTATTCTAGTAATCGTTCGATCATTTCTTACGATTATGGGGACAGTTTAGATACTACTGTTAAGAATGCAGTAATAAATGCCATTGAAGGAAATAATAGCGTAAACAATATCAACACTAACGAAGACGAATTTTCTTCTGATAACAAAGTATTTATTCCGTTTACGAAGGATATTCCAGAATTTAATAATCTTCCGTATTCATTAGGATGGATTGCGAGCTTTGAAACACTGAAAGGAGGTGAGATAAATGGACTTGAAATTTGATAATCTTGAACTTGAGAGCTTAGAAGTTTCTGAAGTTGAAGTACTAAGCCTTGAAGATAGCATGGGTATGGCGGACGGACAAGCATCAGTAGTACCTTCTGCAGTGAGTTGTACTGCTTCTGTTATCGCTACATCAACAAGCTCTATCTAAAACTGTAAATCGTACAAAAGAAGAAAGAGGAAGGAGACTATGCCACTTTCTTCTTTTGTATTTAATTATGTTAATTTGGAGTTTTTGATAGGTTATACGAAATTTTCATTGGTTACTTTAGTAGCCTATATTGACTCAAAGTGAACTACATTAATGAATTACGAGAGGTATAGTTGTGGAAATTGAAAACATACTCATAGTTGGAAGTACTAAAAGTGAATTTATACAATCTCTATTAAACATGTCAACTTATGATTGCAGTTTTGTACATATAAGTCACCTTAAAGTTAACGATATTATCAATAGCAATTTGATTATTTATTTTGATCATGACAACAATAGTGAGTATTTGGAATTTTGTCAGCAAGAATGTTTATTGAATAATATCCCTATCATGTATGTCTTAGTTAATGAACTAGAATTGAGCGTCGGACCTACCTTTGTACCAAGTAAACAAGGTTGTATCTTCTGCATGAAGGCACAGAAGGATGTTACTAAATACTCAGATTATAAGCGCTATATCCATATAGGAACCAATAATCTGCTTTCCAATAAATTTATACGTGAGAACATGAGACTATTTATTGAAAAAGAGATTGATTTACTAGCACAATTTCAGTCCCCCAGTACATCAAATAAAGTTGTTGTATTTTCAAACAAAACAATGAACATAGTAGGATACCCACTAGTACCTAACCAAAACTGTGAACATTGTGCCTCTTTTCTCAAGGAAGATAATCGTAACGATGCTTTGCTAACGTTACATGATAGGTTAAAAGTTACTAAACATGAGTTTAGGCAAAAAAATCCACTGCTCGATCTACATGATTTAAGAAATCTTTTAACAAATAAGAAGTTTGGATTGATCAATAAAATCGAAAAATTCCCAGGCGACATTATACCTACATACTTCAGTTACACCAATCAAGATGTATTCATTGGCAGACAGAACAATTTCTTTGAAAGTGAACTAACCTCATATCTAGAGGCACTAGAAAGAGATGCTGGTAAATTTCCTAAAAGCAAGAGAACTTCAATCTTCAAATCATATGAAGAGCTAAAAGGTCAAGCAGTTAACCCCATAGAATTTGGCCTGTCTAAAGACTCTTCCGATCAGTACTCTGAGATGACTTCCTTACCATGGGTTTGGGGTTATTCATTTAAATATGAAGATGCAATATTAGTTCCTGAACAGATAGCCTATTTTGCTAACCATATCGTTTCTCCACAGGATAAGAGGTTTGTAATAGAGTCGTCTAATGGTTGTTCTTTAGGAAAATCATTAGAGGAATCTATTCTACATGGGCTTTTTGAAGTAATAGAGAGAGATGCATTTCTGTTAATGTGGCATGGCATGCAAAAGCCTGTAGCCATACGCTTAGAAACAGTGAAAAATGATGAAATACTGAATATAAAAAATAAGATAAATAGTCTAGGATTTGATGTATTTGTTTTAAAAACGACTACAGAGTTTGGAATTCCTTCATTTGCTGCTATTGTTGTTAACAAAAATCATATCGCCCCAAGAGTTTTTGTTTCAGGGGGATGCCATTTAATAGCAGAAGAAGCCATTTTAAGCTGCTTGTTTGAAGCCAGTGCACATACACAAATGGCTAAGAAAATTTCTGAACATAAAAAAGAACGAGTTGAAGAGTTATATAAAAATCCGAGAAAGATAAGAAGCTTAGAAGATCATTATCTCTATTATTATCATCCGAAAAACTTTAGTAAATTTAATTTTATTTTTAATAATATGAAGTTTGTAGATTTCAAAGAGTTTATCGATAGTGATGAAGAGTTTAATCTGGATATTACTAAAGACTTAACCAAGGTTATAAAACGGATTTTAGATCATGATTATGATGTCATAGCTATTAATCAAACTCCTTCATATTTAGAACAATTTGATTTGCGTGCTTCAAAAGTATTGATACCTGGGCTATTACAATTAGGTGTAGGATTGCAAGGGGATAGAGCTACCAACCAACCCCGCCTAAAGAAACACTCAAATACTATTAATATGGCTATTCATCCATTCCCATAAAGTAGGTGACTTGCTTGAAAAATACTTACGAAAAAAAATCACTCCTTAATGAATTCTTCTTATCACCAACTTTTTTACTTAGAATTAGCGGATTACCCTCGTCGGTAATGGATAATTTAAGATTTGAAGAGACAATAAAACTTATAAATGAGAAAAATTTATTTCTGAAAGAATTAGTACCTATACAAGAGAAGTTATTAGAGGAATTCTATATTCTAGTTAAAACTGAAGAAGAGGATACTAGAAGAAAGAAAATAATAAAATTGAAACAAGACGTTAGTAAAAATAAGTTTCCAAGGGACCTAGCGTTTTTTGCGGAATTGACTTCTAGTTTAGAAGCAAACAATCGAAAGTTGTTTAATGATTGGTTTAACAAAATGGAAAGGTTACTATTTCTCAACCAGCAATTACCTCTTATTGTAGAAGAGGAAGCGATAAGAAAGAGAACGTTCATGCAAGATTTAGTGAAGAAAGAAGATTTCCAAAAAGGTGTTTTATTGTCTAGTGAAGGTTTGTATGAAAAGTTAACAAGCTATATTAATACACCTATTAATGATCAAAAAGCAAAAATGAGAAAGATAGAAAAAAGTTTATATACGTATATAAGTAGGGTCGCGACAAAAACAAGTCCATTTAGTACGTTCACTCCTATAGCATTTGGAGAATTTACTAATAAAAGTACTTCTTCTTCATTCATAACTATTAACGATCAATTAAGAAAAAACTTTGTAATCAGAATAAATCATTTACCAATACTTTACCTTGTTCAAGCAATAGAAAACCACAAAGATTTAAATAGGAAAATCTCATTACAAGTTAATAGAACAGTAAGTATTGAAAATGGATATGTTCATTTTTTGAAAACTACTAACAGTAGTGAAAATATTATAAGTAAATCCGTTAATCAGAAGGAAGATTTGGTTAACTTTAAGACCAATAAAACTATTGAGACTATTTTATATACTATTGATAATGCAGAGTCAATCACAAAGCAAGATATTGTTAATACTATTCTTAACTCTAATAATTCACATAATGAAGAGCAATTGTATGCATTTATAGATAAATTAATATCGTTAGGAGTTATCGAGTGCCGTTTAAATATAGTAGACAACACGAAACATATAATAGACGACCTTATCAAAGTTCTATCTACAATAGAACATCAAATGTCATTGAAATTATTGGAAGAGTTAAAAGAAATTAGAGAGTCAGTTTTAATATATGAGCGATCAAACCCAGAATTACGGTTAAAATTATTACGTAACATACAAAATAATTATAAGAAATCTTGTGAAATATTAAACGTAAGTCACAAAGAGTATACTCCTTTAATTTTCGAAGATACCTCTTACAGTGACGGATTAATCAAAACAGGGTTAGACGATTGGAAAGACATAAAAGAATCTTTGGAAGAGCTACTTCCATTATATACGAGTTATTCGACTACTGATGAAATCGATAAATTTAGAGACTGGTTTGTTAAGGAATTCGGTGAAGAAGGTGAATGCGACGAAGTTATCCCCCTCCTTGAGCGGTACCAAAGGTATAATACTGCTAATAATGAAGGTGGTAGTAGTGATAACAGAAATAAAAATAAATTTCACCATTATATATACGAACAAATTTCAAATAAAAACAATGAAAAGTGTATTGAAATTTCGGAAAGTTGGCTCAAAGACTATAATTCAAAAAGTATTAAAAGCAGTAAAGTAATTTCAAACAGTTTCTTTCTTCAACCCTATCAAGAAGACGGAAAATTGAAAAGCGTAGTTAATAGAGTAGGATCAGGATATGGTCAGTTTATGTCTAGATTTGACGATTTGTATCCTGAGGATGAAAATGAACAGTTTGCTTCCGTGGTGAGAGAGTTGCATAATAAGTTACTCCCAGAAAATGAGATTTTTGCAGAAATAAATGGTGTTTTTGGTTTTAATGCAAATATCCATACCCCGATCACCAGGTATGAGATTTCCTATCCAGGAATTAAATCTAGTAGAGAATCTAAATACAGAATATACCTAGAAGATATAATAATAGTCCATTCAAAGAGTGAAAATAAATTATATCTTAAAAACAAACATACTCAAGAAATAATACACCCGTTATATTTGGGTTTTTTAAATTGGTTTCTATTGCCTTCTTTATATAAGTTATTGTTCCTATTTACTCCATATTCTTATTCAAATATACCGATCGCTTTCGAATACTATAACGGTCTGTCTCAGTTAGATAAAAGTAGAATAGTCCATATTCCTCAAGTGAGTTATAAGAGTGTAACAATTAGTAGGGAACAATGGTGGATACCTCTTAAGGAGATACCAGCCAAATCAAAAAATATGTCCGATTTGGATTATCTTCAAAAATATGAAAAATGGACCTTTGAAAAGGGATTACCCACAAGAGTATTTATGAGCTTGAAAAATGATTACTATCATGCTCGTTCTTTAAACAAAAACACAGATCAATTGAATATCGCCTATATAAAACCTCAGTATGTAGATTTTCAAAACCCATTGTCAATAAAAAATTTCGAGAAATACTGTGAGCTAGCACATGAATTTATTGTGTTAGAAAATGTTCATCCCCAATTTTCTAATCAAAGTGTAAAAGGTGATGAAGGAAGTTATACATCTGAGGTAATTGTAGAGGTAAATAAGAAAAGGAATAGAGTTTAATTTAGTAAATTCTAAGTAAACTACTTAGATTCAATAAGGAGAAATGAGTTTGTATCGCTGGCTATCTATCCATGTATTTTATCATGATATCTCTAGACAAAATCAACTAATATATGAGTGTTTAGAGTCTTTATTTAAGGATGTGAGGAACAAGGAATACGTCAAAAAGTATTTCTTTATGAGGTATTGGGAAGGTGGGCCTCATATACGAGTTAGATTTTATGTAAGGAATGAGAAATATGACTTATTGGAGAGTTTTGTCACCGAGTATATAGATAATTATTTAAAGAAAAGTCCTTCTATGGGTGACGTTGATGTTAAAGCCTACTATAGTAATTTAATGGTTGGAGAAAAACGTGAGTATTCAAAAGTAATCCATCAAAATAACAGTGTTAAAAATGTTACCTATTATCAAGAATATAAACGATATGGTGGAAGAGAAGCAATGAAGTTAGCACAAAGTTTATTCCAAATATCTAGTGATCTGACTTGTGCTATTTTATCTAACTATCGTAAAAAAGAGGAAGTATTATCAATCGCAAAAGACTTAATGTATGTTACCTTCCTATCTTATAGTGAATTAAGTATAGATGCGGTCAGGTATTTTAAGAATTATTCTAATTACTATAAGGTTTACACAGATAATGAGGGATTACGTGAAAGCTTTATCGAGAACTCGAACGAAGCATTCAGTCGTAATAAGAAGAAATATGTGTCACATGTTAAAAATCTATTTGAGAGAGTTTTATCCGAAACAGCTGGAGCAGCAAGCAGCAAGGATTTATATCTGCTCTGGTTTATGAAACATAAAGAAGCATATAAAGAGCTGAGGAAAATACATGAAGAAGGTAATTTGATAAATCCTCTAAATGGGGAGAGTGTAGAGGATAAGGATTTGGAAAAGGTCTTACAATCGATTACTCATTCATATATGCATATGAATAATAATAGGTTAGGTGTGAACTTCTTCGAAGAATCTTATTTAGCATTTATTCTGAGTGAATCTGTAACGATATAGGGAGATGGGGACATGTGGGTAAGTTATAAAATTTTTTATCATCAATCTTATAAAGATGCTCTTATTCTAAACGGAATTATACCTGTTATGAAACGTTTGAAAATGGAGAAGTTTATTCATTCATATTATTTTGATAGACATTGGGAAAATGGGCCACATATTCAACTAAATATGTACTTAAAAGATTCTCACTTTAAAAATGAAGTTGAAACTATATTTGAAAAACAGATTGATTTGTATTTAGAAGACAACCCTTCTGAAAAGGTGAATTTAGATAAGTTACAAAGAAATATGAATGAGTTATACAAAATGGAAATGATAGCTCAAAAAGAAGACAGCATCTTTAAGAATAATTCTTATATTAAATCGGATTATGATATCCATTCAAACCTGGGGGAAAAAGGAAAGAAGTTTATCGAAAAGTACTTTGTTAATACTTCAGAACTGGTCGTATCCCTCATTGAAAAAACTATCGATGATAAGAGCAAACGTTATATGTATTTAATGAATATAATGGTTGCATTGTTGCATAGTCTGGGGGATCCTAAGAGGACTTATCTTAGTTATAGGTCTCACTCAGAGAGTATTCTCCATGCATATGATACTAGTGGGAAGATAAGAGAGAAATTTGAAGCTAACTACATAAATAACAAGGATACGATACAAAACATTTTAGAAAAAGCAGAGAATAGCGAAATAGATAATGAGGCTTCTAAATGGAAAAAGTTTTTCTTGGAGTTTAATGAAGAAATAAAAAGTGAAGTTGCCAAAGGTAATCTAAACCCTATTGATATAAAAGATGCAGAAGCTTTCTATTTAGAAAATGGTGTACCAGAGCATTGGGTCGTTGATGAATTAAGTTCCTTTCATCAAATGTTCTATTCTCAAGATGGAATAAATGAGTTACTCCAAAGCAATTACTTTAGGTCGATTCGCATGTCATTTAGCTTTCTCTATATGACTTTTAGGCAACTTGGACTTACCACGCTTGAACGAATTTACTTGTGTTATTTAATAGCTAACGGAGTAGAAGAATTTTATAGTATAGACTGGAAGCAGCAATTATTAGAATCACAGAATAAGGGTCATATGTATGTCGATTAGTGATAATTATACAAAGTATCTTGAAATCTCCCATAAACCACTTGAGAACTTGGATCCGAATTTGAAGAGTTGGTCAAAGAAATATGATCGTATGCACAAAAAGATTAAGTTGAAACCAATTATTAGTGGAGGAAACTCTTTGATAGATCGGGTTTCTATCTTATTATTTCTTACTTATGGTATTACCAACTGGCATGCTTCTTGTAGAGCGAATGCACCTTTTATAAGACAATTTAAAAGACCGATCCCATCTGGAGGTGCACTGTATCCAAATGAAATATATGTATTAATAAATATGGATTCAGTGACTATAGATCGCGGTATTTATCACTATGATCCATATTCTCATGAACTAACCTTGATAAAGACAGGTGTTAAAATAAAGAAGGTAATAGATTCGGTATTTAAACTGAATTCAGTTAGTGAAAAAGACTTTCTATTATTTACAACTTGTCTGCTTGATAAAAACTCGTATAGATACACCGATTGGAGTTATCGGATACAAAATATAGATACTGGTGTTTTGCTCCACAGAATATACGATATTACTAATTACTTGGAAAATGATATTCTATTTTACTTAAACTTTAACGATGAACAATTATCTGAAATACTTGGCTTAGATGAAAGTGAAGGAGTTTTAGGAGTATGTAAAATCTCAGACAAGAACTTAAATGAAAGTGAAACAATACCTAGAGCCTTATCAAGTAATGAAAAATTGAATAAATTAAACAATCATAATTTACCTCAAACCTTCAGTAAGAACTATAATACTATTATTGATTTCCATAATAGTACAAAAATAGAAGAAGACATTGAGTTGCCAAGCAAGAAATCAAATGAAAATAGTCTTGAAACGATTACTAGTATCAAGCTACCGAAACCTAAACCAATTAAGGGTATAGAAGTAGACAAGTATTTGTACACTAGATACACGACATTCAACTTTTTCCAAAAAGAAGCAATAAATATAGAACGATTTAGTAATGTTCTTTATAGGTCATTTAAAGATATAGAGAAGTTTAAAGGTATTCCGAATCTATTACGTATCTATATAATTGTACGCAATGTAACAGGTTTATCCCCTGGACTATACTCATATAATCCCAATTCTCATGTCTTGGATTTGCATGAAGAAAAGGACTTAACTCAAGATATAAAGAAATACATTGTTCATCCTACACTTGATGTCAATAAAATTGGTGCAACCTTCATTCTAACTGGGAATTATAATACTTCATGTAAAGTGCACAATAGAACTTATCGTTATCTAAACATTAGTGCGGGTGTTCAATTAGGTTTCTTAGTAACCAGTTCTATACATTCTGATTTAGGAAGATACCCAATGTTGTCTTATGATGTTAAAGGTATAAAAGAACTATTGAACTTAGATCGTTATACTTACCCTTTAACCATGTTTTTATCAGGTGTACAAACTACTAATCTAATGAAGATAAAGTATCCTATGTTTATATGAAAGGCATAGAGGCACGAATCGCGAGGGGTGTTCTCAGGAACCACTTAATTAGAGACCTGAAATAGAAGTATTCCATAATCATGCTCCTTAATCAAAGTTTGGATTGAGGAGCACTTTTGATTCATCTTCATGATGAATAACAGAACCGTCTCGCCAATTCTAGCCGTCACGTCACCAGGCTAACACATAAAGTTGCTGTTTTTTTTCGGGTTCAGATTCCTCCCCACAGTCTAGGGTTTTTCATCAGGAAAGTAGCTCAAGCGATGGCGCTGCTCGGAATAACACTCTAAGTTTACAGACCAAAGGGTAATCCGATTGATAACCATTATGTGCAGGTTCTAAAGGTGATAAACTAAATTTCATAGATAAAGTGCACGTTACCTATGAAAGAGAGAAGGCAATGTATAAACTCTTCCGAACCTCTCTCTTTATTAATGCCAGAATTTCTTAGTGAAATTCAAATTAAACAATAGGCTATTTTGCTAAATATCGGAGCAATTCTCGAACTTTAATTAAAACTACTGAATAAGTAAAGGAAGCGATGTCTTGAAATTATACGGTGATTTTACTAAAGATGATTGGATAAAAGCACTCAATATAAAAGAAGATGCAATTCCAAAATCTTTTATCTTACATGGTCAATGGGATCATGAGTGGAACCTTTCTACCTGGAAAGATATTTTGAAACAGGAACAATGGATCCCAAGTTGGAATGCTATAGTTGGTGAATATAACGTTAATAAAGTTGGTTTTGCTAATGTCTTTGGAGGTCCGATAGCTGCAGCAATTGCACATCGTTTTGCGGTTCTTGGAACTGAAACCTTTATTCAAACTGGATATTTTGGTGGATTATCTCATGAGGTTCAATATGGAGATATTCTAATTGTAACCGCAGCAGAGATGGAAGATGGCGTTTCTCAATGGTATGTTCCTAATAAAAAACCTGTTTTAGCAAATCAACAGCTTGTAGAGGAAGCAGTTAAATATGTAGACGTCAAGTTGAATTTTACACTTTTTGCTCGTTTCCTTTTTACACTTCTGCTTAAAAAATGCTCTTTCGATTTTTCATCCGATGACTTTCCTCTTCTTCACCACCATGAATCACTTCCACACGATGAAGTAAGCGATCTAAAATCGCTGTGGTGATACCTTGGTCTCCGATTAAACTGCCCCATTCATCTGGACTCTTATTTGATGTCAGGATAATCGAACTTCGTTCGTATAAATGATTAATTAAATGAAAGAATAGGTTTGCTTCTCTTTGGTCCATGGCCATATACATTAAATCATCGATGATCACTAGGTCGGCATTTCTAATTCTCTTAAGCTGAACTTTAGATTTGTTCAGGTATTCTTCTGATTTTAGAAGCTGTACAAGTTCGCCCATTGTAGCGAAATAAACATTGAACCCTCTGTAAACAGCCTCAAGTCCGAGCCCAATTGCGATATACGTCTTTCCGATGCCAGGAGGGCCTAAAAGAATCAGATTATACTGTTGCTCCAGCCAGCTTAATTCTCGGAGTTGAGAAAGCTGACGAGCCGTCAGAACGTTTTGTCCTTTCAGCTCAAACTCATCTAATGACTTCACGAAAGGGAAGCGTGCCCATTTCATTCTTTTCTCTAGGTTTTTCGCTTCACGTTTAGCTAATTCGTATCGAGTGATAGACTCTAAAAATTCCAAGTAGGTCCATGATGCTTTTTCAGCTTCGCGAAGAAGCTGTGGCAGCTCCTCCGCAGTCTCTGCTAGGCGTAGCTGACGGAATTGATCTTGTAGTTCATGTACTGTTTTATTCATCACGCTCTACCTCCTAAAATGCTAGTGTACGCATCTAGAGAACGAATAGAGGCTTTGATATGAGAGTGTTTTGGTGGACTCATGTAAAAAGATTGTACTTCCTCAACCGGCTCATCTCGTAAAGCATCAAGGTGATGAGCGATATCACGAAAATCATTCGCATTGCAGAGCTTTTCTGTCGTGCACTTGGTCAAAACAGTATCAATTAAATCCGGGTATTGTTGGGTGACCTTATAAATAATCGTGAACTGGTCTCTCCGATACCTCGTGGAATGTCAACACTAAACTAGCAAGCTATATTAAGGTTCCTAGACTTGTATTCAATCGGACTTAAATAGTCCAAAGTACCGTGGATTCTGATGTGGTTGTACCAGTGCACGTAATCAAAAAGTTCAATATCTAGCTGTGCCTGGTTTTCGAAGTGGGCATGATAAACAAACTCGGTTTTGATGACCTTAAACATCGCCTCAGCGACAGCGTTATCATATGGTGATCCTTTGAAACTTAAGGAGCGTTTAATTTGAAAGGTTTCTAAAGCCTCATCAATTAACTTATTCTTAAACTCATTGCCACGATCTGTGTGAAATAACTCAATGTCATGCAGGTTTCCTTTAATGGAAGAAAAAGCACGATAGACAAGCCTGGCGTCTTTTCGTGGACCTGCACTGTAACCAATTATTTCGCGATTAAATAGATCGACAAAAACACAGATGTAGTGCCATTTTTGACCCACACGAACATAAGTCAAGTCACTGACAACGACTTTCAACTGTTGATCCTGATGAAATTCTCGATTCAATTCATTTGCCTGCTCAGACTCATTACACGAGCTTTTCGTAGGTTTGAATTGAGCGATTGTATATTTTGAAACAAGGCCCAATTCGTTCATAATACGTCCAATCCGGCGCCTTGAAACAATCCAATCATCTTTCTTGAGTTCAATCTTGATTTTACGTGTTCCATAGTTTCGGCGGCTTTTGTAAAAGATTTTTCGAATGACCTCTTTCAGTTCATCGTCATTTGAAGCTAACGCTTTTGCTTCATAATAGAAGGTACTTCGAGGCAGTTGTAGGACGTCGCACATTGCTGATACTGAGTATTTGTGACGATTATTGTGAATCACATTTACTTTCGTCCCATGATCAGCGCGGCTTGCTTTAAAATATCATTCTCCATCGCTAAACGCTGGTTTTCTTTTCGCAGCTTCATGAGCTCTGTTTCTTCAGAAGAACGATTATCGCTTTCCTTAAATGAACCGCTTTTCGAAAACTGACTGATCCACCGATCCAATGAAGATGGCGTTAACTCATATTCTTTAATAATTTCACTTCTTGGCTTACCGTTTTCATGTAGTTGAACCATCTGTTGTTTAAATTCCTTAGTAAACGTACGGCGTGTTCGTTTGGTCATAATAGACGCTCCTCTAATAAAGGTTTTAATAAAGTCTATCTGACCTTAATTTATTTGTCTAACTGAGTGTAGCCGATTCATAGTCCTAATATATCTAGAAGGGGGGTATTTCATTGGTTAGCTTTAATGAATTTAACTTCTTGTATAATATCAATTCTGCGAGAACATAGACTCTATCTTAGTGGCAAGATAATACACACAGCAAGCCCCTACACCTTAGGTGTGGGGGCTTGGATTATTTTATATTATTTCAAGGGGGAAGGAGTTAGGGGTAACTCCTTGTTTTATAGATTATCATAACCAGTAGCCTATCTTAAGAATATGGGATATTTTTTACAATTCGGCATTTATCACCTAAAAATACTCTAGAACTAGTATGCTTAGTAGGCTCAAATAGAATATTGGCTTGTGAAAGTAAGGGCTATTTGAAATAATTGGTATTAAGCAATCGGGCAGGTGTTAGTAACGGTGATAAAATCCCTTATAACAACGGTACCAAATTCCCCACTAATAACGGATAATCATTCTATATAACTTTTAGACATGGAGTGTAGAGTGATGGTCCAGACTGGGGAATTTTTTAT
>NZ_JBEWYW010000021.1:0-30416 GCF_041366475.1 Pseudalkalibacillus sp. JSM 102089
TCAAGCGGACTTCTACCATCTTTTGTTCCCAGTTCTCACCCGAAGGGTGGCATTCCAAACTCGGACAAGCCCAGGTAGCTGATGCGATTCTTGACCGGATTGTACATGACTCTTATAAAATAATAATTGATGGCCACATATCAATGCGTGAAAGGCATAGTTTAGTCGCTCCTCGTTGACCATATTAAAGAAAAGAGTCACTAGTGAAATTTACCCGGTGGCTCTCTTCTATGCATTCACTGGCTCCATTCTCCGCGATTGATGGCTCAAAACTTCGCACAAGTGGCTTTTTCGTTCCGCAATACTCAAATTTAATGGATCTCCACTTATCGATAATATAGTTTCAATGAATGGTAATGTTAATGTAGGTGCTTATAAAAAATTGGAATCTGCTTGGGCAAAAGCATTAAGAGATAAGCGGGAAGTTATAGTTGATATTAAACCCGTATATGAGGGAGATTCTATAAGGCCTGTTAGCTTTAACATAAAATATAGAATTGATGGAGAAAAATTTAATGCTAGATTAAAAAATGTATATGGAGGAAAGTAAATGAATACAGAGAACTTGCAAGAAATATATCAAAAAGTAGCTGTGCAGTTAAATAATACTATTCCAGAGCCATGGGAAAAAGTGATGGTATATTCAGAAGTTGATGAATATAGTGATTCGACAGTATTTTTTTACTATCCAAAAAATAAGCAGGAACTGATATACAGTTTAGATATTGAAGATATGGAAGGGATTGATGAAGATGAGATTGATCATCAATTAAATCTACTTGGCAGTATCTTTAGAGAATTATGGGAAGAATTCAAAAGAAATAAGCAGGAACCTTGGACTAATTTAACATTTGAGTTATATTCTACTGGTAAGTTCGATGTTGAATTTGATTATACTTTATTAGAGGAAGAAAATAATTATAATCATTATGAGAGATTAATTATATGGAAGTATAAAAAGTTAGGAATTTCCCCTGATGCAAAGAGAGAAAGTGATGTGAAACTAATTAGAGAATATATTAGTACACAAAAATAATCTCTTTTAGAGTTATTGAGGAACATATGACAGATTCCTTGTCCCTGCAACATTACCGAGTTGGTTCCTATGTTGCAATACTTCGAAATAAAGAAGCATTCATTATTCCAATAATGAATGCTCCTTTTATTTATGAGGTGGAATCACCAGAACCGTCCCGGCGATTCCGCGAGCTTATCATGAACAAATCCAGGATCTCCTAACCTTATTCGAATCCTATGTAACTGATACAAATGCCTACATCACGCCATTAGCAAGACAAGCGATGATGCAAGTGGATCGAAATGATATCTGGTTTAATCTGCAACAAATCGAACGTGGGATATCTGGGAATGTCGGAAAAGCATCGCGCGTCGCCAGCCGAGTCCCTTATAACACCTTCTCGCTCTTCGACGAACCAACCGAAAGTGAAATCGAAAAAAGCCGAAGCAATGAAGCCAACTTGAATCAAATTCGGCGTGAAATCAATCGGTCAGAAAGCGTCCTCCAACAAAAAATGGACGACCTTTGGGGCATTTACAATACGAAGGTAAAGCCGTTTGAGAATACGGATGACGACTATTACGGAAAAGCTCAGAACTTAAAAATGTCCTACACGGGTCTTTTTGAAGGCGTTTGGGACGGTGTGGAAGACCTTTCCTCTGACATTTATGGCTTTGGAAAAGGACTCGTTCTCGGTTTATATGAGATCGGAAAAGGCATCGTCACGGTAGCCAGTGACGCTGGGATCGTGTACACCTCCCATCAACTTCCCGATTCCGTAGAACCCGATTTTCTAAAGGAAGCAGCGGATAAACGAGTCGAAGGCTATAAAGCCGCCGCCATGCAGGCGATCAAGGATCCAATGGGTGTCGCTGAATCAATCACACAATCCTTCTCCGATACCTATGAAGATGAAGGAGTAGCTTATGTCGCAGGGAATGTCTCTACAGCCTTTATCCCATATGTCGGCATGGCAGGGAAATCATCCACCCTCGCCAAAGTCGCTGGAAAGATCCCGAACGCCAACTTAAGCAAGGTAGCTGGAAGCAGCAAAGTAGACGTCGCAGCCATCGTGAAAAAGCATAACGCCTTTGAAGGTATCAAGCGTGGCATGGGAGAATTTGTTCAGGACGTTAAAGGTGGCATGCAGGTTGCTGGGAATCCGAATAGGGTGGCTGTTGGGGCGAATGGATCTGTATCGAGTAATGTCGTAAACTCTACCGTTGTACGAAGAGAAATGGATGATTCGATTAGTAGGATTGTAGGGAGTAAAGATTCAGGTATAACTTTCAAGAGTCCTGGAGAATATTTTGACCACATCAATGACATTGGTAAACGAAGTGACTTAACGAATGAAGAAAAATTAGCGAAGATTCATGAAGCGTATGATAGATTAGAAGTAAAAGGCGATGTTACAGTCGTCTCTGATACGAAGTATTTGGAACCTGACGGATTTGGTAAGAATGGTCGAATGTTGATGGATTGGCCAGAGAACATGGGATTTGAAGAAGGTTCAATTCAGACGATTACTAGAAATAACCCTTTACCCGAAAGATGGGATCGAATTGGTGGAAAAGGTGGAGTGAATTTTACTACTTTACCTGATAATGGTGGTCCGTATACTTACAATCAACGTGCTATACCATATCTAGAAAACCCTGAAGCAAGGCACGTAGGAAACTTTGATAATGAATCCTATTTTGATGCTATTGATGCAATTAAAAGTGATAATCTTGAAGATCTGAATCGTATTGTCGTAGCTAATGGGAAAAAGCCATTTTCAGAGGTTGATTTTGACTTGTTAACTTCAGTCTATAAAGAATACCAAGAGGATCTAAAGGAAGTACTTGGGAAGGTTGACACTACTTATGGATTGAAAGGAACTGCTGCTCCATGGAGGAGTCGTTTTACAGGAGAGGAATTAATGGATGGTGGAGCCGAACAAATTGTAACACCACTGAGTGGTGAAATTCTAGAAAAGATCGGAGTTATACCTGAATATTAGGAGGAGTACAATTTATGACGAAACAAGAGTTCTTAAAAAGATATAAGGATGAAAACCTAACTATTGGTGCAGAGTATATGATGGTACTTGATAGTATCACAGATGAACCACTTGTAGTGGGATGTGCATACGATCAAGGGGTGTGGAAAATTTATCAAACAAAAGAGCGAGGTGGCCACTACGTAATTAAAGAAAAAGATACTGAAGAAGAGGCGTTTAATTATTTTTATGAGCTAGTATTAACTTTAAATGACTGGCGTAAAAATTGAAATCACATGCACAATTATAAGCAACTATTGGTCGGCTAAATGCCGACTTTTTTCTTTTTCGAAATAGCCGTCTTGCTGAAGAAAGATATAAAAGAGGAGGAATTATGACAAAACAAGAATTCTTACAAAGATACAAAGATGAGAAACTAAATATAGGAGATGAATACTTGATGGTTCTGGATGCAATAACAGATGAACCACTCGTATTAGGTTGTGTATATAATCAAGGGAAATGGAAGGTTTTTGAAACAAGAGAGCGTGGTGGGCACTTCGTAATGAAAGAAATGGATAACGAAAGTGAAGCATTTGTTTTCTTTTATGAAATAGTTTTAAGCCAACATAAAATACAAAGTAACTAAGCACACACTGTAGTCTTTTATCATGGGTGAACAGACATAGGGACAGGTTCCTTGTCTCTTAGCATTGCTAGGATGGTTCTCATAATGCAATATTTCGAAAAACGTTAAAAGAAGCATTCATTATTCCAATAATGAATGCTTCTTTTATTTATGAGGTGGAATCACCAGAACCGTCCCGGCGATTCCCCTTCATTGGTATTATCAGTTTACAAAAGCAACGCCGACGATGATCAATAGAACGAACAAGACAACAATTAGGGCGAAGCTGTTATTGTATCCAGACATAGTTATCACTCCTGTGATTTTTAAGTTAAGAGGTAATGGATCACTCTCATTAATAGAATATGCAATCGTTTGAAAGGAGTGAGGACAAGTAGTGAAAATAGTCTTTAGTGGTTTAATGTATCGGGGGTCAGGTACGTGCCTGACCCCCTCTTTAGTTCCGGTTCACAAAAAGCTCATATCAGCTGATAATACAATCCGAATTTCGTATCATACCACAATAATTTGCCATGCTTGCTTTTAGGAAGGCGTGCTTGTAAATTCCATTCCGGATATTGCTTCATAATTCGAACTTGATCTCCGGTTGCAAAAGCAATAAAGGAGATATAGTGATTTTTAGACATCGGATGTTTGCTAGAAATATACCATTCATTGTCAATATCCATGATGTTAAGTTGGTTTTCAGTTGTTGCTTTCTTTGCTTCTAATCGATCTAATTTTCTTCCGCAGCAAGATATGGAAATATCTCCAGTTGCTAAAGCGATATTTTGACATAATTCACATACAAAGTAATTTGATTTTTTCATATTTCCTCCTACAAAATCATTTGACGCTAAATCACCATCTAAGATACTTTCAATGTTAACTCCTAACAGTTCAGATAACTGTGGTAATAGCGAAATATCTGGATAGCCATAACCTCGCTCCCACTTTGAAACGGTTCGATCAGAAATGTTCATTAGATCGGCTAATTGCTTCTGAGTAAGGCGTTTTTCCTTCCTCAAACTATAAATTAGTTCTCCCACTTTACTATTGTTCATCGTATTCTCCTCCTACTACGCTTCTATCTTATAAGCTAATAAGCTCAGTAACAACAAACGTTCCGTAGAGTTTTTTTATAAAGAAACATGGTGACGATTCGAGATTGAAAAAAGGTCTAATTTGGTCCTAATAGTTTAGGTCATTTTATCGTGGGTGATTCGCACTGATTTTTTCATATCATCCAAAGGTCACGCTTTTTATGAAGCTTGTAAAAATTGTTGGGAACATCTACTTAAAAATAAGAGAACGCTCACTAGCTCATATGAACCAACTTTGATTATATGTCTTTGAACGGTAGAACATTGTTTGAAAATTATGCTAGATTTAAGGCGCGCTGATACATAAAAGAAACATACTGCTTGATAAAAGAGGTTACTACGCTTTGTTATGTCTCAGTTCTCTTTTTGACTTAAAAGACTATTAATATCTCTTACGCCTGAACGAAGGTGTTAGGACATAAATAATCAAAAAAGTAGGAGGCATTACGATGTTAAAGAAATCAATTTTAGTTGTTTTTACTTTGGTTCTGTTGTTTAGTGGATATCAATTTGGACTTCCGTCCGCTCTTGCGATCCCTCCTGGAACGCCGTCAAAGTCTGCCGCTCAATCTCAATTGGATTCCTTGACTGTACAGTCTGAAGATTCTATGTCCGGATACTCACGTGATAAATTCTCACACTGGATTGGACAGGGGAATGGCTGTGACACGCGTCAATTGGTGCTGCAGAGGGATGCTGATTATTACAGCGGTGACTGTCCTGTAACGTCTGGTAAATGGTACAGCTACTTTGATGGCGTGCAAGTGTATGACCCGTCTGATCTTGATATCGACCATATGGTGCCGTTGGCAGAGGCGTGGCGTTCAGGAGCAAGTAGTTGGAGCACACAAAAGCGAGAGGATTACGCGAATGACCTTGATGGTCCTCATCTTATTGCAGTAACGGCAAGCAGCAACCGCTCCAAGGGTGACCAGGATCCGTCTACTTGGAAGCCAACGCGTTACAGTGCTCACTGCGGGTATGCAAAGTGGTGGATCAATACGAAGTATGACTATGATTTAAGCCTTCAGTCTTCAGAGAAATCGGCTCTTCAAAGCATGCTGAATACGTGTAGTTATTAATTCGGGTTAGTTGATAGTTTGATCGTTTCGACAAGCTGAGGAGGTGCGCTCAAATGAAACAAAAGTCGTCCATTTTCACTGCAACTCACGGTGTTATGACCGAAGAAGTAGGTGTGATTAGCGGGGAGCTTGAACTGGTGACTTCCTGTGATGAGAAAGGCGATCTCACGCTTCGCATCACGTATGTAGGAGCAGAGGAGTGGTACACGCTTCCTGGGAAAGAATACCGCTTACACGATGTGCGTGACCATGAAGTCATTCACCGTTTGCTCGTATCGGTGCTTGAGCGCTCTTAAAATTCGACAAGTGACAGGCACCATGCAACCATGCACCATGGACAAGCAACATGCGACGGCTATGGTGCCCTGCCCCTATGTCCCTAGGAACACCGAGCCCGTTGGTGCATTAAGTGTTGGGGAAAGGGATGGTTGAAATTTGATCATCCTCTCGAGAGGGTTATGAAATGATGTATTGGAAAATAGAAGGGAGAGCTAATGATGGATTTTTTAGCTCTCCCTTTTGTTATATATTGAAATTGTGGTTGAGAAGGTCCTTCCTGAATGCTTTTTTCTTTAGTCAATGATCCCTTAGGTATATAGTCCATGTTATCAGGTTTGTGGTTTCCTGGAAAAACTCTCTGTTGTTGTTAAATAAAGCTTCTCTCTGTATGTGCGGTTCATTCATTGTTTGACACCGTAAGAGGACTAATGGCTCAATTATATGCAATGATGTAAAAACTGATTTACACATCGAAAGGTTTTGCCTATACTTTACTTTATAAATCGAAATCGTTTCGATTTATAAAGTAAAAAGTGAGGTGACTTTCTTGAAAGAAAAATATGAACTCCTTTGTTCGTTGAAAGTAATCGAAGTGGAGATTGCGGAACTCGCTCGATATGCACAGGAATTCGATGGATGCTACGATCTTTTGAAAAGCAAATTGGATGATTTATGTGCGTTCATCAATCGGAAAGAGAACATTGTGAAATGGAACCAGTGGAGCGAATTAGAGGAGGTTCAGGAGCTTTCACAGCAGCTGCGTGAAACATCGGTCAACGCTCTATGTGACGTGGAGAAATACCAGTCCATTCGAGCTCAGCAGGTTGGACTCCCAGTTGGACAATACGTGTCGTCTTTGGCGCAGTCTGTTAGGGATGAATACCACAACTTCGGCATACATAGTGAATCAAACGTGCTGTTTATTGGATCTGGAGCATTTCCAACAACAGCCTTAACGATTGCGAAAGAAACTGGTGCTAATGTGATTTGCTTGGACATAGATCATGAAGCCATTGAGTTGTCCAGGGAAGTGGCACGTGCATCGGGGCTCGAAAAACAGATTGCGTTTCTTCATGGTGATATTACCGCACAACATGAATTTGAGACTATCACTCATGTCTTTATTGCTTCTCTTGTGAAAGATAAACTTGAAGTGATCGACGTTCTTAAGGAGAAGGTGTGGGAAGGGACAAAGGTGATCGTCAGATTTGGAAACGGTTTGAAATCGATTTTTAATTATCCAATCGATGAGATCATCACAGGTAACTGGCTACAGCATACTGTCCCTCATGAGAAAAGTGACAGCATTTACGAAACACTCGTACTTGAGAAAAAGAGCAAGGTGATGACATGAGTATACAACATACATTGATTGTCGGTGCAGGTCCTGCAGCAATTCAAACAGCCGTTGCTGTTTCGAAGAGCTGGGAGGGAGAAATGTCACTAGTAAATCATAATAGTTCTTATTCGCGGGAAGTAAAGAACCAGCTCGAGAAATCTGAAAATGTGATTACAGCCATTGCACCAAATCGACCTTCTCTTTCTGGTAAGGTCAAGATTACGCGTTTTTATGATGGGTTTGCAACCGTTGAGGATCGATTTGACGTGATGATCTTATGCGTTCCAAGCTACAGTTATCATGACGTTCTTCAGGCTCTTCGGATAGAAAAATTAACACAACTTAAGACGATTATTTTATTGTCACCCGTAGTTGGATCGAACGAACACGTTAGTAATTTGGTTCACGACTCAGGTAGGAGTATTGAGTTGATTAGTCTTTCTACTTATTTCGCTGCTACTAAATTCGTCCCTGACGGTAACCTCGTTTCGTTCACGAAGGCGGTGAAGAAGCGGATTTACCTTGCTACAAACAAAAAAACGGGGCGTGATCTTCGCCTTATAGAGAAGTTATTAGCGGAAGCTGGTATTGAGACAGTCGTGAAGGAAAACGCGATTGATGTGGAATGTCGGAACATCACGACGTACGTCCATCCTCCGTTCTTTATTAATCCCTTCTCATTAAACGAAATCTTTTCTGAGAAAAAATCCTTGAAATCCCTATACAAGCTTTATCCGGAAGGGCCAATCACGCAAGAAACAATCAGAATGATGGTGAAGCTGTGGAAGGAGATTTCAGCTCTCGTCGTGGAGCTAGGTGGAAATCCAATTAATTTACTTCAATTTCTTAACGACGATAACTACCCTGTGCATGATGAGTCGCTGTCACGGTCTGATTTAGATAGGTTCTGTGAAGTTGAATCTGTTAAGCAGGAGTACTTACTGTACATTCGTTACGCTTCCATCTTGATCGACCCCTTTTCAAAACCTAATAAAAACGGTGCATACTTCGACTTCTCTAAGGTACCGTATAAGCAAATTTCGAGAACAGAATCCGGAGAATGGCGCGTGCCTAGGATCCCGTTCGAAGACTATAAGAATTTAAAGCAAATGCACCGCATGGGAGTAGAGAAAGGTATCAGTATGCCGGAAATAGTCCGATTGATTCAATTATTCGAACGGAAAGCTCACGAATGGCAGTATTTGAAAGGTGAGCGGATAACAGGAATGAGAAGTGAGCAAAGGGTGAAGGTATGAGAAATGGAGTTATTCTTGCCATTCTATCTTCATTGATTTTCAGTATGATGAATGTGCTCGTCAAAAGTGTAAGTGACACCGTGCCAACTTCAGAGATCGTCTTTTTTAGAAGTTTCATAGGAACGTTACTCATCTATTTCTTCATGAAGAGAAGCAAGGTTCGTTTCTCGAGGAAAGGGATTCCATTTCTAATGTTGCGCGGCATCTTTGGAGCACTGTATTTACTAGCATACTTCTATACGATTTCAAAAATTCCACTCGCGGATGCAAGCATTCTCGCACATCTCTCTCCTTTCTTTGCTGTGTTCTTTTCCTATCTGTTCTTAAAAGAACGAGTTTCTAAGCGAGTTATACTGATACTGCCTCTCGTTCTTGTTGGAATTGTATTGTTAACGAAGCCAGGAGCGTACTCGGCGTACTCGCTTTTTGCTCTTGTTGGTGTGGCAAGTGCTCTTTTTGCAGGAGCTGCTGCTGTGAGCATTCGTTTTCTAAGCAAAGCGCATCATTCATTTGAAATCGTATTTTATTTTTTGGCCACTGGTACCCTTATTACCATTCCACTAATGTGGAACAATTTTGTGCTTCCTTCGCCTACAGAATTGTCTATTCTAGTCGGAATTGGGGTTGTATCACTGCTCGGCCAGGTGTTCTTAACGAAGGCTTTTACACATGAAAGTGTTGTTGTTGTTGAAATCGCTCGTTACATAGGGATCGTGTTTAACATACTGTGGGGTTTTCTTTTTTGGGCAGAGGTACCTGATCTACTCACTGTAACTGGAGGGATGCTTATCGTTACTTCATGCATCTTGCTCTCTCGAAAAAAACAGCCAGTCCAAAAGTCGAAAATATCTTTCGTACCGGTATGGAAAAAGTAGTTAAAGGGATAAAAAGTTATTGACGTGAGGTTATCCGATGAGTATAAGTCATCCATTGTAAATAGTAATTATTTCGATTTAATGGAACGACGTCTCGTGTTATGGATTATAGTTTTTTCGGAATTTAAATCGTAATGATTTTGTTTTGTGGGGGTGTTCAATGAATTGTGTCGACTGGTACATAAGAAACTTTTTAACAATTTAATACTAGAGGAGAGAACAATGATGAAAAATAAGAAAACCATAGCGGGACTCCTGCTGAGCCTGTTATTAATCATAATCACAGGCTGCACAGATGAGGCAGGAACAGAGAAAAACCAATCAACCTCAAAAGATAAATCATTAACGATGTTATTCAGCTTTGCCTCGAAAACCATTGATCCTCACCAAGATTGGATGGGAGTGCGAGCTGGAATCGCTGAAACGCTTGTAAAACTTGATGATGATCTTGCGATTAAGCCGTGGCTTGCTGAATCCTGGGAGCAGAAGGACGAAACGACCTGGGTGTTTACTCTAAAAGAAGGAGTAACGTTTCATGACGGTTCACCAGTGGATGGGGAAGCGGTTAAAGCCTCCTTTGAACGTGCCATTGAAGTGAATGAAGCCTTAGCTTCCGCTTTGAAGATCGACAAGATGGAAGCGGATGGCCAGCAAATCACTTTTAAAACAACAGAGGAGTATCCTGCGTTTTTATCGGAACTCGTTCACACGAATGCATCGATCATTAAAGCAGATGCGGATAATATCGGTGAAAAGCCAATTGCTACAGGGGCTTTTCAAGTGGAGAGCTTTTCCTCAGAAGAAGAAATCAAATTGAAGAAGTATCCAAAGTATTGGGATGGAGAGGCCAACGTGGATCATATCAGTATCAAGTTCAATTCCGACGCCAATGTACGGGCGCTAGCGCTTCAATCCGGAGAAGCGGATATCTCGTACCACTTGCCTCCAGAATCATTGGAACCGATTGAGAGTCATAATGAACTGCGTGTTGAATCGGTTGCTAGTTTAAGAGTACATTTCTTTCTCTATAATTCAGCCAAACCTGAACTGCAGGATGTGAAAGTCCGACAAGCCTTGGATCTGTTAGTAAACCGTCCGGTCGCTGTTGAGGAAATCATGAATGGCCACGCTACAGCAGCTAACGGACCATTTAACCCAGACTTCGAATTTGCGAGCGAGAAAGATCCTACATCTTATGATCCTTCGAAAGCTGAGAAGTTATTAAACGAGGCAGGCTATGAGAAAAATGAGGATGGAAACCTGGAGAAGGATGGAAAGCCCCTCGAATTGACTTTAGCTACTTATGAAGGTAGACCTGAACTCCCAATGATGGCTCAATACTTTCAGTCCGAGGCAGCAAATCTTGGTATTAAGGTTAACGTCGTGACAGTTGAAAATATTGACAGTTACCTGTGGGAGCAGCAACAAGAGTGGGACATTGTTACCTATTCCAACTTAACAGCGCCTCGTGGAGACGGTGGTTACTTTCTCAATGTCGCTTATCTGCCTGATGGTTCTTTGAACCCTGGTCAAATTAATATCCCTGAAGTCAATAACATCACGAAGCAGCTTAACAAGGAAGCAGATCAAGAGAAACGAATCGAGTTGCAGAAAAAAGCAGTTGAAAAGATACAAGAAGAGATTTCGCAATCTTTCATTCTTCATCCCCATATTATCGTCGGGGTAAACCAACGCGTGAAAAATTGGAAGCCGGGATCAGAAGAATATTATTTGATTACAAATGAAATGGATGTTGAATAGAAGCAGAGTGGAAGAGTCTTTTGATGCTTTCACTTTTCTTGGAAAAGCTCATCCATTAGTTAGAAGGTGAGCAATGTGAAAAAATTACTGTTGATGATCGGATCCAGAATGCTTCAATTGGTTATTATGGTTCTGTTTCTCTCTTTTATAACCTTTTTATTAATGAAGATTACCCCAGGAGACCCGATCAGAACGATGTTGAATGTGGACGATATTGCCGCAACGAAAACCGATGAAGAAAACTTAATGAAAGCATACGAATTTGATCGGCCGATTCTTGAGCAATATGGAAAATGGGTCTTGGGGGTTCTTCAACTAGACCTTGGGGAATCGTTAATTTCCAAAAGGCCCGTTCTGGACATGATCCTGGATAAGCTACCCGCAACTCTTTCTTTATCCATTGGCGGTTTGGTGGTGCTCTTTATCATAGCTGTGCCGATGGGGATACTGGGAGCTGTGTATGAAGGGCGATGGCCCGATTATCTGAGCAGGTGGACCGCTTTGACGGGAGCTTCTATCCCTAGCTTTTGGCTTGGATTAATGTTGATTTATGTCTTCTCCTTGCAATGGAATCTTCTACCTGTCATGGGAAAGGGGACGCTCGCACACTTTATTCTGCCTTCTGTCACGCTTGGGGTTGCGATGGCTCCAATGTATATTAGGCTTTTACGTGAGCGTTTAATCGCTACACTGCAAAGCCCTTATATCGAGGCTGCAAAAGCACGGGGTTTACGAAAAAAAAGAATCATTTTTTCACATGCTTTAAGGGGAAGCCTAATCCCACTCGTTACCATGTTTGGGTTAAGTATTGGCAGCCTCCTCGGAGGTGTGACAGTTATTGAGATTCTCTTCTCCTGGCCAGGGATGGGTGAATTAATCGTGAGCGCGGTTATGCAGCGGGATTACCCTGTTATTCAAGGGTATATTCTGATCATTGGCTTTCTTGTTGTCCTATCAAACCTGGTGGTGGATTTTATGTACATGATGATCAACCCTCAAATTAACAATGGGGAGGAGTCGGTGTCATGAAAACAGCCGCTATTCAAGCACCGCTGAATGTACGGAAGATCAATCTCGTCCTTGGCCTACTGCTCGCCTTATTCATCGTAGGTGTGATGCTGATTGGTGGATGGCTTGTGCCACATGATCCTTTTCTTGTCGATATGGGGAATAGGCTCCAAAGTTCCTCATCTGCGCATTGGCTCGGTACAGATCAGCTTGGTAGGGATATTCTTGCCAGAATTGTATATGGTGCCAAATTAACGATTGGATTAGGCACTGTAGCAATCGTCGCGGCTATTGTGATAGGCGTGCCGGTTGGTCTTCTTTCTGGGTATGTTGGAGGGAAAGTGGATGCCATTCTCATGAGAATAGTAGATGGGATCTTATCGTTTCCTGATTTCATCTTGGCCATTGCCATTGCCGGCATTCTTGGACCAAATCTTACAAACCTCCTCATTGCGATCGTTCTTGTTAGGTGGATTGTGTATGCGCGCGTGGTTCGTGGACTTGTCTTAACGGAAAAAGAGAAGGAATACGTTCTTGTTTCGCAAACATCGAACTCAAGTGCCTTAAAAACGATTCGTATGCACATCTTGCCTCAGGTCATTCCAGATATCATTGTCATGGCAGCCATTGATGTTGGAAAGGTGATTCTACTCGTTTCCTCCTTTTCCTATATCGGATTGGGCGCACAGCCACCGATTCCAGAATGGGGAGCCATGCTTAATGACGGCAGAGCCTATTTCCAGGTCAATCCTTTGTTGATGGTCTATCCAGGTTTAGCGATCATGCTAACAGTTCTTTGTTTCAACCTCTTAGGTGATGGGCTGAAGAATCATTTTGATATTCGTAGAGGGAGGGGCAGAAATTGAGTGAAAGTCTAATCGTTATTAAAAACTTGACCGTTGAAAGCAGAGGAAATCCTTTAATCAAAGGCATCGATATGGAAGTAGATCAAGGACAAATTGCTGCACTAATCGGCGAAAGCGGCAGTGGAAAAAGTTTGACCGCTAAAGCCATATTAGGTCTTTTACCTGAGGAGATGAAAGTGACAGGACAGATTTTATATAAGGGACGGGACTTGTTGCAGATGAAGGAAAAAGAACGTCGCCAATTGCTTGGAAGAGACATCAGTCTGATCTTTCAAGACTATCGTGGAAGCTTTACTCCCTATATCAAAATCGGAAAACAAATGATCGAAACGATCCGCACTCATCAACGCATTTCCAAAAAAGCAGCGAAAGAAGCAGCTCTCCTTGTTTTGGAAGAAACCGGCCTGGACAGTGAACGGGTGTTTAAAAGCTATCCATTTCAATTGAGCGGGGGACAAGTGCAGCGTGCAGCCATCTCGATGACACTAGCCATTAAGCCGAGTCTTCTCATTTGTGATGAAATCACGACCGCATTGGATTTAATGAATGGAGAAAAAGTACTAAGTTATATCGATAAAGTACGCAGAGAAACGGACTGTGCCGTTCTGATGATTACCCATGATCTCGCAAAAGCCTATAAGTGGTCAGACAGGATTCATGTCATGTACGAGGGAGTTATTGTAGAAGAGGGATCCTCAGAACGAATCCGTTGCGACCATCAACATCCGTACACGAAAAAACTCTGCTCTTGCTTATTGTCACTCCCCGGTGAACGACAGCCATCGACCAGCGAAAGGGCGAATTCCCTATGAATACTTTGCGAGTAGAAAATCTATCAAAAGATTATTCTAAAAACCTGCAAGCACTGAACCAGCTTTCTTTTTCTGTGGATCAAGGGGGGTCTTTTGGGATCGTTGGAGAGAGCGGAAGTGGGAAAAGTACATTAGCCAGAATTTTAGTCGGCCTGGAAACCTTTAAGGAGGGGATGATTACGTTTCAAGGAAGTCCGATCGTACCTAAGAAACGTGCTCCTTTACGAGCGTACCGCAAGAATGTCCAGATGATCTTCCAGGACGCTGCCAGTGCTTTAAATCCAAAACTTCCAATCTGGAAAAGCCTACTGGAACCTCTGAAGAATTATAAAGAATTCACGCCGTCTTTTATACAAGGAGATGGCCTTTCAGATAAAGAAATCGCAGGGGAACTTTTGGGGTTGGTGGGTTTGGACAGTAGCCTGGCTGAACGATATCCCGATGAGCTAAGCGGAGGTCAGAAGCAAAGGGTGAGTATCGCAAGGGCGATCAGTCTCCAACCTTCGCTCCTCATCTGCGATGAACCAACTGCCAGCCTGGATGTAACGATGCAAGTGCAAATACTTACTCTCCTAAAAGCGTTGCAAAAGCAATTGAACATCACGATCTTATTCATCTCGCACGATATAAGAGCGGTAACCTTCCTATGCGAAAGAATCATCGTCCTAAAAGAAGGGGGCATGGTGGATCAGTTCATATTAGAGGATATGTATGAGCGAGAAAGAGATCCTTATACAAAGGCACTGATTGCCGCAGCTTCCCTGGATTGATGTTGTATTTTTCACTATGATGCGGTTTGTGTGGAAGATGTACTCATTCCTTTTAATCGGGGTGAGGATGCGCCTTCCGTCGAGAATCGAAAGATCCCCCTTTTTACTAGGAAGTTATAGAAGGAGAATAGTATGTATCCAGAAGCAACATCTTTAGAAATCAAGAAAGCATGCAGCCATAAAGAGTATCTGCGTTTAGCAATCCCCCTCGTCATATCAGGGATCTCGACTCCGCTTCTTGGGGCGGTGGACACGGCTGTTGTCGGCCGAATGCCTGATCCGATTTCCATTGGGGGAGTCGCAATCGGGGCCGTTATCTTTAATACGATGTACTGGCTCCTTGGATTTTTGAGAGTTAGCACCAGCGGGTTTACGTCGCAGGCAGAAGGGCTTAAGGATGTAAGGGAGATCCTATTAACCTTTTTCAGACCCACGATCATCGCTATCCTGTTCGGTTTGCTTTTTCTCTTTTTGCAGGAGCCAATCTTGCATATCTCCTTAATGCTGATCGGTGGAAGTGAAGACCTTTCAGGAATGGCCGCCTCCTACTTTACCATCAGAATCTGGGGAGCACCTTTCATTCTATTAAGCTATGTGATGATTGGTTGGCTCATAGGAATGGGAAAAGTCCGGCTGGCACTCGGCACACAAGTGGTGATGAATGTCCTGAATATTTTTTTGGATTTCATCTTTGTGCTTGGACTTGAAATGGGCGTCACAGGGGTGGCTTACGCAACATTGATCTCTGAAGTCACAGCGGTATTGTTCGGCGCCGTAGTTATCTATCGATCAATCAAGCCAGGCCTTAAGGAAATTCGGTTGAGGATGTTGACCGAACTTGAACCACTTCAAAAAATGTTCAAAGTGAACCGAGACTTGTTCTTGCGTACAATCTGCCTCTTGGCGATGACGATCCTATTCACTTCAAAAGGAGCAAGTATGGGCGAAGTTATCTTAGCTGGCAATGCGATCCTCTTGCAAATTCATTATATGATGGCTTACTTGTTCGGAGGTTTCGCAAATGCGTCCAGCATCCTAGTCGGAAGGTCGATTGGAAGTGGAAACCGACTGCTGTACACACGCGCTTTTCACTTATCAGCACAATGGGGATTGGGATCTGCCGCTTTTCTCTCCCTCGTTATGGTGTTATGGGGTCAGGCAACCGTTTCTCTCTTTACAACGATAGAAGCAGTGCGGGCAGCTGCCCAAGATCAACTCATCTGGATGGTCCTCTTTCCTATTCTCGGATTTTGGGGACTGCAGCTGGAAGGGATATTCTCAGGCGCCACTCAAGCAGCACCAATACGAGATTCGATCCTTCTGGCCTTGCTTCTGTTCCTGCCAGCAATCTGGCTGACTGTTCCCATCCTAGGAAACTCGGGGATTTGGTTAAGCTTCATTCTTTTCAGTTTCGGTAGGTCATTGTTTTTATCACTGTATATTCCAAAGCTAGGGAAGAAAAGCTTCAAGCACGAAGGAGCAGGTTCCATGTCTCGGTCGCTGATGTCCATGAAGACCTGATTCTGGGTTAGTTTAGAATGGGGTCATTTTTATAGATCTTGGAGTAAGCGCTCATCACTGTGAAAGGATTTTTGAAAAGTAAAAGAGAGGGCTACTGATTCAATCAGTAGCCCTCTCTTCCGTTATGAGATGCATCAACAGTAGAGGAAAGAAGGGGTCAGACACGTACCTGACCCCTCCATCTCAACCATGCATCCCCCCAACTAACCAACTTTTAGCACGATGAAACCCCACAGGAATTTGAATAATCGTCGTTTTCTGTGCAGCTTCCAGTTCATAAATGTCATCACAACCATTGATATCAAAACCAAGCAGGGGATGACCGTTCATGCCAAGTGCGCTGGCCGTTAATAATAGTTGCTGAAGAAGCATCCCAGCTTCCATATGTTGAATGCGATAGCCTCTGTAGCCAAGTTCTGCTTTGTGATACGTGCGATCTCCGACTAAATGCAGGCAGATTGGAACTTGATGCAGATTAACGTTATGAAGGGACATTCCAGCTTGGAGGTCTAAACGAAAGTCACCCTCTTTAATGGGTAAAAGGGAATGAGAAGTAGGGTCATACCGATAAGCCCCATTTGGAATGCCATCTACTTGATAAAAGCACCCGTAAAGAGAGACGCGTGACAATTGATTTTCTCCCTTATCTAAATCGTTAGCGTACGTGTAGGAATCAGTGCTTTCCTTCAGAAGGGAAGCGAGCTGAATCTGATCGATTCTTTGTCCGTTAAAATCCATTTCTGGTGAATAGCGATTCTGACAAACGTGAGCTAAATCTTTGGTTATCTCTCTTGCTTTAGGCAAAGCAATCTTTGACTTGTTTTCGAAGTTCTCTTCGCTTTTTTTAAGCCCCCGTATCAACCTGGTAGATTCAAGAAGCGTGGCGTGATGAACCTGTGCGATTTCAGGAAACGGTAAGACGTTTTGAGAACGTTGGTAATGCGTTGTTTTGATTTTAGGAATTTCTTTCACCAATTCTGCTGCTGAACATTCTCCAGGCGCCTCTTCATGCACAATATTATGCTTTGATAGCGGAATGACCGCGTAGGTACTTTCCTCCAGTTCTTCAAGCCCCAGTAAGTGATTGATCGCTGAATCTAGAAATCGAAATTGAACCTTCGGGTAAAAGCGAAAACATTTACTAACCTCCAATAGCTGACCAATAAGTGCCCCCGCATCCAATCCTTGAAGACGATAGGAAAAGTTGTTGTATTTAAAAAAGTTCTTCCAATACA
The DNA here is from genome assembly GCF_041366475.1 of Pseudalkalibacillus sp. JSM 102089. Taxonomy (NCBI): domain Bacteria; kingdom Bacillati; phylum Bacillota; class Bacilli; order Caryophanales; family Fictibacillaceae; genus Pseudalkalibacillus; species Pseudalkalibacillus sp. JSM 102089. The sequence continues at coordinate 17,538 of NZ_JBEWYW010000021.1, forward strand.
TCGTCGTGATGATGACGGCCCCAAAACAGCTCGAAAGGTTAGAGTTACTTCCTAGTGCGCTGTTTAAGTAAGAATCAAAATAACCTTTACGTAACAAAAGAAGACGATGATGAGCAACATCATAATGGTAAATCCCGTTCGGTAGTTCATCTAGTTTAAGATATAGATACAGTTCACTTGGATATAAGCCGCCTCCTGATGGGGGGAAGCGGCGGAATGATTGCATCGTTTCCGTTGATTCGCCACCCTTATCAGATGGAAAAGCTGTCTGACTAATCTGAGACAGCCCATAAACATACCAGAGAAAAGAACCGATTGTTTTCAGATCGGGCGTTGGGTGAAACGATGATTCTTGAATAACGAATGGAACATCATGAGCAAGAGCGTACTCCGGCAAATGACGATAAATCTTAAATGGAAGGGGAGCATCGTCCCAATTCACTTCACAGTTCGGTGGCGTCACAAGGTCATTTTGGAAATGCAGTTGATGTAAGAACAAATCAAGATCCATCACTAACCTCCTCGCCACGTTAAGGGAACGGGTGCGGATAAGGGTTGAGCTCCTCAACTGTTAGTTCGCGATCAACATATCCGAGTTCTTTTGGAACTTTCAATACTCGGCTTAAGCCGGTAACGCGCCTTAAGTGATGGCCAAATGTCATCGGCAGCATCCCTGGAATGATGACCTTTGCGCAGTGAAGTCCGTTCCGATGAATTTCAGGTGTAGTTTGATCGACAACGATCACATCCAAGTTTAAACGGCGAAAGGTTTGTAACATCGTATTTAGATCATCCGTGAGGTCGGCATGACGTTTTGACGGTTGAAAAGCTTCTTGGAATGTTTGCATAGGTCGATTCTGATTTAGTAAAAAGTGAAGGCGTTCTTCTGCTTCAGGAAGTCCGTACACCATGCCGTGATCTTCCATTTTCTTAACAAGAGAGGAGTCATGATACATGGCTAGAAATTCATCTTTCTTGTTTTTGAAATCTTTATTTAATGGTGGGATCAGTCCAACACTTTCAAAGATTGCACTTTTTACAGCTCTCACAGGATCGAGATGCGCGCCAGCCGCACACATCAGGTTTAAGCGATCGGTATGAGAAGTGCGGTTCTTCGTGATCGTTAAGATGCAGGGGATGTCGTGTTCCATCGTTGCATTGTATAAATAAAGATCATATCCTAATACTTCTCGCATGCGGTCGATCATCAAATGTAGTTCTTCATCATTTGATGAGACTGGATCAATCCGAGGAAGAGAGAGCTTTGCATACCATGTTAATAGAAAAGAGTCGCGTTCAAGCACTTCCATCATGCCGTAGAAAATCGCTTCTTCAAGACTTCCTCCGATCGCACAGCCATTAGACGTTTCAAACACAAACCCGTCGCCGCAGCCCATGCTGTAATAAGCGAGCCGCTCTGGCACGAGAATCGGCTTTTTTTCAATAAGAGAGTAGCCCCACACCCAGTTCATTTTTCGATCAGGATGAAATGGAGCGAATGGATAGCCTTGCTCTGCATACTGTTCATCATCATGAACGCCGAGCTTAAGAGGGTTCAAGGCTCGATCCAGATTGCGATAGGAATCGTGAACAACGGTTCTTTTCCCTTTTGCATCAATGCCACAAGACCGCTCCAACCCTTCCAATATCGCTGTCATTTCACTCATCGCGTACGAATTTGTTCTTCCTGCAGAGCCTTCATTTCCATTAAACAGAGGAAGGTTAACGATCGCATCAGCATACGGTGTTTCAAAATCGATCATAAGACGATTTAATAGACCTGTTCGTGGATCGAGATAATCTCTTGAAAGTACGTTGCTTAAGTCGTCCATCGAACGACATCGATAGCGATCTTCACTAATTTTCAAACTTGGTTTAAGCGTAATCACCGCATCCGTTTCGGAGTCTTCGGGCAAATGACTGCAAACGGAACAATAGGCGTCTGGTAAGATACGATGGCGAGAGCTCTCAAGGGAACCTAAATTGGTGAAATGAACCGCCCTTTCTAATTGAGGAGACTTAAGATGTACCACATTGTGCACTTCATTTTTGATCAGTTGAGCCATTTGAAGAAGTCCCGTTTGAGAGAGCCATTCATCACGAATATTGCCATCGGCCTTGCTTAAAACCTGTTGAATTTTCCATAGATCTTCCCGGTCGTTCGCTGCCATCATCTTTCTTGTATCCGCACATTGTGAACAGCCTTCACGACCGGGGCGAACGAGCGGACCAACGACACCTTCACCAAATGATAAGAAGCCCCGTAGCCAATCGATACCGTGCTCCCGCGCCACTTCCTCCGCAAGTTTATGTATCGATGGATTCCAATAGTCATGGATGACGAGCAACAATGTCGTATTCTTAAGTATCGCCTTCTCTAAGTCTGGAAGGAGAGTGAGGTGATGGAAGGGAGCCAGTTCTTTTGCTACGCGTTGTTGTAACATGCCATTTCCTACTAGTGTAATATTAGCGCTCACGTCTTCTCCCCCTTCCTAACAACACACCGTAGACATCTAGATATCCATCTTTTTCAAAGGTTTCGAGATTTATTTTTACAATGGAAAGCTCCTTGTTTTGTTGTTCGAAAAGGTCCACCACGGAACGAAGAATGTTAGCCTGGTCGTTCGTGTCATAGGCAGGAATATCAATAGATTGGACTGCTTTTTCTTCAAACTGAATCGTTGAAAAGGAGGGGGCTAATGAAGTTGATTTGTTTTGTACCTCTTTAACTGCCTGAAGAAGCGCGCCGCGCAAAGCCAGCGTGAGAGTAAATCCGATAGTTCCGTACCAGCGGTTATCTTCCGCTTTCCTCCATACGACAGGAAGTCCGTACACATCTTTTCCTAAGCCTAGCTCCGGCACTTTCTTCATGGTCGATAAAACTTTCAAATAGTAGTTACAGAGATTGTCTTCAACTTGATCGAAGGAAAGTTTGGATATGTTTGTAGTGCACTGATCCGCTTTCTCATTCCACTCCTCTTCAAGTGTTTTTTGCAGAGCCCGGCTAACCCCTTCAATGAACGTTTCTCCAGCTCCAATATGAAGCTCGGTTTGCGTATACGGACAACGCTCTAATTGAAAGGGGAGTGATGAGATGATCTTCCCCTTTAAAGGAAGTACGTACTGCTCAATTCCGGTCAAACCAGCTTCTCGCCTCGCTTCTTCGTGTGTTAAAGCGGCGATTAGGATACTCGGATGTCGTGAAGAAAGGTCATCTGGTTGTATGTTAACCGTTTGAATTTCACATTGAGCTAAAGGTAATTGATTCAGCTCGCCTTCTTCCCACTTATGGAAAATACCTAACTCGCTTGAGGTTAACTGACTGAAATAGTAGAGAAGTTCGTTTTGAGCTTTTTTTCCATCATTTGTTCTTATCTTTTCTAATATGTTTTCTACCCTTATAACGTCGAGCTTTGCTGATACGAGCGGATGAGGTTGATACGGATGCCATTTGCCTTCAAGTGTCTCGAGGTTAAGGAGAAACATTTGGTTATACGCGAGCACAGGGATGCCCGTGCTCTTTTTAAACAATTCAAATACGATTACATTCGCTAGCATTGCACCTGCTGGGGAAGAGAGTGAGCGAGTTTGTTCATTCCGGTTCATGCTTCGCCATGCAGACTCCCAGCAACCGGAATCGGGGCTTATAAGTGGGCCAGCCACACCTACTTTTCCAGGACAGAGTGCTGGGATAAATAGTTTTCTTTCTTCTTGGCAGGCATGAAGGATGGTTCGTAGTTCTTTGACGTTTCCTTCTTGTGATACGTATAAAATCGCATCGAATGGCTCGACCAGCGCATCCCAGGAGATCGGGTCACTATCCATTTTTAACGTGAGTTCAATAGAAACTTCAGGGTCTGTTTGTCTCGCAGCCGCCTCTAATTCCCTTATTCTTTGTTGACTGGTGTTCGTGTTTGTTAGTAACGTATGGAACCGGGGCAAGCCGGATGTAAGTAAAGATGACACTAATCCAATTAACATGGATCCTTCTCCGATAGCTAAAACGTTTTGCTCTCGGTATTGTTGAAACCGGTAAGCTCCTGAATCACAGAAACTGTCGATGTATTCAATCTGTGCAGCGAATTTCTCCACCACATGTGGTTTCAACTGATGGGAGCGGTCTTTACTAATGTCATGAAGAAACCCATTCGTAAAGAGGGAATCGGTAATCTCGTAAATACGATTACGATAGGGATCCGGTAATCCATCTGTTAAGCTAGCTAGCGAATATTCCCCGTTATACATTGGAATAAGCTTTTCAATCCATTGATGAATCGTCCTACCTTCCATACGAAACGAACCTGAATTGTTCCTAAAATAAACGCTCCCGTTCGGCTCTGGCATGAAGAAAGTGCCCTTCTTTAGCTTTAAACGCATAGAAGGATGAATATTCATCATCAGACACCTCCTGATTCACTGATCTGACTTCATACTAGGAGTCTATGTTCGTTGCTTTGTCTCATATGTGTGGACAAAATCGCGACACCACGGCTAACGAATTTCAAATGAGTTTACTGATACAAAGTAAGGATAGTTTAAGTAGGATAAGGGGTTGGATATTTATGTTAAAGTTGAGATGGAAAGTGAAAAAGTTGTTTCTGAAAAGGACAGCAATTTTCAACAATTTGCTAAGAGATAATAGACAATTTGAAACGAATGTTCATGCCTATCTTATGAAGAATGAGAGGCCATACGCATGGACTATTTGAGGGGATTCTGTCTCCTATAGGCAATGGCATTCAAAACAACTCCTTCAATAATGCGATAACCGAAAATGAAACCGAAGAATGAAGGGAGTCTTTAATAATGAAGAAAAAGAAGAAACTCATCCATTCCGAATGGAGATGGAGTGTGCTGGCTTTGGCGGTTTTCATCGGAGGGAGCTTTGGAAGTCAACTCGTCTTTCTGCCTGATGTGCCTTATCTACCTCCTATATTTGGGTATTTAACCGGTTCTTTAATAATGGTCGCCGCTAATGTGATTTACGTGGTTTATAAGCGAAAGAAAATTACTAGGACGGGAGATCAGAAATAGAACCAGTGGGAGATTATACGAATATGAGGTGAAAGAGTCCGTGAAGCTTTCGATATGAAAAGACAGGGTTAAAGAGATGGTCAAGACTATGAAAAGGAGGCTTCTTATGAAAAGCGAACAGAGCAGTAAACGGAATATCATTCAGTGGACTGCATTTGGGATTGTTATGCTCACTCTCGTTATTAGAATAACGTTAATACTATCGGGAATAGCACAGGATTTAGAATACAGCACAATGAATGCGATAACTTGGACAGGATTTGCGGTAGGAATTATTTTTCTATTGGTTTCTTACTTATTTCCAAAGGGGACCTAAAGCCGTCAGTACACATCTAAACTGAATCGGGGCGTATCTATAACTATTTAAGTACAAGTGGAGTACAAACATATTAATCATCCACGTAAAGAATGATGGAAATATTGATAGGAAATAGGGGTTCTATATGAGAATTTTGCACAGGCAGTGGGTAAGAAGTTTACTCTTAGTATTTGTTTTAGCTTTTCTATTAATCTGGGACAGGGTTGTTTTATTTATTCTAGGGTTATTACTATTGGGCTTAATAGAGATGGTGGTTCATAAAAGTAAAAAGACCTCTTATTAGCGAAATTTTCACCTAGGGAAATTTTTCGTTTAAACATTATACATCGATCGTTATTGGCATTCTAGCATATAGAAGAATGTAGGTTGTAAGTAAGAAGAGGTAAACTATCTTGTTTACGAGGAAAGATATCTCTTATACAACATTGAAGTGATGTGGAGGTTCAGCAACTGTTATTGATGTATCTTTAGGGGGGGGGAATGACCAGGTGTTGAAATGCAAGATGTTCTTCATTATGACTGCTCTAACTCTTACTTTGATAGGTTGTTTTCAGGTTGAAGAAGGGACGTTTATTAATGGGGAAATAACAGAAATTAACAAAGAAAGTGGGGATATGGAAATTGATATCCAAGCTTGGACAACAGTTAGCGATGCAGAATCCTCGACAGAGTCATATCAATTTAAAGACAAACCAGATTCACCTACTATACGAGTTTCCAATCCTGAAAAATATGATGAGGGGCAAAGAGTAGAGGTGAAAGTGATCAAAAATTATGAAGAAGATGTCTGGGATTTAGATCGATTAAAGTTTGAAGTGGAAGAGGTGAATTAGATATTTAACCTATTAAATGCGTTAATTAAAAATTGAGATCGAGTCTTCAGTCATCTCGGAGCTTATTCGTATATGAATAGGCTTTTTCTAATGTTAAACAAAAGATTGAGAAAAGTGTATTAGTTTGAAATAATTGGCAGTAAGGTTTTTGGCAGAAAGGACGGGTTTTTATTGTATGGGATTGATCAGGGATTTTGGCTGAAGTTATTGATCTTAATTACAATCTTAGGGCTATTGATCTTTTCTTTTCATGCAATTATGAGAAGGTTGCTAAAGGTTGAAAAGAAGAAATTCTTTTCCAACCACCATCTCAATGAAACGCATAAGAAAGTGGATCGGAGTATTAGAGTCATCGTGATCGGCTTGCTGATGATTGGTTATGTTTATAATGTCACTAGACCGTCTACCGAATGGGTATGGTATTTGGAACCGTGGTTCTTAATGTGTCTCATGGTCGTTACTACTGAATCATCTACAGCATTGATGGAATGGAAATACGCAACAAATCGAAAGGATTATCTATTAACGATTAGTCAATTACTCTTTTTTATCATATTAGTGGTGTCAATGTTTTCTAGCAATTCTTTTGGATTAATGTAACGCATTCTATTAGTTTTATAGCAGAAGCAAATTGCGATCAGAAAGATCTAGTTGAATACGAAAAGACTGGATTTGGTTATGGTCGCAACCATACCCATCGCTGATTTAACTTACCTTATTTTGGCTTGATACCGGACCTTGTCCTATTCGTTATGTCATTAGCTGCCTTCCTATCAGGAGTATGGGTTTTATCTAGAAACCGTAAGCGGCAAGGGATGACGTGAAACTTATTCACTTTTGTTCTACCTATTCATTTAGTAATTTTTCAAAGTAGTGTTTGCCTATCTGGGAGTTTACTAAGTTAATGAAGGTTTTCGAGTGTTGTATGCCGTCTATGAAGGATCAGTTGCTACCTTATAGGAAAGGGCAGATCCGATTCGATCCAAACCAGGGGGACAAATCATGAGAAAAACACTATTAGTGTTGATAATCATACTCTCACTATCGCTAAATGCTTGTTCAACGAACGAATTAGAAAAGGTAGAAAGCGTAAAAATAAGCTATTGGATTGGTGATGAAAAACAACCAGAAGAAGCATCGTTTTCAGATAAGAATATTAGTAAGTTGTTCGTGAACGCGACTAATCGTGCAGTGGAAGTTGATGATCAAAAAGTGATTAAAACACCTCCAGTCTTGACTTACGATCTTATTACGGATGAAAACACTTACCAAACATTTCATTTATGGATGACTGAAACCGGAGAAGGATTCATTCAAAGTCTTTTGTTGGAAGATCGTTTCACTTACCGATTGGAGGAAGGAGCGGTAACCGATTTAACCACCTTTTTGAACAACGAAGGAAATGTTGATCTTAGTACTCATATTGAGTTTGAACAATAAAGAACTTAGAGACATTCCTCTCTAACAAAGCATTTCTCCGAGATGGAGAAGTGCTTTGTTTATGAAGGTAAAGGTTGAGAAGAGGGAGAGTTCGAAACATTCTTTGGTCTATAAACTAGCGAACAGGATGCTTGATGAGCTATCTACAGACCCCAATAGAAATATAAGTCTTCCCTCTTCTGAAATGTGTCCATTTACTTAAAACCTTTCTATGCGCATTGATTTTAATATAGATGTCTATTACTATAAAGATGTATTGAAAATACTTCTTTAAAAACCGGTTCATACACCTGTTCCTTTATCCGGAATCTACTATCACGATTCATTAAGTGATCGATTGATTGAAAAAGCAAGAGAGGTGTATAAGGACTAGAAACATTGCCAACATTAGATCAGAAAGGGGTTATGACATGTTAAACGAAAATACAATTAAGGTCGTCAAATCAACTGCTCCGGTATTGCAGGAGCATAGCCAGGAGATCGGGGAAAGATTCTATGAATTGTTATTCTCGCGCGTTCCAGATCTATATAATATGTTTAACCAAACGAATCAAAAATTAGGTACTCAACAAGGAGCACTTGCGTACGGCGTTTATTTAGCTGGAGCCAATATTGATAATCTAGAAGAAATCGAGTCAATGGTAGAGAGAGTGACTGAAAAACACCGGGCTCTAGGTGTTCAGCCTGAACAATACCCAATTGTAGGGGAAACGTTACTTGAAGCAGTTAAAGATGTTCTGGGCGATACGGCAACAGACGAGATTATCGATGCCTGGGGAGAAGCTTACACAGCTATTGCAGATATTTTCATTAAAACAGAAGCTAAGCTCTACGAACAAACAGATCAGAAACAGGGTGGATGGATCGGAAATCGTTCTTTCTATGTCGATCGTAAGGTGAAAGAAAGCGATGTTATTACTTCATTTTATTTAAAACCAGAGGACGGTGGTCCTATTGCGTCTTATAAACCTGGCCAGTATCTCACGTTAGAAGCCAATATAGAGGGTGAACAATATTCTCATATGAGGCATTATAGTTTGTCAGATGCTCCTAATAAAGATTATTACCGAATTAGCGTTAAACGTGAGGATGCCGTAGACGATGCACCAGCCGGAATAGTATCAAACTATCTTCATCATGATATTTCAGAAGGTGACACACTATCTATTGCAGCACCAGCAGGGGATTTCACCTACACAACTGACGACCAACCTATTGTGTTGATTAGTGGAGGAGTAGGAATTACACCGATGTTGAGCATGCTGAATAGCCTTGTTGAGAACGGTTCGAGTCGTGAAATCACGTTCATTCATGCTGCTCAAAATAGCAATGTACATGCAATAGGGGAGCACGTAGAGAAGTTAGCGAACGAAAATTCAAACGTTTCTTATTATGTGTGTTATTCCGATCCTACTGAACAGGATCGCGCTGAGCTTCGCTTTGATAAAGAAGGGTTGATTGATTTAGATTGGCTTCAATCAGTCTTATCTGATCATCAAAAAGACTTTTACTTTTGTGGTCCCCTTCCCTTCTTGAAATCTATAAATGAATCGCTTAAAGAATGGGGAGTACCAGCAGAGAGACGTCACTATGAGTTGTTCAGTCCTGTTAGTACAATTGAGGAAGAATAGCTCCCTATTAAAGGGGATAGATAAGCCGATCTAATGGGGCACATAGATACGTTGAAGGGAGAGGTATTTATGGAAACGAAAGAAAATGAAAAAGTCCTCCGTTTGCAAACGGTGCTTGAAGAAGCTTTAAAACCGATTACTACAAAATTGGAAACGTTAGAAAGAGATGTAGCATCGGTACAAAAAGCACAAGAAGAATTAAAAAAGATGGTGCAAAAAGAAAAATAAGCTATTACTCCGAACGTAGATACGATAGTTATTCTCGATATAAATAGATAAATAGTGCCTGACTCCCTATGGGTGACAGGCACTATTTATCTATTTGAATAATGGTGAAGAGAAAGAGTTTTTAACATGAAGGTGGAGAAAGGAGGACAGTTCATGAAAATCTATACGATTGGACATTCCAATCATTCCAAGGAATATTTTCTGGACATGTTGCGAGAAGCTGACATTACCTACGTGGCGGACATCCGAGCTTTCCCCGGAAGCCGGAAGCACCCGCAATATAAGAGCGAAAATATGAAGGAATGGCTTCGGGAAGCAAAGATAGAATACGCACACTTTCCTCTTCTCGGTGGGAGACGACGTCAGTCTAGCTCTGTTGGGGCTGAGTTGAATGAAGGCTGGGAAAACCCTTCATTTCACAATTATGCTGATTTTACGTTGACGAACGAATTTATTGAAGGAGTAAAGAAACTAAAGACGCAGGCGAAGAAAATGAACGTGGCCTACATGTGTTCTGAACGTCATCCCGCCAGATGCCACCGTTTGCTCATCAGTAATTGGTTACAGGCAAACAATTGGGAAGTTCTCCACATCATCGACGATTCTAAAAAAACAATAAAGCTCGTTAAGCATGAGCTTGGAAAGTGGGGGGCCATGCCAATAATTGAAAAGGATGGCACCGTTGTGTATCCAAATTTATATGAATAAAGGTTACTCCTGTAAGGTAGTAGGCTCCTTTTCTCTCAGTGAAAGGGAGCCTATCCATAAGATGACCTCTAGACAAAGAAGAAGGATAACAACCCAACTCCATAAGAATATAAAGTGGTGTTGAAACTGATCGATTAAAGCGATCGAATTTTGTCGCTCGGGCAATGCAATTGAAAAAGCGTAAAACATTCCAAACGTAAAGTTCCTCGACCACTGACTCACATCATACGTAAATAACCCCTTTCTCCAACCGTATGCCTGGACTCTCTTGACTGCTCTTATGATTTCGATCGTTTCAACGCTAAGCAAGATAAGAAGAATCGCTATCCACAAAAAGAAAGAGACCGTTGCCGACAAAGCCTGAGTGGACACGAGTGCCAATCCAGTGATCGATAATGCTCCATGAAGAATGCAGTTTGTATTCTTCCAATCGTTCTTCAACGACCAGTTTCTTCCTCGCAAATAACGTAAGCTTAGACACCAAGTTCCACAAAGATAGAACAGTCCACCTAAAACCACACCGAACATTAGAACCTCAAGAGGTAAGGCAAACATCTTCGCCCATGTAACGACCAGAGCTTGAGTTGTCACAGTTGATAGCAAAATAATTCCATGTATAGAAGCGGTGGATTGTTCTTTCAAGAGAGAATAAAAATGAATAAGGCTACCGCCTAAGAACAGGAAGCTTAGAAATGTATTTAGAATGACAAGTATTTGAATGACGTAAAATGATTCAGGAAAATACTTTAACGTTACCTGACAAAGAACAAATATCCCCGCAACCCACGTTCCCATCATAAAAAAACGAACGGGATGGTGGAGGACTGTTTCCCTCCATTCTCTACGAGAAAACTGTAGCACTAATGAAGATAATAAGCTCACACTAATTAGCCAAACGCCAATGAGTAACATCCCACCAAAATTCCGTGCAATGAGAGGGAAAGCCTCGACGTCTGCATAGAGGAAAATCCCAAGTGCCATTAGTATCGCGCCCGATGCCGGATGAATTTCTCTTCTTTTTATGTTTGCTTTCATAAAATCACTCGTTTCTTATTAATCACGAGTTCCATGATATAGCTTATTGGTTTATTTAAAAAGACTTTTCTCTTAGGTTTTAATTCGGATCGAGTTGGCTTCAGAAGCTATTAAAGATAATAACAATTTGAATAAGGGTTTCTTTATATGAAAATAGAGATTGAGTAAATGGTTATGGTTTGAAATAATTGGTATTAAAGAAACGGTAACTAAATGAAAAATTTAGACTAGCCTTTTTTAAACGCAAGGAGAGGGGAATTTGAAGACATTCGCATGGAGCTTATTGCTCATTCATCTAGCTATCTTAATACTGTGGGTGATAAATTCTGGATATCTATTTTCAGTGCTTGGGGTCGTTATTTGGCTTGTTGCTGTGGTGGCAGGGTTTATCGTTCAGAAACGAATGAAAGAACATCTATTAATGAAGCAGCTATTGTTATTATCTAGTTTCTTTATGGCCTTTTTGAGTTTAATTACTGTAGGCATTTATTTAGTGACAAGTGCAATGCCGTAACTGTAAGTAATAAGGGTGGAAATAGGGGGATGGCAGACTAGTTAAATAAATCATCAAAAAGGAATTGATCATTATCGGGTTTTCACTAGTGTTTTCAATGGTTTTAGGAACGATTGCCATTTTGACGTTTATCGTTACTCCAATTAGAGCTGCTAGAAAAAATGAAAAAGGAAAACCACCTCGAAAAATCTCTTATGTTATCGTAGGTTTGTTGGTTTTACACTGGGGTTTTTTCTTATGGAATGGTTACGCATTATTACCTGTGAATATAGCAGATGCCCTATTTATGCCTGTATGGGTAGTGCTTTGCGTCGCAGGTTTGATAATAGCGATCTATGAGTTTAAAAACAACAAAGTTTTTTCAATTCCCGTGGCTGGTTTTACAGCAATCAGCTTATTATTTAGCATCTTCATTAACGGCATATCGAATATGTAAGGAGTTCATTCCAGTGATATAGAAATTTTTATTTTTCGAGAGGTGGATCTAAATATGGATAGTATTATTTTTGATTTAGATGGAACGATTTGGGATCCGATTGATACTGTACTTGATGCGTGGAATGGTTGCATCAAGAAGCATAGTCAAATTAACAGAGAACTAACTCGAACTGATTTTGAAGGAACTATGGGGCTACAAGTGCACGACATTAGTGAAAAATTGTTTCCACATTTGGCAGAGGAAGTACGTGACCAGGTGATGCAAGAGTGTTTAAATACCGAGGAGCATTACTTAAAGAAACAAGGGGGCCGACTTTTCCATAAGGTAGAGGATGTTCTTAGTGTACTTTCAAAGAAATACAAACTCTATATCGTTAGCAACTGCCAGGATGGATACATCGAATCGTTTTATGAGTTTCATAACTTAGGCGAGTATTTTTCGGACTTTGAGAATCCAGGGAGAACCGGGCTATCTAAAGGGGAAAATATTAACTTGATTATCGAAAGGAACAACCTAACTAATCCTATATATATAGGCGATACAGAAGGTGATTTAAAGGCATCAAGATATGTGAAGTGACCCCTGTCAAGTAGACAGGAATTAAAAAGCATTTTTAAGCAGCCTGAGCTCTATACTTATAGGGGCTCAGGTTGTTTAATTTCTTTTGAAATCTTTGGTGATTGTAAAATCGTATGTAT
>NZ_JBEWYW010000022.1:0-23082 GCF_041366475.1 Pseudalkalibacillus sp. JSM 102089
CGCCGCCAGCGTTCGTCCTGAGCCAGGATCAAACTCTCCGATAGAAAGCTTAATCTAGCTTTAAAACAATGTTTTGTTTCCGTAGAAACAACTACTTACATGGCGTTTCGTTCAGTTTTCAAAGATCAATTTATTTCTTTCAATGTCGTTTTCAGCGACTTTATTAATATACCATATTAACTCTGTCAGCGTCAATAACTTTTTTGAAATTCTTTTCGGCGTCAACCGCGTTGTTGCGGCGACTTATATAACTATATCAGGGTTAACTCTGTTACGCAACCCTTTTTTCAAAAGTTATTTCAGAAAAACAAAAAAGGACTCTTTTAGTTACATGAGTCCTTTTCATTCAACCTACCAAAATCAGTTCAATTGCAGCCAGAGCTATAAGGCCTGGAACGCCTAGAAAACCAGTGATCACTGCTGTCCCGGGATTAATAGGAACATGGAGGTCAAATGGAGTGCCGAATGTATTGAGAAAGAATAGAAGTAATGCACCGATTGCTAACTTGATTAACCCCTGTCCAATCCAACGCATTGGCTTTAGGGGTGCCCCCACAAAAAGAAGCAGAACAATACTGAAGACAAACAAGCCAATAATAAGTTTAGGATCCATAATAGACCTCCGCTCTTTTTTCAGAATTACTAAAGCATATGTCTGTCCAAATAAAAAAGAACGGGAGGTTTATCCCATTCTTATCTTTCTTCGTTTTGCTTCTTTTAATAGAAAGAAGTATTTTGCTTCATCCACTTTAAGCTTCGCAAGAACGGCTCCAGAAGGCTCAACACTGCGCTCTACGATTTCTTTTTGATTGTTCCATACATCTTTTAATTCGTATAGCGTCTGAATCAAACGCTCATCAGCGTCTTTCCGCAAATAGCCTTTACGTTTGAAGAACATTTGCTTCCCTCCTGATGCTACAATTCACGACGCCCTTCCATTGCTTTCGAAAGGGTGACTTCATCAGCATATTCAAGATCGCCCCCGACTGGGAGACCATGAGCAATACGAGTAATACGAATACCTGTAGGCTTAACCAGGCGAGCAATATACATCGCTGTTGCTTCTCCTTCAATCGTCGGGTCCGTCGCTAGTATAATTTCTGTTACCTTATCATCCTGCAGACGTTTCAATAACTCTGGTACCTTGATATCTTCAGGCCCAATACCTTCAACAGGAGAAATGGCACCATGAAGAACATGGTATAAACCTGTGTAGTCTTTCATTTTCTCGATAGCAATAACATCTTTAGCATCTTGAACAACACAGATAATCGTCTCATCGCGATGGCTATCTGAACAAATACGACAAGGATCGGTGTCTGTAATGTGATTACACACAGAACAATAAGTTAACTGACGCTTTGCATTAACTAACGCTTTTCCGAAATCAAGGACATCATCATCATTCATTTCAAGAACGAAAAAAGCCAGGCGGACCGCCGTTTTTGGTCCGATTCCCGGCAATTTCATAAAACTGTCGATCAGTTTTGATATTGGTTCAGGATAATGCACCTGCGTACCCCCTAAAACATTCCTGGCATATTAAGACCCTGTGTAAATTTGCCCATGTCTTTGTTTACCAATTCATCTACATTACGTAGTGCATCATTCGTTGCAGCAAGCACAAGGTCTTGTAGCATGTCGATATCATCTGGATCTACGACTTCTTCTTTTACTATTACTTCAAGGATTTCTTTATGACCATTCGCTTTAACTAGAACCATACCGCCGCCAGCTGTACCTTCAACGATTTTATCCTTTAGTTCTTCTTGAGCTTTCGCCATATCCTTTTGCATTTTTTGCATTTGTTTCATCATGTTATTCATGTTTCCTCCGCCACCCATGCCACGTTTCATAAAAAAATTCCTCCTTAGTTATTGTTCATTTTTATGTTTGAATATCTAATAAATCATCGCCGACAAGACGTCTTGCTTCAGCGATCAATGGATCTTCCGCCGGTTCAGCCCCTTTTTGATCAGGTTCTGGTTCATCTCTTGTTTTCAAGAATTCTGTGCGAATTTCCTTCCATTCTTGTTCCACAATTGCAACCATTTCTAACTGTTTACCAAGCGTTCGTGCTAATACTTGTTCAAGCGTTCCACGAATGTTGTCCTTCATTGCCATCTGGCAATGCATGTCATACTGAAAAGATAAAAGAAAGGTGTTGTCTGTAGCGGCCACCGGCTCACTATCTTTCAACCAGGCATGTGCTGAGACTTTTTCCTGACGAACGTTCTCCATCACTTCTCCCCACACGCTTTTTACTTTCAATAAATCTTGCTTAGTAGCTTTCTTCAGCATCTCTTTTATTCTACCATGAGATACGCCAGATTTCTGTCTGGAAGGTTTAAATTGTTTCTTCTGCTTTGGTTCAGAACCTTCTTCTTGTTGCTTAACCGTAACGCCTTGCTCCTTGAGTGTTTTCAACTCATTTTCTAGCTTCTGAATACGATCAAGTAGTTCATTTTGGTCTTCTCCACCTTGTATAGGCTGACTACTCGTCTCTTCCTGGCAGATTTGAACAAGCGCTAATTCCAGAAAGATTCGTGGATGGTTCGTCCACTTCATTTCTTGCTGCGATCGATTCAATGTCTCAATAACAGTATAAATCCATTCTTTCCGAGAACGATCTCCCAAGTGCTGAAACGTTTCGTCGATTTTTACCCGTTCAACTACTTCCTCAAGCTGAGGCGCGGTTTGATATAGTAGTAAATCTCGGTAGTAATAAATTAAGTCTTCTAGAAAACGAGCAGCATCCTTCCCGTGATCCATTAATTCTTCTACTGCGTTCAAAGCTTCTGCCACATCTTTATTGTGGAAAGCCATCGCAATTTTCGAGATCATTTTTTGGGACACGCTTCCTGTTACTGCAAGCACATCATCTAATACAACTTCAGCCTCACTATATGAGATTGCCTGATCAAGAATACTTAACGCATCTCGCATCCCACCATCTGCTGCTCGAGCAACTTGATAAAGTGCATCTTCTTCTACCTCTATATCCTGAGCTTTAATAATTGTTTGTAACCGTCCAACGATGTCCTGCGCCGTAATTCTTCTCATATCAAAACGCTGACACCTGGAAATGATGGTTAATGGAATTTTATGCGGCTCAGTGGTCGCAAGAATAAATACTACATGCTTTGGTGGCTCTTCTAACGTTTTCAGAAGGGCATTGAACGCTCCAGTTGAAAGCATGTGAACCTCATCTATGATATACACCTTATAAGAAACAGAACTCGGCGCATACTTTACTTTATCGCGAATATCACGGATGTCATCAACACCTGTGTTAGAGGCAGCATCAATTTCAATTACATCTGAAATCGAACCATCTGTAATCCCGAGACATGCTGAACATTCATTACATGGTTCAGCAACAGGCGCCTTCTCGCAGTTAATGGCCTTCGCAATAATTTTCGCAGCACTCGTTTTTCCCGTTCCTCGAGGTCCTGTAAACAAATAGGCGTGAGAGATTTTTTGCTGCATGAGTGCGTTTTGAATTGTTCTTGTTACGTGCCCTTGACCAACCACATCTTCAAACGTTTGCGGTCGCCAAACGCGGTATAGCGCTTGATAACTCATTCGCCTACTCTCCTCCTAACCTCTTCATACATTTCTATTATACCTTTTCACCGCTTCTAATTCAAAAGACAATCAAATAAAAGATACTAAAAAACTCACCCTATTAAAAGAGTGAGTTTGAGAATTTAAATTAAGTAAACCGTGCACCTTCCTTTGATAAAGCAACCACAGGCGTTACCTGAACAGTTAGCTCGATCCGGGCACTCCCGCGGCACACAGAGGGTACCTACTTACTGCTGCTTCCTTCCGGACCTGACAGGGTTCATAGGACTCTGTTGCGCAGGACCCGAATGTCAACACCACTTATTCAGGGCAGACCCCGCAGTAGCTAAACCTCGGGAAGGGATTCAGTCTCGCTGTAGCGGATTGCGAGTACAGGGCACCGCTAATTCCCCACCTAGCACGGCAAATTTGATAACATTGTTGTGCACTCGAATGGTGCAAGATAAAGTATATCGTATTTCGACCAATTTAGCAATAGGTCTACTACACCGATAAATGTAACTGGCGGAGGCGAGAGGATTTGAACCCCCGCGACGCGTGAACGTCCTAACTGATTTCGAGTCAGCCCCCTTCAGCCAGACTTGGGTACGCCTCCATCTAACGTTGTCTCTTTGACAAAAAAACTATATCACGTCTCTTTCTGATTTTCAATGATCGACGATCGCTGCTTTTCTTCTTTTCGTTTTCGTCTTAAGTCACGAAAAAAAGCTGATAACATTGTCCCACATTCCACTTCACAAACACCTGGCGTTACAGCTGCTTGATGATTAAAACGTTGATCCTCCAATAAATTCATTAATGTCCCAGCACATCCACCCTTTGGATCGTAGGCACCAAAGACCACACGCTCAACTCTAGAAAGAACGATCGCTCCACTACACATAGCGCACGGCTCAAGGGTTACGTATAACGTGCAGTCAGTTAAGCGCCAAGACCCCACTTTACGACACGCTTCATCAATCGCAAGTAACTCTGCATGTGCTACAGATCGTTGTTCCGTTTCTCTAAGGTTATATGCAGAGGCAATCACTTCATTGTCTTTTACAATGACTGCACCTATGGGTACTTCCCCTATGGATGCAGCTTTCTGGGCTTCCGCTATAGCAAGTCGCATAAACTGCTTATCTTTTTCCACTAGGTTCTGCATTCATTTCCCTCCTTTACAATCGTTTTATCTATTAATCATTTGGGTAAACTACATATTATTCCAATTCATTTAAAGGAGAGGAGTTCACATGAGTAAAAAACATATTGAACATAGTCATCAAGATACCTCAGCAGCACTTTTATTAATAGATGTCATCAATACAATGGATTTCGAAGATGCTGAACTTCTTGCTAGATACACAGAGAAAACAGCAGACAATATACAATCTTTAAAAAAAGAAGCGAAAGCAAAAGGGATGCCTGTTATCTATGTTAATGATAATTACGGCTTATGGCAATCTGATTTCAAAAAGGTCATCAACTATGCAGCCGAAGCAAATGGTCAACATCTTGTGGATCGCCTTGAGCCAGAAGACGATGATTATACTGTTGTGAAACCGAAGCATTCTGGCTTTTTCTCAACCCCACTCTCAACGTTACTCAAATTCTTGAACGTCAATACACTTATTCTAACTGGTTTTGCAGGAAACATTTGTGTGCTCTTTACTGCGAATGATGCTTATATGAGGGAATACGATCTTTATATACCATCTGATTGCTGTGCCTCTAACGTTAAGGAGGATAATGACTATGCCCTCCGCTTAATGGAAGGAAACTTAAAAGCCAGTACACAAGCTTCAACTGAATTGGATATAAACGACCTTGTTGAAAAAGCGAATCAGCGAAATACAACAACAGCTTATGAAGGATAACAAAATCCCCTCTTCCATAGAAGAGGGGTCATTTGTTATGAGCTTGTTTGGAAATAAGCCGGTCTTTGTTCAAAAGCAGCATTTAAATACGTAACCATTAATTTATCATCGAAAAGCTTGCTACCTTTACGAAGACTCTGACAGTAGCCGTCTCTAAACTCAAGACGATCGATTAAAAACGAATTGCCGAATCCGCTATTTACTGTAACTTCAATCACACGTTCTTTAGCCGCAAAGGCAAGGGTCGTATCATTGATCTGGAAGCGAACTTCTTCAAGATATTTTGAATGGTAAAGACAGGTCATGCAGCGAACGACTTCATAATATCCCCCGTCAGTTGTCACACGCTCTGTTTTATATCGCTTTAAATCAGAATCGATGTACATCATCACATCCTGGACCTTTTTTGTCGAAATCGCCAGTTGGACGCTAGTATTCAAAGACTGATAGAAGCGTTTCTTAATACCAACCTTATAAAACACGAGACCCATACACCATATAACAAGGAGAACTGGTAACAAAATGGTCAGAACTTCTTTTTCGAAAATCGTCCAATCATAATACCAGATTAGAAAAAGAATGCTTACCGAAAAAAGGATGCCAGCTAAAAAAGTCTGTGGTCGATAATCGCGAAAGTCTTTTTCTGCTGTAGCAAGTTCCGCTTTCAGCCATTCCAATTCATATAAATCAAAGCGCTGAAGCTCTTTTTGTTGCCAGGCTGCGTCTCTCATCCATCCTTCTGAACGCTTATGATGCAAAAAACCTTTAAAAAAATTATGTAGATGTGAATTCGTCTCCATCTTCCGCTCAATCGTTTGCCTGAAGGCACGATCATATTGCCGAGCAATCGCGCTCATACCTTGAGCAATGATGAGAAGGATAAGCAATAATAAGAAAAGCTGTCCCCACGGATTATCTGAGAAAACAGATTGTATACCATCAACCACGGGAGAAAGCTCTGATTTAAGATTGATGCCAACAGCACGAAATAGTTCTGCCAAAGTCCCTTTCCAATCGTCCAACTTGAAAGCCTCCCAACTCTCCATACTATTTCTATCATATCACCTTTACGTTGCTTTAGCTTGCATTTTTTAACAATGAGCATTACTGATTCGGAGGTTTGATTAACCAGTTTGTTGTCACATACACGGGGAGATTCGTTAATTTAACTTGAATCATTTCAGACCGTTCATAAAACCCCCGGTCAATCTTAAACGTCAATCGATCTTCTTCATCCCCAAGTAATCTCAAGTAACGTTTCTCATTCCTCTCATTGATGGCTTCTATCAAAACCTGATCTTTATACAACAAATTTAAGGAAAGACCTTTCGTAGCGATTTGATTTACTAGTAAGTGAAATGTAACTCCATGATCATCATAATAGAGAGTCTCCTTAACAATTTCAGCACCATACATCGTAGTGATAGGTTCATCTACTCGATGCGTGTAAGTCGATTCTTTAATCTGCTTATAAATTTCATATTGATTCGGATCAACTTCGAAAATAATTTCCTTTGAAGATGCGCCAATCAGCCCATAGAATTGGATGGCTTCCGGTAGCTCGGTTCCACTTGGAAAAGATACTGAGTATTGACCGCTGATCTCTTCTACTATTAGCGGCACTATCTCTGTTTCATTGGTTGAGATCTTCAAATCCATTTCAACGATTTTTGAAAGAGGAGAATTGCTATTTAGTATGAGACGCCTATCAGAGGGCGTCTTCTCCCATTGAGAAACAGTTACAATTGTTTCTACAAATTTCTTTGTTTCATCTATTTGTCTTATGATCTTTTCTTCCTTTTCGTACTCATAAGACACAGGCACTTCAACGGTAGCAGATCGCTTTCCACTTACAATTGCTTTTAGTGCTCCATTTCATTTTTGAAGAGGCTCGTTTGTCTCAGAATGAGTAACAGCTTGAAACGTTCCTTTCATATAATAGTCATCTAATAGTCATCTTCAAACAGTACACCTTCACCTGTTTCAACGAGTTCCAATACAGATGCTTTATCCGAACCAGCTTCCATCACAAGTTGATCAATTTTAGGGAGATCTTCTCTATCTCTTGTTATGACAAACTTACTATCCGACACATCAACATGATAGAAAACAAAGACATTGTGTCGAGAGTACCAGAAGCTATCCACGTTTATTTTAAAATCTTTTGGTAGTGAAGGACCTTCATATGCTTGATAATCTCCTGACTTTATTGCTAGTTCAAGTCCAGGAGTGATGCTTTTAAAGTAAGGGACGATATCATCAGCCTTTTCCACAGTTAAAACGTCATCAGAAATTTCCTTTTCCTTTCTGATAAATGTAAACGTGATAAAAGCTGCTCCTAAAAGAACAATGAGCATAAATCATTTACGCTTCCCCATCATCAGCTCACTCATTTCCAGTGAATCGTTCGTTATTCTTTCGCTAAATGGATTGGTGTTTCCTTTTATGGAGTTGGCTTTATAAATAATAGAGTTGAAGTAAAAAAGAAGGAAATGAATAATTGAAGAAAATAGAGGGTAAAAATAACAAAATAAAAAACCCTTACAGCATAAGGATTTAAATGGTGGCCCCGAGAGGATTCGAACCTCCGACCTGCGGTTTAGGAAACCGTTGCTCTATCCCCTGAGCTACGGGGCCGAATGAATAACATTATACATGAAAATACATAAATGCAAAAGCATCGTGCAACATAATCATCGCGTGATCAAGTGATCACGCGACTGCCGTTCATTTCCCCAATTCGTTATTCTGTGACCCAGCTTTTCATATAATTCTCATCTTCATATTGCTGAACGTGTTCAATGACCTTAAGTGGTCGGAATGTATCGATCATCACAGCAAGCTCAAGCGTTTCTTTTTTGCCGATGCTTGCCTCAATTTTTCCTGGATGCGGGCCGTGTGGGATACCTGAAGGATGAAGGGTAATCGACGCTTCCTCAATGCCCTTCCGACTCATGAAATTCCCCTCAACGTAGTAAAGTACTTCATCACTATCAACGTTACTATGAAAATAAGGTGCTGGAATGGCGTCTGGATGATAGTCATAGAGCCTTGGCACAAAGGAGCAGACGACAAAGTTATGACCTTCAAAAGTTTGATGTACTGGCGGCGGCTGATGCACTCGCCCTGTAATCGGCTCAAAATCGTTGATATTAAACTTCCATGGATAAAGGTAGCCATCCCAGCCGACAACATCAAGCGGATGATGATCGAACATATGGCGGTGCAACCCCCCACGTGTTTTCGTTACTACTTCAAACGATCCTTTTTTATCATAAGATAGAAGACGATCTGGCCCGTTGAAATCTCGTTCACAGAATGGACTGTGTTCCATCAGCTGCCCATATTCGTTTCGATATCTCCTCGGAGTCGTAATCGCACTGTTTGCTTCTAAAACCAACCAGCGATTATCCTCCCCTTCTGGAATAACGCGGTAAATGGTTCCAATTGGCATGACAATATAGTCGCCAGCTTCATAAGAGACTTCCCCAAACATCGTCTCGATTTTCCCTGAACCGTGATGGATAAAGAAAAGCTCATCTCCATCCCCATTGCGATAAAAGTAATTCATTGTTTTCGTAGGATTCACGATCCCGAGAATCACATCATCATTCCCTAGGAAATAACATCGATCGACAACCGCATCACCTTTTTTGTCGCACTGTGCTGTTCGGAAATGACGATGGCGAAGGGCGCTTTCTGTCTCATACTCTGGTTCTATATTCTTTAGAAAGGTCGCATCTGTCACCGCTGTTGGAAAATAGTGATGATACATGATCGATTGAATACCCGAAAATCCTTTCGTTCCCATCACTTGTTCCCTGTATAAGGAACCATCTTCTTTTTTAAACGTTGTATGTCGTTTAGAAGGAACCTCTCCCATTTTTCGATAGTAAACCATACTCTTCCTCCTCCCCCACGACATTTGAAAGCGTGCCAAGGTTCGTAATAGCTAAATCAACTTTATCGCCGGACTGTAGAAAGATACGATCTGTCTGTTCAAGAATACACCCGCTTCCCACCGTGCCTGAACCGAGTACTTCTCCAGGATATAAGGTAACATTGCGGGAGGCCTGTTCAATGATCTCACCAAAGGAATAGTACATATCTTTCGCATTTCCCAAGGAATAACGCTCGCCATTTACGAATGCCTCCATTTGTAAATCAAGCTTCCCATGTTCCATAGGAAGCTCATCAGTCGTTACTAGAAAGGGACCGAAGGAAGTAGCAAAATCCTTTCCTTTCGCTGGACCTAGGCCAACTTTCATTTCTTGTGCTTGAAGATCACGCGCACTCCAGTCATTCATAATCATAAAACCGAAAATGTAGTCCTTCGCCTGATTTGCTTTTATGTTGCGCCCTTCTTTTCCAATGACGCATGCAATTTCTAATTCATAGTCTAGCTTTTCACATGCTTTAGGTCGTAGAATTACTTCCCCTGGTCCTTTCACCGCAAGATGATTTGAAAAATAGAAGACCGGAAGCTCATACCATTCTGGCACAACACCAAGCCCTCTTTTCCCTCGTGCAGTGACCACGTGTTCTTCAAAGGCATAAAAATCTCGGATGCTCAGTGGACGCGGAAGAGGCGCATATAGAGTAACGTTTTCGAGTTCATAATCACCATTTATACATGCTTCAATAAGCGGTTGATAACGCGGGTAGTCGACAATAATCCTCATAAGATCTTCTGGAATAACACCATTAGAAGCTTCATGTAATCCGATAATACGCGAGTCCTTATAAATACCAGCTTGTCTTTTACCCTCTACTTCGAAAGTAACGAACTTCAACGGCCTCAGCTCTTTCCATCAGGAGATGTTTTTCGTCTCAATATAAATGTATCTGTTATCGATCTCGTATACTCCTGACCCGCTAAACGCCCAACTGGTTGGAGCATCTCCGTATCTATCTTGCCACCTTTATATAACTCATCACGCACGTGAACCATCACAACTTTTCCAATAACGAGACTACCTGACCCTTCATGATCACCAAACTCAACGATTTGATCAAGAACACATTCGAGCTGAACGTCACTCTCCTTCACTCTAGGAGGACGAATTAGCTCACTTTCTACTTTTGTAAGTCCAGCCTCCAGAAATTCATCCGTCCCTTTCGGAAAAGGCGTAGCACACTCATTCATTTGTTCAGCAATTTTCTCACCAACGATATTGATCACAAACTCCTTTGATTCTTCAATGTTTAATAGCGTATCTTTCTTATCTCCTGCACCAGCCTTTCGCATCGGAGAAAAGCAAACCATCATAGGATCCGCACATATCCCTGTAAAAAAGCTAAAAGGAGCAAGGTTCGTCTCACCGCTCTTATCTATACTCGATACAAAAGCAATCGGCCGGGGGAGAATAGATCCAATCAATAATTTATAGGCATCTTTCCACGCTAACGTATTCGGTTGAACTTTCATGAAAAAGGCAACTCCTTCTTAAAGCAGATTGAAGATAATCTTCTATAAGTTGCCTCTTCGTTCCTGCTCTCGTTCAATCGCTTGGAACAACGCTTTAAAGTTTCCTTCTCCAAATCCTTTCGCACCCTTACGCTGAATAACTTCAATAAATAACGTTGGTCGATCGACAACAGGTTTTGTGAAAATTTGAAGTAAGTACCCTTCGTCATCACGGTCCACTAAAATTTTTAACTCGCGTAGTTTGCTTATGTCTTCATCAATCTCACCTACTCGCTCAGTAAGCGCATCATAATAATCATCTGGTGTTTCAAGAAACTCAACTCCACCCTCACGAAGTTTTGCAACTGTATCAACAATATCGTTCGTCAGGACAGCAATATGCTGCACACCAGGACCATTGTAATAATCGAGGTATTCTTGAATTTGTGATTTACGTTTCCCATTTGCAGGCTCATTGATTGGGAATTTAATGCGTCCCCCATTGTGCATCACTTTCGACATTAACGCAGAGTACTCTGTGCTAATGTCTTCATCATCGAAATGAATCATTTGCTTAAAGCCCATCACATTCTCATAGTAAGAAACCCACTCTTCCATTGATTCCACGTTCCCAACGCAGTGGTCGATACCAAGTAACCCCGTTTCCTTTGAAGGGATTTTCCCTTCAAACTTCTTAAACCCAGGAAGAAAAAGCCCGGAGTAGTTTTTTCGTTCAACTAATGTATGAATGGTATCACCATAAGTACCAATAACCGCCATCTTCACTACGCCATGCTCATCTTTATATTCTTTCGGTGGACTTAGTTCAATCGCTCCTCGCTCAGCAGCTTCTTTGTAAGCGCTCTCAATATTCTCTACAGTAAGAGCGATATCCTTAACGCCATCTCCGTGCAATTTGACAAACTCCGCAATTGGGTGATCATTCGACAGTGCACCTGATAAAACAAGACGAATGTTATTTTGCTGCAGCACATAAGATACTTTTTCACGATCCCCTGTTTCAAGCCCTGAATAAGCTACCGGCGTAAATCCAAACGCCTTACAAAAATAGTGACTAGCCTGTTTCGCATTTCCAACATAAATCTCCAAATAATCCACATCACGTACCGGGAAAAAATCAGCCGTTTCCTGTTGATTTTGATTCATCATTTGCTCCTGCACAATCATCCCTCCAAATATAGTTTGTCACTCAGCTTAAACGTATAGTTTTTTTCCAAACATTTCAAGAACATATGCTAAAGCCATAACGCAGTAAATGAAAAGCGAAGACGAGCGTTTAGAAACGGCGCCTTCTCTATATCGCGGAAAAACTAAAATATCGCAGAATTCTCTTCACTGGAAGAACTCAACTAAGCTATGAAGGGCTCGTATTCGCTTCATTAAACAGCGTAAACAATAAAATTCGCTTACACCACAGCTCATTTCGCTTTTTTCTCAAAATAACTAGACATCGGATAGATCGTCACGCTTTGAAAAACAAGAGATAGCAACACAGCCCCAAACGTGAGAGAGATAAGTGTACTATCTCCTGAACCATACTCAGATTCCAAACTTAGAAGAAGTGCAACCGACATCGTTCCCCGTATGCCGGACCAGGTAACAAGCGAAATGTCTTTCCAATTAAATTCATTACGCCAGGCTGTAAATGATTTAATAATACCTGCAAGCACAAGGAAACGAACAACGACAGATGCGAGAAAGATCAATCCTGCAAATACCCAGTAGTTAAAATCAAGATAGTTTGTTGATTCAATCCCTATTAATAAAAAAATCAATGCGAGAATACTTGGCTCAACAACTTCCCAGAAGCTGTTAAGGTATTCTCTATAGTGTGATTCTTTAATAAAGCCATCAAGTTCATATGAAAGCACGATTCCAGCTGCAACGACGGAGAGGACTCCTGACACACCAAGATTTTCTGCTACATAAAAACTTCCATAAGCGAGCACGATACTTAGCATCACCTGGTATTGTCGCTGATGTGTAAAAGAAATGGCTCGACAGACAATCCAACTAAATATCGCTCCGATCGCAATTCCTCCAATTGACACAAGAGCAAAGTCATAAATAAACGAGCTAATAGAAAAGCTCTCATCACCAAGATACATGCCAGCGAACACTGTAAAAAGAACGATACTCGTTCCATCGTTCACCATCGATTCACCTTCGACCACATCTGCTATTTTGGGATCTTTTGAAGCCTGCTTTAAAATTGAGACCACTGAGACGGGATCAGTAGGTGTAAGAATAGAAGCAATTAATAAAGCCCCAACAAATGATAATGAAAGGAACGGCCCGCTCATAATAAATAATAAACTACCGAGGAGGAGAGCACTCAATAGTAATCCCAGCGTGCTTAATGCGGCAATAATACCCGCGTGCTTTTTTAGATGAGCAAATGGGAACTGATACGCAGAAATAAAAAGAAGAGCAGGTAGAAACCATTCAAAGATAATGTCTTTCGTTATATGTACGGAGCTGAAGAACGGAAGAAAAGAAAGTCCTATTCCTAAACCTAATAAGACCAGTGGTGCAGGGAAGTTTTTTTGCTTTTTATCAATCGTATAAACTAAATAACCGATGAACAGTAAAATTAAGATCTGATTAGAATCCATGATTTCACTCCTTTGTATTAGTGTCATTCCCTACTCCATTTAGGCTTCAAACAGGCAGGCTTTATTTACCTCTAACTTGCTTGCTTTAACCCTGTCAACAGTTCGTGGTGTATGCTACAATAATCTTTGTCTATTCAAAGATAAGCAAGGTCTGCTATAGGAAACGACGGAGGAGGATACGTATGAACCAGACCCCATTTATTGCCGTCGAAGGCCCCATCGGAGTTGGAAAGACCTCCCTATCTCGAGCGATTGCTGCTCATTATCAATTTGAACTTTTTCAAGAAATCGTAGAAGAGAATCCCTTTCTCGGTAAGTTTTACGACAACATTGAAGAGTGGAGCTTCCAAACCGAGATGTTTTTTCTCAGCCATCGATACAAACAGTTAGAGGAAATGGAGAAGCATCATTTATCAAAACAGCTTCCCGTTAT
Source organism: Pseudalkalibacillus sp. JSM 102089 (assembly GCF_041366475.1). Taxonomy (NCBI): domain Bacteria; kingdom Bacillati; phylum Bacillota; class Bacilli; order Caryophanales; family Fictibacillaceae; genus Pseudalkalibacillus; species Pseudalkalibacillus sp. JSM 102089. The sequence continues at coordinate 13,924 of NZ_JBEWYW010000022.1, forward strand.
TTCCGATTACCACATCTTTAAGAATAAGATATTTGCCCAACAGACACTTAGTGACAAGCACTTTTCTAAATATATGAAGATTTATGACATTCTAACCGAAGGAATGCCCGAACCGAACGTCATTATCTATTTAAATGCTAGCCTTGAAACGCTGCTTAACCGTATTTCACAACGTGGAAGACAGATTGAAAAAAGCATCGATCCCGCTTATCTTGAGCGTCTTTCATCTGACTATGAACGGTTTATGCAAGAATTTGAAGCACATCATCCTGATATTCCTGTGCTCCGTTTCAATGGTGATAAGATGGATTTTGTGTCCAATCAAGATGATTTACACACCATCTTCCAATCCCTCGAAAAAACATTGAAAGAAGGAGACCCTGTTAAATGAATCTCAGAGAAAAATACAACATCCCACAGGATGCCGTCATTACAATCGCTGGTACGGTAGGCGTCGGGAAGTCTACCATTACGAGCTCACTTGCTAACGCCTTACAATTTAGGACTTCTCTTGAAAAAGTAGATAACAATCCATATTTAGAGAAATTCTATAATGACTTCTCACGTTGGAGCTTTCACTTACAAATTTATTTCCTTGCTGAGCGCTTTAAAGAACAGAAGAGAATGTTTGAATATGGTGGAGGATTTGTTCAGGATCGTTCCATTTATGAAGATACAGGCATCTTTGCAAAAATGCATTATGAAAAAGGAACAATGTCAGCTGTTGACTATGATACTTACACGAATCTGTTTCAGTCTATGGTGATGACGCCTTTCTTCCCCCATCCTGATTTAATGATCTATCTTGAAGGATCATTTGATGATGTCGTTGACCGCATTAAAGAGCGTGGCCGTCCGATGGAGCAGCAAACGCCAACTGCTTATTGGGAAGAAATGTATGAGCGTTATACAAATTGGATTGACAGTTTTAATGCCTGTCCAATTCTCCGCTTAAATATCAATGAGTATGATCTAGTTAACGACCCATCCTCTGTTGAACTTATCTTAAAGCGTATTGAACAGAAATTTCAACAAATCCCTTCTTTAAGTAGATAATCTAAAAAAAGCTATCCAACGGATAGCTTTTTTCTTATGGTAAAATATGAGTACATAGAAAAAACCGCTGTCGGCGATGACAGCGGTCGAAATATAATCTCCAAATTATATGCGCGTTGGTTATTAATTAGTAAATGGAGGAGGAAGAGGGATTCGAACCCCCGCGGGCGACTAAGCCCCTGTCGGTTTTCAAGACCGATCCCTTCAGCCAGACTTGGGTATTCCTCCGTGTGAAAAAGTTATTAACTAACTGCGACAAGTAATATAATATCATCGTCCTATAATAATGTCAACGATATCTCAAAACTTTTTTAAAAGAATTTGAATTACTTACTTATGTTGATCATTTCAGTTAAACCGCGCCGAAAATCAACACCCCTTACTATACACGATTATATCCTAAAAATAAAGAGCAGAGACGCCTCTGCTCTTTATCATTTTTCTATTTAATGATTTCACGACCACCCATGTATGGACGCAGAACTTCAGGAACAATTACAGTGCCATCTTCTTGTTGATAGTTCTCTAAGATTGCTGCAACTGTTCTTCCAATCGCAAGACCAGATCCGTTTAACGTATGAAGGAATTCTGGCTTACCGTTCTTTTCTCGACGGAAGCGAATACCTGCGCGTCGTGCCTGGAAGTCTTCAAAGTTACTGCAAGAAGAAATTTCACGATATGTGCCATAGCTTGGAATCCAAACTTCAATATCGTATTTCTTTGCTGCTGTAAATCCAAGATCACCTGTACACATGCTCATCACGCGGTAAGGCAAGTTCAACAGCTGTAGCACTTTCTCAGCGTGGCCAGTAAGCTTTTCAAGCTCGTCATAAGAATCTTCAGGCTTAACGAAGCGAACAAGCTCTACTTTGTTAAACTGATGCTGACGAATCAGTCCACGTGTATCACGACCAGCAGAACCAGCTTCAGAACGGAAGCAAGCACTATATGCGGTGTAAGCCAGTGGAAGATCTTCTCCGTCCATAATTTCATCACGGTGGAAATTTGTAACAGGAACTTCCGCTGTCGGAATTAAGAAATAGTCTTCTTCCCTAATTTTGAACGCATCTTCTTCAAATTTAGGTAACTGACCAGTTCCAGTCATGCTCTCACGGTTCACAAGGTAAGGAGGCAGAATCTCTTCATAGCCATGCTCTGATTCATGTAAGTCCATCATAAAGTTAATCAATGAACGTTCAAGACGAGCTCCAACACCTTTATAGAATGCGAAGCGACTACCCGTTACTTTTGCAGCACGTTCAAAGTTAATAATATTTAGATCAGTTGCGATATCCCAGTGTGGCTTCGCTTCAAAAGCAAAATCATTTTTCTCTCCCCACGTACGGATTTCGATATTATCGTCTTCCGTCTCACCAACAGGTACACTGTCATGCGGAATGTTTGGAATTTGAAGAAGAATTTGCTCAAGTTCGGTCTCAACATTGCGAAGCTCTTCATCCATTGTTTTAATCTTATCGCCAACTTCACGCATTTCTTTAATAAGGTGATCAGCATCTTTCTTCTCACGTTTAAATGCTGCCACGTTTTTAGAAGCTTCATTCCGCTGTCCTTTTAACTGTTCTGTTTCAGCGATAAGGTCTCTTCTTCGCTGGTCAAGCTCTTCAAAACGATCAAGACCTACTAGATCTTCCCCACGCTTAGATAGCTTTACTTTTACTTCTTCAAAATTCTTACGCAAATACTTTAAATCGATCATGCTTTTTCCTCCTTTTTAAATGAACAATAAACGAGTTAACGAAAGGGATAGTGGTGTAGAGACGTGTATTTAAATACAAAAAAGCCCCCGTCCCCTATAAAGGGACGAGAGCTACCCGCGTTGCCACCCTGATTGCAGACGATTGTCTGCCTCTTAACAGAATAACGGTCTGCTCCGAGAAAGCCTACTTCGTTCAGCATTCTACTCAGGGATGGATTCACAGGGTTCAATGATCGATTCGCACCACACATCGACTCTCTTGGCATTGAACATCTATTACTAATTCCCGTCAACGTTTTCGTTTATCATTCGTCTTATGCAGAAAAAGAATTCTCTTCTTCTTGGTACGTAATAATTTACACGAAAAATTACTCTGTTGCAAGTCCTTCTTTCTTAAACTCCAAAACCATATCAATAAACATCTGATGCATGCGATCATCATCTGTTAGTTCTGGATGGAAGGCACACGCAAGAAAACGTCCATGACGTGCAGCTACGATTTTTTCATTAAACGTAGCAAGCACTTCAACATCTTCTCCAACTTCTTCGATATAAGGAGCTCGAATGAAGACACCGATAAAGTCATCTTCTAATCCTTTAACAGGTAATGGCGCTTCAAAGCTTTCGCGCTGACGTCCGAATGCATTTCTTTTTGCTTTTACATCCATAACGCCAATATGCGATCCGTCTACTCCTTCAATATGCTTTGAAAGCAGAATTAGCCCAGCACATGTACCGAAAATAGGCTTCTCAGCTGCAAAAGCTTTAAGTGGCTCTAAAAATCCATATTGATCAATTAATCGACGCATTGTCGTACTCTCTCCACCAGGTAGTACGAGTCCATCTAAATCCTTGAGTTGCTCTACTCGTTTCACAACAATGATTTCTGCTTCTTTTGTTTCAAGTGCTTTCACATGTTCTCGGATTGCACCTTGCAGTCCAAGGACCCCAACTCTCACCATACTTCTCTCGACTCCTTCTCTTTATCTAAGTAAGAACCCCACCTTATGTTGCACAGGTGGGGGATCAATGTTTTACCAGCCGCGCTCTTGCATACGGTCTGATGGCTTAAGTGAAGAAATTTCAATACCTGGCATTGCGATACCAAGGTTCTTAGAAATATTCGCGATCAATTCATAATCCTGATAGTGAGTTGTTGCTTCCACAATAGCTTTAGCAAATTTCTCAGGATTATCCGATTTGAAAATTCCAGATCCAACGAAGACGCCGTCAGAACCAAGCTCCATCATTAGTGCTGCATCTGCAGGAGTTGCGATGCCACCAGCAGCAAAGTTAACAACCGGAAGACGTCCAAGCTCTTTAATTTGAAGAAGAAGCTCAAATGGCGCCTGAAGGTTTTTCGCTTCAGTCATCAATTCGTCTTCAGACATGCTTGAAATTTTACGAATTTGGGATTGAATAAGACGCTGATGACGTACAGCTTCAACAACGTTTCCTGTTCCAGGTTCACCTTTCGTACGAAGCATTGCAGCACCTTCACCTACGCGGCGCAGTGCTTCACCAAGGTTACGCGCTCCACATACAAACGGAACAGTGTACTTGCGCTTATCAAGGTGGAATTCTTCGTCAACTGGAGTAAGAACTTCACTTTCATCAATGTAGTCAACGCCCATTGATTCAAGAACGCGTGCTTCTACAATATGACCAATACGGCATTTTGCCATTACTGGAATCGATACGGCATTCACAACGTCCTCTACGATTGTAGGATCAGCCATACGCGCTACGCCGCCTGCTGCACGAATATCAGATGGCACTCGTTCTAGTGCCATTACTGCTACTGCACCAGCTTCTTCTGCAATCTTAGCTTGCTCTGCATTGACAACGTCCATAATCACGCCGCCCTTTTGCATTTCAGCCATACCACGTTTTACACGATCTGTACCTGTTTGTTGATTCATCTATATTCCTCCCATATCTATACTTAGAAACGTCTTTGTTACACGACATCTATCAAACGCTTTTATTGTAACATTTTTTCATGACTTGTCCTATCACATGTGCAGTGATTTCATAAAAGATTTAGAAAAATACTCCTCGATGAACGCATCGAAGAGTATTTTTTCCAAGTATACTTGATATTATTAATTAAAACAGACCTTTCACTGCATCTGCTACGCTAGTCCATACACCAGAAAAGAAGCCACCAATCGCTCGCATAGTAAGTGTAAACCAACCTGCTTTTTCAACAGATTCAGTTGCTACAAGAGGTACTGAAGAGCCCTTGTCACCTGTTATGTAACCGAAGTCTTCACCGGTTGATTTTAAGACGACTTTTCCAACTTGATCACCTTCTTTGATTGGTGCAGTTAGTTCTCCATCTTCTGTTAGAAGAGATTGATCGTATTCATAGCTTAGTTTAAATGGTTCTTTCGTATTCTTCACTGTTACTGCATTGAAAGATTCTCCTGCAGCGACCCCAACTTCTTTCTCCTTACCTTTAACAACTTTAACCGTGGAATTACCATCAGCTTTATCACCTTCAGTAACGATTGTTTGGGCCTGGAATTGATCAAATCCATAGTTCAGAAGCTTAGCTGTTTCTTCAAAACGAGCTTCATACGAATCAGTTTTCATCACAACAGAAATTAATCGCATATCACCTTGTTTAGCTGTTCCTGTAAAAGCAAATCCAGCAAGGTCTGTAGAACCAGTCTTGAGACCATCTATGCCTTCTACTTTGTATTTATTAGCATATACAAGTGAAGGAAGAAGCCAGTTCCAGTTCTTCATTGTAATTTCATCATCTGTACCTTCTCGGAATTTCTTTTCTGGAGTACTAGTGGTTTCTATTACTTCAGGAAAATCTTTAAGAAGGTTATAAGCAAGAAGTCCAGTTGAACGAGCAGACATCATGTTCTCTTCATCAGGGTCTCCAGCAGGATGATTACCAAGTAGATCTTTGTTATTCAGCCCTGAACTATTAACAAACTTATATTCTTTCATACCCATTTCTTTTGCTTTTGCATTCATCATTTCGACAAACTTCGCTTCTGTTCCAGCAACGTGCTCAGCCAGCGCCATTGTGGCAGCATTTGCAGAATAAATGGCCATTGCTTCATATAATTCCTTAACTGTATACTGTTCGCCCACTCGAAGTGGTACGTTTGAAAGAGAACGGTTCTGTGATAGCTTTTGGATCGTATCACTTACTGTAACTTTTTCATCCCAACTTACTTCGTTTTTATTAATTGCTTCAAGTACTAAATATTCCGACATCATCTTTGTCATACTTGCAGGTGAGAGCGTTAATTCAGGATTTTTCTGATATAAAATCTTTCCTGAATTTGCATCAATTAAAATTGATGCTTCTGCTTTGATGTCGGGCGCCTCTGCAGCTTCTGCAGTATTGCCTCCACCAAATGTTCCTGCTAGTAATAATACCATCGCCATGGTTACGATCATGGCTTTCAAACCAAGGTTTCTCAACCCCTACACCTCCAAATAAGTCTCACATAACCGCTATTCTATCACACCTAAAATTAAAAAAATAGATAGAGGAAAGTCCCCCTATCTACTTTTCGAACGTATTAATCTATTTTTGTCACACACCTGTTATAACTTCAGTCTAAAGCACTATTTAAACAGAATAATTTGGTGCTTCTTTCGTAACCTGAACATCGTGTGGATGACTCTCGCGAAGGCCTGCACCCGTAATTCGAACGAACTGGCTATCTTCACGAAGTGAGTTAAGTGTTCTTGTCCCACAGTAACCCATTCCAGAACGTAAGCCCCCGATTAACTGATGAATTGTATCAGTTAGTGGTCCTTTGTAAGGAACACGTCCTTCAATTCCTTCAGGAACGAGTTTAGACATATTTTCCTGGAAATAACGATCTTTACTTCCCTTTTCCATTGCTCCAATCGAGCCCATTCCACGGTATACCTTAAACTGACGACCCTGATAGATTTCACGTTCGCCTGGACTTTCATCAACACCCGCAAGAATACTACCAAGCATCACTGCGTGTCCACCTGCAGCGAGCGCCTTTACGATATCTCCAGAGAACTTAATGCCACCATCAGCAATAATACTAATACCATGTTTGCGTGCTTCTGTTGCACATTCATACACCGCTGTGATTTGAGGTACACCAACACCAGCAATAACGCGAGTCGTACAAATTGAACCAGGTCCAATTCCTACCTTCACTACATCGGCTCCGGCTTCAATTAAGGCTTTAGTCCCCTCAGCAGTTGCGACATTACCTGCGATAATTGGAAGATCAGGGTAGGCGCTTTTGATTTCACTCACCTTTGTCATAATGCCTTCTGTATGGCCGTGAGCAGAATCTAATACAATAACGTCAACACCAGCCTCCACTAGTTTTTCAACTCGCTTCAGAGCATCTGTTGTATTCCCTACAGCAGCGCCAACTAGAAGACGTCCTCTGCTGTCTTTAGCAGACTGAGGAAACTGAATAACTTTCTCAATATCTTTAATTGTTATAAGACCTTTAAGTGTTCCATCATCATCAACCAATGGAAGCTTTTCAATGCGATGCTTTTGAAGAACTCGCTCAGCCTCTTTTAATGTTGTACCTACAGGAGCTGTTACAAGATTTTCTTTTGTCATAACGTCTTTAATTTGTATAGAGTAGTCTTCAATAAAACGAAGGTCACGATTAGTAAGGATACCAACGAGCTTGCGTTCCTCATTAACAATAGGAACACCGGATATACGATACTTGCCCATCAGATGTTCAGCATCGAATACTTGATGTTCTGGTGTGAGAAAGAAAGGATCAGTAATAACACCACTTTCAGATCGTTTAACACGATCTACGTGTTCAGCTTGTTCCTCCATCGACATGCTTTTATGAATAATACCTAATCCACCCTGTCTTGCCATGGAAATAGCCATAGGTGCTTCGGTTACTGTATCCATACCAGCACTAATAATCGGTACATTTAATTCAAGGTCTTTTGTTAATTGAGTTTTCACCGATACTTCTCTTGGTAGTACATCGGAAAAAGCTGGTGTTAATAAGACATCATCGAAGGTTAACCCTTCTTTAGCGAATTTTGTTTCCCACATCCCTTTCATCCTCCTCTAATCGAATTGTCCGAAATTTTATTAGTAGCTTATCAATTGGTTAAACTACTGTCAAGAAAGATAGAATAAGTTTGAATAATCAAACATGGAGGGCTCCTATGGGATATTCTGGACATTATCATTCAAACAACTTTGCCTATCACTCAGCCTCATATGTTCAGCAATATTTAAAGGAATGTTATTCTAACATCGAACTTCCGGATGCCGAACGTAAAAGCTACGATTCCTGTTATCGATTTATGTATTTTATCGAATATGGCGAACGCTATTATCGGCATGCTTCAACTGCTGATACAGAGCTAAAACCTATCCTTCTTTTTTATGGGATGATTCAACTGTTAAAAGCTTGTCTTATTACAATTGATCCAAATTATCCGGGTGACACACATGTTCTTGCACACGGCGTTACGTCTCGAAAAAGAAAAAAACGCCATTATGCTTTCTTGCAAGATGAAGTAAAAGGTCAAAAAAATGGACTCTTTGAATACTTTTCAAGGAAAATGTTTCATGTGAAACAGGTAGAAGGGGAAAAATATAAAATGGAAGATCTTCTTACCCTTATACCCGAAGTTTGCCCATTATTTGAGAAGCTGACTCGTAAAGTAACGAGCTATAAAATGATTTCTCTTACCTCCACTTCTTTCACTATTCAGGCAAGTATTCTTGATACATTAAATATGACTGCAGAACGTTTTGAATCCTACCTTCAGCAGCATGGGGATACTTCAATAAAAGTTCTTACTCATAATCGTGATTTCATTACTTTGCAGTTCAAGGAGGACCCCGTCGCAGGCTTAAAGGAGCGCCCCTTCCTATATGATAGGAATACTCTTTACCTCCCGGCAGAACGTAGTCAGTACAATCCTATTGCTGAGGTAATGGCTCACTATCTAATTTTATATAACCTCAGTATGATTTGCCGATACGAGACAGAATGGTGGGGAGATCTTTTTCATACTCAGGAGTCATTAGATCTACCATTTATTCTACAATTTCTTGAAGTAACTTCTGAAAAAATACCGTATTTGCTATATGAGTTTTTAAATAAGAGAGGTACAAATTGAAGGAAGTAGTTCGTATTTATTCGACGAACGAGGTGGAACTAGGTATTAAGCTAGGTAATACACACCGAAAAAAACATACAAAAAAGCGAGAAACCCTCAGGTCTCTCGCTTCTCTTATGTTGCCCAGCGACGTCCTACTCTTGCAGGGGGAGATCCCCCAACTACCATCGGCGCTGAAGAGCTTAACTTCCGTGTTCGGCATGGGAACGGGTGTGACCTCTTCGCCATCATCACTAGACTAACAG
>NZ_JBEWYW010000023.1:0-18929 GCF_041366475.1 Pseudalkalibacillus sp. JSM 102089
ATATGTAGACTACTATAACCATGAACGCGTAAAAGCAAAATTGGCTGGTTTAAGTCCGATCCAATACCGAACTCAAACCAGCCAAACAGCTGCATAATAAAAACTCTAACTTTTAGGGGTCACTACCAAAGCGGCTTACTTTTTGTAATGTATCTCATATAAATCTTTTCGGCGATCTCGCAACTGGCGAACCGTACCTGATTGACGTTGTCTTCTAAGAATTTCAAGATCTACATCGCCTACCACGACAGTTTCAATATTCGGGTGACATTCACCAGCAATTCCATCTCTTGAAAAAGCAAAATCTGAAGGGGTAAAAATCCCTGATTGTGCATACTGAACGTCCATATTCTCTACTTGAGATAAGTTACCAATCGTACCGGCAATGACTGTATAGATTTGGTTCTCAACCGCTCTAGCCTGCGCACAATAACGGACGCGTAAATACCCTTGACGATCATCGGTGCAGAAAGGTGTAAATAGAATGTTAGCGCCCTTATCCGTCGCAATTCTTCCAAGCTCAGGGAATTCGATATCATAACAGATTTGGATCGCAATTTTACCACAATCTGTATCAAAAACTTCAATGCCATCTGAACCATGAATTCCCCACCAACGACGTTCATTTGGGGTAACATGAATTTTATATTGCTTTTCAATCGTTCCGTCTCTTCTAAACAAATAAGCAATATTATAGATCTTTTCATCCTCTAAAACGAAATGAGAACCACCAATAATATTAACGTTATACTTTACAGCTAATTCTGTAAAAAGCTCGATATACGGCTCTGTATATTCTGTTAAACGACGAACAGCTTTGCTTGGTATTTTTTCATCCATGAACGACATTAGTTGTGTCGTAAAGATCTCAGGAAACACAGCAAAATCAGAACCAAAATCTGCTGCCACATCAACATAATATTCTACTTGGTTTGCAAATTCTTCAAAGGAAGATATTTTCTTCATCGCATATTGTATCGCACAAATTCGAACGGGGAATGACGATCTAAAGTGCCTTCTTGTAACGGCTTTATATTCAACGTTATTCCACTCCATTAAAGTAGCAAATTGCTTTGAAGCTTTATCATCTGGTAAATAGTTCGGATTTATTCTCATAACATTAAATCCATTCATGAGCTGGAACGTTAAAACAGGATCATATATGTTTTGGAATTTCACTTCTTCTACGTATTCTGATGCTTTCATTTCATTCGAGTGCTTATGGTAATTCGGAATTCGCCCTCCGATGATAATACTCTTCACGTTTAATTCTCGCGCAAGATCTTTTCGTGCCTCATAAAGACGCTTACCGATTTTCATCCTTCTATATTCAGGATGAACCATCACTTCAATACCGTAAAGATTATAGCCATCAGGGTTATGATTTGTAATATATCCTTCATCCGTTATGTCATCCCACGTATGCTGATCATCATATTCATCAAAGTTCACCATCAAACTTGAACAGGAGCCTATGATTTCTCCTTCGAGTTCTACACAAAATTGCCCTTCTGGGAAAATTTCCAGGTGACTCTCAAGATGCTCTCTTTTCCAGGGATCCATTCCAGGAAAACATTTTTTCTGTAATGAAAGGATTTCATCTATATCTTCGTGATGAATTTGCCTAATCTCAATCTTTTTTTCGAATTTCGATACATCTAATTCTGACATATGCTTTCCCTCCACATTCCATCTATATTTCTATGTACCCTATTTCCACGTGATTCTATCCTGATTTTATCATAGGATGAACGAAATAGAAGAGACTGACATTTGTCAGCCCCTTTGTCTTTACGCTCGTGTTATTCCATTCTGAGAAATGCTCGATAGTGCGGTGGCGGCCTCTTGATGGTCAGGTGTTTTCGTCGCAAAATCTCCAAGCGAAACCATTCCTACTACCTGATTGTTTTCAACAATAGGCAATCGTCGTATCTGATTCTGAGCCATTAATGCCGCTGCTTCTTCTGCACTCATGTTAGATGTAGCTGAGACAATGTTGTTAGACATACATTGGCTCACCTGACAATCCGCATTTCCACCAGTTGCAGTGGCACGAGTCGTAATATCACGATCTGTAACCATTCCGCAAAGCTGACCATTTTTCATGACAGGTAATGAACCAATATTATACTGATTCATTAGGGCTGCTGCTTCCTGGATCGATTGCTCTGGTGTAACGGATATGATGTTCTTAGACATGAGGTTTTGCAGATTGTTATGCACAAGCATTCCTCCCAAGGTGTATGATCGTTCAGACAAGAAAGGCGGTGCCTTTCAACATGTAGTGTAAGCTCCTTCACCGGTTATTATTTATCCTTTTTATGTGATATCAGGTTGTTATCAGTATGAAATACAATGTTCTCACCATCACTTGTAGCAATAATCGTTCCTATTTCATCTGTCCTTAGAACAGAAATATGATGTTCATTTAATCTCTGAATCACATTTTTATCTGGAAAATCATAACGATTATTTTTACCAACAGAAATAACAGCAGTCTCTGGGGTTACGGCTTTAAGAAATGTCTCTGATGTAGCCGAACTCGCACCATGGTGCCCCATTTTTAGAACATCAGATTTAATCTGTTTCCTTTTAAGTTTTTCTAGCATTTGCTTCTCTACTTCTACCCCAGCGTCCCCCATCAACAGGAAGCTATTCTCTTTATGACTCAGCCGTAATACGGCACTATAATCATTAAAATCCTCGTACTCCGCTTCTTTGGAAGGTGAAATGACCTGTATATTGACCTGATGTCCTAATTTTATTTTCATACCTTTTCGTGCCTTTTCTAAGGTGATGTCTTTTTTCTTCAATACTTTTAAGAGCGACTTATAGTGCACTGTTGGATAAGAAACATCGGGCATCATCACAGTTTTCACATCGAAATTTTCTATCACATCATCCATCCCACCAATATGGTCATGATGGGGATGCGTCGCCACAATATAATCTAATTGGCTAATGCCTAGCTTGTTTATATAATTTGAAACCGTTTCTCCATCACCATTATCTCCTGCGTCTACTAGCACAGCTTTTTCTCCATACGTGATCAAAATGCTATCAGCCTGTCCCACATCAATAAAATGAACTTCAACCACATTTGATTGAGCTGTCACATCATAAGGCATCAATAATAAGATAAGAAGGGATATAAAAAGAAACCTAATGAATTTCATAATGATTCCTCCAACGCTTTACTTGTTATTAGTATGTACCTTCCTCTCTGATCTAAAAGCAATGTTAACTTATTTTGACTTCACAATTTGTGGATCATCTGAGTGAAAATAGCACCATTCAATCGCATAGCCAAACTAAAAGAAAAAAGCTCCCCTTTTCGGGAAGCTTATGAATGAATTTCTTCTTTTCGGAAGAAGCTTTTCATTGCGTGATAGACGTCTTTCTTTTCTTTAAGAATATAATGCCTAAATTTAGGATCATGTATATTTTTGTAGGCACTCATCAGGGTGGAGTGGCGATTATAAGCATTAACCTCTCCATACCCAAACATGTTCGAGACCTTCATAATTTGATTAACCAGTTTCACACATCTTGTATTGTCTGACGTCAAGTTATCGCCATCTGAGAAATGGAATGGGTAAATGTTGTAACGTGCTGGAGAATACTTCTCATCAATGAGTTCAAGCGCTTTGCGATAAGCTGATGAGCAAATTGTTCCGCCGCTTTCTCCTTTTGAAAAAAAATCGTCTTCAGTGACGACTTTTGCTTCTGTATGATGAGCAATAAACTCAATCTCCACTGTTTCATATTTCGATCGTAAGAAACGTGACATCCAGAAGAAAAAGCTTCTTGCCATATATTTCTCCCATTTTCCCATCGAACCACTTGTATCCATCATGGCTAAAACGACAGCTTTAGATTCGCGCTTAATTTCTTCATTCCATGTTTTGAAGCGTAGATCATCTTGATAAATCGGTGCAATTGATGGTGTTCCACTAATCGCATTTCTCTTATACGCTGATAGAATTGTTCTTTTCTTATCAATATTACCCATAAGTCCAGTTTTTCGAATATCATTAAATTCTACTTTCTTTTTCACTACGTCGGCTGTTTCTTTTTCACGTAAATTCGGCAGTTCCAGTTCTTTAAATAAAATATCCTGCAGTTCTACCAGAGAAACTTCTGCTTCATAATAATCTTCTCCTGGCTGATCTCCAGCCCCTTCACCTTTACCGGCCCCAGGCTGTTTTTCCCCAGAACCATCTCTTGCCACAACGTCTCCCACCTGGCTATCGCCTTCACCTTGCCCAACATGCTTAGACTTATCATAGTTATAACGAATTTTATACTCATCAAGTGAACGTATTGGTATTTTAATGACATCTCGACCGTTAGATAAAATAATGTTCTCTTCACTGATGAGATCCGGGAGATTGTTTTGGATAGCATCTTGAACTTTTTCGGCATGGCGTTGTTGATCCTGATAGCCTTTTCGGTGGAGGGACCAATTCTCCTGAGAGACGACGAAATTGTTGGAGTCCTTGTCTTTCATGCCTTATTTCCCTCCTAAAAAAATTAAATTTCTATCGAAAATTTATTCAATGATCGATGATCGCTCATGATGTTAGTTCAGAAACTTAACCCTAATGTGGACATCCTTCGGCTGCGTTGAATAGTATACTTTATCCTATGCAAATACAAGCGATAATTGACAATTAATTCTGACAAATACAGCTTTTATTGCTTCAACTACTCGAATTGGACTACTTTCATCCGTTTATACTTATGTTTTATCCTTCTCAGTCTATATTCAAAAAAAAACTCCCTTATTGGGAGTTACTCTGTTTCGTTTTCTTTTTTGTGTTGAATCGGATCTGGACGTTTACCCTTTTTCTTAATCTCATCATTTGTGTCTAGCTCTTCCATCTCTTTACCGAGTTGGGCCATCTCTTTTTCATTCATCGCCATTGAACTGTTCTCAGGTTTTTCTTTATGATCCGCCATTTTGAATCACCTCAATAGTAATAGTACCCCGATTCTCTTCCTTAATAACCATATTTAGTTTATTTTTGGAATGTGAAATCAATTTTCTCAAGTGGCCAGTAGCGTAGATTTACTTCCCCTACTACTTGATTCATTGGTACGAAACCAATATGCCTGCTATCATAGCTATGTCTTCGGTTATCCCCCATGAGAAATAAATATCCCTCGGGCACCTCTGATTTTCCAGTTTTATCTTCAAGATGGAAATTCTCAGTGAGGTTCCCGTTAAAAATATCTTTCTTATAACGCTCAAGATAAGGTTCTTTTATTTTCTCACCATTTACATATAAAACATCATTTTTATATTCGATTGTATCTCCTGGAAGTCCAATGACTCTCTTAATATAGTCTTCTTCTTCATTCGCATGAAATACTACAAGATCAAATCGATCAGGCTCTGAGACTTCATAACCAATTTTATTAATAATTAAACGATTCCCATCTTGGATCGTTGGCATCATTGATTCACCATGAACGACATAGTTCGTTATGAGAAATTCACGAATAACAATCGCCAGGACTACAGCTATTGAAAAAGCCTTGATCCACTCCCAAAGCGGATTGCGTTCCTTCTTCATCTCAAACCTCTTTTCAATACGTCTTTACGTCTAATCTATCACTCATAATAAGCTGGCACAAGCGCACACGTATATGACAGCGATTACATTGCATATTCTCACCATTCACTTCCATCGTTATAGTGGCTTTCTATTCCATGAACGAAGAAAATTTCTTATTTTAAGTATATTCACCCATTTCATAAATAGCGCTCCTTATAGCAGCATAAAAAGAAGCATACCTAAAGAGGCATGCTTCTTCTAATTATCGATTTAGGAGACTACCTACATAACGTAGAAGTTCATTGGCTGAAATTGAATTATATCCATGTTCATCGATGAGACGTGCGATAACCTCATTGATTTTCTTGAGTTGATTTTCATTTGGTGTTTTGGAAGATGTCGTTATTTTGACTACATCTTTTAAATCAGCAAACAATTTTTTCTGAATCGCTTCTCTTAAACGTTCATGGGAATTATAATCGAACTTCTTACCCTTTCTAGCATAAGCAGAGATACGAATAAGAATTTCTTCTCTAAATGCTTTCTTCGCATTTTCTGAAATGCCAATCTGTTCTTCAATTGAACGCATAAGCTTATCATCCGGACTCATTTCCTCTCCAGTAAGAGGGTCGCGGAGCTTATTTTTATTACAATACGCTTCAACATTATCAAGATAATTATCCATTAGTGTCTTTGCACTCTCTTCATAAGAGTAAACAAATGCTTTTTGTACTTCTTTCTTTGCAATTTCATCATACTCTTTGCGCGCAATGGAGATGAAATTCATATACCGCTCTTTATCTTCTTTTGAGATAGAAGCATGTTGATCAAGTCCATCTTTCAATGAACGAAGAACATCCAGGGCATTAATTGACGGTACTTCTTTTCTTATAATCGTAGAGGAAATTCGGTTAATAACATAACGCGGATCAATCCCGCTCATTCCCTCATCCGAATGCTCTTTATGAAGTTCATCCACATCTACCTGATTAAAGCCTTCTACAATTTCTCCATCGTAGAGTCGCATTTTCTTAACAAGGTCCACTCCCTGACGATTCGTATCTTTTAACCTCGTCAAGATAGAGAAAATAGCAGCTACTCTAAGAGCATGTGGGGCGATGTGCACATCAGCTACATCACTTTCACGAATCATCTTCTCATAAATACGCTCTTCCTGACTCACCTTTAAGTTATATGGAACCGGCATAACGATAATACGAGAGTGTAACGCCTCATTCTTTTTATTTGATATAAAAGAGCGATACTCTGCTTCGTTCGTATGCGCTACAACAAGTTCATCAGCAGAAATTAGCGCAAAACGCCCAGCTTTAAAGTTTCCTTCTTGAGTCAGTGAAAGCAAGTGCCACAAAAACTTCTCATCACATTTCAGCATCTCCTGGAATTCCATCATTCCACGATTGGCTTTATTTAATTCTCCGTCGAATCGATAAGCTCTAGGATCAGACTCTGATCCAAATTCCGCTATCGTTGAGAAATCAATACTTCCGGTTAAGTCTGCAATATCTTGAGACTTAGGATCTGAAGGACTAAATGTACCAATACCTGTCCTCTTATCCTCGTTAAAGAATATGCGCTCTACCATCACATCTTCAATACGACCACCATACTCTTGCTCAAGGCGCATTACGTTTAGTGGGGAAAGACTTCCTTCAATTCGGATCCCGTATTCATCGTGGAATTCATCTCTCAAATGATGTGGTATAAGATGCAGTGGATCCTCGTGCATAGGACAGCCTTTAATCGCATAAACAGCCCCAGAATCTTCATGAGAATATTTCTCCAGTCCTCTTTTCAGCACCGTAACAAGAGTTGATTTACCACCACTTACTGGTCCCATCAATAAGAGAATACGTTTTCTGACATCTAACCTTTTGGCAGCAGGGTGAAAGTATTCTTCTACCAGACGTTCGATTGCTTCCTCAAGTCCATAAAGCTCTTCAGAGAAGAAAGAATAACTTCTTTTCCCATCAACCTCATCAATCCCTGCATCTCTTATCATATTATAAACACGTGAATGAGCTGACTGCGCTACTTCAGGTCGTTCCCGGATAATGTCTAAATACTCGCTGAAGGTTCCTTCCCACTTCAGCCGCCTCTCTTCTTCTCGATGCTGCTGGATTTTACGTAAGATATCCATTAAGAGCCCCCTCCAAGTTTGGTTCATCGGATTTAATACATGTTATGCGGGGATGTCCAATAACATTCGGCTTTCTTTCCAATGATTCAATCGAGTCTTTATAGGGTTTCTGCTCAGTTATGAAAAAAGTCCAAAATAAAAGAACCGGTTGCCCGGCTCTCATCTTTACGTATGATAAACTACTGTAAATTCGCTTAGTTCATTTCCTGTTGCTGGAGATTTTTCTTTCGATTCGCGCTTTTCTTTATGAGCGTTCTTAAATGAATCGGAGTGCACCCAATTCTGATAAGCCTCTTCACTTTCCCATTTCGTAAATACAATAAGCTTTCCGTTTTCAGCCGACTGTTCAAGAAATAGAAACTCCAAGCAACCATCAACATTCTTCATACTATCAGCACTTTTCCCAAAACGTTGCTTCATCATGTCTTTTGCTTCATCAGGGACCTTCAATTCATTCATCACAACATACATAAAATAAATCCTCCTTTAGGTTTCTCTCTCTATCCTATCGAATAACGACGTTTTTTTCCAATTCAAACAACTCCTCACTACAAGAATTCCCCTCAAAACATTCACACCTTCCCGCACATGGTTTATAATGAGAGTTAGATTTGGACACAATTTTACCTGAGGAGGATGAGACCATGAGTTTCCTGGGTATTTTAGTAGTAATCCTAGCTTTCCTAGCAGCCATCTTTACAGCTGGCTACAACGACCGACCAAGCAAAACCAAAAAAGGTAGTAGGTAACATGAAAAGCGAAAGTGGGCGGTTAGACACGGCAGGAACTGGAGCCTTTTCATTTGAACACGTTTTTTGTGTTCAGTTGAAAAGGTGAAGTGACCGAGTGTCTGCCCACTGCAGCTAGACATGAAAAGCGAAGACGAGCGTTTAGAAACGGATATATTGGAACTCTTGAACTAGAACACGCCTTTTGTGTTCTGGTGAAAGAGTGAAATATCGCAGTTTCTGCGAGTCGCAGCTGGACATGAAAAGCGAAGACGAGCGTTCAAAAACAAAGTTTTTGAACGTTGAAATACGCTTAAACTTCTATCAAAAAAAGAACGACTTTCAGCTCTTTGCTGAAAGTCGTTCTTTTTTATTTCATTCCTGGATAACTTTGCTGTCTTAGTGCTTCATATACCATAATAGCAGCAGTATTTGAAAGGTTAAGAGCACGAACATGATCTGTCATCGGTAGACGAAGACAACGCTCTTTGTTATTTTCAATCAACTCGTCTGGTAAACCATTCGTTTCTCTTCCAAAAACAAAATACGTATTCTCATTCACATCTGAGTAATCAAAGTCAGTATGTGTATTCGTACCGTATTTCGTAATATAATAATATTCTCCACCTGGGTTCTTTTCAAAGAACTCCTCTAGAGAATCATAATAATGTACATCAGCATATTGCCAGTAATCCAAGCCCGCACGTTTCAACATTTTATCGTCTGTCGAAAACCCTAGTGGGCGAATTAGATGTAGACTTGTATTTGTTGCTGCACATGTTCTAGCTATATTCCCTGTGTTCGCTGGTATTTCAGGCTGAAACAGTACAATATTTAAAGACATATTCATTCACCTCCACTTCAAAACAATACTATTATAGCATGTTTTAGATTAGGAGATGGCATTCTCTAATCCTCAATATGAAAAAACTTATACTTGATTTCAGGCGTCCATGCCGTAGAATCTTCATAGGCCCAATAGCGCATCCTGCTATTTGTTGTATGAGCATTGACAAGAGGATATCCCTTCTCATCATTATCTACGACAAAAGTAGTATGTTGCCAGTGGCCATCTCCATCAAAGTCATAACAAATAATATCTCCAGGAATGAGATCATCCGGATTCGCTACTTCACGAGCTCGAAGACCATTCTTCGAGCTACTTAAATGCCACCTAAGCGCATGAGCTACAGTCCATGAATAGCTCCAGTTATTTCCTTTCATCCACCATCCCTTAGTGCGATCTGGGTAACCACGCATAGGGGCTTTCCCTGCATGAAGACACTGAGAAATATAATTTGTACAATCTACATCAAACGACTGATAAGAAGGATTCGCATCATCCCACCATCTCTCAGCATATTTCAGAGCTGATAACCGATCATAATAGGAGCCTTTTAGACGAGCATCACCGCTGCCTTTACCTTCTGCTACTTGAAGTGTTCCTCCCTCTATCTCAGCTGATCGATCAAGAATAAGTTCACCCTCCACCATTTTTGCCAATCTCTTTTCAAGTCGTTCTTCCTGATATAGTTTTTCTCCCTGTTTAATAAGAAACTGCTGATGAAGAAGATATTCATAAAGTTGGCTCGTCGAGACTGTTTTTTTTCCCAGGAGGATCCCTTTATTTTTTATACGAATAACAGAAGCTCCCCTATTTTGGCTCTGTATACGATAACGGTTGACTGCTTCTTCTTCCTCTGAAGGCCTAGTTCCTATTCTTGAATGATCCGTTCCATTTAGTAAGCAAGTTGCTTGTTCTTTCCAGAAAGATTTCAACTGGTCTCCCCACACCATATGCGTCCCCCCTCATCGCACTTTATGACAGGGAAATCAAACACATGACTTGGAATCAGGAATGGTTTACAGCTGGCTCTGCTGAAGGGTGTGTTATTTTCTTGAGTAATTTATCAAACCAACCAACAAGAATACCAAGCAGAAGCACTTCTACAAAGGTACCGGCACCAATCGGCCCGCCTAACAAGAATGCCAGAACAAACGCAAGAGCTTCTGTTAATGTCTTAGTAATACCAATACTCCATCCCGTTCTTTCTGTTAAGGCAAGCATGAGTTCATCGTTTGGAATAGATGCAAGAGATGCAAATAAGTACACTGCAATTCCAAGACCCATGATAACTAATCCAACAAGAAATAAGGTCCACCTGGTAACGATTCCATCTACATCAATGAAAGTGAGAATTTGTAAATTCAAGAGGTCAACAAACAATCCTAGAAGAATAATTGGAATAAAACCAGCTAAGTTTGGTTTCCTCATCATAATAAGACTATTGATAAAAATTAAAATACCACCAACAATAAACACCCATGTTCCCACGGTAAACCCTAGTTGGTCAGAAAGCGCAACGTAGAGAGCATCCCATGGGGCAATTCCAACATCGGCATTAATTAATAAGACAACCCCAAAGGCTAGTGTAAATAATCCCGCTACGTAGATCAGACTTTTGGATAAAAAGCTGTTCATAATGTTCACTCCTCATATGAGGGCTTAAAACTAAAAGCTGTATCAAGTTGCTCTCATTCTTCGCCCTAGATATTTTAGTATCTCTTTTTTAAAATGCATTTGCTATTTTACAAGAAACGAAGCTCTTTTTATAACTTTATGCCTAAGACAAAAAAAAAGCCAGTTCGCTATCAAGATAGCGAACTGGCACTATATATCGTTACGGTAGAACGGCATGCATAGAATGCTGCTGTTCAAGTGATAATAAATATTCTTTTTTATCTACGCCGCCACCATAGCCAACTAAAGCACCATTACTTCCTATAACTCTGTGACACGGTACAATGATTGGAATTGGGTTTCGGTTGTTAGCTGAACCTATGGCTCTAACAGCCTTTGGTGCCGAAATACCAACAGCTACATCTCGATAAGACCGGGTTTCACCATATGGAATTTCCGAAAGGTTGTTCCATACTTTCTGTTGAAAAATCGTTCCTACCTTATCAAGCTTTAGATCAAAGAACCTTCTTTTTCCACTGAAGTATTCTTCCAATTGCATGACGATGGGTTCGATTATATCAGAATTGAAAACAAGGTCCGCTTTGACATGATGTTTTTTATACCATGTTTCAGCAATAGGCAGTACATCTTCAGCGCAACCAAAATCGAGCCTACTAACTCCATTAGGACTAGCAAACAATGTTATTGCACCTATAGGCGATAGAAACTCCCCATAATGAATCACTTGTTTCTCCATTCTATCCCTTCTTTATTATACATTTTTCACTATCTTACAACGCATCTAATCGTTTGACCATCAGCATTAAGTCTTATTTTTAAGCATTGACAAGCCTTTAGCGATCTCATCTGCCACATCCTTGTCATTTTCTCTCAATTGCTCCTTTGTAAGGGCATTAAAGGCCTTCTCGCCACCTATTTTCCCAAGCGCCCAGGCCGAAGTGCCGCGGATCACCGGACGAGGATCTTTTTTCATCACTTCGACCAGTGTATCAATAGCTGTTTCATCTTTATAATGAGCAAGAGCAAGAATAGCATTTCGTTGAATAGGCTTCTTTCCTCTCCACGAACCAGCCGCTTGACCAAACTGAGTCTTAAATTCACGATTGGACATTGTTAGAAGTGGTATGAGCTTTGGTTTTACCATCTCTGGATCTGGTTCGAGTTCAGGATGATGATGAAAATCTTTTCCTTTGTTTTTGGGGCAAACGAGCTGGCAGGTGTCGCACCCATATAATCGGTTTCCTAATTTAGTACGGTATTCATCAGGTAAAAAACCTTTTGTTTGCGTAAGAAAAGCGATGCATTTATTCGCGTTTAGCTGCCCCCCTTCAATTAAGGCACCAGTCGGACATGCGTCTACACAAATATTACAGTCACCACACCCTTCTTCAACAGGCTCATCAGGTTCCAAATTTAGATCGGTAATCATTTCACCAAGATAAACCCATGAACCAAATTCTTCTGTTATGGTCATTGTGTTTTTACCGCTAAAACCAATGCCGGCTCTTTCAGCTACAGCTCGATCAGAAAGTTCGCCAGTATCGACCATCGAGCTCGTTCTAGCCTCTGGAACCTTCGATTTAATATATGCATCTAAAAGGGAGAGTTTCTCTCTAAGGAGGTGATGATAATCAATTCCTCATGAAGCACGACAGAAAAGTCCTCTCCTTTCGCCCTTCTTACTCCTAGGGCTATCCTTCATTCGCGAAGGATACGCAATGGCAATTGATATAATCGTTGTTGCACCGCTTAGCAATAGCTCAGGTTCTGTTCTCTTTTCTATATCAGATTCCTCGAAGCCTGACTGATAACCAAGCTCCTGCTGACGCTCTAAGCGTTGCTTAAGGGTTTTAAAAGGATCTGCCGCCGCGAAGCCTATCTTATCAATCCCAATAGTTTTACTGTATGCCACAATATCAGCTTTTAATTGTGCGTTTGTCACTAGTTTCCCCCCTTCCTCTTTGGGAGTGTTTTATTTAATTCTTAGCGTTCGAATTCGATTTAAAATGGCCGCCATTTCTGTTCTTCTAATTCGAGCAATATCTCCTGGATGCTGATTCTTATATAGAGAAAAAGAACCAAGTCCCTCTGCGTTTATTTTCTGATCAATGAAATCAAGAAGTTCTGGAATCGACTTTTCTCCTAACTTATGATTTCTTTCCAGAAAATGAAGGACGTCAGCAGCAAAACGCGTTTGACTGGGATCTACAAGCTGTTCTATTTGAAGAAGTGAAACATCTGTATTCCCAAATTGAATATGATGCAATCCGCGAGCTGTCACTTTCGATTTCTTTCCCTTTTTACTGTTTAAGCTACTCTGCTCAGGTACTCTCTTTCTTGCCTCTCCAAATCTTTCTCCACCTTCATGTCTGCGTTCCGATTCTTTTACGATTGATCGAGCTTGATCCGTTACGTCGTATGGAAGGTAGTTCTCCATTAAAATCACCTGATCAGCTACATCAAAGTAGTCTCCAGATCCGCCCATGACAAGTACGGTTGATATATGATGTTCTGTACGTAGTTGCTTCACACGATCAATGAACGGTGTAATGGGTTCTTTCTCTTTCGCAACTAACTGCTGCATTCGATAGTCTCGAATCATAAAATTAGTCGCGCTTGTATCTTCATCAATTAATAACGTATCTGAACCCGCTTCGATCGCCTCAATGATATTGGCCGCCTGGGACGTACTTCCACTGGCATTCTCAGATGTGAAAGAACGCGTATCTTTTCCATATGGGAGATTGTTTATAAATGGCGAGATGTCTACTCCAGTTACCTTCCGACCATCTTCAGAGCGAATTTTCATTGCCTGGTGGTTTGTAATAACATACTCTCTACCATCCCCTAAAATATGATCATATACGCCATGCTCCATTGCATGCAAGAGGGTACTCTTTCCATGATAACCACCGCCAACAATTAATGTAATACCTTCCTTAACAGCCATTCCTTGTAATGGCTCAGTACGGTGTGGGATTGTTAAAGACACTTCCATGCTTTTAGGTGATTTGAATTGTACTGCGTCATTTTTCATAGGACGATCGCTTATCCCGCTCTCACGTGGTAATATCGATCCATTCGCTACAAATCCGACATATCCGTTTTGAGTAAGCTGTTCACGAATAGCCTCTTGTTGGTCCGCTAAATGCAATGCCTCTAAGATTATTTGTTTGTTTAATGCAAAGACAGAATTCTTCACAATGTCTGGCAGCTGATGCAGAAGCAAGTTTATAGCCTGTCTGCCAAGGACTTTTCTGCCTTGTGCAGGTAATCCTATTGATAGACAAATCGTAATAGATTCCTCTGTCACGCTCACTGCTGCCCTCTCAATAACCTTTTGACCAGGTCTATCGATTGAGACCAATCCACTTTTTCCAGTGCCTTTCGCATGCCTCTCAGTCCTTCTAATGGCATCCCCTACTTTTCTAGCAATCATATCTTCTGTTCGAACTCTTCTTACAGCCGAATCGAACCACTCAGGCTCTACGATCGTTTTCTTGCGTGGGACGATGATTCTTATCCGAGAAGGACTAGCAAAAGGGTCTCCCTGGACATAGTCGATGTAAAGGGTGTAATCCACAAAATCATAGTGCCCACTAATGTCTTTATATGCTTTATATCCTTTTCCATCAATACGCTCTAACTGTTTTCTAAGTTTATTCATAAATGAGGCAAGCCTCCTTATAAGCTTCAAATTTAGGTATATGATAAAATGAACGAAAAATTAGATGTTAGGAGAAAAGTTTGATGCCCAATATAACTCTCGCTCCAATGATTAAAAAGACATATCCTGATTTTAAAATTGGTTATGCTATTTACCATAATATCGTTGTTGAAAAGTCGCCGCAAATGGTGCGAGGTCGCTTTCAGTTCTATCAGGAAACAATGATGATGGATCTTGAACAGACAGACCTGCTCACATTTCCTGCTATCTCAGAGTGGCGTTCCATTTTCAAAAAGTTCGGGACTGATCCCGCCAAATACCGACCGTCCTCAGAAGCCCTATTACGCCGGTTAAAAAAAGGGTCTTCGCTACCTCTCGTTCACTCTGCTGCAGACATCAACAATCTTCTGTCGCTTCAATACAAAATTCCAATTGGGATCTATGATCTTGATCAAGTTGAAGGAGATATTACAATCGACATTGGAAGTGAGACGACTGCATATGAGGGCTTAAATGGACGTGAGGTAAGCTTCAACAACAAAATCCTCTCACTTGATCACAAGGGAGCTTTCGGAAGTCCTATCGTTGATTCTAAGCGAACAGCAGTAACAGAAGAAACCAAGCATGCCATTCAGCTTTTCTATCTTCAACCTTCGCTCTCCGTTTCAGAAGGGGAAAAGCTTGTAACTGCCTCAGCAGAAATGTTTAATCAAATACATGGAGGAGACTTCTTAAGCGGGGTTTCAAGTTAAAGAAAGCAGACATAAAAAAACGCAACGCTTCGTTAATTTTAACGAAACACTGCGTTGGGTAAATGGTGAAAATTCGAGGAATTTCTACAATCCTCGCTGATGTAGATAGAATACCACAGAACATATGAAAGAAACAACACATTTCTCATATTTTCTTTACAAACATTCCTCATCACGGCTGATCTAATAGAACATCACTCCGCATGATTCGTTTGACGTTCTGATGACGATCACCCTATAATCAGAATGATAGACAGAAAGGAGAAATCATATGGAACCATTCTCAACACCATTTTTCGAAGAAAATTTTCGCCAATACATACAAAAGAATCGTGATGTATTTTCAAAATTAGAAGCAATGAATAGCTATTATCGTTCAGTTGTTTCGTCAATGATCTATGACAACCTTAACAAAAACTCAGAAATAGTTCGTCGCATTCGCAACCTTGATTCAGCTTACAAAACGATTAAACAAGAAAGTACAGATGCATAAGAAAAAGCTCTCTTTTAAATAAGAGAGCTTTCTTGCGTTTTATTTAGGAAAATCACAAGAGTCAGCAGAACACGCTTCTGTATTTTCACCGACTACTTCAAGCTTACTTCCTTCTCCCCAGGCCTTCTCAATGGCCTGTTCAAACATTTCTACAGGCTGAGCACCTGACACGGCATATTTACCGTCAAATACAAAGAATGGTACGCCCTGAATGCCAAGCTGACTTCCCATTGCTTCATCGTTGCGAACTTCTTTCGTAAATTCTTCAGTCCCTAGCATACGTTTTATATCCGAACCGTCTAGCCCAAGTTCTTCACCAAGTGATGCAAGCGTTTCATGATCACCAATATTTTTGGATTCGGTAAAGAAGGCATAAAAGAGACGTTCTGACATTTCATTACTTTTACCATGCTTCGTCGCATAGTGAACAAGACGATGAGCATCAAATGAATTCGTTGGAATCATTTTATCGAAATCATACGTTAGGTTTTCTCCAGCAGCTTGCTGTCTCATATTCTCACACATACCCTGAGCTTGTTCTAGACTGACATTGTATTTCGCTGCTAGAAGCTCAGCCATGCTTTCTCCATTCGATTCTTTCGCATTAGGATCAAGTTCAAAGCTTTTAAAGACAACTTCTACTTGGTCACGCTTTGGAAAAGCCTGAAGCGCACTTTCAAGACGTCTTTTTCCTATATAACAAAATGGACAAACGAAATCGGACCATACTTCAATTCTCATCGAATCACTCTTTCAGTAAATTGTTTTATCTATCTTATACTTGTATTTTATCATCTCTATTTTTAAATGAGCAGGAATTTGCTCAGTGAGTCATTGAAAATTAAAACATATAAAAAAGACCTCAACGAGAACGTTGAAGTCTTGAAATAACGTATGTAATGGTACCGGTGGTCGGGTTCGAACCGACACTCCTCTCGGAACACGATTTTGAGTCGTGCGCGTCTGCCAATTCCGCCACACCGGCAAAATACCATATTCAATTCAGGCAGAAAAATAAGTGGTGCCGGAGGCCGGGCTCGAACCGGCACGGAGGTACACCCTCCGCAGGATTTTAAGTCCTGTGCGTCTGCCAATTCCGCCACTCCGGCAGGACTTTTAAGAAAAAATATTAAGATTGGAGGCGGCACCCGGATTTGAACCGGGGCGTAAGGGTTTTGCAGACCCGTGCCTTACCACTTGGCTATGCCGCCTTTTTAAAATGGAGCGGAAGACGGGATTCGAACCCGCGACCCCCACCTTGGCAAGGTGATGTTCTACCACTGAACTACTTCCGCAACAAAAAATGGCTGGGCTAGCTGGATTCGAACCAGCGCATGACGGAATCAAAATCCGTTGCCTTACCGCTTGGCTATAGCCCAAAAATGGGGCGGCTGATGGGAATTGAACCCACGAATGCCGGAATCACAATCCGGTGCGTTAACCACTTCGCCACAACCGCCATAAAAATTTGAAATTGGCAGGGGTAGTAGGACTCGAACCCACACCGGAGGTTTTGGAGACCTCTGTTCTACCTTTAAACTATACCCCTATCAAGATGGTGGAGGGGGACGGATTCGAACCGCCGAACCCTGAGGGAGCGGATTTACAGTCCGCCGCGTTTAGCCACTTCGCTACCCCTCCAAATTGACAATTACCATTGTAATACACATTTTATGAAAGTGCAATGGAATTTGATCTCATTTCGAGAAAATGGTGCCGGCCAGAGGACTTGAACCCCCAACCTACTGATTACAAGTCAGTTGCTCTACCAATTGAGCTAGACCGGCAACATGGTGGCTCCGGACGGAATCGAACCGCCGACACGTGGATTTTCAGTCCACTGCTCTACCGACTGAGCTACAGAGCCATGTTTAAAATATAATTGGTTGCCCTTAACAGGACTACATTTTAATTTTAGTAACGATGAATACTCAACGCAGATAAAATTAATTGGTTGCGGGGGCAGGATTTGAACCTGCGACCTTTGGGTTATGAGCCCAACGAGCTACCGAACTGCTCCACCCCGCGATAATGTGAATGTAATAATGCTACACCTGCTCATTACGCTGTGCACTGTTTCTTTCTCTACAAGGTTATGCTTCGAAGCGTATCCGTCGAAACAACACGTTGCTGTTTCAAGGAAGTATCGCTTGTTGCTCCACCCCGCGATAATATTAAAATATAAATGGCGGTCCCGACGAGAATCGAACTCGCGATCTCCTGCGTGACAGGCAGGCATGTTAACCGCTACACCACGGGACCTTAGAGAATGGTGGAGGATGACGGGCTCGAACCGCCGACCCTCTGCTTGTAAGGCAGATGCTCTCCCAGCTGAGCTAATCCTCCACAAAGTAGAAATGATATATAATGGTGACCCGTACGGGATTCGAACCCGTGTTACCGCCGTGAAAGGGCGGTGTCTTAACCGCTTGACCAACGGGCCCTTGCTGCTATTATGTATGCTAGTGGCGGAGAGCGAGGGATTCGAACCCTCGAGACGGCTTTGACCGTCTACACGATTTCCAATCGTGCTCCTTCGGCCACTCGGACAGCTCTCCATGGCTCCACAGGTAGGATTCGAACCTACGACCGATCGGTTAACAGCCGATAGCTCTACCACTGAGCTACTGTGGAATAATATCAGCCTGGCAACGTCCTACTCTTGCAGGGGGAGATCCCCCAACTACCATCGGCGCTGAAGAGCTTAACTTCCGTGTTCGGCATGGGAACGGGTGTGACCTCTTCGCCATCATTACCAGACTAAGGACTGGATTTCACTTTCGTGATTTACCAGCGACAAAATATATCATACTATATTTCATCATGTTTTTCAAGGAAAATTTTATTCCCTGAAAACTAGATAGCACTCGCAACGTTTTCCAATATGTCCAGCTACGTAAGCCAAATCCTCGATCGTTTCACCTTTTAATTCTGACGCATAAAGCGCGTCTGACTCAAAATCCTCCAACGCTTGTCGGATTTAAACGGCTTACTTCGCTTTTCGTTTAGGTTAAGCCCTCGATCGATTAGTATTCGTCAGCTCCACGTGTTGCCACGCTTCCACCCCGAACCTATCTACCTCATCATC
>NZ_JBEWYW010000024.1:0-14594 GCF_041366475.1 Pseudalkalibacillus sp. JSM 102089
AAATTTGAAGAAGTTCCTTTATTTTAATACACTATAGTTATATATTATAGTTAGTTAGCAGTTTTTTTCATCTAATTTGTAAAAATATTTCCTTGTTAGGAATATAAATGTGCTATAAACTATAGAATGAGGGGTAGTGGAACATAATGGATAAGTATAAAAGAGGTAGAGCAACTGAATTACGTCAGGAGCATTCTCGATGGAGAGATGAAAACTTTATAGAGAAAGTCGGCTTTTTTCCGGTTTTTTCAGAATTCAAAAAGTTTCTCCCTGAACTATCTGGAGGAGCAGTATCGTTGTTTATTTATTTGGGATTGCATTCCAATAATCATACTGGAGAATGTTATCATGATATTAATAGGATTTCTGAATTCTTTGGAAAGTCGCCGCGTACTATTAGTACTTGGTTTAAAGAACTTGAAGAGGTTGGTCTGATTGAAAGGCTTCAATTGAAAATGAATGGGGTTTCGCACACCTTCATTAAACCTTATAGACAGAGTGGGAAGTGATAGTATTGGGGAATAATCACGTTTTCAGAAGTAAAGATGGTGTTGAGTATACACTGACTGTATCTGAAGATGTAGTTCAGTTGAACGATGGACAAGTTGAGCTTGTAAAAGAGAAAATCGAGGGTTCAGAGGCTTCCGTAGTAGAATCTAATTCTGGTGTTCCTATAAAAGTGGTAACAGACGAGCAAAGTCAGGCCGTCATTAAGTTAATTGAATCTATATTTAAAGATTTATCCATTGAAGAAATTCTTGAGTTAGAATTGGTTGATTTTACAGGCCATGCTAGGCAAGACAGATTAAGCGTTAAAGAAATTCTAATTGAGAGAGATTGGGATCAAGGTAACGTTGAGCACGAGATTGTAGAAAGCTTAAAGAGAGCTTTTAGAGTAGAACAAATAAGAGTTCGTTTCGACCCAGAGACAAAAGAGAGTTGGAAGCGCTTTGGCTTTAGAATAAGAGGTTTTAAAGGGAAAAATCGTGATGAATCTGATGGACTTGACGATGCCCAAGTGGTTATTAATTTTGAGAAAGATCCAGAAGAGTTTGAAGAGACTATAATGGTGATTACTATCCTTGAACCAGATTTTAAGCCAATCAAAAAACCTAAAATGGATAATCATTAATAGAAGGTTATCCATTTTAGGTTTTTTGGCATTCTAATTACAGATAAGTTGGATTATGTCACAATACGAAGCTCTTCCTCGTTTTTCTCGAACCCCCTCAAATTATTTGAGGGGGGTAGTAAAATTATTTTACCAGGGAGAACGAATATTCCCTTGGGACTTACTAATAGTGAACAGTAAAGTCCATGTGTGACCGTTTTAGGAGAGAGTGTCTTGCAATGTTGAGAGGTCGATGACCCTGTTTTTGTTATAGTTACTTCACGAATTCAATGGTCATCTTTTGCATTATCCCAGTCATAAAAGGAATTCCATCATTTAAAGTTGAGTTGATCAACTATAACAAAAATAGAATTTTTCTCTTCAAAGCCTGAAGAGACTGAGTTTCTAACTATAACAAAAACAGGGTCACTGAATATCCCCTCTCAAATCATTTGAGGGGGGGGGTCCAATGGTTGGACCAGGGAACAAATATTCTTATTAAAGGGTATAGCAATTCCAAAAGTGATTGGTTATAATGGAATTATATTCAATTTACTTTTTATTTTATTGCGACCCAATAAGGGTCTGCGGGTACTTATTAAACAATGCGATCTTTGGATCGACTCTACGCACACCACAGGTGTGTCTATTAGTCGCTTCCGGAGGTCGCTTTTTTGCGTTATCCGAAGTTGCGTGACCTCAAATAATCATGCGTCTAGCATGTTGATATAAATAGACCAGTTCATTCTGGAGTGAGGAAAACGAAGGCGCTGAACCTTCGTTTTTTTGTGTGTACAATTCAGCAATCACATCAATAATGATCAGCGAATGAAAGCGAAGCTGATCGCCTCTACCCAATGGAGATGTGGCGAGGATAAAGTAATCAAATTGATTATGGCGATGGAAGATAGCCAGATCACCTCTATCGGATGGAACGACCCGAGAGGATAAAAGGTTCAAAGGAGATTGAGAGTACCGAGTGATCGGGAATGCTCCGAAGAATCTCGTCTACGGACAAACCCTACTTCGGCATTGGCCACCAGCATCACGCTGGAACAAGTAGATTGCACGATTTCCGTCAGGAAATCACACGTCGAAGACGTGCAGGTGCAACTCATGCTCAACGCACTTACAAGCAAATGGCTGAGGCTGTCGAGCTGTCTATACTGTGGTAAGGAAACGAACCACAGTATAGACAGCTCGATAGGAGGCAGGGCTCTTTCCCGTTCTGATGGGAACGAGAGCTGCTTTTAGGAGGCTGTTTTATAAAACTTCAGTAAAGACACCAGGCGGTGCCAATAGGTGAAGTCTGTTCAGTCACAAAAAGGAGGAGAGATATGGCGAAAAAAGGCTGGATTAAAAAAGACAGCGAGTTACAAGGTTTCGCAGAGCGCAGTGATCGTATCGCGAATAAAGGAGCTTATAAAAACTTGATGCTGCAAGTTAACAAAGCAGCCAGGCACGCAAAAGGATCAAGTCTCACAAGTCAGCGCCAGTATTACCACCACATGGATCAATTTGTTCGATTTACAGCTGATCGATTTGCATTAAAGAATCTAGCAAACCTATCCGGAAAGCACCTTGCGGCGTACATAGAAGACCGTCAGCAAACAGGGAAGTCAGCCTCCTCCATCAAGCTGGATCTTGTGGCCATTCGATACTTTCATGATCATCTCCCTAAAACACGTCACGAGCTTCCGGATAATCAAAAGCTCAAGGATCATTATGGTCTCTCTCTTGAGCGCAGGATGTTTGGAAGAGTAAATCGCCGTTGGACTGACAGTGAGTATAAGAAGATGGTGAACCTGACTTACCGTCTGCAACATCCGGAAACGGGCCACATCCTGCAATTATGTCGGGAACAGGGACTGCGAATCCATGAAGCCGTTCGCTTATCAAGAAAGGACGCTGAGATGGCTTGTAAGACGAATTTTTTGCGAATCAAGGGCAAAGGTGGGCTTGTACGAAAAGTCCCCTTAGAACCGTCTGTGCGCAATATTTTACATGATTGTATGAGAGGAGTAGCTCGTGATCATAAACTCTTTGTTCGAGAAGAACAAAAAGCCCATCAAGTTATTCAGGCTACGCAAGATTTCATTCATAACCATCGGGATAAAATAGCTGACCCAGCAGCAAGAGCTCCTGGCGTTCAGTTAACCGTGCACGGTCTGCGACACAGCTACGCCTATGAAAAGTATCAAAACCTGATAGAAAAAGGCATGGATCCCAAAACAGCACGCTATCGCGTATCGGAACTTATTGGTCACTCAAGAGAAGATGTCACAAAAATTTATTTAACGGAATGAGGAGGAACTGCAAGTGACACAGGCCTTAGAACATGAAGTGGATCGCTTAAACCAACACGTTAGAGAACTACAAGAAACGGTAGGGAGATGGCGCAGAATGGCGCAGGGAAGAGCTCCGCAACCTGAATATTTAAAAGAACGACACGATCAAGGTCGGCATTTTATTGATATTGTCGTGAATGATATTCCAGCTGATTTACCATTGCGTCAGGCATTGAGGCACATTAAGAATACGGTATTGCCTGCCTATTACCCTTACCAATATCATGCGGCATACAGAAGCAAAAAATATGGCTGGGTTGCTACGTTTTTAAAATATGAACCGACCAATATGACGTATAAAACGGAAAATGAAGAAGATTTAGCAAAGAGGACCTTAGATTCAATTCAATGGGAGATTTTCGATCTAGCGAGTTATTGGGAGAGAACGTTGCGAGAAGAAATGCAACAAGCATCTGATGAAGATCAAGAGAAGGCAAATCGACTAATTGAAGGGATAAATGAGCTGTTTGATGCAACTCAAAAGGTTTAATTGAAATTTAATTTAGTGTGAATTCAGTCATAAAAGTACGTATTTACAAAAAAAGTCCAGTTCGGGCCAACGAACTGACCACAGTGGACTAATAATTGGTTTTATTATGCGTGTTTTACGAAAAGAAAAACCGATTCTAGTCTTTTTTATCACTAGACTACTAAGCAGGTTTTCTATATTTTTGATAGAATTGTCTTATAACGAGAAAAACCCCTATGGTTTGGCCGCCGCGGGGTTCTCTCAATACGAGAAGGTTGTACACCTTCGAGGGTTTTAAAGCCCTTGTTATTCATTTGATAGTTTTATTCTATCACAGGGTGTGCAAGTCCTTCCACTACGAGGGAGGATTTTTTATATGGAAAATACTAAGAACATTGAACGTGCAGCTTACCACGCCTGGTTTCACCACAATAAAGCTGATGGTTGGATTACCGTTGCCAAAAAGACAAAGGATGGTAAATTCCAACAATATCACTATAGACCTGAGAAATTGGCAAATGAACTTAAGAACTGGATTGGTGAAGATGTTTTTTTCTCTCAAAACACCTTCTTTAAACCCACTCGAAGTATAGAAAATATTAGAGAGTTACGCTCATTATATGTGGATTTAGATTTTTACTTATTTAACTATGATCTTTCATGGGTCATAAGTAAGCTAGAGCATGAGTTTTACGGGCAATCAATCCCAGAGCCAAACCTTATTATTTATAGTGGACAAGGTGTTGTTTTGATATGGCTGTTGGATCCAGTACCTTACAAAGCTCTCCCATTATGGCAAGCTGTACAAAATTATTTGTTGAATGAATTATCTTCCCTTGGTGGTGATCCTAAAGCAGCAGATGCAGCTCGTGTATTTCGTTTTGACGGAAGTATCAATTCAAAAAACGGAGAGGAAGTTAGGGCTGAATATAGGCACGATCGGCGTTATGAACTTCGTGAAGTTCAATATGAATATTTACCTGAATTGACGGAAGTGATCGATCAACCTGTAAAAAAGCGTCCCGGTCGTAAAAAGAAGGTTGCTCAACTATTCAATACATATAAACTTCATCACACTAGATTGTTGGATATTGTAAAGCTCATCAAGCTAAGAAACTACGAAGTTGATGGTAACAGAGAAACGCTACTGTTTTTATATCGATATTGGCTTTGCTGCTTTAGTAATGACCCTATTGAAGCCTTAGATCAAACCATATCGCTTAATTTGCAGTTTAGTAACCCTTTACCTATACAGGAAGTAGAAAGAGCCACAAAGAGCGCTGAGAAGGCTTGGAAGGCGCGTAGTAATAAAGAAGCGAATGAGGTTGCAATTAGCAAAGGATATCCCGGGGCAGGGTATAATCTGAAGAACACGAAAATCATTGACTGGCTGGATATTACCGAGGAAGAGCAGAAACACTTAAAAACGATTATAGCTGCTCCTGAGAAGCGTAGACGAAAACTTGAAAGAGACATGCTAAGGAAAAGAAATGAACGTGGTTCTGTAAGCAGAGCAGAATACTTAGAACACTCTAATGAAACTACTGCAGATAAACTATTTTTGTTAAAGAGGGCATTGGAATACCACCCAGAGCACTCTAACTATAAAATAGCTCAATTGTTAGGTTGTTCGGAGTCCTATATCAGGAAGTTAAAAAAGAAATTATGATGCGCACCGGTTGTCGCCCTTATATTATGGGGCGTAGCCCTGCTTCTTTAGGAGCGTTTGTTTTAGTAGTATATATTTGTCTATTTAGTTGGGGGCTTGGGGGTGTATCCTTGTCCCGAGGTAGGGAAACAACCGATAGGGCGTTAGGAGTTTTTTCTTTTTGTTCTTTTAAGTTGTACTTTCAATGTTGATCTACTGTGTCTTTGTTTTTTCTGTATTTGATCCCACTGTTGTTTAGTAGTTTCATATTCTTTTATAGCTTGTTCTGTCTCTAACAGAAGTTTATCAATGTTTTCCCATCCTGTAGGTTTTATTGATTCTTTGTCTTTCATATGTCTCCACCTCTTTTAATTTTGATATTCTTTTTTAATGCGAGTTTCAAAATGCAAATCGGTGTATTCTTTTATGAATGTGTTGCGTTTTGGTATATCTTCTTCTCTTTTAAAAAAACCCACTTTGCGTGTACGCTCTTCTTCAGACTTTTCATTCCAAATTTTAAGGGCTTCTTCTTCTAATTGTGTTTCAATTTTCTTTTTAGTTAATATATCGTTTGAACGTTTCTCTCGGTCATTTTTAATGAGTTCTTCTACTTTATTATTGAGATTAGCAATTTCATTAGTCGTCACTTTTTCTTGAGAAGTTTTGGATTCAAGAGCAACAGCTATTTCTTTACTATTGTCTCCGTAATTACTAATTGTGGATTCTAGCTTGTCTAACTTACTTAAAGCTTTATTATGTTGTTCTAACAGCTGGTTGAATTGTTCTTTAATTAAATGGTTTTCCTCTTGTATTTGTTTGAATCCGTGAGCCATAGCCATTAATGTATCCTTTAATTCAGTGTTAATTGAATTAAGGGCTATTTCAGTTGTTTTTTCAATTTTCTTTTGTTCCTGATCCTCTTGGTACTGTGTATAGAGATTTTCTTTTTGTAATTCTGTTTTTACATCATCAAATGTTTTACGTGTTCCAGCAGTCTTTGCTTTTTCGAATATTTCTATAATTTTTGAGATCTTAATAAATTCAGTTGAAGGTATATATCTTTGATTGGAGCGCTTGTCGTACTCAACTAGCCCTTTATTAGTCCAGTCTCGTAAACGACTAGAATCAATAGCAAAATGGTTTGCAGCCTCTTTCAAAGTAAACCATTGTTTTTCAAACATTTTATCGCTCCTTTAAATTCAAATTTAATTTAAGTAGTTTGTTCAATTATACCTTGAATTAATACTTAATTGAAACTAGATTATGATCAATTTATATTGGATTTATATATAAGTTTTGCACCATAATAATAGGGTTTTTACTTTAATTCAATTTTAATTATGTTTGTTAGAGTGTTCTTAAGGTACCTAACCTTAGGTGTACTTACTAAAAAGATGCAAGTTTCACGTTCTCAATAAGGAATACCCTCCTAAAAATATGTTAGAATTTACAATATTAGGAGGGGGTGAAGTGAGAAGTAGGTCATATTATTTAGGGAAAACTAAGAGAAATATTCGCACAGGAACAAAACCTTGTGATGGCAAACGTGTTAGTCAAGAACCTCAATTAATATCAGATATTTTAGAAAGGGCCCAGGACTTGGATGTAAATTTAAAAACTTGGGATTTGGAAGATGGTATCAGGTGGTTTTTGGGGTTTAATAACTATGTTTCTGATAAAACGAAAGGTTTTTCGGGGGGCTATGATAGTTATACTTTCTACCGAGGGCAAATAGTATATGTTGACTTTTTTGGTCATTTTGGAACTGAATTAACTTACGATCACCCTGCTATCGTTTTAGCAGACAAAGGTGAGGGGATAGTTATTGCTCCGTTATCTTCTGCTTGTTTTATGGATGAAGAAGAAACACATGTTGATTTGCCTAAAAAAAGAAAAAATTTAGGTGATTTACCTTATAGTTCTGGTATCAAATTAGAGCAAATTAGATATATTTCGAAAACTAGGGTTATGCAAAAGTTTGGACGAGTATCGAACACACCTAAGCTTAACGAAATTGACCACGTACTGATGGAATACATATCTCCTAAAAGTTATGATTTCCTTGTTAAGAATCAGGATTATTTAACCGAAGAAGTAAAAAAAAGAGATAAAGAAATTGAAGAGAAGGAAAATGAGGTCAATAGGTTAAAGAGGCATATAACCTTGATTGAAAAGCAATTAAGAGACGAATCGGAAGGGTTAGCTTAGGAGTTTTCGTGCACCTATTGCTTTTTATAATTCAAATGGTATAATTTAGATGAACAGGAAATATAAATTTCCTTAGAGTGGATAATAATTATATTTAGGGTCTATGCGCCCAGCGCTTCTTCAAACGATTATGAAAAGCGCACCATGATTTGGAGCTTTAACGCTCAGAGAACCTCACCTAATGGTGGGGTTTTCCCATTTTATATAGCAATGTGGCTACTTCATCATAATGAAGTAGCTTTTTTAATTTATCTTGTCATACTGTTTTCACAAAACCATTTACTTTTATTTTGAGTTGATATTGTTCTAAATTTCCCCATTTTTGTTTTTTTAAGAAGAAAATAATCATTTCTTTCTATCGAGGATCTCTACAATAAAGGACTTAAATGATGATTTGGCCTGTTGGATTATCAGGGTTAAGCAAAAAGGTGATAAAACAACAATAGCTATACACAAATCTCTTATTGTAGCGTCAATAACTTCCAGGATAAGTGCTGGAACAATGATTAGTAATAAGGTAGTAATTGTCTTTTTCATATTCTTTCCCCTTTCATTTCCCTTTAGAGAGCCTTTCTTAAGATTACAATGAGTATAGGAGGTGGTTTGACAAAAGACTAGATGAAATACGAAGATTTTTTGAGATTTTAACCTCTTATACTTAAAATAAAAGAGAGTAACTCCTAGATTAATGCTATCTATATAAGGTATAGGCGCGTGTGAAATACAAATTGGTACCAATTTAGATAAAAAAAGAAGCGTCTCTCGAAGAGACGCCATACAAATAAAACAATTCCAGGTTGAGAAGGTAGAGATAAGGAAATCGCAAATAGCTTTATAAAAATTTAAATTATAGGTAAGTAAGCCTATTAACAAGAACGTATGTTTTCGTTAATATTAGAATTATCAATCTTAACTTTCTCATAATGCCACTAAGGGTTCATAAAGGTGTTTTAAAATTAATGATAAGGGAAAAAAATTGTACTATACTGGGGTTTAAGAGAGTATAAATCTTATTCGATAAGCCGATAACGGTAATAATGCGCCACCACCCCCCGAAACCATGACCTTTTCGGTCGTGCGGAAATCCTAAGGATAGGGGCTGGGGCGCTTTTTAGTATTTATCGGGACCAATGTCTACTTATTCTTCTTTGAAAGCGCCAGATGTTGAAGTTAGGGCTTTCTTCTGGACCATGGAAACTTTGCAAATTTATACCCAAAGTACTTTGGATATAATCAACTAATTTTACTTTAGGATTTTTAGTGTTAGGGTTTGCCATTTTTGCTGCAGCGTAGTGTCCGTTCCAAACATACGCAATGGCGCCAGAAAACACGTCCGCAATTTGCAAACCAATTTGCGAACCGTCTCTCGGCTCTACATACCTGACTATTTCTCTTCTTAGAAAAGGACTATGATCTTTAATGCATTTTTGATTTAAAGTATGTTTTAATTCTGAAAGTCTTCCCTCTACCGAATTTGTTTTCCTATCTAGCAAAATACCGTATGATTTTGATGGATCAAGCCTGCGGTAAATTAACCAGAAAAACATTTTATAAAAATGAAGTTCATCGTCATCACTGTATAGTTGGTGAGCAAAATCATTTTGATCTACAACTAAAGCGCAAAATCTGAAGCAATCACTTGATCGATAGCTAGCAAAAATGTCTATTAGCCCTTGGTATACTGAAAGTTGATGTCTTTTCAAATCAGTCCAATGAAACTCGTTTTTGAAGCCTCTCTCCCCTTTTAATCTAGCTACATCTATTTCAATTGCATCGCAACAATTGGTTTCATCCCAAATGGTACCGAGTACCATAAAATCATGGCCATTTTGGCTGCTTTCATCTCCGTACATTTTTACAATTGCCATGGTGCATCTTCCCTCCAGCCTTATTATTCTATTTTCCTTTTTATAACGTTAAAGTTTTCGTCTACTTCTATTATAACGAGGATAAACTTTCGACTAATAAAATTTCAATGTTCCACAATGTTCCACGGAATTTTTCTGGTTAAATAATTTATATTCTATTTTTCCCTTTTTCCAATTGAATAAGCTATTTCTCTTTTATATTACTCAGCTTATAAGATAATTTGTACTGTTCGTGTTTAATAGGTTGTCAATTAACTACATAATGTCGCAAGATATTCGTTTTCGATATATAGAGTTATATGCATAAAGCAAAGGTATGTAAATAATATCTATATAAATTAATGGATTTTAATAGTTAAAATAAATCAAATAAGGCGCTGGTAAAAAGCCATTTCCTTTTTTGAAAAAGTGAAGTTGTAAGGTTTATAGAGGTTATAGTAATTTAAACCCACTAGTAATGCTATTTTAGATAGTTTATATATGCTTATACTGATAGAATAATAATAAGTGTATCAAGGCTGTTGAGAGGGGGCATACCAGGATGGATACTACATTAAAAACATCAGATATTGATGTAAATAATATTTATAAACAAGTTGAACTTGCTACAAGGAACATTGGATTAATTACAAAAGAATTTGCGAAACGTATGAGTAAACTTGGTGAATGTTTGTCACTTATAATGAAATCGGTTTATGAAAAGCTTGCAGAATTAAATGCAATAATGGTTGCTCAATTGGCTTACGATATTAATAAGTATGCTTTAGATAATTCAATTGAAGTTAATGAAAATGGATATTTAAGTAATGAAACAAAAAATGTGACTAGAACCAAAAGATTAAGAGATTATTGTAAAGATTTCTTTGGGCAGGTTTTTAAAGCGTATCCACGAGTTAAACCTATAGTAAAACGTTCTTTTGCATGTTTGAACCTCGGTGCTGCACTGATAACTTATTATGGATTTATGTCCCCGGATCCTAAACCAGTAATAAACAATTATTATCAAATAGATGAGATCCATTATAATATAAATAAAAACGATAGAGAAAATTCGAATTTCCCTGAAGATAAAGAGTTATCTGGGGGAATAAAAATTTAAACCTTTATTTAATAATTCCTTCCGACGAATATGGGGTACCGCCAGCAATAAAGAGCACATTGATCTTGTATTAGATCAATGTGCTCTTTATTTATAGAAAGGGGTAACGTCAGCAAAACGTACACTTTTTGTGTTTTGCTGACGTCACCCAATTTAACTGGCGGTTTTTCTTTAGTATCTTTTAAAACTATCTAACAAATCCTTACTTTGCTTCTTTAATTCTTTAGCTCTATTTTTAATATCTTTCGTACGCTTGGCTATGCGTTCATCTCTACCCTCTAGCTTTAAAGCTCTTCCCTTAGAGTTTATGTTTATTAAGTCACCCATAGATTATCTCTCCCATTAAAATAGTTAAGTGGAGCGCGCAAAATAGGTGATAGTTAAGTGGTGGCCTCGCGCAATGTATATTCGTTGAATGAGATTAACAAAATGGCTATATTGTTAAGTTCTGGGTTTCTATAAGGCTATAGCTAATGCATTGCTCAAATTGAGCAATGCATTACGACGGTCTTTATACTTATTAATCCTGATTCCAGTAACCGGAATTAGGAAGAGAAGAAAATGCTCATCATCTGTTGAATGTTTTAATTTCTTTTTGAATAATGGCGGATTAAATATCCAATTATTAAGATAAAGAGTACTATGACTCCTGAGTAAAATATTGGCAATGAATTTGGGGCATTTTGCACAAAAAAATACAAAATAAAACCTGTGACTAAGTAAAGGATTAGAAAAATACTAATAATCCTCATTATTTTGATAACCATGTCTTCCTCCTTATAGCAATTGCATATCGCAACTTTGAAAAAAATGATGATAATATCATAAGTATATTTTATTTTTAAAATAAAATATACAAGAAAGAAGACCTATTAATGGTCTTCTTTTTTGTTTATCTAATTAGCGTGTGGTAAGCCCACCGTATAAATTTCCAGTTACTGTAGAGCCAACGTACGCTTCAACGGTATTACTATTCATAGTAATACCAGCCCATCTAAATCCATACTGGGCTTCTACATACAATCTTGAATATACCTCTGCATATGTGTATCCACCTGTATTGTATTTTTTAGATTTCCCCATGCCTCTGTCAGATATTGAAAGAGTAGAACCCCAAAGGTGTCGTTGCCAATATCCGTCACCATAATAGACGTTTACATCAGAGCCGGTGTAAGAAAATTGTCCTTCTGCTTGTAGTGTATACATTTTTCCACCTGCAGCACTGTATCCTATACCTGTGGTTGACTCGATACTAGTTATTCTAGGTCCAGAAGCAGCAGCCATCGTTATTTGACTTGTTTGAATTTTAGATAGTTCTTTATTTTCTTCCTCAGTCTTTTGTTGGAGTATTACTATCTCTCCAGTGTCACCAACAAAGACATTTACTTTACCATTTTGTATATTGAATTCTAGTAATCTTCCATCTTGATCAACTTGTTTTTGGTTGCTAATAAATTCGTTAATAACAAATTTATCTCCCGGTTGAGCTTCCTTAGCTTTTTCAGGGAATACGTCTTTCAAATTTATAGACGGGTCGTTCATCGCGTCGGGACTTGGGTTTTTCTTGTAATACTGATCAATTACTTTTTGAATTTCTTCTAAGGAAGTAGTTTTGTTCTGTAACTTTGATAACTTCTTTACTAGCTTTGGTACATTTTTTTCTACGTATTCTCTAATATCATTGATGTCTTTCTGATTGCTATTTGCTTGTACTTGCGGAGTATGAAGCATGCTAACGATAAATATCACACTCATAAGTAATCCGATGATCTTCTTCATGATTTCCCCCTAGTTGTCTAATTGATTTCTAACAGACCATAAGTTAACATTTTTTTCATGTTTTATGTAATGAATTTCAATAAATAGGAATAAAAAACCAGTATTTTTCTGTATATCGGTGATTATTATCACCGATAATTAACATATTAAAAATACAGAAATAGGTATTTTGAAACCTTTTATAAAGGCAGATCTGTTTTTATTATGGATTTTTTTCTTCGATGATCGATGCCAAGATTATAATTAATTTGTACTTATTCGGGTTGCCTGCATTCAGAAAATGAGTTTAACAAAATGGTTAGTTTGTTAAATAAAAGCACGTTGGTCGTACAGACCAACGTGCTTTTTTAATGGCTTTATTTATCTACGTAGAAAACAAGCCTCTTTTATTAATTTCTTTTTCCAATAAATCAATAAACTGGGGTTCTAATTTTAGCTCAATGGCTTTGTTATAAACTTCAATTAAAAGATGATCAGACAATGATGTTACGGACAATGTAGTTCTCCTTTGAATCCTCATCTACGATTTATATTCTAGGTGTATGTCTTTGGGAGTTTGTATTTTATTGCAATTCTTGACAATACCCCCATCTTGATAGGATGAATCCTTCAAATTTAAATCGAACAATGAGATTAACAAAATAAATAGTTTGTTAAACTCATCAAAACCCGATAACGAGACCGAAACCCCTTGCCCGACAAGGGGTTTTTTCGTGTGTGCGCAAGAAAAAGGGTTTTCACATTAACATATTGAATGGTATTGTATAACTAAAATAAACATTTTGGATAAAAGAGGGGTTCAATGGCCAATTAAAAAGGCCCTCCGACAGGAGGACCTTCATCTTGGTCAGGGGCAAACGCCCAAGTAGAGTATATGCTTGGCCATAAGGTTTAATGTCTCGGACAGAAAGAAGGGAAAGCATGGGAATAAAAGGCGCTAATACAGTGGAACCGATTCGCGATCCGGACCAGATCCGGGAGATGAAGGAGCATTTGTTGCATAAATCGTACCGAGATTACTTCTTATTTGCGTTTGGGATCAATTCCGGCTTACGGATTGGTGATATTTTACCCTTAAGGGTGATGGATGTGGCTTCAGCCACGCACTTGCGGATCAAGGAGCAAAAGACCGGGAAAATCCGGAAGGTCCGTATGACGGTGGCCCTGCAGCAGGAAATCGCGAAATACACGAAGGGCTTAGCTGCGTCGGATTATTTGTTTCCGTCACGCCAGGGCAACAAGCCGATCAGTCGGGTGATGGCCTGGAAGATCATCAATGAGGCCGCGCGAGTGGTCGGCATCGAGGGTGCGATCGGGACGCATACGTTGCGAAAGACGTTCGGGTATCACTTTTACCAGCGCACGAAGGATGTCGCGATGTTGCAGGAGATTTTTGGGCATAGCAGTCCGTCAATTACCTTGAGGTACATTGGGATCAATGATGATATGATTAATTCTGTGATGGATGAATTTTCATTGTAGTTTCTGATGGGTTTTTATCGAGTAATAAAATAACGTTTTAATAATTAAAACAAAAAAGCACCGAGTTGATACTCGAGTGCTTTTACTTATAATTTATACTATTTAAGCCATTTTCATAAGCCGTTTTAAGTAGTTTTTTAATATTAACACGTGTGAGTCTTGATAATTTAACATGACCAGACGAACATTCATACGAAGGGACATTATTAACAACTATTGTTTGATCTTTAAACTTAGTTGTTATATTTTTATCAGTCAACTGAGCCTGGCGTCCACAAACGCATGTGTATGTTTCTGGATTTGGCACATTTTTCATGATATCCCTCTTTGCCGTAAGCATTATAGTAAGTCCCTCCTTGTATAATGTACTCTGTTCCTTATAAAAATATTATCACTTAGAAGATTTTTTAAACAGTTCATGTACGTATTAAAATAAAGGAACTTCTTCAAATTTAAAATTTGAAGAAGTTCCTTTATTTTAATACACTATAGTTATATATTATAGTTAGTTAGCAGTTTTTTTCATCTAATTTGTAAAAATATTTCCTTGTTAGGAATATAAATGTGCTATAAACTATAGAA
>NZ_JBEWYW010000025.1:0-7559 GCF_041366475.1 Pseudalkalibacillus sp. JSM 102089
TAAATCTCGCGCGAGATTTATAGGGTTTATTGTAAGTAAGGGGGCGTATATTAGTTTTTTTCTATAAACTCTACCATCTCTTCTAAAATTTCCGGTTTAAAGTATGCAATGGGCATCGATCCAAAAATCATGTTTCTATCTGACCCGGTTACTGTAGGAAATAATTTCATATATAAAAGTGGCTGATCATTATTGTTTTCCATTACAAGATAATCAGCGTATTTTTCTGTAACTTTATAAAATAGTTCACTACCTGCCTTGCCCTCGAAATCACGACTAACAATGTCATGAGGAAATTCATTTTTTTCTTTTAATGCTAATACAAATTCTATCAATATACCCAGCCCCTTTCCGTTATATGTAAATTATACTTCATTTGCTAAAAAGGCGGGCAAAGAAACCTTTCTTCTTTTCCTCTTCTTTTTCAGCTGCCGTTTCTAACAGTAGCTGTTTAGTCTCTTGAATCTCCCTAATGTTTTGCATAACGATTTCATCACGCTTTTTATCTCTTTCATCGATTGTCTGGGCAAGTTGCTTAATTATTTCATTTTGCTGCTCTAGTTTCTTTTCCAACTCTTCAAATCGCTTTTCATATTGTTCTTTTTCTTCCGTATCGGGTGGCGATACACCCTGTATCGATTTGTTTTCAAACCTCGTTAAAACAACGTTTGAAGCTTGTTCCACCGATATATTCGTCTTTTCTCTTACCTCTTTTAAGTACCTAATAGCCATAGCGTCTCTTTCTACAAATACCCTTGCCCCTGCTTCACTTTTAATAAATTCATAACCTGCTTTTTCAAGTGCCTGAGCATACTTCCTTACGGTCGGTACTGCTATATCTACCATTAAAGCTATATCTTTACTAGAATAAGCTTTTTCAGTTTGTTGTATATCGTTTGTCATATCGTATCACCTCAGCATATATATTCGCACTTAACCGGGAATTACCTGCTACTAAGAAGTTAATTGCGCTATATTGGCGATATAAAACACAAAAAAAACCGCCAAGAACAGGCGGGCTTTTTTTTACAACTCTTCCTCAAAAATATCTATCAAATCTTGATCAGATAATTGGTTTGTTCTCTTATCATCTCTAAGTATACCAGCTATTTCATTTCTAAATTGTTGAATTAAATCACGATTCTCCATAGTTACATTTAACACATATTGTTTTTCTCCATCTTGAATTTCTTCTTCTCTTATATCCTTTTTATAGACTTCGATTTTTGTAGTGCCATCTCTTCTGGTAGTTTCTCTAACTAAATGTGTTCTAGCTTGCCTATGTTGTTCTTGACGTCTGGCTAAAACATAATGTGTACAGTATTGGCTTGCATTATATTTATAATTTTTCACAACTATTTTTTTGGGTACTAATAAAATAGGTTTGTCATTTACTTTTAAAGCTAAATCGTTGCACTCTTCCCAGTTATTAGTATCTTCATTCCAATAATGACCTAGATTTGATACTTCTTCATCCATAACAATTTCCAAAAGTCTGCATTGTTCTTTCGTATAATCTACTAGGTGTTTTCTTATTACGTTAGTCACTAAATCTGATAAGCGATCTTGACCAAAGTCACTGACAAAAACATGAAGATCTTCTAATCTTGTAACAAGTCCATTTTCAATCATTTCATTAGAGGTAATATTATCAAACACTTTTGCTAACATATCTGCAGAAGCGCCTGTACCTTCGGGATTATTAGAAGATAATCCGAAACACGTTTCATTTGGTTCATGAGCAAAATCAAAAAGTTCACGAGCTCTTTCAATTTCCCCTTCTTCATAAAGACCAATGATATGGTCAAAAAAACCTGTCAAAGTCACGGAAGCCCTTCTAGACCATTCATCATCGTTAATATGTATCCACCAAGGGTCAATAAACAACTCTACATCTCTAGAAGTGTCTACATTAACAAAGTCTAAACCCGTTTGATCTTGTTCTAAGTTGAAATATTCACTAATTTGCATTTCCCTTCCCCCTTTTATTGTAAAAAAACACCATAAATAAATTTTACCATTTATTACAATGGAAGCACATTCATTTATGAAAAAAGTCCTAATTAGTAATATTACACATATTCCGGGCAT
This sequence comes from Pseudalkalibacillus sp. JSM 102089, assembly GCF_041366475.1. Classification (NCBI taxonomy): domain Bacteria; kingdom Bacillati; phylum Bacillota; class Bacilli; order Caryophanales; family Fictibacillaceae; genus Pseudalkalibacillus; species Pseudalkalibacillus sp. JSM 102089. Next base: position 2,092 of record NZ_JBEWYW010000025.1, read on the forward strand.
ACACTTTAGCGATACGATAAGTGATATAGGAGCAGTCTATGGTATTTTTCAAAGTACATAAAAAAGCCTGCCTATTAAAGGCAGACCTTACACTTTATATTTGCGTTTATTAATCTCTTTATAAAGCTTACCTTGCGAAATACCTACTTCTTCAGTAATTTCCTTAATAGACCATTCACCCGAATCATAAAGGGTTAACGCCTGGCGCACCTTTTCAGGAGAAACTTTAGGGCGCCCAATATGCTTACCACGTTTTTTACTAGCAGCTTGCCCTTCCTTAATCCGTTCAGCAATTAAATTTCTTTCAAGCTCAGCCATTACACAAAAGATTTGCATCATAGCTGTACCGGCTGCTGATGTAGTATCAAGTTTTTCTTTAAGAGAAATAAACTTAATTCCATTCAGTTTAAAATACTCCATTAAATTTAAAATGTCTGTAGTTCTTCTACCAAGCCTGCTAATAGACTCGACAATAATAATATCATCTTCTCTGGCCATATCTTTTAGTCTTATAATGCCTTCACGATCGCCTTTAGTTCCAGTGAACTTTTCAGTGATCAATTTATCGTAACCAAATTCATCTAAGACTTTAAGCTGCCTATCTAGGTTCTGTTCTTCCGTTGATACCCTTGCATATGCAATTTTCACAGTTGATCTCCTCCAGGTTTAAACTGTTACTTCCTCATAAGCAAGTATATGACCATATAACATTAAATGTAAAGACTTTATGTAATTATTATTGTAATAACTTAACGTAACTAATAAACGTTGATACAACAAGGTTTCAATTCTCAGTAAATTAGCATTACACGACTATAGTTTTTTGTAATCTTATGTGTGGGTACCCAGCATAACTCAGATTTTTTATCTCTTCTGCTATATTATAAGCAAGAAAAAACAAGGAGGTGGAATAAGCTAATGAAGAAAGTTAACCAAACATTTGTAGAATTCCTTAGAAGTATTGGATATGAGGCTGAAGAGTTAATCTGTGAATTTGCGGGTCTATACTATGTGATTAACGGAGTTAGTTATAGTAGCAAGGATTTGCATCAAAGTGAATTTGGTCCATTGCGTCGGTACTATACATATAAGGTAGAGGTCTAGCCTGATTTCGTACACTGAAACTAAATGTCCCTTTATCAAACAAAAAAATAGACATTCCTAGTCGGAATATCTAAAGAGAGGAATATATTTGGTTGGCTGTTCTTCTTGAGGTAGGGCATCCAGCCATTTCCCTATTAATACAAATCCTTGTGAAAAAAGAAGTGCAAGAAGTAATTACATTATAGGACCTCTCATAAGAGAAAACGACTACTAAATATGCCTTACGATTTTGCTTTTATATTCTTCAATTTTATAACTGTCTGGAATGTTTAGTATAGATGCCATTCTTTGCGGCACTCCTATTTTAATACGTTTATCTAAATGTCTCTGTACTGCTCTTTTTTGCGTGTCGTGCTCAGCTGCAACCTGCTGCAATTCTCCAATTAGCTCTAAGTAAGCTGCTTTAGTTTCTTCTAGCTGCTTAACTAGATGATCTACCTTTTCCTCTTTGTATTGCTTAGTATATCGGGTAAATTCATTGGCAATAGTTGCTGAATCGTATTGCGTATCGCCTTCAAACCCAACTAACATGTCCTTTTCATTCCTTCTACGATCTACAATAACCTTTTGCCGATCAATTTCATCTAATTGCTTATCTAAAGCTTCGGTGCTCTGACCTTCTTTGACCATTTGCTTATACTGATTTTCTAAAAGATTAAGTTTTTCTAATGCTTCGGGATACCGTTTTTTCATTCTTTCAAGTTCCTCTTTATGAACACGTTCTTCCTCTACAAGTTTATCTAGTAATTCAAATTTCATTTTAATTTGCCCCCTCTAAGAATTGTTTTAATGCTTCTTCATTTTGATCATTGCTAACTCTACGATTTTTCCCCCAACGTTCGGGAAACTTTTTTTCTAAAAAGTAAGCAGCAGCTTTCCAGTATTGTGGACCTTTTTTGGAGGCCAATTTAATGTCTTGAAGAGCTTCCATTTCTGCGTGCGCTTTTGCTTCTCTTACAGCTGATGCAAAATAAACTAAAAGCTCTTTAGTAGCTGGATTTGTATAAACCTCTGACTTCTTACCTTTTTGTAACTTTTCACCTTCCTTCATCCAGTTGTACCAGGTTGAATGGGATATTCCTAAAAAATTATAAACAGTACTGTCATAATGTCCTTTGCTAATTAGGTCAATGGCAGCATCGATAGTTTCCTTTGATAGTTTTGACCTTCTAGCCATTACAAAACACCATTCCAGATGTTTGGATCGTGGTCTTCATCTTCCTTTTTGACGTTAGTAGTATCAATAACTCCAAATAAATTCTTTTGTACCTGCGTAGCTTCTTGCTGTTCTTCTATTTCTGTAAGCTCTTCTTCTCTTAAATCCTTATACTCTGTGTAATCATCATCTAAGAACTGAATGAATTTGATCATTTCGGTTATTGCTGCTGTAAGTTGGGCTTCATTTTCATAACCACCATCCATAATAGCTGTAGCAAATTCATTTTTCTTTTCAAATAAAGATTCTGCAGAACTTAATACCTTTTTTAATGCCTTATCACTTTTCTTCGCCATAATTTTTCAGCTCCTTTTTTTATAGGGTAAGCAAATACAAAAAAGACCTGTCGCACCAAATGGCATCACAAGTCTTTTAAGCATTATATAAGGTTATAAAGTTAAAAAGTTTTATGGTAAATTATTCCTATTTTTAGTTTAAACTACTTTTAGACGAGTAGCAAATATAACTATAAATTAGTTGTAGATTCAGGGACATTTTTGTCTTAAATCTCCTAAAAAGTGCTTCCTCAAGAGTCCGTTTTAAATTTAGTAACTTTTTTGGATACACAAAAAAGTTTACGAATGAAACACTTTTGGCTATAATGACTGTATAAGTAATACACTATGATACGTAGTTAGACACTGCAATACACTATGATACACTTTATAGAATTAAAAAAGACGCTTCAGATCACCACATCTGAAACGCCTTCCAAAGTATTTTTAAAACGTGCTAACGTATGTCAACAGAGACATAAGAAACGTACCAAACGTAAACAACATCGTCAGGGTATTGTTTGTATTATCAGAGTTCACAGTATCACCTCTCAATCTATTAAATTTGTATCGTACCGGCACGGCACACCACTGCCTAGCTAATAGGATACTCTTTAAGTTATACCACATAACTTAATAGATTGAAAAGCAACAAGTCGATGCCCTTAAACACTTCAAACCGATGAAGTGTTTTTTTGTTATCTAAATAGCTAATTACTATACAACCTACGAGATTGCTTTCTCTCGCATTTTATTGCTTACAGGAGTTTAGCTACCCTAAATAGCGTTAATATGTAATACTGCTTATTCTCACAAGCTTATAAGCTATATACTCCTACCGCGCTTACGCTTGCTCCCCTATCCTCGGGGTGAGACTACGCCCCCCAGCAAACAAAACTACAAGATCCCCTTCTAATTGACCCTTAAGTATAAACTAATACTGGTTTAATCATGTGCTTATAAACCGTTGAAACCTACTGTAAAGAGTGCAAACCATTAGTAAGTATTGTTTGCTGTTTGTTAGCAAATTCCCTTAAGTCAACTTCTCTAATGGCTGCACACTTTATATAAGCGGACGAACCATGTTACACTTTTTAAATTTTCTTCTTCAAACGGTAAAAATGTTGTCTAGAAACCCCTAGCAGGTCGGCCAGTTCTTTAGCTTTAGCACTTGGGTTATCAGCTATTAGTTGTTTAAGTTTTTCAACCTGGTCTGTTGTTTTACTTTTCTGCTGCTTAAGATAATCTTTCCGTTCAACTTGGCCAGCAGACTTCCGTTCATGTTGCTTCCTTATACGGTCTCTACGCTTCTTTTCCTCTTCACCAATAATTGTTTCCATATGAAATTGCTCTTCTTCTGTGATATCAAGCATTTCAATTAGTCTCTTATTGCTGATTTGATACCCTGTTCTCTCATCTGGTGTAGTTTTGGTATCAGTAACTAGATTTTTATTTTGATAAGCTTGAGCCCATTCTAAGCCCTCTTTCTCCATGTTACGAGTCGTAGAAACTAATTCACTTTCAGGTAATGGAACTAAGAAGTTTTGGTTGAATACTGTTAGTTCGTCAAAAGATACTTCAAAGCTACCTGTAAGGCACATTGAAAAGTATCTGAACAACCAGCAGGCTGCTTGTCTGTATCCTTCGGATATACCATCTTTATTTCGATAATATTGTAGCTTTTTTAAGTCTCTTTGTCGGGCAGCATTTAAGGTTTTAAGTGTGAATCCATTAGTTTTGACTGTTTTGTCTGCTGCTTTTTTAGGCTTAGGCTCGTACTGCTTTTCTTCCCAAGGTGTATAAGTTGTATGTAATTCTCTTAAGTCATAATAATTTTCGTGCCTTAAGCTCAGTTCAACCTCATTACCGTTTTTGCTGTTAATTGTGCCTGGTATCCTAAACATACGGGCAGGCTCATCACATTTACTATCTGCGCCAAGATCTTTTAATCTTTCATAAAGGAAGTGATTTACTCGCTTCCATGTAGGGATAGCTTGCTTTGGAGCATGCTGGATCCACCAGATACAATTTAATCCTTTTCCTGTAAATGTTAAGGCGTTTGGCTCAGGGATTACTATGTTGAAATACTCACTGTTTAATAGCTCAGCAACTTGCACAGGAGTCATACCAACGTTATAGCAGTCTATATCTACATAGAGCGCTCTTAAATGTCTAATGTCTTTAGCTTTTCTAGTTCCGTATCGCCAAAAAGTGTTTAAGCTATAATACTTATCAGGTCCTTGCATCCATTCTTCATGATTTGCGATAGTTTTTCTAGTTGTATATATCTGCTTCCACGTGCCATCATTAATAGACTTTTCGCCTAGTACGATAAAACGATCCGTATCACAATGGTGTTTTTTGAGATATTTTACTGCTTCCATAACAAAATGCCCTCCTCAGGTTAAGAAAGGGCAACAGAAATTATATACAAAGGCAGAATTACTCGAATATTAATCAGTAATATATTAGCACTTTTATTTGCTAATAAGTGCTGTTATAATACTATTAACATAACTAAAAAACCTTTGCGGCAGTTTTCTGTTGCGCCCAAGAGTCTTTTCCTTCCGTCGACCAAAACATCGGGAAAAGGCTCTTTTACTTTGTTTAATAGTTTACAGCATTCTATTTAAAAATTATAGACAATTTAAAACAAAAAGCCCTTTATTGTGAGAATTTAGCTCTAAGCGTTTTTAAAGCGCTCGAGTATAAATACACCAGTAAAGGGCTTTTTGTTTCGTCTCGTTAAATCTCGCGCGAGATTTATAGGGTTTATTGTAAGTAAGGGGGCGTATATTAGTTTTTTTCTATAAACTCTACCATCTCTTCTAAAATTTCCGGTTTAAAGTATGCAATGGGCATCGATCCAAAAA
>NZ_JBEWYW010000026.1:0-6901 GCF_041366475.1 Pseudalkalibacillus sp. JSM 102089
GCTTAGCGATATTGAAAGTATAATCATAATCAATAGGTTTCTTTTCATTATTTGGCCTCCCGGTTATTCTACAATCCTCCCTAAAGCCTACATAGACTTACAATTTATTAAGCAATCGCTCCGATTTAATAGAAGACTTGAAGTCAAGATAATTGGAACTTTACTCCTTTAGATGCAACATTTTTTAAATATATCTCATTTATATTTCATTACTTTCTTCAACTGTAGTATCTTATTATCATGATAACTTCAGTGAGTTTTTTAACTCTTTCTTCAGTAACTCTAACTGGTTAAGATCTGGTATAAAGTATGAAGGTCCGGGTACTTTAGGTGTCGTCCCCTCTATTTTTTTTGTTTGAATAGATGTTGAGCTGATTGATGGAAATTTTTGCTGCAGGGCAAGCATGTCACTTGGTTTTAAATTAGTCTCAACGTTATCTTTTAACACATCAGAAATCTTATTAATTTCAAATAGGGTGTCCCCTGACTTGACTTCATCTACCGTAGCTTTAATAAACTGTCTTTGACGTTCATCTCTTGAGTAAACAGTATTCACATCACGCTTCCTCATTCTTACAAATGCAAGTGCTTCTTCCCCACTCATGTCGGTTTTTCCCTCATCAAAATAAATCCGATCATTCGAATAGTAATCTTTTTCCCAAAATGGATATTTTACATCAACCTCAACTCCGCCAATAGCATCAACAATGTCATGAAATCCCTCAAAATCAACAGCAACATACTTATCTATCGGTATACCCAAAAGATCTTCCACCGTTTCTACGGCTAACTTTTTAGCTCCGTAATTTGTGAGATATCCGTATGTATAAGCAGCGTTTATTTTATGAGTTCCAGCGTATTCATCCCCAACTTTTTCTACTGGAACTTCCACTTTCGTATCCCTGGGAATACTTGTCATAGTCGCTTCCTTTGACTTAGGATCAAGGGTTAAAACAATTTGGGTATCAGCTCTTCCACCTTTTCCATCTGAAGAATAATTTTCGATTCCTAGTAACAAAATCGAAATAGGTTCATTTCCTATTTCTACTTTCTTATCTCTTAATTCCGACATATCATTATCCCGTTTAAGTTCACTATAAGATTCCTTCGCTGTATCATATACTTGAAATCCTAAATAACTACCGACGCAAATAACAAGAAACAAAAGTGATGAAAGACCAATGAGTATTTTTTTCTTAAACTTTTTTCTTCGTCTATTTTTAAATCTGTTGTTCATAGTTTTCTCCTTTTCTCCTTTTCTCTTTTTCTCCTTTAGATAATCAAATTATGGTTCTCTTAAGTCTTTCCATAATAGGTTCCGGCAGTATATTTTTCTTGCATGGAAAGCAATTGAGAAACAGTTAAGAAGTGATAGCCTTCCTCTTCAAGTGTAGTCAACAGCTTTGGTAACGCATCGGCTGTGGTAGGATGTACATCATGTAAAAGGATAATTGATCCTGATACCACTTCTTTTTGAACCAGCTGATTGATTGCTTCAGTATTTTTGCTTTTCCAATCCTGGGAATCCACTGACCATAAAATAAGAGAAGAACCGTTATTTCTAGCGACCTTCTCTACATTGGGATTGATAGCACCATAAGGAGGTCGTATGAGAGTAGGAGATTGACCCGTCGCTTCCAATATCTTTTGATTTGATTTTTGAACTTCTTGTACCATACGAGATTCTCCTATCTTCGTCAGGTCCATGTGATGATCTGTATGGTTGCCGATCTCATGGCCTGAGTTAGCAACTCTTGCAGCAATAGAAGGATATTTCTCAACTTGACTTCCCAACATAAAAAAAGTTGCTTTCGCATCATGTTGTTTTAATATCTTTAGCACCCGTGGCGTTACTTGAACACTCGGACCATCATCAAAAGTAATTGCAACGTATTTTTCTCCAGGCTTGAGAACTTTTTCGTCATTGTCCTTTTTTTCTTGCACAGTAGATATTTTTTCTTTAAGTGGAACTTCAACTTCTAGAGTTCCAGTCTCACCTTCAGTAATGTTAGATTTCTCAAGATATAACGTAAGAGCACTTTGGTTTACCAACCAATTCCATGAATTAGGATCTTTCAATGCTTCATTTACCTTTTTATCTATTAGATTGTTCTTAACCATATCATCCTTTTTCAACTGCCTTTTAATATTAGAACGAACTTCATCTAACGTTTTCTCGCTAGTAGTCAAGATATCAGTTAATTGTAAGATATTATGACTTGAGTCGATCGTAAATGTTTTTACATGATTCTCACCATAGATCGAATCCACTAGTTTATAAGAGTTAAAAATCAAACTAGTTGTATCCTTCGCTCCTTTTTTTACATTAACTTGAATCGATAGGTGGGCTCGATTACTTGCTCCAAGAACATCTTTTTGTGATTTCACTTCAGATAAAAAACTCTCTTTCTGTTTCGTAATCCACTCGTGAATCGATTTTTTAAGGAGTGAATTTTCAATAACCGGGGTGTTAATCAGCATTGTATAACGATCAGTGTTTTCTGTATCTTGCTCAACCTCTATACTCGAAACCTCTTTTTCATCTTTCTGTTTGACCACCTCTTCACTGCTATCACCAGTCCACTTACCTATACCTATAATAATAAATACTCCCAACAAAATAAGAACAACCCATCCTGGCCATTTTATTCGCTTGAAAGGCAATCTTCTAATCATACTTTGTCATCCTCTTTGTTTTTTCTAGGGGGGATAAAATGTAGCAATTAGACTTAGGTACACAACAATATTGCATTGTTAACCAGAAAATCGAAAACAAATTCTAATGAATGAAAATTGATTAATATACTAGAAATTTACTAATAACTACCTTATAAAACACACCGGTATATCCATTGTTTTGCAAAGAAAACAGGAAGCTCAATCCATGAACTTCCTGTAGGTTGTGAACGGAAAGAATCCCATTCCACATTCATTTTCACTGATATGATCATCCATCGTGAGATATAACGGATGAAATCATCTTCCCCCAAATCTATATACATCATCAGTACCTTTTGGATTTTAAAGTCGAAACAATTTAAAATCACAATTTATATATTACAATTATTTCAAAATAATCCAAATAAATCAATACTATCTTTCAAAACAAAATCCTCTTTAATTACATATAAAGTCCTCCAACTTATGAAAAGCAAAATAGTGCTATTACTTGTTCCGTATAGAGTGAACCTCGTCATTTCTAAGAAGGATCAGGTTTTAACCCTGTAATTGCACCAAAGAACTGAGAGGCTGTAGTAAAACATATATATGCACAAAGTTCACTTATTTCTTTTTCATTAAATGTATCATTTAGCACATGAAATACAGCCAATGGCATATTGCCTCTATATGATAAAAATGCTTCTGTAAATCCTACTGCAACTGACACCTTCTCATCAAATAATCTGGGATCGGGACGCCCTTTTGCCTTGCAATATTCACACCCGTTTTCCTGAGCAAGAGTCCTTCTAACTTGCTCTTTCAGCTGATAAGATAAGAAGCCCTCGGCTTCTAAGACCTCTCCTAAGTCGTTCCATTTTTCCATTACCAATTGATTATGTCCTAATAATCGTTGAAACGAACTACTTCCAATTTCAGATAACGTTATTCTCGCCATTAATCTTCCCTCCTTCTTATGATTATAGAAAAGATCACTACTTAGTTACATGTTATATTTAAAGAATGAGATCAATTTAATTTACATTTCAACAAAGAATAGAAGGGAAACTTAACATATGCATTTAGACGCTAAGGATAAACAGATCTTGAATCAACTGAATCAAAATAGTAGGTTATCCATGAGGGAATTAGGAAGAATCGTAGGTATGTCTTCTCCTGCTGTAACAGAAAGAATAAAACAAATGGAATCATTTGGAGTAATCAAGGGATACCACTTACAAATCGACTATGAAAAAGCGGGATATCCAGTAAGCTGTATCATAGAAGCCACTGTTAAAAATGGGCAGTACGATTTGTTTAAGAAAAGAATTGAGCAACAGACGAATGTGGAATACTGTCACCGGATTGCAGGGCAAGCTTGTTATATGATGAAATTACATTTTGAGGGGTTAACTGAAATAGAAGGTTTTATAAATGATTTTTCAGATTTAGCACAAACCGTAACACATGTTATTTTTTCAAATGTTGAAACAAAGCAACATTTTTAAAGTTATCATTAAATTAAAAACCTAATTACCAGAAAAGGCACACGTCTATTAAAACAATGCGCCTCCTAAATTAAGGTTTTGGTCCTACACATTCATCGAAGAAAAGCTCCGATTATATTGAATACAAAAATTCGAGATACTTAAAAAGGAACATTTCCTTCACACATCTAACAGTACAGATAAATCATAGGAATTTAGTTATTAAATCCTGCTTCTTTCAAAAACTCTATTTTTCTTATATCTTTATTGTTGCTTTGATCTGCCCTATAACTATCTTTTGATGAGGCATTATAAACACATAAATATTGTTCTGGGGTCAGCAAATAATACTTAACTCCTTCATGTTGCTGCATCTCTAAGTCTTCTAATTGTACTCCAGCGAAGCTTGGTAAAGTGTCAATGATACCAAACTCAACTGATAACCCTTCGTTGAAGAACTCATGTTCATGCAAATCAATTAACCTATATCCCATGGAGTTCATGATATTTACAATATCCATCCAGTTATGTATAGATAATTCCGGTGCTACTTCCCACCCTCTTTTATCACCAGGTACATGAATATCTAAGTCTTGGGCATTCCAACTCTTACTAGTAATTACTTCTAAGCCAACCGAGCCCATTAGTAATGGAATAATGTCAATATTGTTTAATTTTTTGGTGATTTTCAAAAACTCATCAAACTTGTTAATAACCATTTGCTCCTCCATTTTTCCGAATTTATCCCAAATTTATTATGACAGTAAAGAAACGATACTCCGAGGGTCCTAGCTTATGAAACAAAATCATGTACTCTATTAAACAATAGCTCCGATTTAGTGGAAAAATGAACTCAATTCAATATTAAAACTACAGCTGCAATGAGTATAACCTGGTTCTTCTTGTTTGATATGGAGATTATTTGGTTACTAGTTATTATAAAGAAAGGGTGGCTATTATGGAATTCTTAGCAGTAATATTAATGACTATAGGATTAATCGCAGCTCCAGTGATCGGCTTCTTTTACCCCAGTTGGAGGAGTATGAAAGGGGCTGCATTATCAGAAAGTCAACTTTATGGAGTAAGAGCTTTAGGAATTGGACTTTTACTTCTTATGTTTATATTAAGTCAACTCATTTTATAAAAGACAAAGGTTCCTCGCCCAAATTGGGTTTCTCCAGTTATTCAAAAATAGCTCCGAGATTATGGAAGAAATAATATCTATCCCACTAGATATATGGAGAATAATTTTATTACTTCTGTTTATAGATAAACCTATAGCCAAAGTAAATAACCAATAACGCTAAAAAAGTAACTATTAAATTATCTATTGATGCACATACTACTCCTCCGACACAGAAAGATGGTTCACTTGGATTTCCGAAGATGAATGATATTAAGCGAATACCTATCCCCTCCTGAAAGAGTGTTTTTATTGGTATATTCGCTTTTCTCAGCTTGTATACTTCATCTTTTCAGCAACGAAGGACTGTAGCCTTGTTCTTCAATAGCTCCCTATTGTTGAGTTATCAATACTATTGTTTTTTATTAATGGTGTATCTAACTAGAGCATTCCCCCAACACTAATTCTATGAATAATATAATCCACAAAATTGGCTGCACCTGTTGTAATGCTGATCCTCCTACACCACCATTTGAAAACTTATATAACCAGACATACTCTCCCCACATAATGATAAGAAGTAACTGGGTAAAAAACACAAATATTAATGATGCCAATAATTTCAATAGCACAAATCCTTTCATTAAAAATTTATAATGCCCTTTGAGCGACAAGCGCTCCCTTTTCTTGAGGAAATAAAAATATAGATGATACGCTGCTTTGTTTAGCTGTTAGCTATTGCTGCCACTATGTTATGAATTCCTTGCCTAATAGATTCTAACTCTCCACTGATTTGATAAATATGAAAACAAAGAAATGCAAATGAAATGGTGATTACTCCAAGACAAAATGCTTTAAATGCTCTATATGTATTCTCATTAATTTAGATCTCCCCCCTTTACTAGATACAAAACCTTAACTCTCGGCTGTTTTGGCATTAATGAATCGCTCCTAGTTTATGGAGTAAGCTATTTACAGCTTAGAATATCATTATTCAGAACCACTGGTCCCAACTTTCCAGTTTTAGAATTGGATGCTCTCACTTGAACTTTAGCATTGTTTAATTTTGCGGTGATCAAGTCAAACCTTCCCGACCAGGTAGGACTATCTTCTTCTGGAGTAGGATAAAGTCTGAACCTCCAGCTTATTTCACCAGGTATAAAAGCAAATCCCTCATAAATATCATATTCGCCGTATGTAGAGGGTTCAGGTAGATGAACACTTAAGATACTGATATTAGTTCTTGCAAAGCTTGGTGGAATTAATTGAACTTTATAAACTAGTGCACTTCCTCTTGCATTAGTAAGACCTTCATCGATTGGGTCTAACACCATACTGCAAGGCATTGAGATAGCATTTGATTCTTTAGGAAAAAGAACTACTGAAGCCAGAAGGGATGTAATCAATAGAGTTTTTTTCATATGTTTACCTCTCACTTTTTTGATTAGCTTTCCCTAATGATTACTCAATATAAGAATTAGCTGCTTAATATTCTTCAACAAATGCCCGATTTAATGGAATAAGCCTTTCTCTTCGTTTGCTATCCTTTTGATTTCTCCTACTTTAAATTCAGTGACTTTTTGAATGTTATTTTCATCTGTAAAACCTTGAAAATACTTGTGTATTTCCCATG
>NZ_JBEWYW010000027.1:0-5405 GCF_041366475.1 Pseudalkalibacillus sp. JSM 102089
TCAAGCGGACTTCTACCATCTTTTGTTCCCAGTTCTCACCCGAAGGGTGGCATTCCAAACTCGGACAAGCCCAGGTAGCTGATGCGATTCTTGACCGGATTGTACATGACTCTTATAAAATAATAATCGATGGCCACATATCAATGCGTGAAAGGCATAGTTTAGTCGCTCCTCGTTGACCATATTAAAGAAGAGAGTCACTAGTGAAATTTACCCGGTGGCTCTCTTCTATGCATTCACTGGCTCCATTCTCCGCAATTGATGGCTCAAAACTTCGCACAAGTGGCTTTTTCGTTCCGCAATACTCAGGACGATGGTTAATAAAATTCATTCTCAATTTCTTGTTTAAAACTCTCAAATTTACTAACTAAATTTTCATTACCGGAAATAACCCCAAAATTTTGGACTTTCTCATATGATATTTGGTTTATATTAGTTAACACCTTCGTATTACCCTTTTTATCGAGATTATATTTCCCGAAATATGTGGATGTGGGGAGAAAAGTGATTGCCTCATTGTTCTTATATTCATAGTCTTTCGGTACATCTAAATGTTTTAAAAATAAGATATATTCTTCGTTTTCCTTCATAATATTGTACCCTGCTTCCACAACGTAAGTATCATAAAGAAAATAACTAGGTTCAAAAACATAAACTTCATTTCCAGATTTAACATTTCCAGAAGTTTGTTTTATTACTTGGTTAATGACAATTTTTGTTTTTAAAGATTGGTTAAACAAGATCCTATCATTTGTAACTTGTCCTTTAACGATAAGATCTGATTCCCCAATTAATTGATCAATATTTTCTATATTATTATTAAAATATTTTTTACTAAATTCGTCGTTATCATTTAATGAGACTATTGAATTTTCATACTCTTTGGATATATTGGTCGTATCATTTTCTACGAATGAGTTCTTTGTAACTAGACCGAAGATAATACTTCCAATAATTAAAGCAGTAGCCACCATATATAATGTCTTGATTAGCTTCTTCATCGAATTGTTATCCTTTCTCTAATTCCACTAATTTTCCACTATTCATTTTAAATATATCGTCAGTAAGTGTACTAATGTCTTCTTTATTATGACTAGCTATTAGAATAGTAACACCTTTTTTCTTTTCCTCTAAAAGAATAGACCGCACAAGATTAACTCCATCTTCATCTAATGCATTTGTCGGTTCGTCTAAAATAAGAAGTGTTGGTGATTCCATTATTGCTTGAGCTATAGCTAGCCTCTGTTTCATTCCAAGTGAATATTTTTGATATGTTCTAAGATCATTTTTTTGAAGCCCTACTTTTTCTAAAACATTTCGAATGTCATTATCATTTATTTTCCCTTTGATTTTCGCTAGCAATTTTAAATTTTCAAATCCTGTAAGATGATCCCAAAAACCTGGCGCCTCAATGATGACTCCTATATCTCTAGGAAAGGAAATATCTTTATGTAAAACTTCATTTTTTATTTTAATTGTTCCGTGAGTAGGTTTTATTAAACCACTGACTGCTCTGAAGAGCATAGTTTTTCCCGATCCATTACCACCAACAAAACCATAAACTCTACCTGCTGTTAAGGATAGATTTATATCTTTCAATATTTCTGTACCCTTAATTACTTTTGTTAAATTTTTTATTTCAATGAATTTCAATACCTTTTCCCTCCTAATAGATATCAATTTTTTTAATCCTTGCTATAGAGATCCAGATAATTACTAAGTAACATACTAGTAAATAACCTATAGAAAAGATCAAATCAAATCTCTGAATATAATTAATTGTTAAGATTGATTGAAAATCTTCAATCATTTTCAAATCATGCCAAGCTAGAAATATATGGGATACAGGCAACCATTTACAGAGCACTAAATATTGTGGGGTTAATTCTCCGATTATTCCTATTATCATAATGGAAAATATATGAAGCGACAAAATCACTGCATATGAATATGTAAGATTAAAAAATAATGAAGATATATTAATAACTAATAGCAGCAAGTAACTAACTGATACTTGAAGAAAAAAAACAACTCCAATAATCAATAGACCGTATGATGTCTTAATTAACATTCCATTTAAATACCCCATAAGAATGACCACTGAAAAATGTACTATAAAAAATAGAAAGTTATTTAGAAATAGTTGATTTACATTTTTCATTAACCATTTTGTCCTATTATTCGTTCTCGTAAAAATATATTTAGCGTTATTTCTAAACGAATTGTTAATAGATTGCCCTAAAATATAAACTAAGAAAAACTGTGGGAGCATCCAAATTAACACTGGTATCACATGTTTAATACTTGAAAATTCTAAACTGCTATACGTTAAAAATATTAGCATACCTATACTTGAAGTTTCTGAAGAAACGGCATTAGCATATCCTATGTAATACCAACTCGAAATTACACTTAATCCAATAGTAAAAAGTAAATTTTTAAAAACTTGATTGTGAGCGATTTTTCGTAAATACATTTTATTTACTCCAAAATATATCTTGACGTTTAATAATATAGTAATTGCACATTAATATTGAACACGAAATTAGGGCTGAAATAGGAAATCCAATTAGAAAATTGGGTATGGTTGAATCATAATCAAATACATTACTTAAATACATAAATTCCGGAAAAGTATATACCTTAACAAAAAATAAACCAGTTATTGAAAAAGGAAAAATCAAAAAAAGGTAGGTTACTATTATAGAGAGGAAATTGTTATTAAATAAATATACTAACGTAAGGTATATACTGCTTATTAGAATAAATCCAATATATTGAAGAAAAAAACCTAAAAACCAGTATATAAAAAAGCTAATACTAAAGTAAGCAATAACCCCTGTCCCTATAAGAGAAATGATAAAAAGGACATTAACTATCAAAACAAATAAAAATGTTATGAAACATAAGGTTATAGTTTTTTGCAACCACCATTTTTTTATAAATGTATACCTTATTAAAATTTTGTGTTGGTCAAACATACTTAATGCCTCATTTAATAAAAAGAAGAAGCACGGCACAATAATAAACAAGACTATTAATTTATTAAAGTTCATCTGAAAAAATTGAATTAGTATAAGATCATTATTAAAATCATTATTCTTAAGTGAAATGGCATTAATTGAAAATACTATCAATAACAAAAAGAATGTAAAAATTACTTTTTTTGACTTTAAATAAATGATTATGATTTCTTTTGAAGTACGATCCATTTATGTACCTTCCTTTAACTCTCAATAACCCATTCTTTTTTTATCCCTTTTTTATAAATAAAGTAAGCAGCAATAATCAACAATCCAATTATCCAAGCTACTAATTGAGCTATAGTCCCGACATGACTTGGGTTTAATTGATTAAACATCGTTAATTTGGCAAAATCGAGCATTGCGAGTCCAATATTGATTAAAATATAGAAAATAAAAGTAACCATTATGCCTACAATTTTATTTTTTGTTAAGAACATAAAATAGATGGAGTAGGTTACTAAACTTAACAACCCTGCAAAAATACTAATGATAAAAACTGATAAAGTATTGAATAAAAAAGGGGATTCTAATCGTAACTTATCAAAAACGTAAGACTCATTATAGTTTTGAATTCCAATATCATAGGGTGGCAAAGAAGCAATATTATCAAGTCCTGTCTGAGGAAATGTGATAAGACACAATAATTCATTAATAAATAATGTGAAAAAAAACACGAGAAAGGTGCTACTAAACACTACTAAAGACTTTGTGAAAATATATTTTCCTTTGCTCACTCTAGATATAATGTTTTTGTATACCCCGTTATTATAATCAACATAAAATGAATCAGAATAAACAAGTGAACAAATTATGGGAAGGACAAAAAACAATGTTGACCTTACCGAACTTGCATATACCCCTTGCATAAGAGTGCTTTCTGCAGCTGACCTTACAAACCGAATATCAGATCCATAAAACGCTAGGCATTCAATTAAAAATGCAGAAACTGCAACAATAAGCATAAAAATAAAAACAAAATGAAGTTCTTTTCTTTTTAAGGAATTTATTATCTCCATTTTTAATGTATTCATAGTTTCACATCCCTTAAAAAAATAAATTAATGTAGTATGGATATTCATTTAATAAGCTAATTTATTAATTTTATAAATATTGGAAAGCACAGTAAAACGTCATAAAATCCATATTACTATTGTAATATGGACTTTATATGACGTTTCAATAGATTAGAAATCAAATTCTTCAATTGAAACAATGATTATCTAAAATCTACACGACCAGCAACAAAGGCGTTGGTACTCCAATACTCTTCATTTTCCATGGCCATTCTTACATCGTTTCCTTTAGATTTACCACCTTGGTTAAAGTTGATTTTCGCATAACTTCCTTCTTTTTGATTGTACTTCGATGAAATGGAACCGCCGGAATCTTGAGCCCAAAAGTTACCTGTACTAGTTCCTTCATAATTCTCAACAATATTTTTAATGTAGTCGTCTGACGTTGCTTTCTCGTGGTAACCAGTGTAGTTATTTCCTGAAAATGAAGGAAGGCTATACCCAACATAACCTTGGTATGCTGCACTTGCTGCAGTTGGAACCACCATTGCTGCACATAAAACCCCTGCTACTAATTTTTTCTTCATAATAATTCCTCCCCTAGTGAATTAATGGAACAAATATTATGCTAATAAAACAGTTAATTTTTGTCAACGATGACAATAGACCTAAAGAAAAAGTAGTTTAATATCGTGCTTTACTTTTAAAAATGGAATTCTAAAAGGCTCATGAACGTTAAGAACGTTTGTATAATAAGAAATTCCATTCAAATGTAGATCTGATTTAAACAAGATGTCCAATCGAATAAATAGGTACATATACCCAAAGTAGAATGTGGTGATTTGAGTACTTTTTATTAGTTTACTATAATTAAAGTTATTATTTAATGACAAAAGTCCCATTCTTATACATTGTAAAATTTGCCAAATGATTACTATAACTCAACCTTAAGAACCTTTTGAACTTAATACAATCGTCCTAGAATTTCTACAATACTCCACTTCATCCATTTCCATTCATGTCCTTTCACGTAAATCAACAAAATTTCCACAAAGCCCGGTTCTTTATTTGCGATAATATTAAAACCCGTGCTTAATCATGCTTCATTAGTAGCACCACCTAGGAGATTATTAATTAACAGTTTTTTTACCTTATTTTGTATATGATGTAAAATTAAAATAGTTCACTTATTAATCTGAATCTCAAATTATCTCGAAACTGAGTCTTCAACAATCCTGCTGTCAATAACGGTTTAAAATTCCCTAATTTCAACGGAAACAAATTCCCTAATATTAGCGTATCTTAGCTGGCTGTATGCCAGCTTTTACTTTTTCTCTTAATCTGTAAGACCCACCTTTGATATTAA
>NZ_JBEWYW010000028.1:0-2937 GCF_041366475.1 Pseudalkalibacillus sp. JSM 102089
ATGCTGTGGGAAATCTCATCTCGAGGGGGGCTTCATGCTTAGATGCTTTCAGCACTTATCCCTTCCACACGTAGCTACCCAGCTATGCTCCTGGCGGAACAACTGGTACACCAGCGGTGTGTCCATCCCGGTCCTCTCGTACTAAGGACAGCTCCTCTCAAATTTCCTGCGCCCGCGACGGATAGGGACCGAACTGTCTCACGACGTTCTGAACCCAGCTCGCGTACCGCTTTAATGGGCGAACAGCCC
Source organism: Pseudalkalibacillus sp. JSM 102089 (assembly GCF_041366475.1). NCBI lineage: Bacteria > Bacillati > Bacillota > Bacilli > Caryophanales > Fictibacillaceae > Pseudalkalibacillus > Pseudalkalibacillus sp. JSM 102089. Next base: position 250 of record NZ_JBEWYW010000028.1, read on the forward strand.
AACCCTTGGGACCTACTTCAGCCCCAGGATGCGATGAGCCGACATCGAGGTGCCAAACCTCCCCGTCGATGTGGACTCTTGGGGGAGATAAGCCTGTTATCCCCAGGGTAGCTTTTATCCGTTGAGCGATGGCCCTTCCATGCGGAACCACCGGATCACTAAGCCCGACTTTCGTCCCTGCTCGACTTGTAGGTCTCGCAGTCAAGCTCCCTTGTGCCTTTACACTCTGCGAATGATTTCCAACCATTCTGAGGGAACCTTTGGGCGCCTCCGTTACACTTTAGGAGGCGACCGCCCCAGTCAAACTGCCCACCTGACACTGTCTCCGCACCGGATCACGGTGCTGGGTTAGAATGTCAGTACAGCCAGGGTAGTATCCCACCGACGCCTCCATCGAACCTGGCGGTCCGACTTCTATGGCTCCTACCTATCCTGTACAAGCTGTACCAAAATCCAATATCAGGCTACAGTAAAGCTCCATGGGGTCTTTCCGTCCTGTCGCGGGTAACCTGCATCTTCACAGGTACTATAATTTCACCGGGTCTCTCGTTGAGACAGTATCCAAGTCGTTGCACCTTTCGTGCGGGTCGGAACTTACCCGACAAGGAATTTCGCTACCTTAGGACCGTTATAGTTACGGCCGCCGTTTACTGGGGCTTCGATTCAGAGCTTCTCCCGTAAGGGATAACCCCTCCTCTTAACCTTCCAGCACCGGGCAGGTGTCAGCCCCTATACTTCGCCTTACGGCTTTGCAGAGACCTGTGTTTTTGCTAAACAGTCGCTTGGATCTTTTCACTGCGGCTCCCCTGGGCTATAAACCCGAGGAAGCACCCCTTCTCCCGAAGTTACGGGGTCATTTTGCCGAGTTCCTTAACGAGAGTTCTCCCGATCGTCTTAGGATTCTCTCCTCGCCTACCTGTGTCGGTTTGCGGTACGGGCACCTTTTTCCTCACTAGAGGCTTTTCTTGGCAGCGTAGAATCAAGGACTTCGGTACTAAATTTCCCTCGCCATCACGACTCAGCCTTCACGGTGAACGGATTTGCCTATTCACCAGCCTAATCGCTTGGACGCGCATTTCCAGCAGCGCGCTCTCCCTATCTTTCTGCGTCCCCCCGTCGTTCAAACGGAAAGGAGGTGGTACAGGAATATCAACCTGTTATCCATCGCCTACGCCTTTCGGCCTCGGCTTAGGTCCCGACTAACCCTGAGCGGACGAGCCTTCCTCAGGAAACCTTGGGCTTTCGACGGACAAGATTCTCACTTGTCTTTCGCTACTCATACCGGCATTCTCACTTCTAAGCGCTCCACCAGTCCTTTCGGTCTGACTTCACAGCCCTTAGAACGCTCTCCTACCATTGTCGTAAGACAATCCACAGCTTCGGTGATACGTTTAGCCCCGGTACATTTTCGGCGCAGCGTCACTCGACCAGTGAGCTATTACGCACTCTTTAAATGATGGCTGCTTCTAAGCCAACATCCTGGTTGTCTAAGCAACGCCACATCCTTTTCCACTTAACGTATACTTTGGGACCTTAGCTGGTGGTCTGGGCTGTTTCCCTCTCGACTACGGATCTTATCACTCGCAGTCTGACTCCCGCGGATAAATCGTTGGCATTCGGAGTTTGACTGGATTCGGTAATCCGGTAAGGACCCCTAGTCCAATCAGTGCTCTACCTCCAAGATTCTTGCCGCGAGGCTAGCCCTAAAGCTATTTCGGAGAGAACCAGCTATCTCCAGGTTCGATTGGCATTTCACCGCTACCCACACCTCATCCCCGCATTTTTCAACATGCGTGGGTTCGGGCCTCCATTCAGTGTTACCTGAACTTCACCCTGGACATGGGTAGATCACCTGGTTTCGGGTCTACGACCACGTACTATTTCGCCCTATTCAGACTCGCTTTCGCTGCGGCTCCGCCTTCTCAGCTTAACCTTGCACGGGATCGTAACTCGCCGGTTCATTCTACAAAAGGCACGCTGTCACCCATTAACGGGCTCCAACTAGTTGTAGGCACACGGTTTCAGGTTCTTTTTCACTCCCCTTCCGGGGTGCTTTTCACCTTTCCCTCACGGTACTGGTTCACTATCGGTCACTAGAGAGTATTTAGCCTTGGGAGATGGTCCTCCCGGATTCCGACGGGGTTTCACGTGTCCCGCCGTACTCAGGATCCGTCTCGGAGGGCATCGGATTTTGACTACAGGATTGTTACCTTCTCTGATGGACCTTTCCAGGTCGCTTCGTCTATCCGTGCCTTTGTAACTCCAAAGAGACGTCCTACAACCCCAGAGGGCAAGCCCTCTGGTTTGGGCTGATTCCGTTTCGCTCGCCGCTACTCAGGAAATCGCGTTTGCTTTCTCTTCCTCCGGGTAATGAGATGTTTCAGTTCCCCGGGTCTGCCTTCCATTCCCTATGTATTCAGAAATGGATACCATCCTATTAAAGATGGTGGGTTCCCCCATTCGGAAATCTCCGGATCAAAGCGTACTTACAGCTCCCCGAAGCATATCGGTGTTCGTCCCGTCCTTCTTAGGCTTCTAGTGCCAAGGCATCCACCGTGCGCCCTTAGTAGCTTAACCTTCGATTTGTTAGGCATTGCTGCCATAACGCATCAGTTATTACTAAGTTATTGCATAAAAAATAATTATTGGATGTCGTTGTTTGTGCTATCTAGTTTTCAAGGAACAAGG
>NZ_JBEWYW010000029.1:0-3631 GCF_041366475.1 Pseudalkalibacillus sp. JSM 102089
GCTTAGCGATATTGAAAGTATAATCATAATCAATAGGTTTCTTTTCATTATTTGGCCTCCCGGTTATTCTACAATCCTCCCTAAAGCCTACATAGACTTACAATTTATTAAGCAATCGCTCCGATTTTCTAGAAGACTCAGTATCAAGATATTATCGTCCAACCCATTTCGGAATAAAACCTCCAAAGTATTTACCAATCTTCTCTACCTCAGTCATGACCCGGCTTATACCAACTTCCGTGGTAAACCAATTCTCTTTAGTAATACCGAATCGGTCTTCAACTGGAGAAACCATAAAATTAGTGTTCTTTGGGAATACATCCTGATAACAAAGCAATGCTCTTCGTGAATGTCCTGCTTTACACACAATGATAACCTTTTCATATTTAATGCCTTTACTCTGTAATACTTCTAAAGAAAAACGTGCATTTTCTAAAGTATGCTGTGCTTCGTCTTCTCTAAGAATAGCTTCGTTAGGTACCCCCTTTGTAATACCAATGTTTCTTAGATACTCCCACTCAGATGTACCTACATGGGGTTTGTATCCCCCTGATGGAAGTATGTATGGTGCCATTCCATTCTTATATAGAAATGAAGCCTTTTCCATTAGCTGTGGATGATTAGCACCGGGTACTAATATGACGTCAGCTGCAAATACTTCAGTTTCAACGAAAATAAAGTCAGTGATACAATCATATGGATTAGACATTGCTATAACCCTTTCGTAAATAAACTTATGTAGGAAGAATAATCTATTTAACAATTGCTCCGAAGATGGTTCAATAATAATTTTTTACCTTTCATCAGATTTTTCTTCAAGATTTGTTTTAATGGTTTCTAGTAGTTCAATTTGTTTATTTTGTGTATCCAAAATTTTGTCAGTTATCTTACCCAATGTTTTAGTAATTGACCATAAAGCTATAAGTATAACGATAATAACTGCTAAAGCATTCAATTGCTTTCCCCCTTGCTTTATATCTATCTTTGTAAAAAACATCCTAGATCATCACTGTAAGTCATAAGCCTAATTAATACTGTAGAAGATAGGGTTTCTAGGAATTTATAAATCTCTAAATAGTAAATCGGATGATACTGGTTTTAACCCTATCTCTCTGGACCAAACAGAGATTTGACCAATATGATGTATTTCATGGGAGACTATATGTTTAATCAATTTGTCATAAGTATATGAAACTGTCTTGCCTTTCTTGGTTTTCACTTCTAAAATTCCAGGCGTATCTTTATGAGAAAGAGATTCTATAAAGCTTTTAGTTGTGTATTTCGTTTGCTCAGAGAATGCTTTCACTTCATCAATAGTTCTAATTTCTTTAATATCCTTAATAATAACAGGAGTGCCTTTCATTTGATTCACCCATATTTGTTCGCAATCAATTACATGAAACAAATTATGTATTATGCTGCCCATGCCACCAGTTCGTGTTTTTATTAATTCTTCATAAGCGATATTATCACACCACACAAACCAGTCATCTCTAATCTGCCAATTATATTGAAATAAGTCGATCAATACTTATCACTCCCAAAAATTATTCGTTTTATAATTTGTTACAATTAGATCCAAGCCTTACAAATTCGCTTTAATATAATGCTAATTATTTCAAATTATTGTAAATATAACAATCCTTTTTAAATTAAAAGGAGCTTATCCTATTACAGATAAGCTCCGATTTAATGGAAGATAGATTTCAAATGAAATCAATCAACTAGCCCATTCGCTATGTATTTATGGTTTTCAACATCAGCATAAACAATCACGTTATTTGTGGATGATGTACTTTTTGTAGGAAATGCAATAGCATAAACTTCTTCTCCTACTTTTGGATTCACTTCATTTGGTTGATTAGCTAGCATACTGTCTGTTAAATTCACTTTTGATATAGTCCCGTCTTCCCAATTCCCATCAATGAAATCCTTTTGATCCGATGATAATTGCCCCCAAACAACCTTCCTTACATCTTCATCTACAGTCCCATACCAAGAACTATTTTGAATTGTTAATTCTTCTGTTACTTCATATTCCGCAACTTTTTCTGTCTTTGGGGATTGATCTCCTATTGTGAATGCAATAATCCAACTGTCACTCTTTTCAACTGATGTAAGATTAATATCTTTAGGATACTTACCAACTCTATCTTTAAAGTCGTTTTCGAATTCTTCAAGAGCAACCTGAGTAGCCTGACCTAATCGATCAGGTTGATAAAATTCGTATGCCGAAACCAAAATTCCAATTAAAATAACAATACCAACAATGATACTTTTCTTTTTTTTGTTCAAAAGTAAAACTCCTCTCACTGACCAATGAAACTGACACAATTGAGTAACTCTCATTTTTTACATTTAAAGAACAATTGCACTTCTTCAAGAATCTTGAACAAACCTCTAATACCAATTATTTCAAACCCAGCTACATAACTCAATCTTTATTTCAAATTAAAAGGAGCCTATCTTATTACAGATTAACATATAACACTAATTTCTCCTCCAACACCCTAACCTCCAGTAAATAACCTTACAGACTATTTTACTAAAGTATTAGGTTAATAGAGCAAAAGTGTAAAATCTCATCAAGCGATTACTGTCAACTTTATTCTAGCGTTTACAACTTAGGATGCGCATTTGGAAACGCAGCATGTCGTCAGTTTTATAAGGTGAAATACATTCGACTGCCAGACTTACTAGACGAATTAGCCATCGCCAGAGGCGAAGGAGTTTATAGAAAGGTCATGGCAAAATATAAAAAAGTAAATCTACTTATATTAGACGAATGGCTTCTAACTCCGTTAAACGAAACAGAAGCGAGAGATCTTTTGGAAATTGTGGAAGCACGTCACCAACAAGGGTCTACTATTTTCTGTTCTCAATTTGATCCGCGAGGCTGGCATGAAAAGATAGGTGAAAGTACACTAGCTGATGCCATCCTAGATCGAATTGTTCACGATTCATATAGTATTGTCATTGACGGTGAAAAATCTATGAGAGAACGTTACGGTCTACAAAAATAGTATTATAGCCACTATCATTTATGATAGTGGCTCACTTATGGCACGAGTGGATCAATTTCTTGTCTTAAGTGGATCAAAAAGATGGCAGAGGTGGGTCTAACCCATGTCCTTCTTCAAGTTATCCAGCGGGCTAAAGAAAGAGGGTTAAAGGAGTTAGAGGATTCCATGAATAATCAGTGGCTTGGGACTTACTTGTTCCCTGAGAAACAAGCTATTGAAAAGGGATACTGCCCCGTTGATTTCGAGTGGGTTCACAAAGAACTTCAAAAGAAAAATGTCACCCTGACGCTTCTGCATAACGAATATGCCAGTGCAGCTAGAGAAGATGGAAAAGTCCCTTATGCCTATCGAACATTCGCTGAAAAATATGGGAACTTCGCAAAGAAGTATAAGCTAACCATGCCAATCAGAAGAAAGCCAGGCGAGATCTTAGAGGTGGACTGGGCAGGAACGACGCTTAAGATCATAGATCATTCGACCCGCGAGGTTATACCAGCGTATGTATTCATTGCAACCCTTCCCTACAGTCAGTTGAGTTATGTAGAGGCATTTCTTGATATGAAATCAACTTCCTGGCTGCGTGCACATATTCATGCATTCGAATATTT
>NZ_JBEWYW010000030.1:0-3441 GCF_041366475.1 Pseudalkalibacillus sp. JSM 102089
GAAAAAATTAGAATTAGTAAGGCAAATAGAATTGTTTTTCTACGTTTTTTAGTCATTGTTTCCTCCTGCTGTTATTAAACTCTACCCGTTACAATAAGCGATAACCACTGTGCAGCTATCGCTCCGATTTAATGGAAGATGTCTTTATAAGTTTTTAGACATTTTTATAAAGGTGACAGGATGACCACAAAAATCACCTTTTGATTCCTTAATTACTTTGAAACCTTCTTTTTCATAAAAGGTGATATTAGTATTTCCTTTATAAACTGTAAGCGAAATTGAGGTTGGGTTTTCATACCTTTCTATTCCTGAAAGGTAAAGATCCTTTCCTATGCCTTTACCTTGAAAACTAGGGTGAACGTAAATGGATTCTAGAAAAATTTCTTGGCTATTTGCGCCATTAGAAAAGAAAGCATACCCTTTAATGTTTTCATCCTCTTCAGCAACTAACATCATGGACTTCTCAAATCTATTAGTCATGGTATCCTCTGAATATGCTTCCTTTAAGGTTTTCTTTTGAATATCTAGAGGAATAAATGAGCTATATGTATTTTCCCAAGTGAGCTTAGCTATTTCCTTTACTCTTTCAATGTCTGTATACTTCATTTCTCTAATCTCCAAAGAGGTTCTCTCCTTAATATCTCGATCATTTTTTTATTCATCAAGAGTCTCGATTGTTTATCAACTAACTCTTAAAATCGAACTTTAAAAGACCATACACATCAACGTCTTCATACTCATTATGCAGCAGTCTATTTTGTTTTAATCTACCTTCTTTTTGTAAGCCAGATTTTTCTAAAACGATAGTTGAAGCTTTGTTTCTGGATATAGCTGAAGCACAAACTTTGTTTAAGTCCAGTTGATTAAATCCAAATTCAATCATTCTATTAACAGCTTCTGTTGCAAACCCGTTCCCCCAATATTCTCTACCAATCCAATAACCAAGTTCACCCTTATTGTTATTTTTATCAATCCTTATGTTAATCGTCCCTATTATCTCATTTTCCTTTTTGGTTACTATGGTTAGAGGGTATTCAAGTCCCTTTTGAATTTGCTCTGGTTGTATGGCGATCCACTCTTCGGCATGTTCTAATTCGTATGGATGAGGAAGACCAAGAATGGTAGCTAATTCTTGGTTGTTTGCTAGCTCCTTTATTCTGCTTGCATCTTCTTTATTAAATGGCTGCAGATTTAAACGTTCAGTTTCTAACTTTAAAGACATAGTATAGGACCTTCTTTTCTACGAGATTTCCGTCTAGGATATTGTTTACGGTAATTCAATACCAATTATTTCAAAACGATGACCTTAAGGCAATCCATAATTGCAAGAAAAAGGGAGCTAATCTTTATTAAAGATTAGCTCCGATAAACCAGAAGACTTGGGATCAGGATAAATTCTAGAATTTATCCTACTTAGTGTTAATTTAGATCGATGTTACCCACATATTGAACATCTCCCATATCAGAAGACAGATTCACTTCTAGGATATAGTTACCTTTTGAATCTGGAAATTGAAAACCATTAGATTTATTTACAGGCAATTCAATCTCTTCACTGTTTTGCCACAGAGATACTTGAAACTCTTCTAATTTAAAATCAGAATGTCCCAATTCTATGTTTCCCTCTGAACCAGCATTGACCTCAATTTGATTCTGTTCGATTCCTAATGATTGAAAATCAACAACAGTCTTTTTGTATTCCTCATTAGGACCTTCCCAATTCACGGATGCCTCTTTAAGCTCATATGAATCATAGTCGTTTAGATGATGGTACCAAACTGTCATTGTTGGAGGTGTGAAATCGTAATCCTCCCCTATACAGGCGGTCAATAAAAATATACAGCTTAAACTTACTATAGAAAATATTGAACGAATCATTATCAATTCCTTTCTCTTTACTGTTCAAATAACAGCAACTTTGGAGCATAAAGCAAACACTCTTTTAAACTATTGCTCCGATTTAACGGAAGATCGGCACACTTCAATTAGCTGGTTAAGCTAAATAAATCTTGTAGGTTATTATGGATGTAGTTTCTTAGAAAAATTAGTTCAGTTTCATCAAATTGATATGAACTTTTCTCACTCTGATAACTGTTCACAACTTTATACATGGTACCTTTCATCTCATCTGGAAGTGATGTTAGTCCCCAATTACCAGCTTCCTGTTTCGATGAAATAATCCCCTCTTTCACATACCAAAATACTCGTAACATATTTAAGGAACAATAGATTGGATCATCTACAATGTTTGCTAAACACTCTTCGTAATCTCCTGTTATTGAAGATAAATAATCTGATGAAGGGATCCTGGGGAAGACTTCAAAAATAGAACTTCCTTCGATACATATACCTCGATAATACATTATGGTTATATGTGCAGCTAGATCAGGGTCAGTTTTAATATCATCGTTTAAGTATGTAAATCTATTTTCAAATAAATCAACTTCATACCTGTCTCTCCAAAATTCACTGTAATGAAATTCATATGGAGAAGGGTGTTCCCAGTTGTCCAATTGTCCTTTAGTCAAAAAGCTAATTTCAATGGGATACGGATTAGTAGAATAATTCAAATAGAGTTTTGCTAGTTTCCTCTTTGTTTCTATTGTTATTGATTCGTGAGTGACTACCAAAACATCAAGATCACTGCTCTGGGGATTGAATCCTCCCATTGCTAGCGAGCCGTGAAGGTAAAAACCTATGTAATTATCACACATGATTTGTTTAGTCTCACATACCAAATCCAAAACAAATTTTTTAGTTACTGGAGAAGCATCATTCCAATTGTAGGTCATTCGAGAAAACTCCTTGTCCTGTAAGAAGTTAAAAAAAGAGCAATTACGTTATAAGTGAATCGCTCCGAGATAATTGAACATCATAATAACCTAATAATAGTTTCCTATTGTGGTTTGCTCGAAAACCTTCCAATGTCCATTCATTACAGAGGATTGATATCTCATTACGATATAATGTCTTGTTTTTTCAACCTCTTTTGTTTGAATATAATAGGTATCAGATCCTTTATAATCTATTTCTATAATTTCCTGACCTTTAAACTTGTGATCATTTGAAACAAATTCTTTAAGTTCATTTTCCTCATTAAAATCTTTGAAGAGGTTATATGGACCACAAGAGGATATTCCTAATATAGTTAGTAGAAATAATCCTATTAGTATGATTTTCCTCATTTTACCCCCAATACTTCTTTGCGGTTTAATCTCTAATACTATCCCAAAGAAATCTCCAATGCCAATTATTTCAAATTATCCCGAATAACTCAATCTTTTGTTCACAGAAAAGGAGCCTACCTTATTACAGATAAGCTCCGAGATTATGGAACACCTCACAAACTAATTCATTTTTCAAATTCGATGTTTGGTAGAAGCGTAACATTATCTTGTTGGTTTAAAATATTTGTTACATCTTTTACCGAACCTTCATCCA
>NZ_JBEWYW010000031.1:0-2151 GCF_041366475.1 Pseudalkalibacillus sp. JSM 102089
TGTCAATAACGGTTTAAAATTCCCTAATTTCAACGGAAACAAATTCCCTAATATTAGCGTATCTTAGCTGGCTGTATGCCAGCTTTTACTTTTTCTCTTAATCTGTAAGACCCACCTTTGATATTAAATGTAGTAGAGTGGTGAACAATTCGATCTAACATGGCCGTAGCCAGCACATCGTCACCAAAAATCTTTCCCCATTCTACGTAAGACTTGTTTGAAGTTAAGATCATAGCTCCTTGTTCGTACCTTTTTGATATGATTTGAAACAGGGTATGAGCACTTACCTCATCGAAGGCAAAATAGCCTATTTCATCCATAATAAGAAGATCTGGACGACAGTAACGCTTGATAATACGTTGGATAAGTCCTTCTTTATGTGCCTTCCGGCACTCACTGATAAAATCATTCGCAGTAATGAAAAGAGCAGTGTGGCCTTGAGTTAACGCTTCTAGAGCCATAGATATTGCTAAGTGAGTTTTACCTACTCCGGGTGGTCCAAGTAGAATGATGTTTTCTCCATTATGGATATACCTTCCTGTCAGAACTTCGTTCACTCGTTTTGGATCTAAGCTCGGTTGAAAAGGAAAGTCAAAGTCATGTATGGTTTTCACATATGGTAACCTTGCTTTTTTAATACGTTTCTCTAATTCTAATTGCTCCTTATATTCAATTTCATTGGACAAAAGAGTGTATAGAAACTCGGAATATGATACATTATTTTTAGATGAATCTTCTAAAAGACCATCTAGTTGGTCAGCAGTGTATGACCAACCTAAAAGCTTTAAGCGTTCAACTAGATTGTCGGTGTTCATGATGGATCACCACTTTCCAGTTGATCATAGATTTGAAGAGAACGTTGTTCTACTTCAATTTCTTTCGTGGACTGTAAATGACTCTGGGTCGGCAAACCTTCGGAGGTCATTTTCAGTCCTTTATAATGTTCAATTTGAATATGATCTTTCGCTTTTCCTTTCATGAGGGGATGTCTAGCTATGCATTCATAGGCATCATAGATTTCTAAGTGATGATTAAGTGTTTGTTTTATTTTGAGCTCTTGCCCTACGTACCGGAAAGGTACGGAGTATCGATTTCCTTGATAGGAGATGAAACAATCTTTACTCACTGACCGGATTTCCCAATGACTTATAGGAAACAAAGGTTTACTATTCGACTTTGCCAGATACTTTTGCTCATGTTGAAAACGTGTTTCTGGTGGGACTTGAGTCGTTTGATGAACCTTACGGTTGGCTGTTTGATCAAGCCAAGTTCTAACTTCTTTGTTTAAGCCTTCTAACGTTTTCGAGTGTCTACGCTGCAGGAAGTTCTTCTTAACGTAACCAACTACATTTTCAACCTTACCCTTGGTTTGAGGTCTATATGGTTTGCAGGCTTTCGGTGCAATGCCATAGTAAGCTAGGAACTCCTCAAATTTTTGATTAAATCGTATTTCTACTGGGCTATGTTTGATAACAGCTGTCTTCATATTGTCATAGAGTATTTGCTCTGGAACCCCATTGAAATAGGCAAAAGCATTCATATGACACTTCATTAATGTTTCTAGATTCATGCTGTCTGTAAACTCTACATACTTCATACGAGAATAGCTTAATACCATAGTGAAAGCATAAACTTCTTTCTCCTCTCCATTTACTTCATATTTGCCAATCTCTCCCCAATCCATTTGAGCCTGTTTACCAGGAGAGGTTTCGTATCGAACAGTCGCTTGCTTTTTAGGACTTGTACGGTATGGCCTTACAAAGTCTCTAAGAATAGTCATCTTACCCTCATACCCTAATGCTTCTATCTCATCAAACAACACTGAACAGTTTGTCGTTCCTTCTTTTATTCTCGTTTTAAGATACTCTTTATACGGATCTAATTTACTTTCCGAAGTGGCTTGGCTGCTCTTCCTTTTAGGTATCTCATCACTTTTTATGTACTTTCGTATAGTCTTGGGATCAAACCCGGTTTCGTCAGAAATCGCCGTTATTGACCAACCTTTTTGAAAAAGTTCTCTAATCATAAAAAATTCCCCAGTCTGGACCATCACTCTACACTCCATGTCTAAAAGTTATATAGAATGATTATCCGTTATTAGTGGGGAATTTGGTACCGTTGTTATAAGGGATTTTATCACCGTTACTAACA
>NZ_JBEWYW010000032.1:0-1802 GCF_041366475.1 Pseudalkalibacillus sp. JSM 102089
GCGATTGTTTTATAGGTCATCGAAATTAACTTGATAAAGAAGAATCCTTTATTGGGGGAGAGAAATTTGAGTAATGGTCAAAAGATAGATGTCGAAGGAACAGAGCTTTACTACGAGTATGTTGCTATGTCTGACTCTAGCCCAACGGTGGTATTTGAATCAGGTTATGGGTGGGCATTAGACAATTGGCAATCCATTAGAAAAGAAGTATCCACTTTTGCAAACGTGTTTTTTATGACAGAGAAGGTATAGGGAAAAGTAATAATAGTCATAAATCCAAACATAGTTTACAAATTGTCGAGAATCTTAGAAACCTACTTATAGCTGCAAATATCAAGCCTCCATACATATTAGTAGGACATTCGTTTGGTGGAGTAAATGTTCGATTTTATGCGAGTAAGTACCCTGAAGAGGTAACAGGACTAATCCTAATAGATTCAGTTCACGAAGATCAAAATAAAGAAATGGTACCTCTGTTTACTGAGGAAGTAAAGAATGAATACTTAGGTCAATTCTTAGTAGAATCTTCGTTAAATGAATTTGAAGAAAGTCTAGAACAAGTTCGAGAAAGTAAACTCAAAAACATTCCTCTTATCGTGCTTACAGGAGGAACGCAACCCCATCATACGAATGAATCCTTTAATACCTGGATGAGATTTCAAATTGACCTTTCGTATCTAACTAAAACAAGTAAGCATATTGTAGTTAAAGAGGCTGGCCACGCCATCCACATCGACAGACCGAAACCTGTCATAAATGCCATTAGAGAAATGGTTGAGATGATTACTTATAAATCATAGTTACTCATTATAAATCTTAACCACCTGTTTCAATCACAACAATAAAGGAGAGGATCCTTTGACGCATTTAGAAGAAAGAATGAGAGAGAAAAGGTGGAAGCTACTAAGTAAAGAAATTATTCATGGTGCTCATGCAGGTAATATATTTAGGGTTGATGTTTTAGATGATAAGAATCAAAGAGGAGCTTATATCTATAAGCAATTTGCAGCTGATCGAAATAATGAAATAGATATTTATGAAAAACTTGAAAATCCTATTAAGCAGTTTAGCAAATTAGCACAAGTCTGGAATACTGCTCCCCAGGCAATTTTAATGCATGACCTTGAGGCACCACTAAAAGACACCTATGAAAGTTTATCTTTAACAGATAGGAAGAAGGTAATCACTGATATCTTACAGAGGTTATCAGACCTGCATGATACAAGGTCGAACCCATATACCCCCGAGTTACCTATTCATCAAATAACTTCTGAATGGCGCGATTGGTGTCTAGAAGAAATGAAAAACTTGTGTGCTCGCCACCATTGGGCAAAGTCTGAGTGGATCCAAACAATAAATGATACATATGACCAATTATCATTAAGTAATTTTGAAGCGAGAAGTCCTTTAGTCTTAACTCACGGAGATCCTCATTTAGAAAATATATTCCATTATGAAGAGCAGATTTGGTTTATTGATTGGGAATGGGCAGCAATTGGTTCACCAATGAGAGATATAACGATTCTGTTGCAGGATATTTATGACATAGAGTTAATTCATTTCGTAATTAAGGCATATCGGAAACTTTTGAAGCAAAAACAGCTAAATATTGTAGAACAAGATTATATGAAAGACTTTAACTATCTTTATATAGACCATACAACGATGATGCTAGCATGGGAAATACACAAGTATTTTCAAGGTTTTACAGATGAAAATAACATTCAAAAAGTCACTGAATTTAAAGTAGGAGAAATCAAAAGGATAGCAAACGAAGAGAAAGGCTTATTCCATTAAATCGG
>NZ_JBEWYW010000033.1:0-1776 GCF_041366475.1 Pseudalkalibacillus sp. JSM 102089
GCGAGGTTATACCAGCGTATGTATTCATTGCAACCCTTCCCTACAGTCAGTTGAGTTATGTAGAGGCATTTCTTGATATGAAATCAACTTCCTGGCTGCGTGCACATATTCATGCATTCGAATATTTTGGAGGCGTTACCGAGGCTTTGGTACCTGATAATTTGAAGACAGGCGTGACTAAGCCCCATCGGGGCGATCCAATGATCAATGAAGCTTACCGGGAATTAGCCGATTACTACCGGGCGGTTGTGGTGCCCAGTCGCGTCAGAAAGCCGAAAGACAAAGCGAGTGTAGAAGGAACTGTCGGATACATATCAAGGCAGATCATTGCATCACTACGAAACTATCAGTGTTTTCATCTAGAGGATTTAAATGCACGAATCTTTGAAAAACTGGAAGAAATCAATACGATGAATTTCCAAAAGCGCGAGGGTTCTAGGTCCAAAGTGTTTGAAGAAGAGGAGAAGAGCCACCTTCATCCTCTACCTCCAACACGGTTCAAGATGACGGAATGGGCGACTGCCAAAGTTCAACCGAACTACCACGTTCAAGTGGACTATAAGTTCTATTCCGTCCCTTATGAATACGTCCGCGAGGATGTCGATGTCCGAATCACTGCGGATGTAATTGAATTGTACTTTAAAGATGTGCGGATTGCATCCCATCCACGTAAACAAAAAACAGAAGATTCATATGCCACAAATCCGGATCACATGCCAGACCACCATCGGCTTTATCTCGATCACAATCCAGAAAACAACCGGAAATGGGCAAGGACTGTCGGACCGAATACGGAACGACTAGTTGAACATATCTTGAAAACAAATGTCGAAAAGAAAGCTTTGAATATATTGAACGGGTTGAGAAGTACAGCCTCTAAAAGAACGGAATCTGAGCTTGAGGAAGCGACCAAGACCTTACTGGAGATATCCTCCCATCCCACTGTTGCCATTCTTAAAAGTATCTTGGAGAGGCAGAAGAAAAAGCAAGTGAACAAACAGCTAGTTGGAGAACCGCAAACAGAGGACTATGGTTTTACCAGAGGCGCTACCTATTTTGGGAGGGATAAAAAATGATTAACCAAGAAACCTTACGAAAGTTAATGGACATGAAGATGAGTGGAATGGCGGAGTTATATCAACTACAGAATGAAAATAAAGACTTCCAAGGCATGGATTTTGATGATCGTTTTAACCTATTGGTGGATACAGAATATGATCGCAGAAGATCGAATAAGCTGGACCGATTGATTAAACAAGCCACATTTGATGACTCGAGCGCAGCCGTTGAACTGATCGAATATCACGCTGACCGTAAGTTGGATAAGCAGTTAATTTTAGAGCTGGCGTCCGGCACCTATCTTCAGAAGCATCATAATATTATCCTTATGGGCGCTTCAGGCAATGGAAAGACATGGATATCAAATGCTTTCGGCATTCAGGCCTGCCGGCAGTTCTACAAGGTGAAATATATCCGATTGCCCGAATTATTGGATGAACTCGCAGTTGCCAAACATGAGGCAGATGGAAGTTTTCGCAAACTGATTAAAAAGTACAGATCGATTGATTTATTGATATTGGATGAATGGCTCCTGAGTGAGCTGTCTCAAGATCAAGTGCTCCACGTTTTAGAAATTATCGACGCGAGGCTCAAGCGGACTTCTACCATCTTTTGTTCCCAGTTCTCACCCGAAGGGTGGCATTCCAAACTCGGACAAGCCCAGGTAGCTGATGCGATTCTTGACCGGATTGTACATGACTCTTATAAAATAATAAT
>NZ_JBEWYW010000034.1:0-1554 GCF_041366475.1 Pseudalkalibacillus sp. JSM 102089
CCACCCTTACGCCACAACTGCAAGAGATCACGTTGGGGAACATACGGTGAGTTACACATCATGTGATAATGCACAGCACCTCTATCTTGAAACTCCAGCACTGCAAGATACTTAAAATCAGCTTGCCACTTCCGTTTTGCCTTCAAATAGTATTTAAGCCTTTTAATAAAGTTTTTAAAGTATGTATTAGCCCTCTGAATATCAGTTATGTTCTCTTTGAATGTTAAGGTAACAAACTTACTTCTCTCGCTAAAATTCGCTAGTACCTGTCGTCTAACTTCATTCCTCGCTTTTGCTGATGATGTTTTCCTTATCTCTTCTGATCGCTCGCTTTTTTCCTCATCGTTCTTTCGTCTTCCACCTTGACCTTCAAATCCTGAACAAACTTCCTTTTCGTATTCATAGACTTCCAAGACATGACCATTAGCAACCAATTTCAAATCAGTAAACCTCATGCGCCTTTCTCCCCATCCTCATCTACCTGTTTATTTTTCGCCTTATTAACTGGTACAAATAAATTAAGTAAGAGCCTTCAACGAACGCCGTTCTCAGGTGACATTGACATTGGGGCCCTGTACCCTTTGAAACCCAATTCTTTGAAGGAAGGAAAAAGCACCTTCCTCCACCCTTCGGGGCAGAATATCAAAGGGTACTACCCAACGTAAATGTATCGCTACGCTCACCTTCCACTGGCATCATCTTGACTCTCTTTTAGCGCATCCAACATGCCAGGTATCTGTGGGATCAACGTCTGTTGTTGGTAATACGTCTCAATAGCGAATATGACCATAGCATTCAATGTAAGACCACGTGATTCAGCGTTAGACTTCAACCATTCATACATCTCTGGACGCACTCTCACATTAAGCCTTTTCAGCTCTCCAGACTTCTCTTTATTCATAAGTGCTGCACTCCTCTTTTTTTAGATACGAAAAAGGCGACGCACTCTCGAAACGCCACCTCAAACGTTATTTAGTTGTAACTCAATTATAACGCCATTTTGGCTCATTGTCTACATAAATTTACCAGCCTGCATACGGTAGGGCACCCCCTGCAAGGCAGTGCCCCCTTTCCGTATCCAGCCTGGCTTCCTTTGGTGCATATATGGTGCCAAACGTGCTATAATAGTGTTAGACAATTAAAGACGCTTCAGGTTGTATTCTTTATACCTGACGCACCCATGGTGTTCGGAACTGTAGGAGGATTCGAACACCTTTTCTGTGTCTTCTGATATGCCGTAGTTCTTCAATATGTCTTTCACGATAGTACCCCGTACTACAGATGACTTCGCCAGACCCTTACTAGAAAGATACGCTTTATTCCCTTGCAGTCTATCATCATGCGTATTCTTCAACATGTATTTGACCATGTATGCACCGACATTATCAACCTGCTTTATATCTCTTATATCAACCCCACCATCATCGCCACCCTTACGCCACAACTGCAAGAGATCACGTTGGGGAACATACGGTGAGTTACACATCATGTGATAATGCACAGCACCTCTATCTTGAAACTCCAGCACTGCAAGATACTTAAAATCAGCTTGCC
>NZ_JBEWYW010000035.1:0-1475 GCF_041366475.1 Pseudalkalibacillus sp. JSM 102089
GGTAGTGACCCCTAAAAGTTAGAGTTTTTATTATGCAGCTGTTTGGCTGGTTTGAGTTCGGTATTGGATCGGACTTAAACCAGCCAATTTTGCTTTTACGCGTTCATGGTTATAGTAGTCTACATATCCCTCGAGTTTTCTTTTCAGTTCTTCATATGATACAAGTTCTTCTCCATAATACATTTCTTGTTTGAGAATCCCGAAGAAATTCTCCATGGCCGCATTATCAGCACAGGTGGCCTTTCTGGACATACTCTGGAAGATTCGATTCTTCTTTAATGTTTTCACCCACTTGTTGTGTTGATAATGCCACCCTTGATCTGAATGGATGGTGGTCCGGTATTTGGCTTCCGTTTGAATGGTTTTTAACACTTCCTTCAACGGGTTTAATACAAGGTCGAGAGTGGGGCGGTTGGAAATCCCAAAAGAAACAATTTCTCCATTAAATAAGTCCATCATTGGGCTCAAATAAAGCTTTTCATTTCCTGTACATTTAAATTCAGTCACATCTGTGACGAATTTTTGGAGACGAACGGAAGTATAGAACCTGCGTTTTAATCGGTTTTGAGCCACTTTTCCAACTCTACCTTTGTACGATTTATACCTGGATTTTCGAGTGAATTTTTCACACTTCAATCCTAACTCACTCATCATCCGTTGAACTTTTTTATGGTTAATGACATACCCCTGGTTTCGAAGCGCTAAGTAAATGCGGCGATAGCCGTATTTTCCCTCGTGCTTATGAAAGAGTTCCGTGATCCTTTCTTTCCACTCTTGATTTGGATCTTCGTTCTTTAATTGCTTCACCTGATAATGGTAGGTGGCTTCAGGAATATCTACTCTCTGTAAAGCGTCCTTTAATTTGAATCCTTCTTTTTTGAGTTCGAATACCAGCGCTGCTTGTGCTTTTCGAGATAGGCATTCGGGTTCTCCTGAAAAGCTTTTAACTTTTTTAGATAAGAATTCTCTAATCGTAGAAGCTCATTTTCGCGTTCAAGTTGTTCTTCACGCGTTAGCTCTTTTTCTGAATTCGAAGATTTTTGTTTATGATTTTTTGTCATAGAGGACCGTCCTTTCGCTTTTTCTTGGAGGCCATCGATTCCTTCCTTCCGTAATGTACTGGACCAATTCGCGATTAACGAGGGGTTGTTCAGTTTGAAGGCAATCGCAGTCTCCTGATAAGAAGCGCCTGTCTGTTTCATAAAGTTTAATACATTTAACTTGAATTGGACAGGGAAGACTTGTTTGACCTGTTTCCTTCTCAACCCCTCTTCACCAAAGGCTTGATAAGCACGAACCCAACCATTGATGGGAGAATGACTAGGCATTCCATGCTTTTTGGCTAATGAAGGGTATCCTAGAGACCCTTGAAGATACTCCATCACAACTTCTAATTTAAAATTCTCACTATACTTTGACATACAAAAACACCCCGGAAGTTAGTTTTTTAACTCTAACTTCCGGGGTGCACTACC
>NZ_JBEWYW010000036.1:0-1354 GCF_041366475.1 Pseudalkalibacillus sp. JSM 102089
GCTCCGAAAATGTTGAAGACTCGATTCCGAGAGATTCTGACACAAATATTAAACTAGCGTATCCGTTAGCTAAAGAAAAATCACAAAACATAAAGAAATAATTGCTGCTATCTTTGCATCCTTCCTGACTGTAGTTCTTATTGTGGGTACCCAACTTATATTTCCAGACAGGCTAATCAATCTAGCAATCAAAAACATAATAAGAAAATACATAAAAAATAAACCAATCATAATATCACCCTTACTGTTTTGTAGATAAATTTAAAACCATTGGAAGTGATTTAATTCAAACTGTTCCGTGCGCACAATACGTGATAATAAAATTGCAACTATCGCTCCGAGTTTCTTTAAGATTCGATTTCGAGATATTTATTGGAGGAGTCTTTTACTTTAGACCCCTTTAATTGAGTAAAATCTAAACCTTATTTACTTTTCAGTGTAATAACGTTTATTTCTGGTCTGTTATTAATTCTAAGAGGAATTGGATTGTTTCCTAAACCTCTACTTACATTCATTATCGAGTTCTCTTTTTGAAATAAACCACCATCATATCGAGGAAAAAAACCTTCTGTGGATGCGATCCCACCTATAAATGGTAGCCGTACCATTCCACCGTGTGTATCGCCAGAGAAAACCAAATCCGCGCCCCAATTCACGTATTCATCAAAATAAAAGGGTCTATGCGAAAGCAAAATATCGACTTCGTTTTCACTCGTTTTACCCAGTCGCTCCTCGATTTGGATTTCTCCTGATAAATGCTCTCTCAACCCATACAAATTAATTTCAGCATTTTGTCGTGTGATTGTTATTTGCTCATCATTTAGCACTGTAACGCCCATATTACTTAATTTCTCTTCATATACTTCTTTGGTACCTTCTTTTTGATACTTATTTCTAT
Source organism: Pseudalkalibacillus sp. JSM 102089 (assembly GCF_041366475.1). Lineage (NCBI taxonomy): Bacteria > Bacillati > Bacillota > Bacilli > Caryophanales > Fictibacillaceae > Pseudalkalibacillus > Pseudalkalibacillus sp. JSM 102089. The sequence continues at coordinate 899 of NZ_JBEWYW010000036.1, forward strand.
CCTCATAATATAAACCTTCCTCGTGTTCACCAGTAATATAATATATCGGATAATCATTATTAAGGTTTTCAAGGAACGTAATTAAAACATTCCCGTTATTTGGTACTTCTCTTGTGTTAGTTAACATATCGCCTGTTATTACAATCGTATCCGGTTTAATTTCGTGGATTTTATTAACCAGTCTTTTGTTTCCATATCCGAATTCTTTATTGTGCAAATCTGATAATTGCACAACCTTATATCCATTAAATTCTTCTGGCAAATCATCTAAATGAACGGTTTCCTTTGTTACAGAAATCCAATTAAGTTGCAAAAAATAATAAACCACAGAAAAAATTAGAATTAGTAAGGCAAATAGAATTGTTTTTCTACGTTTTTTAGTCATTGTTTCCTCCTGCTGTTATTAAACTCTACCCGTTACAATAAGCGATAACCACTGTGCAGCTATCGCTCCGA
>NZ_JBEWYW010000037.1:0-1298 GCF_041366475.1 Pseudalkalibacillus sp. JSM 102089
TGATATGATCCCCTCATAGTAGACAGAAAAAAGAAAGCGCACTAAGCTGTCTATTATGGAGGGGATTTTTCTATGGGTAAAATTAATAAAACATATGATATTCAATTCAAGAAAAAAGCTGTAGATATGTATCTGAAAGAAGGTATGGGCTACAAAACAGTAGGTAGAGAATTAGAAATAACTCCTAAAATGGTACGCCGATGGGTTCAACACTTTGAGGCAGAAGGAATAAAGGGCCTCGAGGAGAAGCGTGGGAGAGCTAAAGGACCTGGGATAGGAAGACCAAGAACACGTCCTGAGGATCCAGAAGAAAAAATTAAACGATTAGAAGCTGAGAATGAAATGCTAAAAAAGCTCTTAGGAAAGTAAAAGGGGGAATGGAAGTCGTACTTACTAGTACGAAGTATGAGGTTGTTAAAGAGATGTCTAAGAAGTACACCGTTCAACTCTTATGCGAGCTTACAGGTGTATCAAGGGCTGGATACTACAAATGGTTAAAACGCCAAGAATCCTCTTCTCCTAAACAGGTAGAAGATCATAAAATCAAAAAATTGATTATGGAGTGTCACACAAAACTTAAAGGGATCTATGGGTATAGAAGAGTACAGACCTGGCTTAAGACGATGCATAATCTACATATGAATCACAAACGAGTTCAACGCTTGATGGGAGAATTAGGCCTTAAAGCTGTTATCAGAAGGAAGCGACCTTACTATGGTAAGAAGGAAGCTTATGTCATCTCAAATAACCATTTGAATCGGGACTTTACAGCTTCAAAACCAAATGAAAAATGGGTAACCGACGTTACCTATTTAATTTTTAATGGACAAAAACTGTATCTATCTGCCATTAAGGATTTGTATAATAACGAAATAATAGCCTATGAAATCAGTAGAAGAAACGATCTTAAATTAGTCATGGATACAGTGAAGAAGGCTAGAAAAAAACGAAGCGTAAAAGGCATTATGCTCCACAGTGACCAAGGGTTCCAGTATACCTCGAAACAGTATAACAAACTGCTTAATAAGTACAAAATGAAATCAAGTATGTCCAGAAAAGGAAACTGTTGGGACAATGCATGTATGGAGAACTTTTTCAGCCACTTTAAAACAGAATGTTTTTACTTATACTCTTTCCAAACCTCTGAAGAGGTTAAGTTTGCAGTCCACAAATACATACGATTTTACAATCACCAAAGATTTCAAAAGAAATTAAACAACCTGAGCCCCTATAAGTATAGAGCTCAGGCTGCTTAAAAATGCTTTTTAATTCCTGTCTACTTGACAGGGGTCACTTCA
>NZ_JBEWYW010000038.1:0-1153 GCF_041366475.1 Pseudalkalibacillus sp. JSM 102089
TAACATCCTGTTAGTCTAGTGATGATGGCGAAGAGGTCACACCCGTTCCCATGCCGAACACGGAAGTTAAGCTCTTCAGCGCCGATGGTAGTTGGGGGATCTCCCCCTGCAAGAGTAGGACGTCGCTAGGCTTATATAGTGGAGGATTAGCTCAGCTGGGAGAGCATCTGCCTTACAAGCAGAGGGTCGGCGGTTCGAGCCCGTCATCCTCCACCATATTTTCTTATAACCCGAAAGGGTACATATATCGCCGGTCTAGCTCAATTGGTAGAGCAACTGACTTGTAATCAGTAGGTTGGGGGTTCAAGTCCTCTGGCCGGCACCAGCTTTTCTTATCGAAAAGAGCCATTAGCTCAGTTGGTAGAGCATCTGACTTTTAATCAGAGGGTCGAAGGTTCGAGTCCTTCATGGCTCACCATGCATTTGCGGGTGTGGCGGAATTGGCAGACGCGCTAGACTTAGGATCTAGTGTCTTACGACGTGGGGGTTCAAGTCCCTTCACCCGCACCAATTGCGCGGAAGTAGTTCAGTGGTAGAACATCACCTTGCCAAGGTGGGGGTCGCGGGTTCGAATCCCGTCTTCCGCTCCATTAACTAAATTAGACTTTGCGCCCGTAGCTCAATTGGATAGAGCGTCTGACTACGGATCAGAAGGTTAGGGATTCGACTTCTCTCGGGCGCACCATTATTTTGTTGGTTTTCTTCTTTTTACGGGAAGTAGCTCAGCTTGGTAGAGCACTTGGTTTGGGACCAAGGGGTCGCAGGTTCAAATCCTGTCTTCCCGACCATTCATACCAACGGGGCCTTAGCTCAGCTGGGAGAGCGCCTGCCTTGCACGCAGGAGGTCAGCGGTTCGATCCCGCTAGGCTCCACCAATTAATTTTAAAAAAGTTGTTGACACTGACAAACGAATCATGATATGATGGTTTGGTCGCTGAAAACGACATTGAAAGAAAAATTGATCTTTGAAAACTGAACGAAACGCCATGTAAGTAGTTGTTTCTACGGAAACAAAACATTGTTTTAAAAGCTAGATTAAGCTTTCTATCGGAGAGTTTGATCCTGGCTCAGGACGAACGCTGGCGGCGTGCCTAATACATGCAAGTCGAGCGAAGAGATGGGAGCTTGCTCCCTGATCTTAGCGGCGGACGGG